>CAVRSW010000012.1:0-47718 GCA_963723945.1 uncultured Actinomycetota bacterium
AGTGCCGGTGACGACCCGGCACCGGCCCGGATCTCCACCTGGGAGGAGAACGACGAGGTCGCCGTCGGCCGCGCCACGGCGACGCTGCAGGAGATCTGCGCCGACGACCACGCCGACCTCGCCCGGCTCTCGGTCGGGCTGCGGGTGGTCCGCGGGCTGCTCTCGACCGGATGAACCGATCCGACGGGGCCGACCCCGCCGGCGTCGCCGAGACCGCGCGCGCCGTCGTGGCGGGGGAGACCACCGCCCGGTCCGAGACCGAGGCGGCGCTGGCGCGGATCGCGGACGCCGAGCGGCGGCTCAACGCGTTCTCCGTCGTCCTGGCGGACCGGGCACTCGCCGAGGCCGACCGGCGCGACGCCGCGCTGGCCGCGGGTGAGCAGCCGGGGCCGCTCCACGGCGTGCCGCTGGCGATCAAGGAGGAGATCGCCGTCGCGGGCACGGTCACGACGTACGGCGGGCGCGGCAACAGCACGCCCGCCACCGCCGACGCCGAGCTGGTCCGCCGGCTGCGCGCGGCCGGCGCCGTCGTGGTCGGCAAGACCCGGATGCCGGAGTTCGGCGCCTTCCCGTACACCGAGTCCGACGCGCACGGCCACACCCGCAACCCGTGGGACGCGACCCGCTCGCCGGGCGGCTCCAGCGGCGGTACGGCGGCCGCCGTGGCCGCGGGCCTGGTCCCGGCGGGCATCGGGGGTGACGGCGGTGGTTCGATCCGGATCCCCAGCGCCTGCTGCGGGCTCTTCGGCCTCAAGCCGCAGCGGGGCCGGGTCACCACCGCGCCGGAGCCGCACCTGTGGTGGACGCTCGGCACGGCGGGGCCCCTCACCAGCAGCGTGCTCGACAGCGCCCTGGTCTACGACGTGGTGCGTGGCAACGTCGAGAGCGACCTCTACCGGGCGGGACCGGCCGGCTCCTTCGTCGCCGCCGCCACCCGCGAGCCCGGCCGGCTGCGGGTCGGGTGGAGCACGCGTCCGGCCGTCCGTGGCGTACGACCCGACGCGCTGCACGTCGCGACCGTCCGAGACACCGCCCGGATGCTGGCGGACCTCGGTCACGACGTGCGCGAGGTGGACCCGCGCTACCCCGACACGACGGCCGCGTTCGTGCCGCAGTTCTTCGCCGGGATCCGCGGCCAGGCGGACCAGGTCGAGCACTACGACCGGCTCGAGCCCCGCACCCGTCAGTCGTGCCGGATGGGGGCGTGGGTGACGCCGCTCGTGCGCGACGCCGCGCTCCGGGCCACCGAGCGGGTCTCGACGCGCGCCAACCGGGTCTTCGACGACGTCGACGTGCTGCTGACGCCCACGATGGCCCATCGTCCCCCCGAGACCGGCGTGATCGCCGGCACCGGCACGGTGACCGCCTCGCTGCGCGCCCTGCCCGCGATCGCGTACGCCGCGATCTGGAACGTCGCCGGCAACCCCGCCGCCGCCGTCCCGCGCGGACTCGGACCCGATCGCCTCCCGCTGTCGGTGCAGCTGGTGGGCCCCACCGACGGGGAGGAGCTGCTGTTCTCGCTCTCGGCCCAGCTGGAGCGGGCCGCGCCGTGGCCGAAGGTCGCCTCGGCAGCGACCAAAGTCGGTTGAACCGATGGGCTGCGCCTCGACAGGGTGAGGGGGTGGCAGCGATCGAGGTCCGCGACCTGACGAAGTCGTACGGGGAGCTCCGGGCCGTCGACGGCGTCGGGTTCTCGGTCTCCGACGGTGAGTTCTTCGGCATCCTCGGCCCCAACGGAGCGGGCAAGACGACCACGCTCGAGATGGTCGAGGGCCTCCGGGAACCGGACGCCGGGTCGGTCACGGTGCTCGGGGAGTCGCCGTGGCCGCGCAACCGGACGCTGCTGCCACGGATCGGGGTGCAGCTCCAGGCCTCGTCGTTCTTCGAGCGGCTGACCGCCCGCGAGCAGCTGCACACCTTCGCCGCGCTCTACGACGTCCCCGCAGCCGAGGCCGACGCGTGGCTGGAGCGGGTCGGGATGGTCGACAAGGCCGACACCCGGGTCGAGCAGCTCTCCGGCGGGCAGATGCAGCGGCTCTCGATCGCGTGCGCCCTGGTCCACGACCCCGAGGTGGTCTTCCTCGACGAGCCGACCGCGTCGCTCGACCCGCAGGCGCGTCGCAACCTGTGGGACCTGCTCTCCGGCCTCAACGACAGTGGCCGCACCGTCGTCCTGACCACCCACTACCTCGACGAGGCCGAGACGCTGTGCGACCGGGTCGCGATCATGGACCGCGGCCGCGTGCTGCAGCTCGACACCCCGGCCGCCCTGATCGCCGGCCTCGCGGCGCCGACCAGGATCACCACCGCCGACGGCGAGACGATCGAGACCACCGATCCGGCCGCGGTGCTGACCAGGCTGGCCGAGGAGCGGCGGCTCGACGGCGTCTCGGTGCGGACGGCCACCCTCGAGGACGTGTTCCTCGACCTCACCGGGCGGGAGTACCGCGCGTGAACAGCGGCCGCGCCTTCTGGAGCCTCGCCGTCGCGATCAGCCGGGGGTTCTGGCGCGACCGGGCGTCGGTCTTCTTCGCGATCGTCTTCCCGCTGATGTTCCTGGTGCTGTTCGGCGGGATCCTCGCCGACCAGAGCCAGTCCAGGGTCGACCTCGTGCAGATCGGCGACGTGACGCTCGTCGACGACCTGCCCGACGGGGCCCGGGGTGCCTTCGAGCGGACCTTCGAGGTCTCGCGCACCCGTGACCGTGCCGCCGCCATCGCGGAGGTACGTCGCGGCGACGCCGACGTCGCGATCGAGCAGGACGGCGACACCCTGGTCGCCCACTACACGCAGACCGACCAGGTCAAGGCGGCGATCACCCAGGGCACGCTGCGCGCCTTCGTCGACAACGCCAACGTCGCGGCCACCGGTGCCGCGCCGCGGTTCAGCCTCGAGACCCAGCGGGTGGAGGACGACTCGCTGACCGCGATCCAGTTCGTGACCCCCGGGCTGCTGGGCTGGGCGGTGGCGATGAGTGCCAGCTTCGGCGCGGCCGCGACGCTGCAGGGCTGGCGCCAGTCCAAGCTGCTGCGGCGGCTGCAGCTGGCACCGGTCCCGAGCTCCACCGTGGTGGGGGCGCGGGTCGTGGTCACGATCGCGATCGCGCTGGTGCAGATGGCGATCTTCCTGGGGCTAGGCGTGGCCGCCTTCGGCCTGCGGCTCACCGGGGCGTGGTCGGCGTCGATCCCGCTGCTGGTGACCGGCACGCTGTGCTTCATGGCCGTCGGGCTGCTCGCCGGATCGGTCGCCCGGACCACCGAGGGCGCCGTCAACATGGCCAACTTCATCGTGCTGCCCATGGCGTTCCTGAGCGGCTCCTTCTTCCCGCTCGACGCCGCGCCCGCCTGGTTGCAGGCGGGCTCGCAGCTGCTGCCGCTGCGGCACCTCAACGAGGGCATGCTCGACGTGATGGTGCGGGGCGAGCCGTGGACCGCGGTGCTGCTGCCGGTCGCGATCCTGGTCGGCTTCGCCGTCGTGGTGACCGCCGTGGCCGCCCGGCTGTTCCGGTGGGAGACCCTCTGACCCGGCCAGGTCACATCATGGCGACGGCCGCCGCCACGCCCGCGACGACCACCAGGGACCGGAAGACCCGGTCCGGGAGCCGGCGTCCGACCCTGGCGCCGATGTAGCCACCGACCACCGACCCGGCGGCGAGCAGCAGGACGGCTTCCCAGTCCGGGTCGGCCGCCACGATGAAGATCAGCCCCGCCACCACGTTGCCGACCATCAGCGACAGCGTCCGCAGCCCGGTGATGACCTTGAACGGCAGGTCGGTGCCGAGCCCGAGCACCGCGACCATCATCACGCCGGCGCCCGCGCCGAAGTAGCCCCCGTACACACCGGTGAGGGTGGCGAAGAAGGTGGTCACGGGGGAGAGGTGGTGGCGCGGATCCTCGGTGCCGTCGTCACCGCGGAGGCGAGCCAGCCAGTCGGAGACCTTCGGCTGCACCCCGACCAGCAGGCAGGTGAACAGGATCAGCCACGGCACGACCGCCTCGAAGACTCCGGGCGGCAGGGCCAGCAGCACCACCGCGCCGATGCTGGCGCCCACCACGCAGCAGGCCATGATCACCCAGCCCACCCGTGGGTGGGTCCGCAGCTCCGCGCGGTAGCCGTACGCCCCGCTGAGCCCGCCGGGCACCAGCCCGAGGGTGTTGGACACGTTGGCCGTCACCGGGGGCAGCCCGAGGGCGACCAGGGTGGGGAAGCTGACGATCGAGGCGACCCCCACGGTCGACGCCATGATCCCGGCGACCAGTCCCGCCCCGAGCACGAGGAGCTGTTCGGTCCCGGTCACAGGCGCTCGCGCAGCAGCGCCACGTCGCTGACGAGCTCGACGTGCGCGTGCATCGCGGCGGCCGCGGCGGCGGGGTCACCGCTCCGGATCGCGTCGGCGATCCGCCGGTGGCCCTCGAGCGACGCCAACGGCCGGCCCGGCTGCGAGAGCGACTCCAGGCGGGTCTCGGCGATCAGCTCGGAGATGGTCCGCATCATGGCGGCGAGCAGCGGGGAGTGGCCGGCGGCGGTCACGGCCCCGTGGAACCGTTCGTCCCCCTCCACGCCGCGGCCGCCCGCCTCCACGTCCCGTGCCATGAACGCCAGCGCGTCGTCGATCGCGGCCAGGTCGTCCTCGGTCCGCCGCTCGGCCGCGAGCGCGGCCAGCTTGGTCTCCAGGGCGTCCCGGGTCTCGATCACCTCGGGGATCCGGTCGGCGTGCGCCCGGATCGCGTCGGCGATGGAGCGGGCGCTGTCGCGGCGCCCTGCCTCCTCGCTCACGATCGTGCCGTCGCCGTGCCGCACGGTCACCTCGCCCACCACCTCGAGCGCGACCAGCGCCTGGCTGAGCGTGGCCCGGCTGACCCCGAGCCGGACCGCCAGCTCCCGCTCGGGCGGCAGCCGGTCCCCGGGGCGCAACCCCTGGCTCGCGATCCAGTCGGTGATCTGCGCGGCGACCTGCTCGTAGAGCCGGGTACGGCTGACGCGCAGCGGAAATCCCTCCGTCATGTCCGGGAGTCTATTGACAGGTGGCCAATTGTCCTATTGGCTAGGCCACTGATCCACGTGAGCGCAGTCACAGGTGCCGACCGGCGCGCTGCGCCACCCCACGGAAGGAACACCGCATGGGACCGGAATGGGTCGCGATCATCGCGTTGGTCGCCCTCTTCGTCGTCGGCACGGTGCTGCCGATCAACATGGGCGCCCTGGCCTACGTCGCCGCGTGGCTCGTGGGGATGTACTCCCTCGGCCTGGACGAGAAGGAGATCCTCGCCGGCATCAGCGCCGACCTCGTCCTCACGCTGATCGGCGTCACCTACCTGTTCGCCATCGCGCGCCAGAACGGCACGGTCGACCTGATCGTCAGGAAGGCCGTCGGTGCCGTCGGCGGCCGGGTCGCGCTGATCCCCTGGGTGATGTTCGCGGTCACCGCGGTGATCACGGCGATCGGCGCCGCGAGTCCCGCGGCGTGCGCCATCATCGGCCCGATCGCGCTCGGGTTCGCCGGTCGCTACGGCATCAGCCCGCTCCTCATGGGCATGTTCGTCGTGCACGGTGCGCAGGCCGGAGGCTTCTCGCCGATCTCGATCTACGGCACCATCACCAACTCGGTGATGGAGGACGCCGGGCTCGGCACGACGCCGCTCACGATCTTCTTCTCCAGCCTCGCGGTCAACACCGTCATGGCCGCGGTGCTGTTCTTCGTGCTCGGCGGCCGCCGGTTGCTGTCCGTGCGGATGGACGCCGAGGGCGAGCTCGTCGGCGCCGGCTCGACCGGCTCCGCCGGCGGCGCGGGCTCGGCCGGCTCCGCCGGCGGCGTCGACGAGCGGGTCGACCGCCGCTCCGGAACCGGGGCCGCCCCCACCACCGTCACCGCCCCCAGCACCCGGACCGAGGAGACCGGCACGACCGGCCAGCACGTCCTCACCCTGCTCGCCTTCGCCGCGGTCGCGGTGGTCGCGCTGGCCTTCGACAAGAACATCGGCTTCGTGGCCATCGCCGCCGCAGTGGTGCTCTCGATCGTCTCGCCGCACGCTTACAAGGACACGGTCAAGCACATCGCCTGGCCGACCGTGCTGCTGGTGGCCGGTGTCAGCACGTACGCCACGATCCTGACGACCGCCGGCTCGCCGGAGTTCGTCGGCCAGTGGGCGGCCGGTCTCGGCGCCGTGGCCATCGGCGCGCTGATCCTCTGCTACGTCGGTGGCGTCGTCTCCGCGTTCGCGTCGTCCACCGCGCTGCTCCCGGTGATCATCCCGATCGCCATTCCGCTCGTCGCGGACGGTGGCCTCTCGGCCGGGCTGTTCGTGGCCGCCCTCGCCGTGAGCTCGACCATCGTCGACGTCAGCCCCTTCTCCACCAATGGCGCGCTGATGCTGGCCAACCGTCCCGACACGATCGACGAGAGCGTCTACTACAAGCAGATCCTCACGTACGCCGTGATCGTGACCCTGGTCGGGCCGCTGCTGGTCTGGGCCGCGCTCGTGCTCCCGGGGTGGTGACGGCATGAGTCACGCAGGTCCTCTCGCAGGAACCCTCGTCGTCGACCTGTCCCGGGCCCTGGCCGGGCCGCACGCGACCCAGATGCTCGGGGACCTCGGTGCGCGGGTGGTCAAGATCGAGGCGCCCGGACGCGGCGACGACACCCGGGGGTGGGGGCCGCCCTTCGTGGGCGAGCCGCGCCAGTCGACGTACTTCCTGTCGACCAACCGCAACAAGGAGTCGATCGCCCTCGACCTCAAGGACGGGTCCGACCGCGAGGTGCTGCTACGGCTGGTCGACCGGGCCGACGTGCTCGTGGAGAACTTCCGCACCGGCGTGCTCGAGCGGCTGGGCCTCGGCATCGAGGCGCTGCTGGAGCGCAACCCGCGGCTCGTGGTGCTGTCGATCACCGGCTTCGGGCACGACGGACCCGAGGGTGGCCGGGCCGGCTACGACCAGATCGCGCAGGGGGAGGCCGGGCTGATGTCGCTCACGGGGGCGAGCCCCGACGACCCGCAACGCGTGGGCGTGCCGATCGCCGACCTGCTGGCGGGGATGTACGGCGCGTACGGCGTGCTGGCCGCGCTGCACGAGCGGGAGCGGACCGGGGCCGGGCAGGTGGTGCGGACGTCGCTGCTCGCCGCGGTCGTGGGCGTGCACGCCTTCCAGGGCACCCGGTGGACGGTCGCCGGGGAGGTCGGCCGCGCCCAGGGCAACCACCATCCCTCGATCGCCCCCTACGGGCTGTTCCACTGCCGCGACGGCGCGGTGCAGATCGCGGTCGGCAGCGAGGGGCTGTGGCACCGGCTGTGCGCTGGCTTCGGGATCGACCCGCAGGCCGAGGGGCTCGCCACCAACTCCGACCGGGTCGCCCACCGCGAGCGGCTGGTCGCGACCGTCGAGGAGGCCTTCGCCGACCAGGACGCCGGACCGCTGCTGGCCAGGCTGGCCGAGCTCGGCGTCCCCGCGGGCAAGGTGCGCTCCCTCGACGAGGTCTTCGCGTGGGACCAGGTCGCCAGCCAGGGACTGCTCGTGGACGTCGACCACGCGCAGCTCGGCCCGCTGACGCTGCCCGGGCCGCCGCTCCGGTTCTTCGACGCCGACGGTGGCGAGGTCACGCGGCGCGACCACGCCGCGCCGCCGCTCCTCGACCAGCACGCAGACGACCTGCGGGCCTGGCTGCAGGACCCCGGGTGAGCCGTCGCCGGACCGCGCAGGAGCTGCTCGACCTGGTGCTCGACGCGGGCACGTTCGAGCCGTGGGACCAGCCGATCGACCTCACCGCCCACGACGACGGCTATCGCGCCGAGCTCGAGGCGGCCGCGGCGAAGGCCGGCACCGACGAGTCGGTCCTCACCGGCCGCGGCCTGGTCCGCGGCCGGCCCGTCTGCGTGGTCGTCAACGAGTTCGGCTTCCTCGCGGGGTCGATCGGCCGGGCGGCGGCCGACCGGATCACCGCGGCCGTGCGCCGGGCCACCGCGGAGCGGCTCCCGGTGCTCGCGAGCACCGCGTCGGGGGGCACCCGGATGCAGGAGGGGACGCCGGCGTTCGTCCGGATGATCGAGATCTCCCGCGCGCTGATGGCGCACCGGCTCGCCGGGCTGCCCTACCTCGTCCACCTGCGCCACCCGACCACCGGCGGCGTGTACGCCTCGTGGGGGTCCCTCGGCCACGTGACCGTCGCGGAGCCCGGCGCCCTCGTGGGCTTCCTCGGACCGAAGGTCTACGAGGCGCTGCACGGGCGCCCGTTCCGCCCCGGGGTGCAGACCGCGGAGAACCTCGCCGCCGCCGGCGTGATCGACGGCGTCGTCGCGTCCGAGGAGCTGCCGGCCCTGGTCGACCTCGCCCTCGGCGTGCTGGTGGACCCTCCCGGGCCCGGCCGGCTGCCGCGGCGTGCCGAGGCGCCTGACACCGTCGGTGCCACCACGGCCTGGGACTCGATCACGGAGACCCGGAGGGCGGGCCGGGCGGGAGTCCGCGAGCTGCTGCAGCACGGCGCGACCGGCGTCATCCAGCTCCGCGGGACCGACGAGGGCGAGCGCGACTCGACCATGCTCGTCGCCCTCGCCCGTCTCGACGGGCAGCCCTGCGTGGTGGTCGGTCAGGACCGCAGTCGCCAGGCGCCCGGGCACGCCCTGGGGCCGGGGGCCCTCCGCGAGGCCCGTCGCGGCATGCGGCTCGCGCAGGAGCTGGGGCTGCCGCTGCTGGCCGTGATCGACACTCCCGGCGCCGAGCTGTCGCCGCGGGCGGAGGAGCGCGCGATCGCGGGCGAGATCGCCCGCTGCCTGGCCCGCCTGTCGTCGCTGACGGTGCCGACGGTCTCGGTGATCCTGGGACAGGGCTGCGGTGGCGCGGCGCTCGCCCTGATGCCCGCTCGCACCGTGATCGCGACCGAGCACGCCTGGCTCGCGCCGCTGCTCCCCGAGGGGGCGAGCACCATCGTGCACGGCGACACGACCCACGCCCGGGAGATGGCCACCCGGCAGCGGGTCCGTGCCGCCGACCTGCTGGCCGACGGCACGGTGCACCGCGTGGTGCCGGAGGTCGCGGGCGAGTCGGCCCGCGACCTCGCGGTGGCCGTCGCCGCCGAGTGTGGTGCCCAGCTGCGACGGCTCACCGGGGAGTAGCGGTCGGTCACACCACCTCGGGCGGGTCCTCCGGAGCGGCCTGCGGCAGCGCCCGCGCGGCGGCGTACGCCGCCACCATCAGCACCGCGACCACGACCAGGACCGCCTCGAAGGCCGGGCCGAACACGTCGACCGGCGCGGCCGGGAGTCGTCGCTCGGCGACCCCGAAGAACAGCGTGCCGAGCACCGCCACCCCCACCGCGTTGGCGAGCTGGGTCGTGGTGTTGAACAGCCCGGAGGCGGCACCCGCCTTGGCGACCGGGACGTCGGCGATCGTGAACATGCCGATCGGGGCGACCATCAGGCCGAAGCCGGCGCCGGTGACGACCAGCGCGGGCATCCACACCCACCACGGCGTCGACGGGTGGGCGAGGTGGACCGTCGCCGCGGTGACGAGCGCGCCAGCCGCCAGCACCGTCGCCCCGAGCTGCAGCACGCGCCGCCCGATCCGGGGCGCCAGCACCGCGACCCCCACTCCGGCGCACACCGCCGTGGTGACCGCGAACGGCACGCCGACCAGCCCCGCCTTGAGCACCGACCAGTCGAGGCCGGCCTGGAACCAGATCGTCTGGGCCAGGAAGTAGGCCGACATGGACACGAACAGCACGACCAGCACCAGCGAGCCGCCTGCGAAGGCCCGGTTGCGGTAGAGGCCCAGCGAGAGGAGCGGCTCGCCGCCCTGCCGCTCGGACCGGTACTGTCGCCGCCCGAACGCCACCAGCACGGCCACGCCGACGGCCATCATCGCGAAGACCCACGCCGGCCAGCCCTCCTCGCGGCCCGTGGTCAGCGGGTAGAGCACGGCCATCAGGCCCCCGCCGAGCACCAGCACGCCGACCGGGTCGAGGTCGGGACGGCGCTCCGCGTGCGACTCGGGGATGAAGCGCACGGCCGCGGCCAGGGCGAGCAGCCCGACCGGGACGTTCACCAGGAAGATCGGGCGCCATCCGGAGCCCGCGATGTCGGCCTCGGTCAGGATCGACCCGAGCACGGGCCCGGCGACCGTCGCGATGCCGGCCAGGCCGGTGAACGCGCCCATCGCCTTGGCCCGCTCCTCGGGGGCGTACATCACCTGGATGCTGGACATCACCTGGGGGATCATCGCGGCCGCACCGAGCCCCTGCAGCGCGCGGGCCGCCACCAGCCAGTGGGCGTCCGGCGCCAGCCCGCACACGGCGGACATCAGGGTGAACGTCACCAGCCCGATGAGGAACAGCCGCTTGCGGCCGAACGCGTCCCCCATCCGGGCGCCGGTGACCAGGGCGACCGCGAAGGAGAGCGGGTACGCCGCCACCATCCACTGCAGCTGCGACCCGGTCGCGCCGAGGTCGCGCTCGATCGTCGGCAGCGCGACGTTGACGATCGTGGTGTCGATCAGCTCCATGGTCGAGGCGAGCAGCAGGCTGATCAGCGCTGCCGTACGCCCGGCGACGGCGGCCGGGGTCGTCACCTTCTCGGTGGTCAGGGTCTCGGGTTCACCTACGTCGTGTGTGAGTGCCATGTCTCCGACGCTAGGATCGCTTGCGGTCAGTTCCTGACCGCTTTGTGCGAGACTCTGGTCGACATGGCGAACACGAGCTCCCGGACGCTGCGGCTGCTGACGCTGCTGCAGACCCACCGGTTCTGGCCCGGCACGGAGCTGGCGGGCCGGCTCGAGGTGTCGGAGCGGACGCTGCGCCGCGACATCGAGCGGTTGCGCGACCTCGGCTACCCGGTCCACTCCAACCGCGGGGTCGCCGGCGGCTACCAGCTGGCGGCCGGCGGGTCGATGCCGCCGCTGGTCGTCGACGAGGACGAGGCGATCGCGATGGTGGTCGCGCTGGAGGGCTCGGCGAGCGCCTTCGCCGGCACCCTCTCGGAGGCGTCGCTGTCGGCCCTGTCGAAGGTGGTGCAGGTGCTGCCCCACCGGCTCCGCCGCCGTGCCGAGTCACTGCGTGCGGCCACCGTCGACGCGCCCTTCTCACGCGCTCCCGAGGTCGACGCGTCGGTGCTGGCGACGGTCGCCCAGGCGATCCGCGACCAGGAGCGGCTCCGGTTCGGCTACACCGCGCGCGGCGGCAGCGCGCCGGGGGAGGACCGCCGTCGCCACGCCGAGCCGCATCAGCTGGTGACGGTCGGCCGGCGCTGGTACCTGCTGGCGTACGACCTCGAGCGCCACGACTGGCGCTCCTTCCGGCTCGACCGGCTCTCGGAGCCGGCCGGCACCCGGGCGGTGTTCCGGCCGCGCGAGGTGCCCGGCGGCGACGCCGCTGCCTACGTCCGGTCGGGGCTGTCGCGGGGTGAGCAGGAGCTGCGGTTCACCGCGTCCGTGGCTGCGAGCGAGCAGCACGTACGCCGCCGGATCGGCCCCTGGGCCACGATCACGGCCGTCACCGACGACGCCGTGGAGCTCGAGCTCGTCGCCACCGACCTCTCGTGGGCCGTCTTCGGCCTGGTCCACCTCGCCGCGCCGGTCACCCTGCTCGACGCGCCGGACGCGCTGCGCGAGGCGATCGCCGACTGGTCGGCGCGGCTCGCGGCGATGTCCGGGCGGTAGGTCACCTCGCCCCGGTTCAGCACCGAGCGGTGGCTGGTCACCGTTCCGGCTCGATAAACGATGGGGGACCCACCGCCGGCCCGGCCAGCCGCCCCGGCCCCGGATGCAGCAGGGTCAGCTGGCCTTCTTCTTCGCGGCCTTCTTGGGGGTCTTCTTCGCGCCCTTGTCGGCCGACTTCTTGGCCCCCTTGCCGGAGGACTTCTTGGTCTCGGAGCCCTCGGAGCCGGACTCGCCCCGGGCGTCCTTGGCGTCCTGCACGGACTTCTGCAGCGCGGCCAGCAGGTCGACGACCTCGCCGGAGGACTTGGTCGAGGTGGGTGTCCGCTTGATCTCGCCGCCCTCGATCTTGGCCCTGACCAGCTCCTGCACGGCCTCCGCGTAGTCGTCCTCGAACTCGGAGGCGTCGAAGTCGCCGGCGAGGGTCTCGACGAGCATGTTGGCCATCTTGACCTCGGCGTCCTTGACCTCGCCGGTGTCGATCGAGAAGTCGGGGGTGCGGATCTCGTCGGGCCACATCATGGTCTGCAGCACGATGACGTCGTCCTTGACGCGCAGCACCGCGATCGTGGTCCGCTGCCGCAGCGCCACCGTGACGACGGCCATCCGGTCGGCGTCGAGCAGCGCCTGGCGCAGCAGGGCGTACGGCTTGGCGCCGGTCTTCTCCGGCTCGAGGTAGTAGGACTTCTCGAGCAGCATCGGGTCGATCTGGCTGGCGGGGACGAACTTCTCGACCGCGATCTCGCGCGAGGACGTCACCGGCAGGTCGGCCATGTCGTCGTCGCTGAGGATGACCATCTCGCCGTCCTCGGTCTCGTAGCCCTTGGCGATGTCGGCGTAGGCGATCTCCTCGCCGTCGATCGAGCAGACCCGCTGGTACTTGATGCGGCCGCCGTCCTTGGCGTGGACCTGCCGGAACGACACGTCGTGGGACTCGGTCGCGGAGTAGAGCTTCACGGGCACGTTGACCAGGCCGAAGCTGACCGAGCCCTTCCAGATCGCACGCATGGGACGAGGGTAGCCCGCCCGACGGCTCACCCCGCCAGCATCGGGTGCGCCCCGGTGGAGCCGGTCACCAGACCGCGACGGCACCGCTCCGGCCTGTCTAGGGTGGCGGCATGTACTGGGAGAACGTCGTCGTCGACGCGGTCGACCCGCAGACCCTCGGGCGGTTCTGGGGTGCAGCGCTCGGTGGCACGACGCTGACCGACGCGCCGGACGGGTTCGAGACCCGGGTCGTCGTCGACGGCGGCCCGACGCTCGACTACTGCTTCCAGCAGGTCCCGGAGCCGCCGTCCGAGCCGCAGCGGCTCCACCTGGACCTGCTCGGCGACGATCGGCAGGCGGAGGTGGTCGAGCGGCTGCTGGGCCTCGGTGCCCGCCGCGTCGACATCGGGCAGGGCGACGTGCCGTGGGTGGTGCTCGGCGACGTCGAGGGCAACCCGTTCTGCGTCATGGAGCCGCGCCCGGAGTACGTCGACACCGGACCGGTGGCCGCACTACCGCTCGACTCGGCCGACCCGGAGCGGGACGCGGACTTCTGGGCCGGGCTGACCGGCTGGACGCAGGTCGGGGGCGCCGGCCTGCTGTCCCTGCGGCACCCGTCGCGGCGCGGACCTCTGCTCGAGCTGTGCCCGGAGCCCGCACCCCACGGGCCCGGCAAGAACCGGATGCACCTCGACCTGAGGCTCGAGACCGGCGACGACCCCGACGAGGTCGCCCGGACGATCGGGCAGCGTGGCGGTCGTGAGCTCCATCCCGACTGGGGAGACCTGCCCTGGCGGCACTACGCCGATCCGTCCGGCAACGTGTTCTGCGTGCTCCCCGCACGCACGGGGTAGTCCTGCCGGACTACCGCCATGATGAGCCCATGCGTCCCATGCTCGCGACCCCGACCGACCGGGTCCCGCCGGGGGAGGCGTGGACCCACGAGGTCAAGTGGGACGGGGTCCGGGTGCTGGTCGACGTGACCGGCGGTGCCGTGCGGATGACCAGCCGCAACGACAACCCCGTCACCGCCGCGTGGCCCGACCTCAGTCGGCCTCCGCTCGGCGACCGCGACCTGATGCTCGACGGCGAGGTGATCGCGCTCAACGACCGCGGGCTGCCCGACTTCCGGGTGCTGCAGCACCGGATGCACGTCCGCCGGGCCTCCGACGCGGCACGTCTGGCCGAGCGGATCCCTGCCACCCTCATGGTCTTCGACCTGCTCCGGCTCGACGGCGACGACCTGACCGGCCGCCCGCTGCACGAGCGGCGGGCACTGCTCGAGGGGCTGGGGCTGGAGCAGTCGACCTGGCAGGTCCCCGCGTCGTACGGCGACGGCGACATGCTGTGGCAGGCCACCCGCCAGCAGGGACTGGAGGGCATCGTCAGCAAGCGGCGGTCCTCCCGCTACCGCTTCGACACGAGAAGCAAGGACTGGCTCAAGCAGGCCCACCGCCACCGCGGCACCTTCGTCGTGGGCGGCTGGCGACCCCAGGTCGGCACCAGCGACCGGCTGGCGGCCCTGCTGGTGGGCGAGCCGACCCCCGCGGGGCTGATGTACCGAGGGCGTGTCGGCAGCGGCATCACCGGCGCGACCGCGCGGCGGCTGCAGGACCTGCTGGAGCCGCTCGGGACCGGCGGCAGCCCGTTCGCCGACGAGGTGCCACGCGTCGACGCGCTCGGCACCACCTGGGTCGAGCCCACCGTCGTGGTCGACGTCGACACCCACGGGCTCGGCTACGATCGCCTGCGCCAGCCGTCGTTCCAGGGCGTCCGTACCGACCTGACCCCCGAGGACCTCACGTGAAGCCGATCCTCCCGATCCTCGACTCGTCCCTGCTCGCCACGGCCGTCCTCGCACCCGGCCCGACCGCCGCCTCGTCCCGCGCCGCGACCGTGAGTGCGGCCGCCACCGCCGACCGGTCGGTCGCCCGCGACCGGGTCCGCCTCGACGGCGTGCCCGTGCGCGTACGCCGCGGCACCCGCCAGGTGCTCACGGTCAACCGCACCTCCGGGTGGCACGCGCGGGTCGTCTGGTGGCAACGCTCCGACGGCCGGTGGCGCCGCCGGCTCACCGCCGCCGACGGACGGGTCGGCCATGGCGGGCTGGTACCGGGGCAGCGCCGGGTCCAAGGGTCCGGCACGACCCCGCTCGGCACCTTCCAGCTGCCGTGGGCGTTCGGGATGCACCCGCAGCGCGACACCTGGGACCCCTCCTACCGCACGGTGCGCCGCGGCGACTACCGGGTCCTCGACAACCAGTCGCGGCACTACAACCGCTACCGCAACAAGCGGCAGGGTGGCTTCCGCTGGCGACTCGGGCCCAGCCACCCGGACGGCTCCGAGCGGCTCGAGGACTTCCCCGTGCAGTACGAGTGGGCGATCACCACCAGCTTCAACAGCCGCCAGGTGCGCCACCGCGGCGGCGCGATCTTCGTCCACGTCAACGGCAGCGGTGCCACGGCCGGCTGCGTCAGCGCGCCGCGCTGGTTCGTCAAGAGGCTGATGCGCCGCCTCGACGGTGATCGGCGTCCGGTCGTCGCGGTCGGGAGGTGAGCCGGTGGCCGAGACGGGGATCCGGGTCGATGTCGAGGGTCGCACCCTATCGCTGAGCAACCTCGACAAGGTGCTGTACCCCCGCACCGGCACCACCAAGGGCGAGGTGCTCGACTACTACGCCCGGATCTCGCCGGTGATGCTGCCCCACCTCGCCGCGCGACCCGTCACCCGCGTCCGGTGGCCGCACGGCGTCGAGCGGGCCAGCTTCTTCGAGAAGAACGCGCCCGCCGGCACGCCGTCCTGGGTGCACACCGCGCGGGTCCCGACGACCGGGTCACGGGGCGACAGTCGCCACGGCGACCACCTGGAGTTCCCGATCGTCGACGACCTGGCGACGCTGACCTGGCTGGCCAACCTGGCCGCGCTGGAGCTCCACGTCCACCAGTGGACGGTCGGACGCAACGGCCAGCCGCGCAACCCCGACCGGCTGGTCATCGACCTCGACCCCGGCGAGGGCGCCGGGCTCCACGAGTGCGCCGCGGTCGCGCTGCTGGTGCGCGACGCGCTGGCCGGGCGGGACCTGGAGTCCTTCCCGGTCACCAGCGGCAGCAAGGGCCTGCACCTCTACGCCGCCCTGCTCGGCGACCTGAACCCCGAGGGCACGACCGGGCTGGCCAAGGCGGTCGCCGAGGAGCTCCAGGCCGCGCACCCTCAGCAGGTGACGGCGACCATGACCAAGGCCCGACGGTCGGGCAAGGTGTTCCTCGACTGGTCGCAGAACGCCGGCTCCAAGACGACGCTCTCGCCGTACTCGCTGCGGGGTCGGGAGCGGCCCTGGGTCGCGACGCCGCTCTCGTGGGACGAGGTGGAGGAGGGCGCCGACGACCCGCTGGCGCTGGAGCAGATGGGGTTCGACCAGGTGTTGCAGCGGGTCGCCGACCGCGGCGACCTGCTGTCGCGGCTCGCCGGCTGAACCGACGCGCAGGGCTGCCGGAGGCCGCTCGAGGAGGCACGTCCGGGGCGTTACCCACTTGTGCACCGAACGTAAACGCGGTGAGGAGCCGTCGTGGTGAGGCCCGTCCTAGCATGATGATTGTCCTCGCGGACCACTCGTGGGAAGCCGGGACGGACGACCACGCTGGTCGGCCTCGAGGAGGGGGCGAGACGGACCGGCACGGACGTGAGCATGGGGCGGCCGCACGGAACGAGGGGGACCTGCGGCCGCCCTGCTTCGTCTCAAGGGTGGACCGGGGCACCGAGGGGCTGGGCACGAGAGCTGGGCACGGGACGAGGCATGGAGATCACGACACGACCGAGGTCGCGCCGCTGGCGCAGGGTGGCCGGCTGGCTGTCGCTGCTCACCGCCGCGATGGCGGCCTGCCTGCTGCTCCCCGCCTCGCTCGGGCTCTCCCAGCACGTCGTGCCCGATGGCGCCATGGGCGGGGGACTGGCGCGGGGCGCCCTGCTCTTCGAGCGGCCCGTGCAGACCGCCGACCAGCTCAACGTCGGCGACGTCATCACCTTCCCGCGACCGGACGCACCCGCCGTCATGGTGACCCGACGCGTGGTCTCGATCGAGGGCTCGCACGTGGTGACCCGAGGTGACGCCATGCCCGAGACCGACCCGTGGGTGCTCGAGGTCGACGGCGTCGAGCCCGCGCTCACCGTGCTCGCCGTCCCGTTCGCCGGCTATCCCCAGCTCCTCGCCCCGTGGCTGACGTGGATGGTGCTCGCCGTGCTCGCGGGCCTGGCCACCCTCGCCGCGGTTCTCGTGGCGCGCCGGGAGGCCTCGCGCACCCCCCGCACCGTCCGGCAGGCCCCCGATGCCCCCGCCGCTGCTGCTGTCTGACGACGCCGTCCTCGGCGAACGCCGGTCCGCCGGGGCCGCACCCCCTATGCTCGACGCCATGGCGCGGGTGCTGATCGTGGAGGACGAGGAGGACATTGCCTTCCCTCTCGTCCGCACGCTGGAGCGCGAAGGGTACGACGTCGAGTGGATCGAGTCCGGTCGTGCCGCGCTCGAGCAGATGCGCACGACCTTCGCCGACGTGGTGATCCTCGACCTCGGGCTGCCCGACATGGACGGTCTCGAGGTGTGCCAGCGGGCCCGCAAGGACGGCTTCACCGGGGCGATCATGATCGTCACGGCACGCGCCGGCGAGCTCGACCGCGTGGTCGGCCTCGACTACGGCGCCGACGACTACCTGGCCAAGCCGTTCGGGCTCGCCGAGCTGCAGGCTCGGGTCCGAGCGCTGTTGCGCCGAACCAGCCAGGCGCCTGGCGCGGGGTCCGAGGCTCCCGGCCGCCCCGAGATCGTGATCGACCAGGACGCCCGCCGGGTCTTCTTCGGCGACACCGAGGTGTCGCTGACCGGCAAGGAGTTCGACGTCCTCGACATCCTCGTCGCCCACCGCGGCAAGGTGGTCTCGCGCGACCGGCTGATGGCCGAGGTGTGGGACGCCAACTGGTACGGATCGACCAAGACCCTGGACGTCACGATCGGACGTCTGCGCAACAAGCTCGAGGGCGCCCAGGTCGACGAACGCGTAGTCGCGGTCCGCGGGGTGGGTTTCCGCCTCGAGGGGCCCGACCATGCGTGAGCGGCTCGCTGTCGCATTCGGCGCGCTCGCCGTCGCCGCCGTCCTGCTCGCCGGTGGGCTGCGGGTCGTGGCACTCGACAGCCTGTTGCGCGAGGAGACCCACGCGCACCTCGACGAGCAGGCGAAGGTGGTCGCGGCCGTCCTCGACGAGCGGGTGGAGAATGACGAGCCGATCACCGAGCACGTCGTCGAGACGGTGCTCGACGACGAGGCGCGCATCGAGCTCACGCCGGCCGAGGGTGGGGAGCCGCTGAGCCTGACCGGCCCCGACTACGAGGGCAACGGCCCGGACGACGTACGGGCCAGCGAGGAGTCCCTCGCAGGGATGGTGACGGTGTCCGCACGCGCCGCGACGCCCGCGGACTACTACGCCGACGACCTCTGGTCGTTGTTGATGCTGGTGGCCCTGGTGGCGCTGCTGGCCGGTCTCGTCGGCTGGTGGCTGGCGGTCCGGCTCTCCGAGCCGTTCACCCGGCTTGCCGGCGCCGCCGCTGCGCTCGGCCGCGGCCGCTTCGACCTCTCCCTG
The DNA here is from genome assembly GCA_963723945.1 of uncultured Actinomycetota bacterium. Taxonomy (GTDB): domain Bacteria; phylum Actinomycetota; class Actinomycetes; order Propionibacteriales; family Nocardioidaceae; genus Nocardioides. The sequence continues at coordinate 18,250 of CAVRSW010000012.1, forward strand.
CCCCACACGACCGTGCCGGAGGCCCAGGCGATCGCGCGGGCGCTGCGGGTGAGCGCCGCCCAGCTGGAGGCCCGGCTGGCCCGCGAACGGGAGTTCGCCGAGCACGCCTCCCACGTGCTCCGGACCCCGCTGACCGGGCTGCGGCTGGAGCTGGAGGACCTCACCCTGCGCGACGACGTCCCCGCCGACGTCCAGGACGCCGCCCGCCGGTGCATCGAGCGGGTCGACGCGGTCAACGCCTCGGCCGGCGAGCTGGTCGCCCTGACCCGCAGCGCCGCGCTCGTGGAGGGCGCCGAGACGACCGTCGCCGACCTGGCCCGCCACGTCGCGCAGGAGTGGTCGGACCAGCTCGCCGGACGGCGTGAGGTCTCGGCGGTCGTCGAGGGCGACCTGTCGCTGCGGCTCACGCCGGGGCCGATGGAGCAGCTCCTCGACCTGGTGCTCGCCGACGTCCGGCGGGGGAGCGGACCCGCACGCCTGGTCTTCATCGGCGAGGACGGGCACGTCCGGGTCCGGCTCGCGCCCGGCACGGTGCCCGGTGGCGGGAAGCGTGACGGACTCGATGCCGCGTCCGTGCTGGCCGGCTCGCAGGGCGGACGCGTGACCGGCGCCGACGGCGGCGAGGTCGAGGTGCTGCTGCCCCGTCGCTGAGGACCGCGTCTGCCTGCCGGTCTCAGGCAGGGGAGGGGCGGACGCCCTCGGGTGCGTCGTCGGTCCGCGGCCCCGGGATCTCGGGGGGCCGGGCGGACCCGGTCGCGTGGGTCGCCGCGGTCACGCGGGTCTCCGTGCTGTGCTCCTTGGTCGGCAGGTCGGCGACCAGCGAGAGTGCCTTGCTGTCCAGGACGCCGGTGAACAGCTGTTGGGAGAAGCCGAACAGCAGCGCGTACGCCAGGATCTGGTCCTGGGTGTCGAGCTGCGACAGCCCGGGGACGAACCCACCGCGGACGGCCAGGATGCCGAGGATCGCGACGAAGGCTCCGAGCGGCACCTTGAGCCAGGCCAGCGCGACGGGCACGTCGTACGGGGTCCCGGCGCCCTCGATCTTGCGGATCGCGACGGAGGTGGCGAGCGCGCCGCCGAGCAGCCCGAGCAGCGCGACGACGATCACGTCCCAGCTGCTCGGGGCGGTGGCCCCGGCCTGTGACGGGCAGTTGAGCAGCCCGGACTCACCGGCCGGGAAGCAGAGCGAGATGAAGGTGGGCCGGAACCACATCAGGATGACCGTGAGCCCGGTGAGCATGGCCAGCACGAACGCAGCGCTCAGGATCACGTTGCGGAAGTTGCGGAGCCGGGAGTACTTCATGTCCAGCGCGTCGTAGCTGTCGCAGATCAACCGTCGCAGCCACGCCCGCTGGTCCTCGACCCCCAGGGACTGCAGGTCGCGGGAGCTGACACGACGCGGGTCGGAGAGGGACATCGTGGAGTGCACCCGGGCCACCACGCCGGGGATCTCGGCGTTGAGCTCGTGGGCGTCGTAGAGGTCGACCACCTGGGCCTTCGCCTCGTGCAAGTTGCGGTAGGCGGACTCGACGAGCGTCCCGCGCCACCAGTTCATGAGGCGACTGGGGTAGGGGTCGACCCGGTTGGCGGCGTTCTGGGCGCGGTCGATGAGGTCGCACACCCCCTGCGCGGCCGCGTGCTGGGCCGGGGTGAGGGTGCCCGGCGCCCGGAGCACGCTGATCCGGATCAGCATCCCCTGGAGCTCGGCGTCGACGTGCTGCACCCAGATCCGCCGTCGGCGTGGCGCGTCCAGGCGGTGCTGCTCCACCTCGTCCCGCGCACGCTGCCACCAGCGTGGTCGTCGTGTCGCGGTCGCCCCGTTCGTCGTGGCCATGGCCCCTCCCCACCAGAACTTTTCAATGGTGCACCTGCCGGTAGGTCCTGTCCATCGGTGGAACTACTGCCCTGCGCGACGAGTCGGCCGGCTGCGATAGCGTCGAACGAGCCCTGCACGCACGGTCGGAGGAGCACCCATTGGCCACCACGTCCACCCAGACGCCGCTCGAGCTCTTCGGCGCCGACGACCTGATCACCGAGGAGGACCGCGCGATCCGCGACACCGTGCGCGCGTTCGTCACCGACCAGGTCCGGCCGCACCTCGCGGAGTGGTACGAGTCCGGCACCCTGCCGGCCCGCGAGCTGGCTCGTGAGCTGGGCAAGCTGGGCACCCTCGGCATGCACCTCGAGGGCTACGACTGTGCCGGCACGAGCGCCACGGCGTACGGCCTGGCCTGTCTCGAGCTCGAGGCGGGCGACTCCGGGGTCCGGTCGCTGGTGAGCGTGCAGGGCTCGCTGGCGATGTACGCCATCTGGCGCTTCGGCTCCGAGGAGCAGAAGCAGGAGTGGCTGCCGCGGATGGCCGCCGGCGAGGCGATCGGCTGCTTCGGTCTCACCGAGCCCGACTTCGGCTCCAACCCGGCCGGCATGCGCACCCGGGCCCGCCGCGACGGCGGCGACTGGGTGCTTGACGGCACCAAGCTCTGGATCACCAACGGCTCGATCTCCGACGTCGCCGTGGTCTGGGCCCGCACGGACGACGACGACCGGATCGCCGGCTTCCTGGTCCCCACCGACACGCCGGGCTTCACCGCGACCGAGGTGAAGCGGAAGATGTCGCTGCGCGCCTCGGTCACCTCCGAGCTGGTGCTGGGCGGGGTCCGGCTGCCCGCCGACGCGGTGCTGCCGGAGGCGAGCGGGCTGTCGGGGCCGCTGTCCTGCCTGAGCGAGGCCCGGTTCGGCATCGTGTTCGGCTCCCTCGGCGCCGCCCGCGACTGCCTGGAGACGGCGCTCGACTACGTCGCCGAGCGCGACATCTTCGACAAGCCGCTCGCGGCGTACCAGCTAACGCAGGCCAAGCTGGCCGACATGACCCTCGAGCTCGGCAAGGGGATGCTGCTCGCGCTGCACCTCGGCCGGCTGAAGGACGAGGGCCGGCTGCGGCCCGAGCAGGTGAGCCTCGGCAAGCTCAACAACGTCCGCGAGGCGATCGCGATCGCCCGCGAGTGCCGGACCCTGCTCGGTGCTGCCGGGATCACGCTCGAGTACCCCGTGATGCGGCACGCCAACAACCTGGAGTCGGTGCTGACGTACGAGGGGACCTCCGAGGTGCACCAGCTGGTCATCGGCCAGGCGCTGACCGGCCACTCCGCCTTCCGCTGAGCTCCCGTCGGCAGATCCGTCCCCCCGCCTCCGCGCGGGCACCGCTGCGACCATGCGGTAGTCCAGTGACGAACGACCCCCTCCGGCGTGGTTGCGGGGGTCATTTGTCACTGGACTACCCGCGTCCGCAGGGATCGATCCGTGCCCGAGGGGTTGCCGGATCGTCTGATGATTCCTAGGGTCGAAGGACATGCCACGAGCTCTCGGGAAGGGAGTGGACATGTCCACGGACACCACATCGGGCACCACGGGCGGAGCCGCCCGGCGACCGGCCCCCACCCCGGCACAGCTGCGGAAGGCCACGCTCGGCGCCACCGTCGGCAGTGTCGTCGAGTGGTTCGACGTCGCGGTCTACGCCTACCTCGCCACCACGATCGGCGCCGTCTTCTTCTCGACGTCCGACCCCGCCGCCTCGCTGCTCAGCTCGTTCGCGGTCTTCGGGGTCGCCTTCGTGGTCCGCCCGCTCGGCGGGCTGTTCTTCGGCTACCTCGGGGACCGCATCGGCCGGCAACGGACGCTCGCCTGGGTGATCCTGCTGGTATCCGCGGCCACGATGGGCATCGGGCTCCTGCCCGGGTACGCCACCATCGGCGTCGCGGCGCCGGTGCTGCTCGTCGTGCTTCGGCTGCTCCAGGGCTTCTCGGCCGGGGGCGAGATGGGCGGCGCCTCGGTCTTCGTGGCCGAGTACGCCACGCCCCGCCGCCGCGGCTACTCCGTGAGCTGGGTCGAGATGGGCTGCATCATGGGCTTCCTGCTCGGCTCGGTCGTCGCCCTGGTCCTCAACTTCGCGCTGACCGACGCGCAGCTCCTCTCGTGGGGCTGGCGGGTGCCGTTCCTCCTCGCCGGACCGCTGGGCGCCGTCGGCCTCTACATCCGGACCCGGCTCGAGGAGACGCCCGAGTTCGAGGCGCTGCGCGAGGAGGGCAACGTCGCGCGCAGCCCGCTGGTGGAGACCCTGCGCTACCACTGGCCGGCCGTGCTGCGCACCGCCGGCTACTCGCTGTTCCAGAACGCCGCGCTCTACGTCATCCTCACCTTCGTCCCGTCGTTCCTGGCCGAGACGCTCGGTTACGGACCCGACCTCGCCTCGCTGTCGGCCGTCCTGTGCATGGTGGTGATCTGCGCCCTGATCCCGATGATGGGGATGCTCTCCGACCGGGTCGGCCGGCGTCCCGTGCTCGGCGCCTCCTGCGCGCTGATGCTGGTCGTCGCGATCCCGCTCTTCGCGCTGATGGACCGCGACAACCCCGGCCTGGCGGTCAGCGCCCACGTCGCGCTCGGCGCCGTGCTCGCGGTGTTCCTCGGCGTCACCCTGGTCGCGATGAACGAGCTCTTCACGACCCGGGTCCGCTACGGCGGCTTCTCGATCGGCTACAACATCTCGGTCTCCGCCTTCGGCGGCACCGCGCCGTTCCTGGTGACGCTGCTGATCCAGGCGACGGGCAGCAACCTGGCGCCGGCGTACTACATCATGGCGGCGGCGGCGATCACGCTCGCGGTGGTGCTGACCGCCCACGAGACGGCGCCGGTCCGCGGTGTCGCCGCTGCGGACCGCCAGGAGGCCGCGGGTCAGCCGGCCTCGTAGCGGGACAGCAGCGCCCGCTCGGAGTCGCGCAGGTAGACCTGCAGCAGCACGACAGCGCCGGGGAGGTCGCCGGAGCGCACGCGTTCGGCGATCTCGACGTTGCGGGCGAGGAACGCCTCGTGGAAGGCCCCGGTGTCGTCCATCCGGGCGTACGCCAGCCGGAACTCGCCCAGCACCTGCGCGACGAGGGCGTCGAGCCGGGCGCTGCCCGCGAGGCCGACCAGGGCCAGGTGGAACCGGATGCTGGCGGCGGCCACGGCCTGCCAGTCGGCGGCCGATGCGCCGGCGTGGCCGTCGTCGAGCGCCTGGGTCAGCCGGCGCAGCCCCTCGGGCCGCAGCGAGTCGACCTCCGCGAGCGCGCCACACTCGACCACCCGCCGGACCTGGTACAGGTCGGAGACGTCCTGCCGGGTGAGCTCGCGGACGAAGACGCCGCGGCTCAGGTGGTGGACCAGCAGCCGCTCGCGCAGCAGCAGCTGGAAGGCTTCGCGCAAGGTGCTGCGCCCGACCCCGAGCTCGGCACGGACGACCTCCTCGGCCAACCGCTGCCCGGGCTGCAGACCGCCGGTGAGCACCCGCTCCCGGAGCCGGTCGGCCACCCGGCTGGCGGCGCCCTCCCTCAGCTCCTGGTCCACGGCTCCTCCTCCGAGCACCTTGGAAAATCGTCAGACGATCCGTAGTCTGACACAGGTCCAAGGACGCGTCGGGTGACTCGGGAGGGTGAGTGGCTGGTCCGTTGCGAGTCGGTGTCGACATCGGCGGCACCTTCACCGACCTCTGCGTGCTCGACGACGACGGGATCGTCGCCGTCGGCAAGGTGCTCACCACGCACGACGAGCCGGCGCGCGCCGTCGAGGAGGTGCTGCGGGCGGCGGTGGCCGACCACCACCTCGACCCCACGGCCGTCCACTCGCTGATCCACGGCACGACGCTGGTGACCAACGCGCTGATCGAGCGGCGTGGGGCACCGACCGCGCTGCTGACGACCGAGGGGTTCCGCGACGTCCTGGAGATGGCACGCGAGCACCGCTACGAGCTCTACGACCTGGGCATCGAGATGCCCCGGCCGCTGGTGCCCCGCCACCTGCGGCACGGCGTCCCCGAGCGGACCCTGGCCGACGGCACCGTCGAGCAGGAGGTCGACGTACGCCACGTGCAGCGGCTGGCGCGCGAGCTGGTCGACGCCGGGGTGGAGGCGGTCGCCGTCTGCTTCCTGCACAGCCACGTCGACGACCGCAACGAGCGCGCCGCGCGCGACGCGATCGCCGGGGCGGCGCCGGGTCTGCGGGTGGCGCTCTCCAGTGAGGTCAACCCCGAGATCCGGGAGTACGAGCGCAGCTCGACCACGGTCGCCAACGTCTACGTGCAGTCGATCGTCGAGGGCTACCTCGCCGACCTCCGGGACCGGATGGCCGCGGTCGGCGTGCCGCGGCCGCCGCTGATCATGCTCTCCAACGGCGGGGTCGCGACCCTCGAGGTCGCGCGCCGCCACCCGATCCGGATGCTGGAGTCCGGACCGGCCGGGGGCGCGCTGGGGGCGGTCGCGTTCGGCGCGGGCCGCGGGCTCGCGGACCTGATGGCCTTCGACATGGGCGGCACCACCGCCAAGCTCTCCGTGATCGAGGGCGGCCGGCCGCTGGTGACCCACGCGTTCGAGGTGGCCCGGCTCTACCGGATGCGGCCCGGCTCGGGCCTCCCGGTCCGGGCGCCGGTCCTCGACATGATCGAGATCGGGGCGGGAGGCGGCTCGATCGCCGCCGTCGACCCGCTCGGGCTGGTGACCGTGGGGCCGCAGTCGGCCGGCTCGGAGCCGGGCCCGGTCTGCTACGGCCGCGGCGGGACCCGGGCGACGGTCACCGACGCCGACCTGGTGCTCGGCTACCTCGGCGCCGACTCGTTCCTCGGCGGGTCGATGCCGCTGGACCTCGAGGCGGCCCGCGAGGCGATCCGCACCCAGGTGGCCGAGCCGATGGGCATCGACGTCGAGCAGGCTGCGTGGGGGGTGCATGCGACCGTCAACGAGAACATGGCCAACGCCGCGCGCGTCCACGCCGTCGAGCGCGGTCAGGACGTCACCCGGCTGCCACTCTTCGCGTCCGGCGGCAACGGCCCGCTCCACGGCCCCGGACTGGCGCGGGCGCTCGGGTCGCCGTCGGTGCTGGTGCCGCCCGCCGCCGGGGTGCTCAGCGCGCTGGGCTTCCTGTCGGCGCCGCTGAGCATCGACCTGGTGCAGTCGGCCCACACCCGGCTGGGCGACCTCGGCGCCGACACCGCCCACGCGCGGCTGGAGCAGCTGCGTACCGAGGCCGCGAAGGTGCTGACCGAGTCGGGCGTGCCCGCCGAGGAGATCGTCCACGAGCACAGCTGCGACATGCGGTTCGTCGGTCAGGGCACCGAGACCGCGGTGGCCGTGCCGGAGGGCGGGGACGACTGGGTCGCCCGGGTCGAGGCCGGGTTCCGGGCCGCGTACGAGGGGCGCTTCGGCACCGTCGCCCCGCGCGACGTGGAGGTCGAGATCCTCACCTGGCGGGTCGGCTCCCGGGGCACGGACCCGGAGGCGCGGCTGCGGTTCGCGCCGCGCGACGGGGGCGGGTCGCGGACCGGGAGCCGCCGGGCGTGGTTCCCCGACCACGGCTGGGTCGAGGCCGAGGTGCACGACCGCTACCTGCTGCGGCCCGGCGAGGAGCTGCAGGGCCCGGCGCTGCTGGAGGAGCGCGAGTCGACCCTCGTCGTGCCGCCCGTGGCGCGCTGCACGATCGGCGACGACAGCACCGCCCTGCTCGAGCTCGGGCCGGAGGCGGCGCGATGACGAGCGGCGCGGACCCGATCACCGTCGGGCTGGTGGCCAACCGGCTCCACAGCATGCTCCAGGAGCAGCAGACCGCCCTGGTCAGCACCGCCTTCAGCCCCGTGGTGCGGGAGTCGCTCGACCTCGCGTGCGCGGTCTTCGACTCGCGCGGCGAGATGGTCGGGCAATCGACCGGGGGCACCCCCGGCCACATCAACGCGATGGCGACCGGGATGCGCCACTTCGTCGACCGGTTCCCGCCCGGGCGGCTCCGCGACGGCGACGTGCTGATCACCAACGACCCCTGGATGACCGCCGGGCAGATCAACGACCTCACCATCGCCACTCCGGTCTACCGCGACGGCCGGCTGATCGCGTGGTTCGCCAGCTGCTGCCACTCCCCGGACATCGGGGGCCGGATCCTGTCCGCCGCGGCGACCGAGGTGTTCGAGGAGGGGCTGCGGCTGCCGATCATGCGGCTGCGCACCGCCGCGGGGCCCGACGAGGTGCTGGAGGAGCTGATCCGCGCCAACGTCCGCACGCCCGACGAGACGATGGGCGACATCTACGCCCAGGTGTCGGCCAACCAGGTGGGGGCGCGGGCGCTCAACGCGATGATGGACGAGCTCGGCCTCGACGAGCTCGACACGGTCGCGGCCGAGATCATGCGCCGCTCCGAGGAGGCGCTCCGCGCAGCGCTGCGGGCGCTGCCCGACGCCAGCCACGAGGCGGTGTTCCGCACCGACGGGTTCGGGGACGACGACCTCACGCTGCGGGTGCGCGTCACCATCGCGGGCGACGAGATCCACGTCGACTACGAGGGCTCCTCCCCGCAGTCGCGCTACGGCATCAACGTGGTGCTGAACTACACGAGTGCCTACACCTCGTTCGCGGTCAAGGCGGCGCTGGCGCCCGACGTACCGCACAACGCGGGGTCGTTCCGGCCGGTGACCACCACCGCGCCTCGCGGCTCGGTGCTCAACTGCGTCGACCCGGCGCCGGTCGCCTCCCGCCACCTCGTCGGCCACTTCCTGCCGTCGTTGTTGTTCGAGGCGCTGCGCCCGACGGTCGGAAACCTCCCCGCCGCCAGCGCGGACGCGCTCTGGATGACGGTGTGGCGCGGCGCCGACGTCGACGAGGTCCGACCGTTCGCGCTGACGACGTTCGGCGCCGGCGGTTCGGGCGGCCGCCACGACAAGGACGGGCTCACCACGACCGGCTTCCCGACGGGCGTACGCGCCGCGCCGACCGAGGTGGTCGAGACGCTGAGCCCGCTGGTGCAGCGGCGGCGGGAGCTCCGGCCGGACTCCGCAGGGGCCGGACGGACCCGGGGCGGGCTCGGCCAGGTGGTCGAGATGGGCCGGACCGGCTCGTCGGGCTGGAGCGTCAACGCCAACGTCGACCGGGTGGTCCACGCGGCGCCGGGCGCCGAGGGCGGCGGGCAGGGCGCGACCGGGTCGTTCGTGGAGCTCGGCTCCGGCGACGACCTGCCCCGCAAGCAGCTGGTCCGGCTCGCTGCCGACCAGGGCGTGCGGCTCAGCTTCCCCGGGGGTGGCGGCTACGGTCCCCCGCACGAGCGGCCGGTCGAGGCGGTCCTCCACGACGTGGTCGAGGGGTACGTCTCGATCGAGGCCGCGGCCCGGCTCTACGGCGTGGCCGTCGACTACCTCGGGCCCGAGGACGCCCTGGTCCGGCCCCCGGGCCGCTACCGGGTCGATGTGGAGCGGACCCGCCAGCTGCGGGGGGCGCGCTGACGTGACGCCCGACGAGCAGGTCGACGCCGCGTTCCGTGAGGCGGTGGCCGGGCTGGCCGACCGGCACGGTGCCGACCCGTCCGTGCTCGGCTCACTGCCTCCGGAGCGCGCGCTGGAGCTGTTCGAGGCGCAGGCCGGCAGCCGTCACCTCGACCTGGCCGCCCGCTGGCTGCGGACCCAGGACCGCGGCTACTACACGATCGGGTCGGCGGGCCACGAGGCCAACGCCGCCGTCGCGGCGGCCACCCGGCCGACCGACCCGGCGCTGCTCCACTACCGCTCCGGTGCCTTCTTCCTCGAGCGGGCACGGCAGGCGGGCGTGACGACCGCGTTGCGCGACGTCCTCCTCGGGATCGTCGCCGCCCGCGAGGACCCGACCTCCGGCGGCCGGCACAAGGTCTTCGGCAGCAAGCCGCTCGCGGTGCTGCCGCAGACCTCGACCATCGCCTCCCACCTGCCGCGGGCGCTCGGTGTCGCGGTGTCGATCGGCCGCACCCAGCGGCTCGGCGTCCCGTCGGAGTGGCCCGACGACGCCCTCGTCGTCGCGAGCCTCGGCGACGCCTCGGCCAACCACTCGACCGCCACGGGAGCGATCAACGCGGCGATCCACACCGCCTTCCAGGGGATCGCGGTCCCGCTGCTGCTGGTCTGCGAGGACAACGGCCTCGGCATCAGCGTGCCGACGCCGCCCGGCTGGATCGAGCACGCGTACGGCGGGCGTCCCGGGCTGGCGTGGTTCGACGCCGACGGCAATGACCTGCCCGCCGCCGTCGCCACCGCGCAGCGGGCGGCCGACCACGTGCGCGAGCGCCGGGCACCGGCCTTCCTCCGGTTGCGCACGGTCCGGCTGATGGGCCACGCCGGGTCCGACGTGGAGGCGTCGTACCGGACCACCGCCGCCGTCGCGGCCGATGTCGCGCGCGACCCGCTGGTGGCGACCGGCCGGTTGCTGGTCGAGAGCGGCGCGGCGAGCGCCGACGAGGTGCTGGCGCGCTACGAGCACCTGCGCGCCGAGGTGCACGGGCTTGCGAAGGAGGTGGCGGAGCGGCCGCGGCTCGCCTCGGCTGCCGAGGTCGCCGCACCGCTCGCCCCACCGTCGCCGGAAGCTGTCGCCCGGGTCGTCGCGACCGGCCCGGACCCCGAGGTGCGACGGCGGGTCTTCGGCGACCGGCTGCCGGAGGACCAGGGGCCGCTCACGCTCGCGCAATCGGTCAACCACGCGCTCGCCGACGTCCTGGTACACCACCCCGGCGCGCTGGTCTTCGGCGAGGACGTCGCCGTCAAGGGCGGTGTCTACGGCGTCACCCGCGGGCTGGCCAAGCGGTTCGGGCGGGCCCGGGTCTTCGACACGCTGCTGGACGAGCAGTCAATCCTGGGCCTGGCGCTCGGCGCGGGCAGCAGCGGGCTGCTGCCCATCCCCGAGATCCAGTACCTCGCCTACCTCCACAACGCCGAGGACCAGCTGCGCGGCGAGGCCGCCAGCCAGCGGTTCTTCTCGGCCGGGCAGTTCCGCAACCCGATGGTGGTGCGGGTGGCGGGCTACGGCTACCAGAAGGGCTTCGGCGGCCACTTCCACAACGACAACGCGGTCGGGGTGCTGCGCGACGTCCCGGGACTCGTCGTCGCCTCGCCGTCGCGCCCCGAGGACGCGGCCGCGATGCTCCGGACGTGCGCTGCTGCGGCCGAGGCCGAGGGGACGGTGTCGGTGTTCCTGGAGCCGATCGCCCTCTACCACTCCCGTGACCTGCACGAGCCGGGCGACGGCGGCTGGCTGGCGGCGTACGACGCACCGGGGGACTGGTCGCGGGCCCACGTGCCGGTCGGTCGCGGCCGGACGTACGGCGCAGGGAGCGACCTGACCATCGTCACCTTCGGCAACGGGCTGCCCATGAGCCTGCGGGCGGCCCGGCGGCTGGAGTCGGAGGCCGTCGGCACCCGGGTGCTCGACCTGCGCTGGCTCGCGCCGCTGCCGGTCGACGACCTGCTGCACGAGGCCTCGGCGACCGGCCGGGTGCTGGTGGTCGACGAGACCCGGCGCTCCGGAGGGGTCTCCGAGGGCGTGGTCACCGCGCTGGTCGACCACGGCTTCCGGGGCCGGGTCGCGCGGGTGGCGAGCGCCGACAGCTACGTCCCGCTGGGCGACGCCGCCCACCTGGTCCTGGTGTCGGAGCAGCAGGTCCTCGACGCGGCGCGGGCGCTGGTCGGCTGACCCCCCGATCCGTCGCCCCGCGACCCGAGACGTCGCCGCCGTTCCTCAGTACGCTGCGCAGAGGATCGTGCCGCCGGTGAGCACCGCGAGTGGCGGCACAGGCTGGGGGCGAGGGATGGCAGGCCAGCAGCGGATCGTGGCGCCGTTCGCCGGGCACGTGATCGGGGAGGGCGTCTCCGAGGGCACGCTCGAGCGCATCGGCACCGGGGTGGACGCCGCGTCGGAGGGCGAGGACGCCCTGGCCGACGGCCAGACCGCGGAGTTCAAGTTCCGCATGATCACCTCGCAGCAGTCGCTGGAGGAGGAGCTCAACATCGGGGTCGGCATCGACGCCCGCTACGGCCTCTTCAGCGGGGGCGCGCGCTTCGACTTCGCCGAGTCGAGCTCGCTGGACACCAAGTCGACGTACATCCTCGCCAGCGCCACGGTGAAGAACGCGCTCCGGTCCGGTCGCGACTTCACGCCCACCGAGGCGGCGCAGCGGCTGATCGACGCGGGCGACCAGGAGGGCTTCCACCGGGCGTTCGGCACCCGGTTCGTGCAGGCGCTGCGGACCGGGGGCGAGCTCTACGTGCTGGTGCGGGTGACGTCGTCGAACATGAAGCACCAGAGCTCCATCGCGGCCAGCCTGCACGCCGAGTACAACGGGCTCGCGGTGGGCGGCTCGTTCCAGGCGTCGTTCAACCAGGCCAGGTCCGACGCCTCCTCGCACACCGAGGTGGAGATCACGTCCATGCAGATCGGGGGGCAGGGGGCGCAGCTGCAGTTCGTGGGCGCGGAGGCCGACAAGATCCGGGCGCAGATGGACGTCTTCGCCACCGCGGTGCACGACCACGCCGTCGCCTACGAGGCCGAGCTGCTGTCGTATGACGCGCTGGCGCTGCCGTTCCCGTCCCCGGAGGAGCTGGCCGACAAGCGCGACGTCCTCGAGGACTGCCTCCGGCAGAAGCAGCGCTACTGGTCGATCCTGGCCGACCTGCGGTTCGCGCGGGGACCTGACGCCGGGCTGTTCTTCAGCGCGCTGCCGACGGCCGCGGAGCTCAACGACCTGATCACCCGGTTCACGTCGTTGCTCAACGACCTGATGGCCCACGCCCGCCGGGTGGCCGACGGCACGATCGAGCCCGAGCTGTTCGAGGCGGTCGGCGAGCCGGCGCTGCCGCTGCTGAAGCGTCGCAGCTCGACGAACTTCGGCCAGTGGTGGAGCCGCCGCGACGACCCGACCCTGATCGCCGACGAGAGCCTGATCATCCACCGGATCGGCGACGAGGTCGCCCAGCACCTCACCATCTCCATCCTGGACGCGACGCCTGCCGTCGTGGAGCGCGGCTCCACCTTCATCGAGAAGCTGGACCTGAGCCAGGGCGACCTCACCGGGCTCTCCCGGCTCCCCGCGATCCTGGACGCCCCGCTGCGACGGCTGTCGATCAACCTCAACCGGGTCGGGTCGCTGTCCGGTATCGAGCAGTTCCCGGGGCTGGAGTCGCTGGGCTGCCACGGCAACCAGGTCGAGGACCTCACACCAGTGGGCTCGCTCGGAGGCCTGACGTCGTTGTTCGTCATCGACAACGAGATCGCCGACCTCGCGCCGATCGCCGGCCTGACCCGGCTGGAGGACCTGCACCTCGGCGGCAACCGGGTCGAGACCCTGGACGTCCTGCGCAACTTCCCGCGGTTGCGCAACCTCACGCTGGCCAACGGTGACCCCGAGCAGCTCGCCGACGGGGTGGTCGTCCGGCCGTTCCGGTTCTTCGACAACCCGATCGACGACGCGCGCGCCCTCGACGAGGTGCCCCTGCTGCGCAACGTCCTGACCGCGGCTGACCGTATCCGGGTGACGGCGGTGACCTACCCGGACCTCGCCCCGCACAGCACCGGGACCGCCGTACGCCGGGGCGACTCCAACCGGTTCGACCTGACGCCGGACGCCGGTGGGCAGCCGGCGCGCTGGATCCTGGCGACGCTCCTGCACAGCCCCGAGGCAGGTGCCGACGCGGTCCTGGTCTGCTGCTACCTCCCGGGGGCGCAGACCGCCGCCCTCGCGGTCGCCGATCCGGAGGACCGCAGCGCCACGCTGCCGCTCGCCGAGACCAAGGCCCGCCTCGACGCCGAGCCGATGATCGGCTTCGCGCTCGCCCTGCTCGTCGGGGTCGAGCCGGGCCTGATCTTCGAGGCGACGGCGGCCGACTGAGCCCCTGCCCAGCTCCCCGGTTCAGGCGGTGCCGGCGAGGACGTCGAGCACCTCGTCGACGGTCCAGGTGACGCGGGTCAAGGCGTGGGTGGTGCGGCCGTCCGCGCCGACCAGGTAGAGCTCGACGCCGTGCTGGTTGACCAGGCTGCCGGCGTACCCGACGGTGAGGTCGAAGTGCTCGCGCAGCACCGCGTGTCCGGTGGGCGCGCGGAGCAGCCGCGCCGTGTCGGAGAACGCCAGTCCCCGGGCCGCGCCGTAGGCGGCGAGCCGCTCGGGGGTGTCGTAGCCGGGGTCGTAGCTGATGCCGACCACGCCGACCTCCTCGTCGGGGAGGGCGTCGGGCATCCGGGCGGCGAGCTCGGCGAGCCGGGTGACGGTCGCGGAGCACTTCGCCGGGTTGCCGCAGCGGGTGTAGAAGAACGCGACCACGTGGCGGCGGCCGCGGAACAGCTGTCCGAAGGTCGTCCGCCGCGCCGCCTGGTCCTCGAGCACGACGCTCGCGACGTCCTGGCTGCCGGCGGGGACCGGCGAGCGGTACGGCGACGGCGCCAGCTCGGTCAACGTCAGCGGGGGGCGTGTGGTGGCCTCGATCGCGGCGTCCAGCTCGGCCCGCACCGCCGGGCTCCACGTCCCGGCGTGCAGCCGGCGGCCCTCGACCAGGTCGCCGTGCACGTGGTGGGCGGAAGACCCGAGCGCCCGCAGGGTGCGCAGCACCTCGGTCAGTGCGGTGGTCGACTCCGGGTCCGGCCACCGCGTCCGGATCCCCGCGAACGACACGCTGTCGTCGCGGCCGCGCATCCCGACCAGTGCCTCGGTTAGCGCCTTGGCCAGGTCCGGGTCCGGGGTGACGGCGCCGCGGGCGGCGCGTGCGGCCGCGGCGACCGTGAACGGGTCGAGACCGGTGCGCAGCGTCTCGAGCACGGCCGGCACGGCCGCGGGTGGCAGACCGACCGTCCCGTACGCCGCCATCACCCAGCCGCGGGTGCGCAGCGCCGCTGACTCGCCCCGCCCGTCGTAGGCCGGATGGCCCTCGTGGAGCAGCGGGAGCAGCTCGTCGCGGCGGGTCGGGTCGGCCCGGACCTCGGCGACCAGCGCCTCGACGTCCATCAGGGGCGGGTACGCCGCGTGGTGCGCGACGTGGTGAACGCGCGGGCGGCGCGGTTGAGCTGGCGGGTGCCGCCGGGGGCGGCGTCGAGCTCGCGGACCTTGCGCTCGACGTCGCGGCCGGGAGCCGTCGGGCCGTGGGTGATCGCGCTGATGACGGTCGCGCGGACGTCGTCGTCATCGTCGTCGTCGAGCACGACGGTGCGGGCGACGCGGTCGAAGTCGCGTGGTGCCAGCGCCTGCAGCGCCACCGCTGCGGTGGCACGCGCGGCCTTGTCCTCGGTCTTGTCGGAGGCGATGCTCCGCATCAGCGCGCGGGAACCGCTGTCGGCGGCGAGCAGCCGCAGCGCCGCGCGACGCAGCGGCTGCTGCCGCGACGTCTCGACGATCTCGCGCAGCAGCGGGTAGTGCTCGGCGTGCACGTCGTAGCCCAGCATCCGCACCGCCTGCACCGGGGGCACCAGGGCCTCTGCCGGGTCGCGCAGGCCGTCGACGAGCAGCTGCTGGGCGTAGGAGTCCCTGCCGAGCGCCAGCACGTCGAGCGCCTCGGCCCGCAGGTCGGCGTCGGCGTCGGTCGCCGCCACCCGGAGCGCTGCCTTGTAGTCGGAGGCGTAGCGCCGGAACTCGACGGTCTTGAACGAGCTGGCCTCGATGACCGACAGCGCGGCCCGGCGTACCTCGACGTTCTCCGTCGGGTCGGCGACGATCAGGATCATCGTGTTCATCACGCGCGGCCGCTTCACCGCCCTCGCGCCCGCCCGCACGATGGCGTCGATCCGCCGCTTGGCGCCGTACCTCCTGTTGGTCAGTTCGGCGAGCAGGTCGGCGACCGGCTCGTCGCGCTGGGCGCGTTGCGCGGAGGCGGCGCTCTTCGTCGTCGACCGCTGGAGCTCGGCGTCGAACTGCCGGCGGTAGTCACTGGCCTTCATGGCTGCGGCCTCATCTCGAACGGCACGTCGTCGTAGTCGAACCCGCACGGTGGGCGGCCGGCGGCGTGGCCCTGGAAGTCGACGAGGTCGCCGACGGTCGGTGTCGTGGGCGGCCCGGCGACGACCCGCGAGGCGAGCAGCGGCTGTCGAGGGGCGGTGATCGGCCGGACGCCGCCGGTCACGCCGTTCCACGGCCACATCGTGTCGTGCAGGTTGTGGCCGACCCGGGTCTGCACGGCGTCGCCGGAGCGGCCGCGGTAGAAGTACGACTCCACCGCCTGGCCGTCGAAGCGCCCCTCGTGCCACTGCCACTGCGCCCAGATCCGGTCGACGTTGCAGTGGAGCAGGAAGAAGAGCGGGTCGCCCGCGGCGGTGCCGGGGGAGCGGATGTAGCCGGCGAAGCTGACGTGGGCGGCGCCGTGCGGGTTGCCCTCGAGGATGTCGCGGAACCCGGGCCGCTGGTCCGGGTCGTCCTCGTAGGCGTACGCGAGGTCCTCCTGGGCCGCGAACAGCAGCAGGGTGCGCTCGTCGAGGACGGTCCGGCCGGCCTGGGGTGACGCCGGCCCGGTCCGGGGGTCCGCGAACCGCGGGTGCCGGTCGACCCACGGCGCACCGTTGATCGTCCAGGACCGCAGCGGGTTGGCCGCGGACAGCACCGGAGGCGGTCCGCCGAGGGCCGAGGGCGCGCCGGCCGGGGCGCCGACGAAGTCGGGGGAGAACAGTCGCGGGGCGGGAGCGTCGAAGCGCCAGTACGGCAGCGCGACCGACGGGTCGATCACCTGCAGCTCGCGCTCGAGGTCCAGCAGGTACGCGCGGTGCCACGGCAGGAACGCGTCGAGCCCGTGGGCCTCGTCGTTGGTGTCCTCGGTGTGCATCGCGTGGAAGCCGCGGAAGACGCCGAGGCCGCGGTTGTTGAGCGAGGCGAAGGCGCTGACGAACCGGTCGCGCTCGGCGTCGGTCAGCGTCTCGGCGTCCTTGCGGACCCGGACCATGAACGGGACCTGCGCCACGACCTCGCCGTCGACCACCGCCTCGAGCACGGCGTCGCCGTCGTCGACGCTCGGGGCCATGAACTCCCCGGAGAGCAGGACGCCGACCGGCGACCCGTCGACCGGCAGCAGCAGCGTCGCCTCCGGCTCGCCGTCCTCGGTCGGACCGGCACGGAAGACCAGTCGGCCGACGTTGCCGCTGGCGTTGCGCAGCAGCACGGCCACCGGACCGGACGCGTCGTCCGGGGCGACCAGCCGCAGCTGGGCGGGGTAGGGAGTCCAGGTCAGGTAGCGCCCCACAGGGTCTGCGGAGCCGTTGACCGTGAGCTCGACCGTCACCGTCATCGCCCACTCCCCTCAGACCCGACGAGTCCAGAGTGCCGTACGACGGGGTCCGGCGGTAGGGCGAAAATCGGTCGGCTCACCCAGCGTCCGGCGGGGTTACAGTGTGGACCTCCGCCGGTGGGGGGCCCGGCGTCCTTCCAGAGGAGTCCCGATGCGGAAGCTCGCACTGTCGTTCGTCGCCCTGCTGGTCGCAGCCGTCACCGCGGCCAGTCCGGCAGGCGCCATCACCTACGGGGAGCCGGACGCGGGGGAGCACCCCTACGTCGGCTTCATCATCTACTTCCTGCCCGGTGAGCCCGGGTGGTTCAGCTGCAGCGGGACGCTGCTGGACGAGGACACGTTCCTGACGGCCGGGCACTGCACGTCCGGGGTCGGGACCGAGGGCGAGCAGGTGCTCGACCCCGACGGGGAGCCGGTCCTCACCGGCGGCACCGACGTCTGGGTCACCTTCGAGGAGACCGAGGTGCTCGCCGGGTGGCCGGCTCGGGCGGACTTCCCCACCGAGGAGGCGCTCTACGACGCCCGCAGCGCGTGGCTCGACGACAACCCCGACTACACCTCGGGCACGTCGATCCCGCACCCGTCCTACGACGACTTCTCCGGGTTCCCGGTCAACTTCGACGTCGGGGTGGTGGAGCTCGACGAACCGTCTCCGATGGCGACGTACGGCCAGCTGGCACCGCTCGGCGCCGCCGAGCGTCTGGCGAGCGTCAAGGGCAAGGGCGGCCGCAACAACGCCCTGGTGGAGAACGTCGGCTACGGCATCCAGTCGATCCAGCCGAAGCCGATGGAGGTGGAGTCGCGCTTCAAGTCCACCTCGCGGATCGTCGAGGTCAACGGCAACATCGCCAAGGGTGGCAACCTGCACACCCTCAACAACCCGAGCGCGGTCGGTGGCCGCGGCGGCACCTGCTTCGGCGACTCCGGCGGGCCGGTGTTCGTCAACAACACCAACCAGGTGCTCGCGGTGGTCTCGTTCGGCTTCAGCGGTACCTGCCACGGAGCCGACTACTCGTGGCGCGTCGACACCGCCAACAGCTACGCGTTCGTCCAGCCGTTCCTGGGCTGACACCCGCTCGCCTGCGCGGTGGATCGTGGTCACCCGATGACCGCGATCCACCGCGCACCGCGGCCGCGCTGCGCCGACGTGCCACAGGGCGGCTGATCCCGGCGGCGATCCCCCAGACCGGACCGGGACGTGTCACCCCGGTCACCGAGCCGGGGGACGAAAGTCCCTTACCACCGGCTGCCTCGACGGCGACGATGGACATCGGTGACCGCAATGGCCAAGGTGAGGGGCGAGGAGCGACATGGCTGGAGCAGCAGTGGCGTCGACCCGGGACCGGTCGGGGACACGTTCCCCAGCCCTGATGCTGGCGCTCGCCACGATCGGGTTCGCGGTCAACTTCTGGGCCTGGGCGCTGATCAGCCCGCTGGGCCCGATGTTCCGGGACCTGGGCACGCTCGGTGACCTGACCGAGTCCGACGTCGCACTCCTGGTCGCGGTCCCGGTGATCGTCGGCTCGCTCGGGAGGATCCTGGTGGGCGCTCTCACCGACCGCTACGGCGGCCGGGTCATGTTCCCGCTGATCTCCTCGGTGACCATCCTCCCGATCCTGTTCATCGCCTTCGTCGCACTGGACTCCTACACCCTGCTGCTGGTGGGAGGCTTCTTCCTCGGTATCGCCGGGACGGCGTTCGCGGTCGGCGTGCCGTTCGTCAACGCGTGGTTCCCACCGGCGCGGCGCGGCCTCGCGGTCGGCATCTTCGGCGCCGGCATGGGGGGTACGGCGATCAGCGCGCTGACCACGGTCACGCTCTACACCGACGTGGGGGAGAAGGCGCCGTTCCTGATCACCGCGGCCGTCCTGGCGATCTACGCGGCGGTCGCCTGGCTCTTCCTCCGGGACGCGCCCGGTCGCGTCGTCCCCACGACCAGCCTGGCGGCCAGGCTCAACGCCAATGCCCGGCTGTCGATCACGTGGCAGGCGTGCATCCTGTACGCGGTCGCCTTCGGTGGGTACGTCGCGTTCTCCGTCTACCTGCCCGCCTATCTCAAGACCGCCCACGGGCTCACCGCCGCCGACGCGGCGAACCGGATGGCCGGGTTCGTCGTGGTCGCCGTGCTGATGCGGCCGGTGGGGGGCTGGCTCTCGGACAGGTTCGGCCCGGTCCCCGTGCTGTCCGCCGGGTTCGGCGCGGTCGCCGTCTGCGCGGCGATCTCGGCAGGTACCCCGCCGCTCGACGGCGTCGGGACCGTGGCCTTCCTGGCCATGGCGGCCGCGTTGGGCAGTGGCAGCGGCGCCACCTTCGCGCTCGTCGCCCAGGTGACCGACCCGGCCCGGGTGGGTGGCGTCACCGGCCTGGTCGGCGCCGCCGGCGGTCTCGGCGGCTTCGTGCCGCCGCTGATCATGGGCTACGTCTACGGCCGCACCGACTCCTACGCCATCGGCCTGATCCTGCTCTCGGTGACCGCGGCGCTGACCCTGGTGCTGACCCTCACCGTCGTCCGTCGAACCGCGGCAGCGGAGGGGGCCACCACGTGACCAACGAGACCGGCATGGACAGCGGCCTGACCGACGCCCTCGTGCGCAGTCGGAGGTTCTTCACCAGGGGCACGGTCTCGGACGACCTGCGCACCCTCACCCAGAAGGGCGGCCGCGGCGCCGACTCCTTCTACCGGGACCGCTGGAGCCACGACAAGGTGGTCCGCTCCACCCACGGCGTCAACTGCACGGGCTCCTGCTCCTGGAAGGTCTACGTCAAGGACGGGATCATCACCTGGGAGACCCAGCAGACCGACTACCCGTCGGTCGGCCCGGACAGCCCCGAGTACGAGCCGCGCGGCTGCCCGCGCGGCGCGGCCTTCTCCTGGTACACCTACTCGCCCACCCGGGTCCGCTACCCCTACGTCCGCGGCGTACTCCTGCAGATGTACCGCGAGGCCAAGTCCCAGCACGACGGTGACCCGGTCGAGGCGTGGGCGCACATCGTCGACAACCCGCAGCGCGCGAAGGCGTACAAGTCCGCCCGCGGCAAGGGTGGCCTGGTCCGCGCGAGCTGGGAGGAGGCCACCGAGATGGTTGCCGCCGCCTACGTGCACACGATCCGGAGGTGGGGACCCGACCGGGTCGCCGGCTTCTCGCCGATCCCGGCGATGTCGATGGTCTCCCACGCGTCCGGCGCCCGGTTCACGTCCCTGGTCGGCGGCTCGATGCTGTCGTTCTACGACTGGTACGCCGACCTCCCCGTCGCCTCACCCCAGGTGTTCGGCGACCAGACCGACGTGCCGGAGTCGGGCGACTGGTGGGACGCGGGCTACCTGGTCATGTGGGGCTCGAACGTGCCCGTCACCCGCACTCCCGACGCCCACTGGATGACCGAGGCCCGCTACCGCGGCCAGAAGGTCGTCGTGGTGGCGCCCGACTATGCCGACAACGTGAAGTTCGCCGACGAGTGGCTGGCCATCGCGCCCGGCACGGACGGTGCGTTGGCGATGTCGATGGGCCACGTGATCCTGCAGGAGTACTTCGTCGACCGGCAGACGCCCTACTTCACCGACTACACCAAGAGGTACACCGACCTGCCCTACCTCGTCGCGCTGGACGAGGTCCCGGTAGCGGCCACTGGCGAGCCGACCTACCGGGCCGGCAAGTTCCTCACCGCGGCGGACCTGCCCGAGCACGCGGCCGAGGAGAACGCCCACTTCAAGACGGTGCTGGTCGACGCCCGGACCGGCAACCTCGTGGTGCCCAACGGTGCGCTCGGTCACCGCTTCGGTGACGAGGGCGTCGGCCGCTGGAACCTCGACCTCGGCGAGGTCGATCCGCGGCTGAGCCTCCTCGAGCAGGGTGCGCAGGTCGTCTCCCTCGAGCTCCCGCGCTTCGACGACCTCGACGGCACGCCGGGCTCCCTCACCCGTGAGGTCCCGGTCCGCCGCGTCGGGGACCGGCTCGTCACCACCGTGTTCGACCTGATGCTGGCGCAGTACGGCGTCGGGCGGGACGGCCTCACCGGCTACGCGACGTCGTACGACGATGCGACGGCGCCGTACACCCCGGCCTGGCAGGAGGGAATCACCGGCGTCCCGGCCTCGGCGGCGGCCCGGGTCGCACGGGAGTTCGCGCAGAACGCCGAGGACTCGAGGGGCCGCTCGATGATCCTCATGGGCGCCGGGACCAACCACTGGTTCCACTCCGACACGATCTACCGCGGCTTCCTCGGGCTGACGACGCTCACCGGCTGCCAGGGTGTCAACGGCGGCGGTTGGGCCCACTACGTCGGCCAGGAGAAGTGCCGCCCGGTCACCGGGTGGGCGCAGCTGGCCTTCGGCCTGGACTGGAAGCGCCCGCCGAGGCAGATGATCCACACCGCGTACTGGTACCTCCACACCGACCAGTTCCGCTACGACACCTTCGGCGCCGACACGGTCTCGGCCCGGACCGGTGACGGGAAGCTGGCCGGGCTGAGCACGGCGGACGTGATCGCGAAGAGCGCGCGGATGGGGTGGATGCCGTCGTACCCGACCTTCGACCGCAACCCGCTCGACCTCGCCGACGAGGCGGCCGCGGCCGGGCGGCCGGTCGCCGAGCACGTCGTGGACCGGCTGAAATCGGGCGACCTCCGTTTCGCCGCTGAGGACCCGGACGCGCCGGAGAACTTCCCCCGCGTGCTCGCGATCTGGCGGGCCAACCTGCTCGGCTCGTCCGGCAAGGGCAACGAGTACTTCCTCAAGCACCTGCTCGGTACGGACAGCTCGCTGCGTGCGGGTGAGGCGTCGGAGGGCCAACGGCCGCGCGAGGTCGAGTGGCACGAGGAAGCACCCGAGGGGAAGCTCGACCTGCTGCTCACGCTCGACTTCCGCCAGACCAGCACCACGATCTTCTCGGACGTCGTGCTGCCCGCGGCCACGTGGTACGAGAAGCACGACCTCAACACCACGGACATGCACCCGTTCATCCACTCGTTCAACCCGGCCATCGCGCCTCCCTGGCAGACCCGCACCGACTGGGACGCCTGGCAGACGATCGCCACGAAGTTCAGCGAGCTCGCCGCCGGTCGGCTGGACACCCGCACAGACGTGGTCGCCGTCCCGCTGCTGCACGACACCCCGGACGCCATGGCGAACCCGCACGGCGTCGTCCGTGACTGGAAGCACGGCGAGTGCGAACCGGTCCCGGGCGTGACCATGCCCAAGATCGTGGAGGTCGAGCGCGACTACCCGGCGGTGGGGGCGCAGATGCAGGCGCTCGGCCCGTTGCTGGAGAAGCTCGGCACGACCACCAAGGGCGTCACCTACGACGTGACCGCGGCCGTCGACCACCTGCTGCACAAGAACGGCCCGGTCCGCGGTGGTGTCGCCGGCGGTCGGCCGTCGCTGGTGCGCGACATCGACGCCTGCGAGGCGATCCTCGCGCTGTCCGGCACCACCAACGGGCACCTCGCCACCCAGGGCTTCAGGACGCTCGAGAAGCGGACCGGCCACCTGCTGCACGACCTGGCGGCCGAGCACGAGGGCAAGCAGATCACCTTCGCCGACACGGTCGCCGCGCCGGTGCCGGTGATCACCTCCCCGGAGTGGTCCGGATCGGAGACCGGCGGCCGCCGGTACTCGCCGTTCACGATCAACGTCGAACGGCTCAAGCCGTGGCACACCCTGACCGGGCGCCAGCACTTCTACCTCGACCACGACTGGATGACCGAGCTCGGCGAGGGACTTCCGGTCTACCGGCCGCCGCTCAACATGGGGGCGATGTTCGCCGAGCCCGAGATCGGGGACGTCGGCGAGCTCGGGGTGACCGTCCGCTACCTCACCCCGCACAACAAGTGGTCCATCCACTCCGAGTACCAGGACAACCTGTTCATGCTCTCGCTCTCCCGCGGCGGGCAGACGATCTGGATGAGCGACCAGGACGCCGCCAAGGTGGGCGTCGAGGACAACGACTGGATCGAGGCGGTCAACCGCAACGGCGTGGTCGTGGCCCGCGCGATCGTCTCCCACCGGATGCCCGAGGGGACCGTCTACATGCACCACGCACAGGACCGGCTCATCGACGTCCCCCTCGCGGAGACCTCGGGGAAGCGGGGCGGGATCCACAACTCGCTGACCAGGATCCTGGTCAAGCCCAGCCACGTCATCGGCGGCTACGCCCAGCTCTCCTTCGCCTTCAACTACCTCGGGCCCACCGGCAACCAGCGCGACGAGGTCACCGTCATCCGCAAGCGCAACCAGGAGGTGACGTACTGATGAAGGTCATGGCCCAGATGGCGATGGTGATGAACCTCGACAAGTGCATCGGCTGCCACACCTGCTCGGTCACCTGCAAGCAGGCGTGGACCAACCGCACCGGAACGGAGTACGTCTGGTTCAACAACGTCGAGACCCGGCCCGGCCAGGGCTACCCGCGGCGCTACGAGGACCAGGAGGAGTGGAAGGGCGGCTGGACGCTCAACAGGCGCGGCCGGCTGGCGCTGAAGGGCGGTGGACGGTTCCGCAAGCTGCTCACCATCTTCTCCAACCCGAAGATGCCGTCGATCCAGGACTACTACGAGCCGTGGACCTACGACTACGCCACGCTGACCGACGCGCCGGCGCAGGAGCACACGCCGGTCGCGCGTCCGAAGTCGCTGCTGACCGGCAAGGACATGAAGATCACCTGGTCCTCCAACTGGGACGACAACCTCGGTGGCTCCGCGGCCACGCTGCAGCACGACCCGATGCTGAAGAAGATCGGGGACAAGGTGAAGTTCGAGTTCGAGCAGACCTTCATGTTCTACCTGCCCCGGATCTGCGAGCACTGCCTCAACCCGTCGTGCGCCGCGTCCTGCCCGAGCGGAGCGATCTACAAGCGTTCCGAGGACGGCATCGTCCTGGTCGACCAGGAGAGGTGCCGCGGCTGGCGGATGTGCATCTCGGGCTGCCCGTACAAGAAGGTCTACTTCAACCACCGCACCGGCAAGGCCGAGAAGTGCACGTTCTGCTTCCCGAGGATCGAGGTCGGACTGCCGACGGTCTGCGCCGAGACCTGCGTCGGCCGGCTGCGCTACATCGGGCTGGTGCTGTACGACGCCGACAAGGTCCTGGCGGCCGCGTCCACCCCGGACGAGCACGGTCTCTACGAGGCTCAGCGCGAGGTGTTCCTGGACCCCCACGACCCCGAGGTCCAGCGCGAGGCGGAGCGGGCCGGGATCTCGCGCGACTGGGTCCAGGCCGCCCAGCGATCGCCCATCCATGCCCTGATCAACCGGTTCCAGGTCGCGTTGCCGCTCCACCCCGAGTACCGGACGATGCCGATGGTCTGGTACATCCCACCGCTGTCGCCGGTCGTCGACGTCGTCAAGGACACCGGCCACGACGCCGAGGACAGGGGCAACCTGTTCGCCGCCATCGACGCGCTCCGGATCCCCGTCGAGTACCTCGCCGAGCTCTTCACCGCCGGCGACGTCGAGCCGGTCGACCGGGTGCTCAGGAAGCTGGCAGCGATGCGCTCCTACATGCGCGACATCAACCTGGGTCGCGCACCGGACGCCTCGATCCCGGCTGCTGTCGGGATGACGGAGGAGGAGATGTACGACATGTACCGCCTCCTCGCCATCGCGAAGTACGACGAGCGCTACGTCATCCCGCCGGCGCACGCCGAGCAGGCGCACTCGCTGGAGGAGCTGGCGACCGAGTGCTCGGTGTCCGATTACGGCGGGGGAAACCCGGAGATCTTCGGTGAAGGGTCCGGTGGCCTCACGCCGCTCGCGGTCGAGAACTTCCAGATGCTGCAGGACCGGCAGACGGCGGACTCGCTGGCCGCGCCGGACGACAAGGCCTCCCGGGTGAACCTCCTCAACTGGGACGGGAAGGGCCGCCCGAGCGGGCTGTTCCCGCCGCGGCCCGACGACGAGGAAGCACGATGAGCCGGGTGGCGTCCGGGCGCAGCGCGGCCGGGCTCACCGACGCCCAGCTCACGGTGGCCTGGCAGGCGGCCTCGCTGCTCCTGGGCTACCCCGACGAGGAGCTGCGGGGCCGGCTCGAGCTGATCCGGCGGGCCTCCCTCGAGCTCCCCGAGCACGTGGGCGCGCCGTTGCGAGCATGCGTCGCACAGCTGGAGGAGGCGCCGCTGACCGAGCTGGAGGAGGACTACGTCGACACCTTCGACAACCGTCGGCGACACACCCTCTTCCTGACCTACTTCGCCCACGGCGACACCCGCAAGCGGGGGATGGCGCTGCTCCGGTTCAAGCAGACCTATCTCGCCTCCGGGTTCGAGCTGACCCCCAGCGAGCTGCCCGACCACCTGTGCGTCGTCCTCGAGTACGCCGCCACGATCGACCGCGAGCGCGGGCGCCAGCTGGTGCTCGACCACCGGGCCGGGCTCGAGCTGCTCCGGCTCGCGCTCGCCGAGTCCGGCTCGCGCTGGGCCGGGGCCGTCGAGGCCGTGACCGCGACCCTGCCGCCATTGCGGGGCGACGAGTGGCAGGCGATCCGCCGGCTCGCTGCCGAAGGACCCCCCGAGGAGGAGGTCGGCCTCACGCCGTACGCGACCCCGGCCTTCGACCCGGGTCCTGCCCCACCGGGCGGACCCACGCCCCTGCCGATGCCGTCGTTCCCGACCGCGACGAGTCGGGGGGCCGGCTGATGGACGTCTTCCTCTGGGTGATCGTCCCGTACCTGTGCCTGACGACGTTCGTCGTCGGCCACTTCTGGCGGTACCGCTACGACAAGTTCGGCTGGACCACCCGCTCCTCCCAGCTCTACGAGGACCGTCTGCTGCGGGTCGGGAGCCCGCTGTTCCACTTCGGGATGCTCGGCGTCGTCGGTGGACACGTGATCGGGCTGCTCGTCCCGGAGTCGTGGACCGACGCGCTCGGGGTGAGCACCGAGACCTACCACGTCGTCGCCGTCGTGGGCGGGTTGATCGCCGGCGTGATGGCGCTGGGCGGGATGGCCATCCTCATCTACCGCCGGCGCACGGTCGGACCGGTGTTCTCGGCGACCACGGTGATGGACAAGGTGATGTACGCGTTCCTCGGGGCGGTCATCGTGCTCGGCATGTGGAACACCATCGCCGGCTCGATCCTCTCCGTCGGTGGCCACTACGACTACCGCGAGGGCGTGTCTGTCTGGTACCGCTCGTTCCTGGCCTTCCAGCCACGGCCCGCGCTGATGGCGGACGCCCCGGTCGGCTTCCAGCTCCACGCATTGGTCGCCTTCGGTCTCTTCGCACTCTGGCCGTTCACGCGGCTCGTGCACGTGTTCAGTGCACCGCTGGGCTACCTCACCCGCCCGTACATCGTCTATCGCAGCCGCGACGACGCCGCGCTCGGCAGCCATCGACCGCGTCGCGGTTGGGACCGGGTGGGCTGAGGTGTGTGAGTACTGCGGATGCCGCGAGGTCCAGCCGGTCGGGGAGCTGATGGACGAGCACGCAGCGTTGATGGACGAGGCACGGCACGTCCGGCAGGCGTTGACCAGTGGCGACACGACACTGGCGACGGCGAGGCTCACCCGCCTCGCGGGCCACCTCGCACGGCACGTCCGTCGGGAGGAGGCCGGCATCTTCAGCGCGCTGCGCGACAAGGGCGAGTTCCTCGACGAGCTCAGTGAGCTGGAGGCCGAGCACCGCCAGTTCGACGAGGTGGTCGCCGGCCTCGACGCCGGCTCGGAGGACTACGCCGCCGAGGTCCTGCGGCTCTTCCACGATCTCGGTGAGCACGTCGAGCGCGAGGACCTGGGGATCTTTCCGGTCTCCGTGGTGACGCTGGGGGCGGCCGGGTGGAGGCTCGTCGACCAGGCACACGCAGAGTCCCCGACGTTCCTGCTCGACGAAGACGCACCAGCCGACAACGACCAACGAGAGTGAGTGTCATGCAGAAGGAGTCCCTGACCGCACTGGTCCGGCATCACCTGGAGACCGCCCGTGCCGCCGCGAGCGGCCGCAGCGCACACACGATCTACGGCGGTCACGAGCACGTCCTGCGTCAGACCCTGATCGCCCTGCGCGCAGGCTCCAGCCTCCACGAGCACGAGAACCCGGGTGAGGCGACCGTCCAGGTGCTCCACGGTCGCGTGACCCTCGTCGCCGGTGAGATCCGGTGGAACGGTTCCCCCGGCGACCTGATGACCGTGCCGCAGTCCCGGCACGCCCTCGAGGCGGTCGAGGACAGCGCTGTCCTGCTGACGGTGGGCAAGACGATCGGTTGACGGCGTGGCACAACCCGCACGCCGGGCCTTCGCGGAGCCCGGCCGTGCCATCAGCATCCTCGGGGCCCGGCGCTGCGCGGTCGAGCCGCGTACACTGGACGAGCCGAGGAACCCGTAGACGACGAGTTCACGTCGTCATTTCGCGGCGATCCACCTCTCACGCCCGGCTGTCCGAACGCCGGCAGGACCGAGCTCTTGGCTTTCCCCCACCCCCTGACCAACGTCTCACCCGCACCACCCGATCCTCCCGCCGGGACGCCGCACCGCCCGAGCCTGCTGGCGGTGGTCAAGCGCGTCTCACTGAGCCTGTTGATCGCGGTGATCGTCCCCGCGGTGCTCTTCTACGGGGTGTTCGTGCTCGCCGGTGTGTGGACCGCGATCGCCGCCGCCCTGGTGTGGTCGTACGGCGCCATCGCGTGGCGCGCACTGACCCGGCGACGTGCCTCGGGACTGCTGATCCTCGCGGCGCTGCTCCTGACCGGCCGCACCGCGCTGTCGGTCATGGCCGACAGCACCTGGCTTTACTTCCTCCAGCCGATCATCAGTGACGGGGTCGTGGCCGCGCTGTTCCTGCTCTCGCTCGCGAGCACCCGCCCGATGGTGGCGCGGCTCGCCGGCGACTTCTACCCCATGGACCACGAGCTGGCGGCACGTCCGCGGGTGCGGCGTCTGTTCCGGCACCTGACGCTGCTGTGGGCGGTGCTCGGGCTCGCGAAGGCGACCATGACGCTGTGGCTGCTGCAGTCGCAGTCGCTGGAGACGTTCGTGCTGGTCAAGAGCATCACGGTCACCGGTGTCAACGTGCTGGCCGCCGTGGCGACCATCGGGCTGGCGTCCCTCGTCGCCCGCAAGGAGGGCCTGATGGGGTCGGGACGCCTGGTCCCGGTGCCCGTCACGCGCGACTGACCGCGGTCACGCGCGTCCGGGCGGCCGGCGTGGCTGGGCTGTCCTACGGGAGCAGCTCTTGACTGACGATGCGAGTCAACCTGACCGTCCGACCCGATCCCGTGGTGCCCATGTTCGCGTTGATGCCGACCGCCCCGGGCGAGCTGATGGCGTTCGCGCTCGAGTCGGCGTAGGCGATCTGCCATGCCGGAGCAGGTGTTCCCTCGACCCACGCGCGAGCCACCACGTGCACCGGGCTGGTGCCGACCACGCGCGTCTGCACGTTGAGCACATTGTTGGAGCGCAGCCGCGCGGCCCGTGCGACCGCTGCGAGAGGCGTGACGACACCACTGCGCACGCGGGTCAGGGCGAGGTCGACCCGACCGCTGCTGAGAACGGAGGCCGAGGTCCGGTACCCGTCGCCGTTGGCCTGGCGCCGCACCACGGTGCGGTGAGACATGCCGTAGTGAGTACGCGAGATCAGCCCGAAGGCGAACGAGGCGACCACTTGCTGGTCCAGCGCTGCCACTTCGGGCAGCCAGGCATGCGTGGTCTGGCCCCGCCTGAAGCCGCTCCAGATGGCTGCCCCGCCCTGGAGCTGGAACAGACCCGTGGGCGATGCGGTCGCCCACGCACCGCCGACAGGCGCGGTCCCCAGCGAGGTCCCGGTCCGGTTGAACTGGTCGCGACCGAGGGTGTCCGCGCGTTCGTAGCTGGCTGCCGGTGAGGGTGCCGCCTGAACTGGCGCGATTCCCATCGTCGGAGCCCAGAGGGCCACCGCGCTGACGCCGAGCAGCGCGATGCCGCGCCGCCACTTTCCCCTGTACCCCGCGGATCCCCGTCTCATTGCTCAAACGTGTCACTCGCGGTGGGGGTTGTCCATTGCCCATTTGGGCATTCCCGGACGGACTTTGGGCACCCCAAGACCGGCGTCGTCGTACGGGGGCAGGTGCCCCTCAAACCCCGAAGACCCCACCACTGTTCTCCACAGATTGTGTTGGGGCTCTCGATCCCGCGGGTAAAGACGCCTAAGTTCAAGGTACCTCTCTCGGGACGGGGGACCCATGTCGGTGACCGACGCTCACGCAGAGCTCGTCGAGACGCTCGATGAGCGTGTGCGCGACCGGGTCCGCCGCGAGGGGGTCGACCCGCAACGCGACGCGCCGCTGGTGCGGCGGATCGCCGAAGGGGTCGTACGCGACCACGACCAGCGCTCCCTGACCGGCTCGGTGCTGCCGGTCGCCGACGTCGACTCGGTGGTGGGTGAGCTGGTCGCCAGGGTCTCCGGGTTCGGGCCGCTGCAGCCCTACCTCGACGACCCGGCCGTCGAGGAGGTGTG
>CAVRSW010000013.1:0-120931 GCA_963723945.1 uncultured Actinomycetota bacterium
GGGTGCTCACGGCCCTCGACGGCGGCGAGCAGCGCCTCCAGGAGCTCGGAGTCCCGTTCGGGGGTCGGTGAGCCCGCTGTGCGAGGATGAAGCCGCCAGGAGGGGAGTACTCCCTAATGTCTCGGTCTCGTCATCACGATCGCCCGTACCCCGGGCGGTCCGGGGCCGTGGGCCGCGCCAGGCGGCGGAAGAGACCTCCGACGTAGTCAGCCATCCAGCGACAGCATCGGAGGACCTGTGGAGGTCAGCACCCTCGAGTGGGGCATCACCCTCGCCGTCACCATCGGCGTCCTGCTCTTCGACGTCATCATCATCGCCCGCAACCCGCACGAGCCGTCCCTGAAGGAGTGCGCCACCGCGCTCTCCGTGTACGTCGGCGCCGCTGTCGCCTTCGGAGCCTGGGTGTGGATCTACCACGGCCACGACTTCGGGATCGAGTTCTACACGGGCTGGCTGGTCGAGTACAGCCTCTCGGTCGACAACCTGTTCGTCTTCATCGTCCTGATGGCCGCGCTCAAGGTCCCCCGGAAGTACCAGCAGGAAGCGCTGATGATCGGCATCATCCTGGCGCTGGTGTTCCGCGGCATCTTCATCGCCGTCGGCTACCAGCTGATCGACCGGTTCTCCTGGGTCTTCTACATCTTCGGCGCGTTCCTCATCTACACGGCCGTCCAGCTGGTGCGGAGCTACCGCTCCCACGAGGACGAGCACCCGGAGGACAGCCGGGTCATCAAGTTCGCGCAGAGCCACCTCAACGTGAGCGACGAGTACCGCGGCCTGAAGCTGTGGTGGCAGGACAACGGGACCCGCGTGGTCTCGCCGATGCTGATCGTGATCATCGCGCTGGGCTTCACCGACATCATGTTCGCCCTCGACTCGATCCCGGCGATCTTCGGCATCACCCAGGAGCCGTACCTGGTGTTCACGGCCAACGTGTTCGCGCTGATGGGACTGCGCCAGCTCTACTTCCTGCTGGGCGGCCTGCTGAAGCGACTGGTCTACCTCTCGCTCGGCCTGGCGTTCATCCTGGCCTGGATCGGCGTGAAGCTGATCATCCACGCCCTGCACGAGGGCCACGTCATCGACTTCGAGGTGCCGACGCTGATGAGCCTCGGCGTCATCCTGGTGACCCTGGCGATCACGGCCGTGGCCAGCCTGCGCAAGACGAAGAACGAGGAGCAGGCGAACGCCTGACGTCCCGGGAATCCGGACGGGCGGGGCGGCGTTGGGGGAGGCGATGACCACCTCCGACGCCGGCCCCGCGCTCTCCGTCCTCGACCTGGTGCCGGTGCGCAGCGACCAGACGTCGGGCGACGCGCTCGCCGCGACGGTGTCGCTGGCCCGGACCGCCGACGATCTCGGGTTCCGCCGCTACTGGCTCGCCGAGCACCACAACATGCCGGCGGTCGCGGCCACCAACCCGCCGGTGCTGATCGCGATGGTCGCCGGCGCCACTCGCCGGATCCGGGTCGGGTCCGGGGGAGTGATGCTGCCCAACCACGCGCCGCTGGTCGTGGCGGAGCAGTTCGCGCTGCTCGAGGCGGCCCACCCGGACCGGATCGACCTCGGCATCGGCCGGGCGCCCGGCACCGACCCGGTCACGAGCTGGGCGCTGCGCCATGGTGCAGGTGGGGTGAGCGACGAGGCCGTCGAGCACTTCCCGCAGTACGTCGACGACGTCCTGGCGATGATGGACACCGACGGGGCGGCGGTCGCGGTCGCCGGTCGCCGGCACCCGCTGCGGGCGACCCCGAGGGCCACCGGTGTGGCCGACGTGTGGCTGCTCGGCTCCTCCGACTTCTCGGCGAGGCTCGCGGCCGAGAAGGGCCTGCCCTACGTGTTCGCCCACCACTTCTCCGGGTCGGGGACCGCCCAGGCGCTGGAGCTCTACCGCTCGCAGTTCCGGCCCTCGCCGGGGCTGGCGGAGCCCCGTACGTTCCTCACCCTCAACGTGGTCGCGGCCGCGACGCGGGAGCAGGCCGAGCGGCTCGCGCTGCCGCAGCTGCTGTCGATGCTGGCGCTGCGCACCGGCCAGCCGCTGCACCCGCAACAGCTGGTCGAGGAGGCCGAGAAGGCCGAGCTGCCGGGGCCCCACCGCGAGCTGGTCGAGGCGATGCGGGGTCGCTGGGTGATCGACGACGCTGCCGGGGCCCGGGAGCGGGTCGCCGAGCTCGCCGCCCAGCACGGCGTCGACGAGGTGATGGTCCACCCCGTCGCGGGCGCCCACACGGGCACCGCTCCCGATGCGGCCCCGGCGCGCGAGGAGACGCTGCGCCTGCTGAGGGGCCACCAGCCGAATTAGGGTTTCGCTCGCGTTACCGCCTACACTGGCATGTCGGCCCAACGTGGGTCGCGTCCCGTGGTGCCTTGCGGCTGCCCGGACCACACGTCGATCACCTGATCCCAGGGATCCTCGCGTGCGCCCGGGGGATCGAGGTCCCGGGACCGGCTGCACGAGGTCCACCTGCGCCACCCGGCGCCGGAGGTTCGCGGGTCGACGGTAGACAGATGCACCGACAGAGATTGTGGAGGACATGCCGAAGAAGGAAGGCGTCATCGAGATCGAGGGCACCGTCGTGGAAGCCCTCCCCAACGCCATGTTCCGCGTCGAGCTGAGCAACGGGCACAAGGTGCTCGCTCACATCAGCGGCAAGATGCGCCAGCACTACATCCGGATCCTCCCCGAGGACCGGGTCGTGGTGGAGCTCTCGCCGTACGACCTGACGCGGGGTCGCATCGTCTACCGCTACAAGTGAACGAGGCAGAGGCCGCAGCGGTCCGACACCGGACCGGACACCGCGAGGTGGCGGCCTCAGCCGAGGGAACCAGCAAGAACCCAGCAGCAGCCGCCCACGAGCAGGAAGGGTCCGATCGATGAAGGTCGCTCCCAGCGTCAAGAAGATCTGTGACAAGTGCCAGGTGATCCGTCGCCACGGTCGCGTCATGGTGATCTGCGACAACCCGCGTCACAAGCAGCGTCAAGGCTGAGCGAGCCCGCGAAGCGGGGTCGCACGTGTCTGAAGCTGAACCACAACTGAACACCCCATCTGCGTGATCGCTAGGCCGGGCCCGCCCGGCTGAACCACCTCCGGAACGGATGGCCGGAGCCCCGACCCGAACACCGGGGATGCGTCACGACCACACCACCGTGAACCGAAAGGGCCATTCATGGCACGCCTCGTCGGGGTCGACCTTCCGCGCGACAAGCGCATCGAGGTCGCTCTCACCTACATCTACGGCATCGGCCGTACCCGCGCCCAGCAGCTGCTGGAGGTCACCGGCGTCAGCCCCGACCTCCGCGTCCACCAGCTGGGCGACGAAGAGCTGGTCAAGCTCCGTGACGCCATCGACGGCGCCGACCTCAAGATCGAGGGTGACCTGCGCCGCGAGGTGCAGGCAGACATCCGCCGCAAGATCGAGATCGGCAGCTACCAGGGCCGTCGCCACCGCCAGGGTCTCCCGGTCCGCGGTCAGCGCACCAAGACCAACGCCCGCACCCGCAAGGGTCCCAAGCGGACCGTCGCCGGCAAGAAGAAGGCCAAGTGAGCGCACGCCTCACGGCGTCCCACTGACCTCTTCCCAGATCACAGCTTCCAGCTAGTTCAGGAGATAACGAATGCCTCCCAAGAGCCGCACCGCGAAGGTGCGTCGCAAGGAGAAGAAGAACGTCGCCCAGGGCGAGGCTCACATCAAGAGCACGTTCAACAACACCATCGTCACGATCACCGACCCGACCGGTGCGGTGATCTCGTGGGCCTCTGCCGGCACCGTCGGCTTCAAGGGCTCCCGGAAGTCCACCCCGTTCGCCGCGCAGATGGCCGCCGAGGCCGCTGGTCGCCGGGCACAGGAGCACGGGATGAAGAAGATCGACGTCTTCGTGAAGGGCCCGGGCTCGGGCCGCGAGACGGCGATCCGTTCGCTGGGTGCGATCGGCCTCGAGGTCGGCACCATCCAGGACGTCACCCCCACGCCCCACAACGGATGCCGCCCGCCCAAGCGCCGGCGCGTCTGACCCGCCGCCCGAGATCAGCACAGCCCCAAGGAGTCGTTGACTTATGGCCCGTTACACCGGCCCCATGACCAAGAAGTCGCGCCGTCTCGGTGTCGACCTCGTCGGCGGCGACGCCGCCTTCGAGAAGCGTCCGTACGCACCCGGCCAGCACGGCCGCGGCCGCATCAAGGAGAGCGAGTACCTCCTCCAGCTGCGGGAGAAGCAGAAGGCCCGCTACACCTACGGCGTGCTGGAGAAGCAGTTCCTCCGCTACTACAAGGAGGCCAGCCGTCGCCAGGGCAAGACCGGTGACAACCTGCTGCAGCTCCTCGAGTGCCGTCTCGACAACGTCGTCTACCGCGCCGGCTTCGCCCGCACCCGCCGCCACGCCCGGCAGCTGGTCGTGCACGGCCACTTCACGGTCAACGGCCACAAGGTCGACATCCCGTCGTTCCAGGTCTCCGAGCACGACATCATCGACGTGCGGGAGAAGTCCCTGGAGATGACCCCGTTCATCGTGGCCCGAGAGACCCACGGCGAGCGCGTCGTCCCCGCCTGGCTGGAGGCGATCCCCAGCCGGATGCGCATCCTCGTCCACCAGCGCCCGGTCCGGGCTCAGATCGACCTCCCGGTCCAGGAGCAGCTCATCGTCGAGTTCTACTCGAAGAAGTAACACCCTCCGCCACACCTCGCAGATCTGGGCGACGTCAAATAGCGGTCGTGCCCGGAAAGGAAAGAACCAGTGCTCATCGCACAGCGCCCCACCCTGTCGGAAGAGAGCGTCGACGAGTTCCGTTCACGGTTCGTCATCGAGCCGCTCGAGCCCGGCTTCGGCTACACGCTCGGCAACTCGCTGCGCCGTACCCTGCTGTCCTCGATCCCCGGTGCCTCGGTCACGAGCATCAAGGTGGACGGCGTGCTCCACGAGTTCTCCACCATCGAGGGCGTCAAGCAGGACGTCACCGAGGTGATCCTCAACCTGAAGGGTCTGGTCGTCTCCTCCGAGCACGACGAGCCCGTCACCATGTACCTCCGCAAGTCGGGCGCCGGTGACGTCACCGCCGCCGACATCAACCCGCCCGCGGGTGTGGAGGTCCACAACCCCGACCTCAAGATCGCCACCCTGTCCGACAAGGGCAAGCTGGAGATGGAGCTGGTCGTCGAGCGTGGCCGCGGCTACGTCTCCGCGGTCCAGAACAAGGGTGCCGACAACGAGATCGGCCGGATGCCCGTCGACTCCATCTACAGCCCGGTGCTGAAGGTGACCTACAAGGTCGAGGCCACCCGAGTCGAGCAGCGGACCGACTTCGACAAGCTGGTCATCGACGTCGAGACCAAGCCCTCGATCCGTCCCCGCGACGCGATCGCGTCGGCCGGCAAGACCCTGGTCGAGCTGTTCGGCCTGGCGCGTGAGCTCAACGTCGAGGCCGAGGGCATCGACATCGGCCCGTCGCCCGTCGACGAGCAGCTCGCCGCCGACCTGGCCCTTCCGGTCGAGGACCTCAACCTCACGGTCCGGTCCTACAACTGCCTCAAGCGCGAGGGCATCCACACCGTCGGTGAGCTCATCTCGCGCTCGGAGCAGGACCTGCTCGACATCCGCAACTTCGGTGCGAAGTCCATCGACGAGGTCAAGGCCAAGCTCCACGAGATGGGCCTCTCGCTCAAGGACAGCGCGCCCGGCTTCGACCCGCACGCCGCCCTCGCCGCCTTCAGCGCGGACGACGACGACGACGCGTTCGTCGAGGACGAGCAGTACTGATCGGGTGACCGGGCCTGCCACTGGCAGGCCCGGTCCCGTCACCAGCACGACGACCACTCCCAGCACCATCTACTCCGGTACCTGACACGGCCGGGGAGAATCGAGAGAACCGATGCCCACCCCCAAGAAGGGTCCCCGCCTCGGCGGCAGCCCCGCCCACCAGCGCCTGATCCTGTCGAACCTGGCCACCCAGCTGTTCGAGCACGGCCGGATCACCACCACCGAGTCGCGGGCGCGCACCCTGCGGCCGCTGGCCGAGAAGCTGATCACCAAGGCCAAGAGGGGCGACCTCCACAACCGTCGCGAGGTGCTCAAGACCGTCCGCGACAAGTCGGTCGTGCACGCGCTCTTCACCGAGATCGCGCCGACCTTCGCCGAGCGTCCCGGTGGCTACACCCGGATCACCAAGATCGCGCCCCGCAAGGGCGACAACGCGCCGATGGCCGTGATCGAGCTGGTCACCGAGGCGTACACCCCGAAGCCGTCGTCGTCGAAGAAGAAGGCCGCGCCCGCCGCGGCCGCCGCGCCGGCCCCGGCCGACGAGGTCGAGGACGAGGACGAGTCGAACGACTCCTCCGACGACAGCTCGAGCGACACGTCGGACTCCGCAGACTCCGCCGAGGAGCAGTCGGCCGAGGAGCAGGACGGGGCGTCCGAGGACGAGTCCAAGGACTCCTGACCGCCACGCCGTACGACGGCCCGCCACCTCATGGGTGGCGGGCCGTCGTCGTCTCCGCGGGGGACGGCGCGGTCAGTGCTGCCAGGCCTGCTCGACCAGCCGGGTGGCCTCGGCGCGGCCCAGTCCCAGCCGGCGTACGGCGGCGACGTAGTCGGCGGCCGCGTCGCGGGCAGCCCCGGACGAGGCGGCCTCGGTGGCCGCGACGAAGGTCCCGCGCCGGCCCTCGGTGACCACGACACCGTCAGCCTCGAGCTCGCGGTAGGCGCGGGCCACGGTGTTGGCGGCGAGGCCGAGCTCGACGGCGAGCGCCCGCACCGTCGGCAGCCTGGCGCCCGCGGGGAGGTCGCCGGAGGCCGCGCGGCGCGCCACCTGGGAGCGCAGCTGCTCGAAGGGCGGCTCGTCGGCGGCCGGGTCGGGAGGGTCGATCCGCATGTCGGGAGCCTATGCCCGGGCAGGTCCTCGCGCGGGGCGCCGCGGATGCGGTAGGCATGGCTCATGTCGGACACCGTGCTCGTGGTGGGGGAGTCCCTCATCGACATCGTGCGCGGCGGCGACGGCAGCACGACCGAGTTCCCCGGCGGCAGCGCCGCCAACGTCGCGGTCGCGCTGGCCCGGCTGGACCGGGCGGTGAGCTTCGCCACCAGCTGGGGCGACGACGAGCGCGGCAGGGTGCTGGCCGACTGGCTGGCCCGCGACCGGGTGGAGCTGGCGACCGACCCGTTCGCGGTGGCGAGCACCTCGACGGCGCAGGCGACGCTCGGCTCCGACGGCCACGCGACGTACGAGTTCGACCTGACCTGGCGGCTGAACCCGCTCCCGGACGTCCCGCCGCCGCTGGTGGTGCACACCTGCTCCCTGGGTGCCGTGCTGGAGCCGGGTGCCGCCGACGTGGTGGTGCTGCTGGAGCGGCTGCGGGAGACCACGACGATCAGCTACGACGTCAACGCGCGGCCCGCGATCACCGGCACCGGCCCCGAGCTGGTGGCCCAGGTCGAGCGGGTCGCCGGGCTGAGTGACCTGGTCAAGGCCTCCGACGAGGACCTGACCGTGCTGTACGGCGAGGCCGACCCGATCGCCGGTGCGAAGCGGCTGCTCGCGCTCGGACCCGCGGCGGTGGTCGTCACGCGGGGACCGGAGGGCGCCACCTGGGTGACCGCCGCGCAGGAGGTCGACGTCGCGGCGGTGCCCGTCGTCGTCGCCGACACGATCGCGGCGGGCGACACGTTCTGCGCCGGCCTGCTCGACGCGCTGTGGCAGCGCGACCTGCTCGGCGCCGCCGGCCGGGATGCGTTGCGCGACGCGCCCCGCGACGTCGTCGTCGACGCCCTGGCCCACGCGGCCCGGGCCGCGGCGGTGACCGTGGGCCGGCCGGGCGCCGACCCGCCGTACCGCAGCGAGCTGCTCTGACCGTCAGCCCGTACGGCGACCCGCTCACGCCGGCCGCACGGGCGCTAGAGTTGGTCGACGAGGGGGCGTCATGAGTCAGCCAGGTGGGCCTGCACAGGAACGACGTCGACTCAGTGGTGGAGCGATAGCGTCGCTCTCCGGCCTCGCGGTGCTGGTCATCTTCGTGGTCCAGAACACCGAGGACGTCAGGTTCCACTTCCTGTTCCTCGACTTCACCTGGCCGCTGTGGCTCTACACGATCGTCGTGGCCCTGTTCGGCGCCGTGGTGTGGTTCGGGGTCGGCCTGGTGCGGCGCCACCGGCGTCGCAAGGACCGACGCGCCTGATCCTCGGCGTGAGGCGTCAGCCGGTGGGCTGCCAGGCAGGGTCGCGGCCGATGAAGCCGACCATCCGGTCCATGGCGGAGGCGTCGTCGGGCACCGGCACCCGCGGGCCGTACTGGCCCGAGGACCGCAGCAGGTCGTCGATCGGCAGCATGCCCGCGACGAGCATCTCGCACTCGCTCTCGTCGAGGGCGACGGGCTGACCACTGGCGCGCGCGAGGTCCCAGGAGTGCATGAACACGTCGGTCGTGTAGAACCGGTCGATCGCGTCGGCGAGGGGGAGCTCGCCGATGTGCGGGTTGGCGAAGGTCCGGTCCCCGGTGGCCGGGTCGTCGAGCACCGCCTGCACGGCCTCGGCGTGGTGCCGCCAGGCGGCGACGGGGTCGTCGTCGGCCGACGGGCCGGGCGGCAGCACCACCCCGTCGCCGGCGAGGAAGCCCGGCAGCCAGGTGACCAGGTGGTCGACCACGTCCCGCGCTGCCCAGCCGGCCACGGGTGCCGGCGCCCCCCAGTCCGTCGTGCCGTCGACGAGGGCGGTGAACGTGGCGGCGTGGGCGCGGTGCCGCGCGGCCGGGCCGGGCGATGTGTCCGACATCAGACGGCGCCGTCGGCGAGCAGCCGGTCGAGCTTGGCGTAGCCCTCATGGACCCCGACCTCCATGCCGCTCGCGAGCATGCCGTCGCGGCCCTCGATC
This sequence comes from uncultured Actinomycetota bacterium, assembly GCA_963723945.1. Taxonomy (GTDB): domain Bacteria; phylum Actinomycetota; class Actinomycetes; order Propionibacteriales; family Nocardioidaceae; genus Nocardioides. Next base: position 8,856 of record CAVRSW010000013.1, read on the forward strand.
GAGTCGCAGACCGACTGGGCGTGCAGCCGGGTGCGGCCGTCGCCGAGGTCCTCGAACCACATCGTCTCCAGCGCGATCGCCTCGGGCATCCCCTCCCAGGCGAACGTCTGCACGATCTTGTCGTCGGTGACGGCCGGGAAGGTGCCGCGGAAGCCGTGCTCGTCCTCGCCGTGCACCGCGACGTAGCGGTAGGAGCCGAGGCTGCGGAAGTCCCAGTGGTCGATCCGCGCCTCGACGGCGTCGGGTCCGATCCACTTGACGAACAGCTCCGGGTCGGCGTGGGCACGCATCAGCTGGGCCGGCGTGGCCCGGAAGTCGCGGGTGATGGTGACGATCGGGAGGTCGGGGACCGCCTCGATGGCGGCCTCGTCGTAGCGCTGCTGGGTCTGCGTGCTCATGATGCGGTTCCTTCCTGGGGTGGGTCGTCGGTCTGCTGCTCGTCGTTCATCTCCGCCAGGACGTCGTCCAGGCGGCGGAAGCGCTCCTCGGCCTGCCGCCGGTAGCGCTCGATCCACTTGGTCATCAGGTCGAACACCTCCGCCTCGAGGTGGACGGGCCGACGTTGCGCCTCCCGGCTCCGGGTCACCAGGCCGGCGTCCTCCAGCACCTTGAGGTGCTTGGAGACCGCCTGCAGGCTCACGTGGTACGGAGCGGCCAGGTCGCCGACGGTGGCGTCACCGTCGGTGAGCCGGGCGACCATGTCGCGCCGGGTCGGGTCGCTCAGTGCGGAGAACACCCGGGAGAGCTGATCGGTCATCGCGTTCCTCAACTGATTGGTTGAGTAGACGGTAGAACGGCCGCAGGCGCTTTGTCAACCATTGGGTTGAGAACGGTCAGCCGGTGAGCCAGGAGTGCACCAGCGGCACCACGCTGGCACCCTCGCCACTGGCGGCCGCCACCCGCTTCATCGAGCCGGCCCGGATGTCGCCGACCGCGAAGACGCCGGGCACCGTGGTGGCCAGGTTGGCCGGCGGCAGCCCGTCCCGCCACTCCTCGGTGGGGACGTCGCGGCCGGTGAGCACGAAGCCGCGCTCGTCGCGGGCGACCTCGGCCGGCACCCAGTCGCAGTGCGGCTCGGCGCCGAGCAGGAGGAACAGGCCGCCCACCGCAACCCGCTCGACGGTGCCGGCCGACCGGTCCCTGACGTCGAGCCACTCCAGCCGGCCCTCCCCGCCGCCGTCGCACACCTCGCTGTTCACCCGTACCGACACCCGCGGGTTCCACTCGATCTCGTTGACGAGGTACTGAGACATGGTCTCCTCGACGCCGGCGCGACGGACCAGGATCGTCACCGACCGCGCGAAGCGGGCGAGGTGGATCGCGGCCTGCCCGGCGGAGTTGCCGCCCCCGACGACCACGACGTCCTGCCCCTCGAGCTCTCGTGCGGCGCTCATGGCGCTGCCGTAGAAGACGCCCTGCCCGACCAGCCGCTCCAGCGGCTCGATGCCGAGCTTGCGGTAGCGCACGCCGGTGGCGACCACGACCGACCGGGTGTGGATCTCCCCGCCGTCGGTGCGGACGACGTGGTGGTCGCCGTGCTCGCAGGCGCCGAAGGAGGTGACCTCCCACCCGGTGAAGAAGCGGGTGCCGAACCGGATCGCCTGGTTGCGCGCGCGCTGGGCGAGCCGCATGCCGGAGATGCCGCGCGGGAAGCCGAGGTAGTTGCGGATCATCGAGCTGGTGCCGGCCTGGCCGCCGATCGCCTCGACCTCGACCACCACCGTGTCGAGGCCCTCGGACGAGCCGTAGACCGCCGCGGCCAGGCCGGCGGGGCCGGCGCCCACGATGCAGAGGTCGACCACGGTGTCGATGTCGACGTCCTCCGGCCGGCCGTAGATCGAGGCCGCGACCTCCCGGACCGACGACGGCGCGCCGACGTCGCGGTACGGGGAGTCGACCAGTGGGTACGACGGCTCGCCGGCGTAGCCCTCCACGATCTCGCGGCCTGTCTCCGAGCCCGGGTCGTAGGTGCGGTTCGGCATGCCCATCCGGTCCAGGAACTCGCGGATGGCCAGCGTCAGCGTGACGCCGGGTGGCGAGACCAACCGGACCGTCGGGACCTCGGGGTCCGCCACGGTCGAGCCCCAGTCGGAGAGCAGCTCGGTGATCGCGGTGTGGAACTCCTCGTCGCGCACGCCGCGCGGCATCAGCAGGTAGGCGTCGTACTTGCCTGTCGCGAGGCCGGCACGCAGCGAGGGCGCGTCCGCCAGGAAGCGGTCCCAGTGGGCCACCACGACCCGCTTCGCGGTCGGCACCAGCTGCCGCCACTTCCCGAACGTCTGGATCGGCGTGGTGTCGCGCAGCGCGGAGTCCAGCACCATGAGCGCGAGCGGGAGGCCGTCGGCCTGGAGCTGCTTCACCAGGTGGGCGCCGTCCTCGAAGGTGGTCGCCGTGTGCAGGTCGTAGTCGCGGGCGTAGCGCCCGAACTCGTCGAGCAGGAAGTCGGAGTGCTGGGTCGAGACCAGCACGATCGCGGGGTTGGTCACGCCCCCAGCATGACCGATGCCGGGTGAGCGGCGCCTAGGATGAGCGACCGTGCGGCTGCGGATCGACCTGTCCTACGACGGGACCGACTTCCACGGCTGGGCGACCCAGCCGGGCCTGCGCACCGTCCAGGGCACCCTGGAGGCAGCGCTCGCCACCGTGCTGCGGGTGCCCGCCGTCACGCTGGTCTGCGCGGGTCGCACCGACACCGGCGTCCACGCCCGCGGGCAGGTGGTCCACGTGGACCTCGACGGGGTCGACGAGCTCGACGAACGGCTGCTGCGCCGGCTCAACGGCATCCTGCCCCCCGACGTGCGGGTGCGTACGGTCGCGGCCGCCGAGGCGGGTTTCGACGCGAGGTTCTCGGCGCTCTGGCGCCGCTACGTCTACCGGGTCGCCGACGACCCCACGCTCCTCGACCCGCTCCGTCGTCACCACGTGCTCTGGTGGCCGCGGCCGCTGGACGTCGAGGCGATGGCGGAGGCGTCGCGGGCGCTGCTCGGGCTTCGGGACTTCGCCGCGTTCTGCAAGCGCCGCGAGGGGGCGACCACGATCCGTACGCTGCAGGAGCTCGGCTGGGCCCGGGCCGCCGACGGGATCGCGGTGGCGACGGTGCAGGCCGACGCCTTCTGCCACCACATGGTCCGTTCGCTCGTCGGCTGCCTGCTGGCGGTGGGCGAGGGGCGGCGCCCGGTCGGCTGGCCGGCCGAGGTGCTGGCGGCGGGAGCCCGTGACCCGGCCGTGGCGGTGGTGCCGGCCCACGGGCTGACCCTGGAGGAGGTCGGCTACCCGGACGCCGCGGCGCTGGCCGAGCAGGCCGAGCGGGCGCGCGCGAGACGGGAGCCCACGTGAGCGACGACGAGCACTACTTCACCGCGGACCCCTCGGTCCCGTTCGCGCGCGAGGAGCTCGCGTGCGAGGCGTGGGGCCACGAGCTGACCCTGACCAGCGGTGCCGGGGTCTTCAGCAAGGGGCACCTCGACCACGCGACCGCGGTGCTGTTCCGCGAGACCGAGCCGCCGGCCCAGGGGCAGGTGCTCGACCTCGGCTGCGGCTACGGCGTGATCGGGTTGGCAGTGGCGCGGGCGGTGCCGCTGGCCACGGTGACGGCGGTCGACGTCAACGAGCGGGCGCTGCTGCTGGCCAACGAGAACGCCCGCGCGCTCGGCCTCGACGGGCGGTTCATCGCCTGCCGGCCGGACCAGGTGCCGACCGACTTCACCTTCGACGAGATCTGGTCGAACCCGCCGATCCGGATCGGCAAGCAGGCGCTGCACGAGCTGCTGCTCACGTGGCTGCCGCGGCTGCGCCCGGAGGGGCGCGCGGTGATGGTCGTCGGCAAGTTCCTCGGCGCCGACTCGTTGCAGGGGTGGCTCACCGACCAGGGCTGGCCGACCGAGCGGCTCGCGAGCGCCAAGGGGTTCCGCGTGCTGGAGACCCGGCGTGGGTGAGCCTCAGGCGCAGCAGGGTTGTCCGTCGGTCACGTCGGGCGCCATCACCTCGGCGTCCTCCAGCACGGTGTAGACCTCCCACGGCTCACCGTGCGGCGAGCCCTGCACCCAGAACTTGTCCTGCTTCGCGTAGCAGCACGTCGTGCCGCGCTCGTCGACCGAGGCGAGCCCGGCTGCTGCGAGCCGGGTCTGTTCCGCGTCGACGGTCTCCGTGTCGGCCACCTCGACCCCGAGGTGGTTGATCGATCCTCCGTGACCGGGGTTCTCGATGAGCACGAGCTTGAGCGGTGGCTCGGTGACGGCGAAGTTGGCGTACCCGGGGCGGGTCTTGGCCGGCTGCGCGCCGAAGAGTGCGGCGTAGAACGCGATCGAGGTCTCGAGGTCGTCGACGTTGAGCGCGAGCTGGATGCGGGACATGGCGGGTCTCCTCAGATATCGATGGGTGTCGAAGTCCTGAGGTTGCCCTATACATCGATGTCTGTCAATATCAGGCCCATGGCGAAGTCCCTGGAGCTGACGCCGCTCGACGCCGTCGCGTGCTGCTCGCCGCTCACCTCCGAGCCGATGACCGCGGCCGCCGCCGCCGGAGTCGCGCCGATGCTGAAGGCCCTGGCCGACCCCGCCCGGCTGCGGCTGCTCTCGCTCGTCGCCTCCCACGAGGGTGGCGAGGCGTGCGTGTGCGACCTCAGCGACGCCTTCGAGCTCTCCCAGCCGACGATCAGCCACCACCTCAAGGTGCTGCACGCGGCCGGGCTGCTGCGACGCGAGAAGCGTGGGGTGTGGGTCTACTACAGCGTCGATGCGGGGACTCTGAGCGACCTGGGCGGACTCATCGCGAGCGCCGCACGGTGACGCCGCTGGTGCGTCGCGCGGTCGCGGAGCTCGTCGGGACGGCCTTCCTCGTGATGGCCGTGATCGGCTCCGGCATCATGGCGACCCGGCTCACCGACGACGTCGGCCTGCAGCTGCTCGCCAACAGCGTCGCCACGGGGGCCGCCCTGGTCGCGCTGATCCTCGCGCTGCACCCGGTGTCGTCGGCGTTCAACCCGGTGGTGACCCTGGTCGAGGCCGCCCTGGGGCAGCTGCCGGCCGGCGAGGTCCTCGCCCTGGTCGGCTCGCAGATGGTCGGGGGAGTGGTCGGCGCCATGCTGGCCAACCTGATGTTCGGCCTGCCCGCGATCTCGATCGCGACCACCGACCGCGTCGGTGCCGACCTCTGGCTGGCCGAGGTCGTGGCCACCCTCGGCCTGGTGATGGTCGTCGTCGGGACCGCCCGCTCGGGCCGGATCGAGACGCTCGCCCTCGGTGTCGGCGGCTATATCACCGCCGCCTACTGGTTCACCAGCTCCACCAGCTTCGCCAACCCGGCGGTGACGTTCGCCCGGACGCTGTCCGACACCTTCACCGGCATTGATCCCGAGTCCGCTCCGATGTTCATGCTCATGCAGCTGGTCGGCGGCGCGCTCGCCTTCGGGCTGGTCCGGGTCCTGCACCCCGCTCCCCGCGAGGTCGACCGTGAGTGACCGGGCCACCGTGCTGTTCGTCTGCGTCCACAACGCCGGCCGCTCCCAGATGGCGGCGGGCTGGCTGCACCACCTCGCGGGCGACCGGGTCGAGGTGCTCTCGGCCGGCTCCGCGCCGGCCGCGTCGCTCAACCCGGTCGCGATCGAGGCGATGGCCGAGGCGGGGATCGACATCGCCGGCGAGCGTCCCAAGGTGCTGACCACCTCGGCGGTGCAGGAGAGCGACGTCGTGGTCACGATGGGCTGCGGGGACGAGTGCCCGTTCTTCCCGGGCAAGCGCTACGAGGACTGGGTCCTCGACGACCCCGCCGGCCAGGGCATCGAGGCGGTACGCCCGATCCGCGACGAGATCCGGCGGCGGGTCGAGGCGCTGGTCGCCGAGCTCGACGGCTGAGGCTCAGTCGGGCCGACCCTCGGCCAGCATCCGCAGCCGGTTCCGGGTCGAGCCCGGGTCGTCGGGCAGGTGGCCGTTGACCGCCCGGCACACCCAGCCGAGCCTCATCCCGAGGTGACCGGCCGCCGCGAGGTCCCCGTCGTAGTGCTCGCGGTAGGGCCGCAGGTAGGAGTCGAGGAAGGGGGTGACGTCCTCGGACCCCGCCACGTCGTCCACGCCCCACGCGACCACTCCCTCCAGCGTCACCGCGAGGCTGAGGAACGGGTGCGAGACGCACGCGTCGCCCCAGTCGGTGACCCGGTGGGTGCCGTCCGCCCCGACGAAGACCTGGGCGTCGTGGAGGTCGTCGTGCTGCACCGTGTCGCGCACCCCGTACGCCGCCAGCTCCTCGCACATCCGGGCGACGTCCTCGACCCCCGGGAGCCGGAGCCCGTCGGTGTCGACCTGGGCGAGCAGGGCGCCGTACCGCTGGGGCAGGACGTCCTGTCGCAGGTCCGGCAGGCCGAGCCGCAGCAGCTCGTCGACGTCGTGCTCGCAGGCGAGCTGGGTCCGGGCGTAGCCGTCGAGCACGTCGTGCCAGCGCGCGAGCGACCGTTCCTCCGCCACCACCTCCCGCAGCCGCCGGCCGGCGTCGGGCGTGAGCATCCAGCCGGTGTCCCTGTCGAACGCCAGCGGTCCCAGCACCCTGCCGGGGTTGCGGCGCGCGACCAGGGCCGTCGCCGCTGCCTCGTGGCGCAACGGCTCGTGGTTGGCCTTGAACCACACCGGGCCGTCCGTGGTGGGCACCCGGATCGCCGTCGACCACGGCCGCACGTGCGGCTGCTCGACGTCACCCGTGCGCGCCAGGCCGAGCTCGTGGAGACGTGCGTCGACCCAGGCCGTCGCCTGACCCAGGAAGACCGGTTCGTCCCATCGCTCCACCAGCGGCATCCTGCCGTGCGAGCAGGCGCCGGGCGAGCAGATTTCCCGGCAGTCGCAACAGGAGGGGTCCGGCTAGCGTCTGTGGGGCATGGAGCTGGTCCTGCAGCCGGTCATCGAGCGAGGAGCGCGCGTGGTCGACTTCGACGAGTGGGTCGCCGTCCGCGGGGACGCCCTCTATCGACTGGCGTACGTCCTGACCGGCAACCGTGCCGACGCCGAGGACGTGCTGCAGGACGCGCTCTCCCGGGCGTTGCCGCGCTGGTCGCGCATCCTGGAGGCCGACGACCCCGACGCGTACGTCCGAAGGATGGTGGTCAACGCGCACACCTCGGCATGGCGGAGGTTCCGCCGGAGGGAGTCGCCGGTTGCGGAGGTGAGGCTGGGGGAGACCTCCGGGCCGGACCTCGAGGAGCACGACCGGGTGTGGCGGGCCTGCCTCGCGCTGCCGCCCGACCAGCGTGTGGCCGTGGTGCTGCGCTACTACGAGCACCGCGACTACGCCGAGATCGCCGACCTGACCGGCGTCCGGGAGGGCACGGTCCGCTCCCGGGTCTCGCGCGGCCTGGCGGCCCTGCGCGTCGAGCTGGAGGACGACGATGAGTGACCTCGAGACCCGGATCGCCGAGGGGCTCGCCGGAACGGCCGGGCGGGCCCCCCGCCCGACCGACCTGGCCGGTGGGGCGCGGGCCAGGCTGCGCCGCCGACGTCGTACGACCGCGACGGTCGTGGCGGCGGCGCTGGCCGTGGTCGCGATCCCGGTGGCGGTCGCCGTCCTCAGCGGGGGCGGACCCGGCGGCGGCCGGCCCGACCGTGACCCGACGACGGTGGCCGAGCAGCCCCCCGGCTGGCGGACCGAGACCTGGCACGACCTGAGCGTCCGCGTGCCCCCGGCCTGGGGGTTCGGCGGTGGCACCGACTGGTGCACGAGCGGGCGAGACGTCACGGACACCCCGCCGCAGGTCAGCCGGCCCGCCGGAGTGATCCCGATGATCGCCTGCAAGCCGTCGTACGGCTACGGCGTGCACTTCAGCCAGCCGTCGAGCGGCGAGCTCCCGCCGGGCACCGAGGGTGTGGTGCAGCAGTACCGCGGCAGCCGCTACCCCGACGGCTCCTGGATCGGCTACGCCAGCACGGACGGTGCGGCCGTCTGGGTCGTGACCGACGACCGCACGAGCACGCGGCAGGTGCTCGACTCGGCCACACCCGTCGGCGTGGTCGACGCCAACGGCTGCCCACCACGGCAGCACCAGGAGGTGCCGGTGCGTGATCAGGTGGTCGTGTGCCGCTACGAGGAGACGCAACTGGTGCAGAGCGAGGTGTTGAGTGCCGAGGACTCACGCTCGGCCGTGGCTGCCCTGCGATCCGCGCCGATCGTCCGTCGCCTCGGTGACCTGTGTGGTGACACCCCGGTGATGAGCATCCGCATGGTCGGCGCGGGCATCGAGGGAGGTGTCGTCCCGCAGTGCCGGACTGCCTACGCGGCCGGTGAGAACCGCAGGCTGACGTCCGACGTCCTCTACTGGGCACTCTCGCCGGGCTGGTCCGGCGCGCTGCCACGCGGTGCACCCCTGCCGGAGCGGCTGCGCTCCCGGTGACATCCTGAGGCCATGACCTACGAGGCGGCGGCGGACAGGTACGACGGGTTCCACGACGAGACGAGCGGCGGGATGCGCTACCGCGGTACCGGCCGCAGCGGGCTGCAGCTGCCCGTGCTCTCGCTCGGGCTGTGGCAGAACTTCGGTGACGACCGGCCCGAGGAGACGCAGCGGGCGATCCTGCGGCGCGCGTTCGACCGCGGCGTGACCCACTTCGACCTGGCCAACAACTACGGCCCGCCGTACGGCCGCGCGGAGGAGAACTTCGGCCGCTACCTCGCCGACGACCTGGGCCCGTACCGGGACGAGCTGGTGATCTCGACCAAGGCGGGCTACGACATGTGGCCGGGGCCGTACGGCCAGGGCGGCGGGTCGCGCAAGTACGTCCTCGCCAGCCTCGACCAGTCCCTGGCCCGGATGGGGCTCGACTACGTCGACATCTTCTACAGCCACCGGTTCGACGCCGAGACGCCGGTCGAGGAGACGATGATGGCGCTCGACACCGCCGTGCGCTCGGGCCGCGCGCTGTACGCCGGCATCAGCTCCTACTCGTCCGAACGGACCCGCGAGGCGGCCACGATCGCCCGCGAGCTCGGCACGCCGCTGCTGATCCACCAGCCGTCGTACTCCATGCTCAACCGCTGGATCGAGGCGGCTCACGGTGGGCAGAGCCTGCTCGACGAGCTCGCGCAGCAGGGGATGGGCTGCATCGTCTTCACCGCGCTGGCGCAGGGGCTGCTGACGGACCGCTACCTCGACGGCGTCCCCGACGACTCCCGGGCCGCCCGCGACGACTCGACGCTCACCGGTCTCGACGACGACGTGCTGCGGCGGGTGCGGGCGCTGAGCGAGATCGCGCAGCGGCGTGGCCAGAAGCTCGCGCAGCTGGCGCTGCAGTGGGCGGTGCGCGACCCGCGCGTCACCAGCGCGGTCATCGGCGCCTCCAGCGTCGAGCAGCTCGACACCAACCTCGACGCCGTGTCGGGTCCGCCGCTGACCGACGACGAGCTGGCCGAGATCGACCAGTACGCCGTCGAGTCGGGCATCAACCTGTGGGCCCCGCCGACGGGGTCGAGCGAGGAGTGACCGGGTCGCTGCTGGGCCCGCTCCGGGTGGCCGACCACCGCGACGTCGTGGCGCTCAACGAGCGCCACGTACACCTCACCGCACCGATGGACGGCGACCGGCTGCTCCACCTCGACACGGTCGGGATGGTGGAGGTGATCCGCGCCGAGGGCCGGTTCGCCGGGTTCGTGGTGACGATGGCCGGGGATGCCGACTACGACTCGGGCAACTTCGGCTGGTTCGCCGAGCGCTACGACTCCTTCTGCTACCTGGACCGGATCGTCGTCCACGAGGACTTCAGGCGACGCGGACTCGCCGGCCGGGTCTACGACGAGGTCGAGGCCCGGGTGGAGCGTACGGCCGGCGTGCTGGCCCTCGACGTCAACAGCGACCCGCCCAACGAGGCCTCGCTCGCCTTCCACGCCGCCCGGGGCTTCGAGCAGGTGGGTGAGCGTGAGTTCCGCGACCATCGGGTGGCGCTGCTCGTCAAGCGGCTGCGCTGAGCTCGCGACGACCGGAGCAGGGCTAGCCGAGCGGGTCGAGCATCCCGTGGTCGTCGATCCGGCCGGCGAGCGTGGTGAGGTGGTGGGAGCCGTCCCCGAACAGGTGGTCGAGGGCGGTGAGCTGGGCGACCAGGCTCCCGACCGCGTACTCGGCCGTCATCGCGATGCCGCCGTGGAGCTGGATCGCCTCCTGGCCGACGTGCCGGGACCCGCGGCTGGTCTGCAGCCCGGCCCGGGAGGCCGCGTCGGCAAGCGCTGCGGCGTCGCCGGTCGCGACGACCATTGTCGCCCAGTCGACGACGCTCTGGGTGAGCTCGAGGGACACGTACATGTCGGCGGCCCGGAACGTGAGGTCCTGGAAGGTGTTGAGGGTGACGCCGAACTGCTGACGGCTCTTGAGGTAGTCCGTCGTCGCCCGCAGCGCCGACCGCATCGCGCCGAGCGCCTGGTGGGCAGCCATCACACGGGCGAGGTCGAGCACCGTCGCGATGCTCGCCGTCAGGTCGCGACCGGGATCGCCGAGCGGTGTCGCGGCTGCACCGGCGAGGTCGACGCGCGCGGCGCGGGTGCCGTCGTAGACGGGGTAACCGGTGACCGTCGCGTCGCCCGGGGCGACGAGGAACAGCCCCGTGCCACCCTCGGGCAGTGCCGCGCTGACGACCAGGACGTCGGCGCGTGCCCCGTGCGGGACCGGCTCCTTGGTGCCGGTCAGCGACCACGCCTCGCCGTCCCGGGCGGCCGTGACGCTGTGCGCCTCGGCGGTCCACCGACCGCCGGGCTCGGCGTGGGCGAACGCCGGCAGCTCCTCGCCGCCCGCCAGTGGTGCGACGACCTGCTGCCGCTGCGCGGCGGTGCCGCAGGCCGCGACCAGGCCGCCGGCGACCACGACCGCGCCGAGGTAGGGCTCGGGTGCCGCCACCGCCCCCAGCTCCTGGCAGACGAGGCCGATCTCGGCGGGGCCGGCGCCGACACCGCCGTCGGCCTCGGCGAAGGGCAGCCCGAGCAGCCCCATCTCGGCCATCCGCGACCACAGCTGCTCGTCGAAGCCTGGGTCCGTGGCGGTCACGGAGCGCCGGTGCCCGTGGTCGGCGTACGTCTTGCCCACGAGGCCGCGGACCGCGTCGCGAAGCGCCTTCTGCTCGTCGTCGTACGAGAAGTCCATCGTCGTCCCTTCAGAGCCCGAGGATCCGGCCGGCGATGATCTGGCGCTGGATCTCGTTGGACCCGCCGTAGATCGAGGCCTTGCGGAGGTTGAGGTAGCGCGGTGTCGTGTGCCGCTGCCACTGCTCGAGCGCCGAGTCGTCGCCGGCGCCGCTGGCCAGCGAGCCCGGGCCGGCCAGGTCGACCGCCAGCTCGCTGACCGCCTGCTGCAGCTCGGAGCCCTTCAGCTTGAGCACGGACGACGCGGGGTGGGGCTCGCCGTCGGCGGAGTGGGCGGCGACCCGGATGGCGGTCAGCTCGAGGGCCAGCAGCTCGTTCTCCAGCTCCGCGACCCGGGCCCGCGCCAGCGCGTCGTCGGCCAGCACCTCGGCGGCGACCTCCTTGAGCCGTGCCAGTGCTCGCTTGGTGGCCGTGACGGGCGCGACCCCGACCCGCTCGTTGCCGAGGAGGAACTTGGCCATGGTCCAGCCCTGGTTCTCCTCGCCGACCAGCAGGTCGCCCGGCACCCTGACGTCGTCGAACCAGACCTCGTTGACCTCGTGGCCGCCGTCGATCAGCTCGATCGGGCGGACCTCGACGCCGGGCAGGGCCATGTCGATGAGCAGCATCGAGATCCCGCGCTGCTTCTTGGCCTCCGGGTCGGTGCGGACCAGGGTGAAGATCCAGTCGGCGTGCTGGCCGAGCGTGGTCCAGGTCTTCTGCCCGTTGACGACCCAGTCGTCGCCGTCGCGGACCGCCGTGGTCCGCAGCGAGGCCAGGTCGGAGCCGGCGTCGGGCTCCGAGAACCCCTGAGCCCACCAGATGTCGAGGTTGGCGGTCTTCGGCAGGAACCGCTGCTTCTGCTCCTCGGTCCCGAACTGGGCGAGGACCGGACCGATCATCGAGGCGTTGAACGCCAGCGGCGGCGGGACGCCGGCGCGCTGCAGCTCGTCGTACCAGATGTGGCGCCGCAGGTCGCTCCACCCGCGACCGCCCCACTCCTCGGGCCAGTGGGGGACGGCGAGGCCGGCGCGGTTGAGCACCCGCATGCTCTCCACGAGCTGCTCCTTGGTGAGCTCGCCGCCGGCGAGGACCGTACGGCGGATCTCCTCGGGCACCTCAGTGGTGAAGAAGGCCCGCATCTCCTCGCGGAACGCACCGTCCTCCTCTGACAGCTGCAGCCTCATCCCGTGGCCCTCCTCGACTCGTCCGTCCCGGCCTGCTCCCTGCGCATCATGGCGGGTCCCCGCTAATCGAGGTGCGCGCAGGGCCACATGGCGGGAGAATCGATGCTCGTGGGACATGTGGACGTCGCCGGGGTGCGCTACGAGCTTCCGGACGGCCGGGTGCTGCTCGAGGACGTGTCGTTCCGGGTGGGGGAGGGCGCCAAGGTGGCGCTGGTCGGCGCCAACGGCGCCGGCAAGACCACGCTGCTGCGCATCGTCACCGGCGACCTGGCGCCGCACGCAGGCGTCGTGACCCGCTCGGGCGGCCTCGGCGTGATGCGGCAGATGGTCGCGCACGGACTCGGTGAGGCGCCGACGGTGGCCGACCTGCTGCTGAACGTGGCGCCGGCACGGGTGCGGGCCGCCCACGCGGAGGTCGACCGGCTCGAGGTCGCGCTGATGGAGCGTGACGACGAGAAGACCCAGCTCGCCTACGCGAGCGCGCTGTCCGAGTACGCCGACGCCGGTGGCTACGACGTCGAGGTGACCTGGGACGTCTGCACGATCGCCGGCCTCGGCGTGCCGTACGACCGGGCGAAGTACCGCGAGCTGCGCACCCTTTCCGGCGGCGAGCAGAAGCGGCTGGTCCTGGAGTACCTGCTGCGCGGCCCCGAGGAGGTGCTGCTCCTCGACGAGCCCGACAACTTCCTCGACGTCCCCGGCAAGATCTGGCTGGAGCAGCGGATCCGGGAGTCGGAGAAGACGATCCTGTTCGTCAGCCACGACCGCGAGCTGCTCGACAACACCGCCACCCGGGTGGTCACGGTCGAGCTCGGCAGCGGCGCAGGCAACTCCGTGTGGACGCACCCGGGCGGGTTCGCGTCGTATCACGAGGCCCGCCGGGACCGGTTCCTGCGCTTCGAGGAGCAGCGGAGGCGCTGGGACGAGGAGCACGCCAAGCTCAAGGCGCTGGTGCTCCGCATGAAGATCAAGGCCGAGTACAACGACGGGATGGCCAGCCAGTACAAGGCCGCCCAGACCCGCCTGCGGAAGTTCGAGGAGGCCGGTCCGCCCACCGAGCAGCCGCGCGAGCAGCAGGTGAAGATGCGGCTGAAGGGAGGTCGGACGGGCAAGCGCGCGGTCGTGTGCGAGGGCCTGGAGCTCACCGGGCTGATGCGGCCCTTCGACCTCGAGGTCTGGTACGGCGAGCGGGTCGCCGTGCTCGGGTCCAACGGCTCGGGCAAGTCCCACTTCCTGCGGCTGCTCGCGGCCGGCGGTAGTGACCCCGACGTCGAGCACCGACCGGTCGACGACGTACCCATCGAACCGGTACGCCACCGCGGGAAGGCCAAGCTGGGTGCCCGCGTGCGGCCCGGCTGGTTCGTGCAGACCCACGAGCACCCCGAGCTGGTCGGGCGCACCCTGCTGGAGATCCTGCACCGTGGCGACGGCCGTCCCGACGGTCGTACGGGGATGGGTCGGGAGCAGGCGGCCCGCGTCCTGGACCGCTACGAGCTCGCCCACGCCGGCGAGCAGAGGTTCGAGTCGCTCAGCGGAGGCCAGCAGGCACGGTTCCAGATCCTGCTGCTGGAGCTGTCGGGCGCGACCGTGCTGCTGCTCGACGAGCCCACCGACAACCTTGACGTCCAGAGCGCCGAGGCGCTCGAGGCCGGCCTCGAGGCCTTCGAGGGGACCGTCCTCGCGGTGACCCACGACCGGTGGTTCGCCCGCGGCTTCGACCGCTTCCTGGTGTACGGCGCCGACGGCTCGGTCTACGAGTCCGACGGGCCGGTCTGGGACGAGGGAAGGGTCGCCCGCTCTCGCTGACCGGGGCGCTGGTCTGGCCCCTCGTACACGATTTCAGCATTCCGTCACCACGCCGAACCCCGGGCGCCCACACTGTCGAACAGTGACGGACACCACACTTTGGGGGAACACCATGATGGATTTCGAACGCGCGTTGCGCGAGACCGACAGCGCCACGACGGGTGAGCCCGGGCTGGTCCTGGTCGACGAGGTGGCCGCCGAGTCGACCGAGTCGCCCTTCAGCGCCGCCGCACGGATGCTCGAGCTCGCGTCGGCCACCGCCGACCACCTCGTCAGCGACGCGGAGACCGAGGCCGCCTCGCTCGTCGCCACCGCACGGGCGAGCGCGGATGCGCTCGCGGAGACCAGTCGCGACGAGGCGGACCGGGCCGCGGCCGAGCTGGCCCGTACCCGGGAGGAGCAGACCGCCGAGCTCGAGCGCGAGCGCGCGACGGCGCTCGACGGGCTCGCCGAGGAGAAGGCCGCGCTCGAGGCGCAGATCGCCACGTTGCGTGAGACCGAGAGCGACCAGCGCAACCGGATGCGGCAGCACCTCAGCCAGCACCTCGCGATGCTCGACAGCCACCAGCCCGAGGCGCCCGCCGCCATCGCAGGCTGACCCGGTCCCCCAGCCGACACCATCCCCGGCGTCCGGCCGCCACAGCGCCGGACCCGGTGAGGATCGCCGAGCGGGGAATCCTCTGGTCCCGGCACTGACGCGCGGGCACCCCCCGGCCCTCGGGGCGGCCGGGGGGCACCCGCACGTCAGGGAGGAGGGCCCTGCTGGCGTGAGGGTCAGCCCGCAGACGCCTCCGCGTCGGAGCCGAGCGTGATCGAGGTGGTCTGCTGCTCGCCGTCGCGGGTGTAGGTCAGCTGGACCTCGTCGCCGGGGCGGTAGCCGCGCACGGTGGCGACCAGCTCGTCGGAGCTGGTGATCAGCTGGTCGCCGACCTTCTGGATGACGTCGCCGGCCTGCAGGCCCGCGTCGTCGGCCGCGGAGCCCTGGGTCACCTCGCCGATGGCTGCGCCGTCGGGGACCACTGCGCCGCCGTCGTTGGACGGGGCGTCGCGGACCGAGACACCGATCAGCGCGTGGGTCGGCGTCTCGCCGGCGGTGATCTGGTCGACGATCGGCATGACTTCGTCGATCGGGATCGCGAAGCCGAGGCCGATCGAGCCGCCGCTGCCCGTGCTGGTGCCGCTGGTGCGGATCGAGGAGTTGATGCCGACGACGTTGCCGTTCATGTCGACCAGGGGCCCGCCGCTGTTGCCGGGGTTGATCGCGGCATCGGTCTGGATCGCCGGGTAGACCGTGGCGTTGCCCTCGCTGTCGGAGCCGACGTTGACCGGCCGGTCGAGCGCGCTGACGATGCCGGACGTCACGGTGGCGTCGAGGCCGAACGGCGAACCGACCGCCACCACGTCCTGGCCGACGTCGACGTTGCCCGACGTGCCGATGGTGGCGGGCGTGAGCCCCTCCACCCCCTCGGCCTGGATCACGGCGGTGTCGGTCAGCGTGTCGACGCCCGTGACCGTGGCGGGGGCGTGGCTGCCGTCGTCGAACGACACGGTGAGCTCCGCACCCTCGCCGCCTCCCTCCACCACGTGCGCGTTGGTGAGGATCTGGCCGTCGGAGCTGAGGATGATCCCGGAGCCCGACCCCTCGCCCTCCGAGCCGTCGACCACGATGCGCACCACCGAGGGGAGCACCTTCTGGGCCACGGACTCCGCGGACCCGTCGGCCGCGGGCTGGTCGCCGGTGTCGACGACCTGCGAGGTCTGGCGCTCGGGGGACCCGAAGACCGTGGACTCGTCGCCCTGCAGTCCGTCGTACGCAGCCGCGCCGCCGAACCCGGCCGCTCCGGCCACGAGGACGGTCGCGAGCGCGGCGGCCGCGAGGCCGCCCCGGCGACGCCGCGGCGGGGGAGCCGGGGCGTCGTAGGCGGTGGGGGCCCCGGGCTCGTCGTGGCGGTGGGGCTCGGAGGGGAACGGCGGGAGGGCTCGGGTGTCGCTCATGGCTCCACCGTGCCCATCGAGGCTGTGACGCAACTGAGAGGTTGCTGGCCGGTCGACAAGAAGCTGGGCCGGTTGTCGGGCCGTGTGGCGTACGCCACACTCGGCGCCATGGCTCTCACCGATCCCACCTTCGTCGACGAGCGGCTCGCACACTGGGCCACCCACGAGCCCGACGGGGAGGCGATGAGCTACCTGGGGCGGACCTGGACCTGGGCGCAGTGGGACGAGCGGGTGCGCCGGGTCGCCGGCGGACTGCAGGCGCTCGCGATCGGCCGCGGCGACGTGGTCGGGTTCCTCGACAAGAACCACCCCGCCTGCGTCGAGCTCAGCCTCGCCGCGGCCTCGCTGGGCGCGGCCAACGCGATCGTCAACTGGCGCTCGGCGGGCGACGAGGTCGACTACGCCGTCAACGACTCGGGTGCCCGGGTGCTGGTCGTCGGCAGCGAGCTGATGCCGGTGGTCGCCTCGATCCGTGAGCGCCTGACCGGTGTCGAGCGGATCATCGAGGTGACGCCCGACGGTGGAGAGGGGGACGAGTACGAGGCCTGGCTCGCGGCCTCGGAGCCGGTCTCGCGCCCCGCGGACGTCTCACCCGACGACGTCTGCCTGGTGATGTACTCCTCCGGCACCACCGGCCGGCCCAAGGGCATCATGCTCAGCCACGCCAACATGGTCGCCCACACCCTCAACGCCCACGAGGGCTGGGACTTCGACCCCGGCGACAAGAACATGGTCTCGATGCCGCTGTTCCACGTCGGCGGCTCGTCGTACGTCCTGTTCGGCATCCACGACGGAGTCCCCAGCGTGATGACCCGCGACCCCGACGGCGCCTCGCTCGCCGGCGCCATCATGGCCGGTGCCAACCGGACCTTCCTGGTCCCGGCCGTGCTGGCGCAGGTGCTGCAGTCCGGCGACGACGCGATCCGGCTGTTCGGCAGGCTCAAGACGTACTGCTACGGAGCCTCGCCGATGCCGATGCCGCTGCTCCGGGCGGCGATGCGGGCCTGGCCCGACACCGACTTCATCCAGGTCTACGGCCTCACCGAGGTCGGCGGCGTGATCACCCACCTGATGCCCGAGGCCCACCGCGACGCCGAGCACCCCGAGCGGCTGGTCAGTGCCGGCCGGCCGATCCCCGGGGCCGAGGTGCGGGTGGTCGACCCGGGCACCCTCGAGGACGTCCCGACCGGCGAGCACGGCGAGCTCTGGTTCCGTACGCCGCAGCTGATGAGGGGGTTCCTCGGCAAGCCGGAGGCCACCGCCGAGGTGATCACGGAGGACGGCTGGTTCCGCACCGGCGACCTCGGGAAGGTCGACGCCGACGGCTACGTCTACGTCGAGGACCGGCTCAAGGACATGATCATCAGCGGCGGCGAGAACGTCTACAGTCCCGAGGTCGAGCGGGTCCTCGCCGAGCACCCCGCGGTCATGGAGGTCGCGGTCATCGGCGTGCCCGACGACCGCTGGGGCGAGGCGGTCAAGGCCGTGGTGTCGCTCCACGAGGGTGCCGTGGCGTCCGAGGCCAACCTGATCGCGTACTGCCAGGACCACCTCGCCCACTTCAAGTGCCCGCAGACCGTCGACATCGTCGCGGCCCTGCCCCGCAACCCCACCGGCAAGATCCTCAAGAGGGACCTGCGGGCGCCGTACTGGGCGGGCCACGACCGCACGACCGTCTGACCGTCGAGTTGCCAGGCGGGCGGAGCGAGTTGCCACTGGGACGCGGCTCGATGGCAACTCGGCGGGCGTACGTGGCGACTCGAACCGTCTCAGTGGCAACTCGACGTCCAGGGAAGGCCGGCGGTGTCTCGCGTCACGGGAGCAGGGGGGCGTCGCGACGGGCCCGCTCGGCCTCGTCGAGCAGGACGCGTTGCGCCTCCTCGTACATCTGCTGCGCCTGCTCGGCCGAGTCGCCGACGGCGGTGATGCCCAGGCGCCCGCACTCGGTGACGCAGCTCATCATGTGCAGGACCGTCCCGGTCTGCCGGGACGCGTCGAAGTGCAGGCGGTGGGTCGCCAGCACGTCGAACAGGTCGTCCAGCCTGAGCGCTCGCAGACGTTCGTCGTCGAAGTGGTCGGTGGCCACGAGATGCTTCTCGTCACCCGTGGCCGTCACGAACCGACCCTCGTCCCCGTCGTACTGGCCGTCGGTGAGGTACTGGAGCGTCAGGAACGGGTGAGTGGTGCCCCCCTTCCGCAGGTTCAGCTCGATCGCGTACGCCGTCCACGAGCCGCCGTCGTCCTGCACGGTCACGAAGTCGACGGCGAACCGGTCGATCACCCCGAGCCCAGCCAGGTGACGGCCGACGACCATCGCAGGCTCGGCGATCGCGGCCGCATAGGCGGGATCGGCGGGGAAGACGCAACCGAGGAAGGACTGCCCACTGGACCCGCCGAGCAGCTGGTCGTGGGTCGACAGCAGCTCGACGGAGCCGTCGGGAGCGGCCCGCATCTGCACGCTGGGGCTGGTGAGGGCGACCCCGGTGATCCGTTCCTCGACGATGCCGCCGCCGGACTCTAAGTCCCGCAGGTAGTCGGCAACGGCGATGCTCGGGTCCTCCAGGGCCATTCCCAGCACCTGCTCGCGGAGCGCCTCCGCCTCGTCGTCCGCACCGGGTCCGGGCAGTCCGTGCAGGCGGACCACCGCGTTGCCCGACCCGGAGACGCCCTCGTTCAGCTTCACGATCACCTCTGCCAGGGAGGGCCGTTGCCGACGCATCTCCTGCAGGCTGGTGACGAGGTCGTCCAGCGTGTGCAGGTCCTCGGCTCCGAGCGGGTACCGCACGCCGAGCTCCCCGAACATGCGCCGGCATCCCGTCTTGCTGCCCAGGTCCGCCAGTCGAGGGTCGGCGCCGTACATCGGGATGCCCAGGCAGAGAGCGACGTCCCTCTCGAGCGCGGTCGTGTTGTAGGGGATGAGGTGGCTGCGGGACCGGTTGGGGATCAGCGCACCGATCTCGCGGAGCACCCGGGGCCTGGCCAGCAGCTTGGCGCTCAGCGGGCTGCGGCGGCGTCGCCGAGGGAGATCATGCTCAGCCTCCGGCGGGCGTGGCTCGGGATGACGCCCGGCAGCAGGCCGAGGTAGTACTCGATGACCGCCTCGGGCACCGGCGAGGACGTCACGTATACCATGCGCAGCCGCGGCTGCCGGAGCATGAGCAACAGGAACAGGGCCCGTTCCTGCATGGCCTGGACCAGGGTGCCGGTCGTGGCCGTCGTGTGCTCCAGGCTGACCGAGGGGACGACGACCACGGACTCATCGGCGTGGTCGAGCCGCTTGGCCGCCCAGACGTCGGACATCCCGCGCTGCAGGGCGTCGAAGGCGGCGTACCGCTCGTCCTCCGCCAGGTCGGTGATGGTCCGGGTGTCCGGACCGGGCTGCGTGGTGGTCGTGCTCATGTCTTCCTCCCGTTGGGACCGAGAGAGCGGATGTTGTGGACCCGGACGGGTCGCGAGAAGCCCCGCGGCCGGATGTCGCCGATGAGGTCTGCCTCGGCCATGCCCTCGACGGCGGCGAGGACCTGGTCGGTCACCAGCACCTGCCAGTCCCCGGCATCGGTGCACAGGCGCGCCGACAGGTTGGTGACGCTGCCGATGGCGGCGTAGTCGAACCGGCCCTCGAAACCGATGCGTCCGAGGGTCGCGTAGCCCTGGGCGATCCCCGTGCGGTGGGTCAGGTCGTGGCCGTGGCGCCGCCAGCCCGCCGCCAGCCGCTGGACCTCCTCGCCGATGTCGAGGGACATCCGTACGGCGCGTTCGACCGGGTCCTCGCAGGGCACGGGATCGTTGAAGAAGACCATGATGCCGTCACCCGTGAAGCGCTCGAGCGTGCCCTGGTGCGCGTGCACGTGCGTGCCGACGACCCGGTGGTAGTCACCCAGCACCGCCATCACCTCCTCGGGCTCGCTGGTCTCGGCGAACTGGGTGAAGCCGTGGAAGTCGCAGAACACCACGACGATCTCGCGACGGTGCGACGCGAGCAGGTCCTGGTCGTCGACGACCAGGTCGGCGAGCTGCGGAGACAGGAAGTGGCGCAGCCGGCTGGTGCGCTCGAGCTCGGCCACACCCTCGGCCACCCGGCGCTCGAGCTCGGCGTTCCAGGCCGCCAGCTCGACGGCCTGGCGCGTGACCGTGTCGTGGTAGCGCTTGATCCGTGCCAGCGAGGCGACCCGGGCCAGCAGCTCTGCCGTGTTGAACGGCTTGGTCACGAAGTCGTCCGCTCCGGACTCGAGGGCGGACAACCGCTGGTGCTCGCCGCTCGCCGTGATCATCACCACCGGGAGGTAGGCCGTGCGCGAGTCGGCTCGGATCCGGCGGCACACCTCGTGGCCGTCCATCCCGGGCATCACCACGTCGAGCAGCACCAGGTCGACGTCACGCTGCTGCAGGAGGTCGAGGGTCTCCGGGCCCGACGACGCGGACAGGACGTGGTAGCCGCGCGGGGTGAGGACGGCGTCGAGCAACCGGCGGTTGGCGGGCTGGTCGTCGACGGCGAGGACCGTGACAGGGTCGCCGGTCACGGTCGGTTCGCCTGCAGGAGCTCGGCGACCCGGTCGACGAGCCCGCGCACGCTGATCGGCTTCTCGAGGTAGGAGTCGAAGCCGGCGCGCCGCACCCGCTCCTGGTCCTCGGTCATGGCCGAGGCCGTGACGGCGACGACCGGGACCCGCGAGTCGATGGTGTCCTGTCGGAGCAGCCGCATGGTCTCGAACCCGTCGATCCCCGGGAGCTGCAGGTCCATGAGCACCAGGGCCGGCGGCAGCTCTGCGGCGACGGCGAGCCCCTCCTCGCCGGAGGTGGCCGACACCACCTCGTACCCGACCGCTCCGAGCACGTCGCGGACGAGCTTGAGGTTGAGCGGGTTGTCCTCGATGACGAGGATGCGTGCGGGGATCATGGTGACCCCGGACCGAGCGGCTCGTCCTCGGGGGCGCGGGGTACGCCGACCCGCGCGAGGGCGCCCAGCAGGTCCTCGCGCCGGACGGGCTTGAGCAGGTACTCCTGGGCGCCCAGGGCCAGCCCCCGTGCGCGGTCGTCGACGACGGTGGTGACGACGATGGGGATGTCGACGGTGGTCACGTCGGCGCGCAGCGCGGTCATGACCTGCCAACCGTCCACACCGGGGAGGCGGATGTCGAGGACGACGACGTCGGGGCGCAGCGCCTGGGCCAGCCGGATCGCCTCGGTTCCGTCGCGCGCCTGCTCCAGCCGCGCCGAGGTGTCCTCGAGGTAGGCGGCCATCAGGTCGAGGGAGGAACGGTCGTCGTCGACGAGCAGCACGGTCGGACGAGTGGGGTCGGTCGGCCCGGTGGCGACCCGGTCCACGTGGACCCGGGGGACCGTCGGGAAGGCGACCCCGAAGGTGCTGCCGACCCCGAGCTCGGTCTCGAGCCAGAGGCGGCCGCCGAACAGGTCCATGATGCGTCGGCACAACGTCAGGCCCAGTCCCGTCCCCTCGCTGCGGCCCACGTCGCGGCCGCCCTGCTGGAAGGACTCGAAGATGCGCTCCCGGTCCTGCTCGGGGATCCCGGCACCGGTGTCGCTGACGGTGACCAGGAGTTCGCCGGCGTCGGACCGCGCGTTGACATCGACGCGGCCACCGTCAGGGGTGAACTTCACCGCGTTGGAGACGAGGTTGAGGATCACCTGCTTGAACCGGAGCTCGTCCGCCACGATCGTCGTCACGTCGTCGGCGACCTCGAGGGAGAGCGCGATCCCGTGCTGGGCAGCGCGTTCCCGCACCAGGGACAGGGTGTACTCGAGCGCTGCGGAGACCCGGAACGTGGTCGGGTCCAGGACCATCTGGCCCGCTTCGACCTTCGACAGGTCGAGGATCTCGTTGAGCAGCTCGAGCAGGTGGCGCCCGGAGTTCCAGATGTCCCGGACGTACTCGTCCTGCCGGTCGTTGAGCTCGCCGAAGAGCCTGTCGAGCAGCACCTCGGAGAACCCGATGACGGCGTTGAGCGGGGTGCGGAGCTCGTGGGACATGCTGGCAAGGAACTCCGACTTGTGCCGGCTGGCGACGGCGAGCTCGGCCGACTTGGCCTCGAGCTCCTGGAACAACCGGGCGTTCACGATGGCGATCGACGACTGGGACGCGAACGTCCGGAGCAGCTCGACCATCTCGGACGGGAACTCCCCGACCGAGCGTCGGCGGATCACCAGCACCCCGACGATCAGGTCTCCCCGGACCATGGGCACGGCGAGCACCGACCGCCAGCCGTCCTGCCGGAGCACCTCGAGGTGCGCATCGGCCGGCGCCTCGCTCACGTCGGCGACCTGCAGCGGACGGCGCTGGGTGACCGCACGGCCGACCAGGGTCGTGGAGCGGGGGATCGCCGTCCGGCGGAGCCGGTCCAGCAGCTGGGCGCTGCTGCCGAACGCCGCCCGGACCAGGAACGCGTCGGCCTGGTCGTCGTACTCCATGATCGAGCCGCCGTCGGTGCCCGTGAGGCGTACCGCGTTGGTGACGATCCGGTCCAGCACCTCGTTGGGATCCAGGGTCGAGCTCACCACCTCCCCGACCTCCCGGAGCACCTCGACCTGCTGCACCTTGGTGGCCAGATCCGCTCCCCGGGACTCCAGCGAACGCATCAGCTCGACCTGGCGGAGCGCGACCGCCGCCTGCGCCGCGAAGTCGTCCAGCATCCGCATCTCGTGGTCGCTGAACGGCGCGACCGCGTTGCGCCACATCGAGAGGGCTCCCACCACCTCGTCGCCCAGCATCATCGGCGCCGCGAGGAGCGTGCGGTACCCGGCGAGTCGCTGGAGGTCCTGCCGGCCGTACTCGGCATCACCCAGCACGTCCGCGAGCTGCTGGGTCCGCATGTCGTCCACCACCCGGCCGACGAGGCTCGTCCGGCCGCGCTCGACGGGGTGGTCCACGACCCACCGGCGGTACGCCTCGGGAGTCGCCTCGGAGCTTCGGGAGAGCTGGAACACCTCGCCTTGGCGCAGGAAGATCATTCCGGCGTCCGCGCGGCTCAGGCGGGTGGCGCGATCGACGATCTTGTCGAGGATCTCCGCCGGGTCCGCGGCCGCTCGCGCGAGGGCCAGCAGGATCTCCTCGGTGGCGACCGCCTGCTCGCGCGCGTCGCTCAGCTCCCGGTCGCGGGCTGAGTCTCCCGCTTCGTCCGCCGGGGTCTGCTTGGTCCCTCCGGCCATTGCTCCCCCCTGCCCGTCTTTCATCATGGACCCGGTGTCGGGAGGAGACAAGGGCGGGCCTGGGGCGTCACCGCCCGGCAACGGCGGGTGACGAGGCTCGACCGGGTCGGCACCGAGCCGTAGGACGTGCTCAGCGGTTCCGGCACGAGGGACGACTCGGGACGAACCGGGCACGACTCGACGTCTAGGGTGCGCGCATGACGACTGCCCGCACCGTCCCGGTGACCACCGAGATGGACGGGGACGAGCTCGACGCGGAGGACGCCTGGCACCTGGTCCGCCACCACGGCGTGGGCCGGGTGCTCGTGGAGGCCTTCGTCAGGTTCCGGTACGGCGACGGGTTCACCAACAGCCGGGCGCTGGCGCTGCAGACCTGTCTGGCCGTCGTGCCGTTCATGCTGGCCGTGACCGGGCTGGCCGCCGACATCGACGAGGACAAGCCGGCCCGGGTGCTGGCGGCGACCGTCGAGGCGGTCTCGCCCGGGACCGGCCAGGACGACGCCCTCACCGACGCGCTCGTCGGCGGCTCCGAGGCCGCGGGCGAGGTGGCGCTGACGATCGGCCTGCTGTTCGCGCTGCTCTCGATGACGACGGCGATGGCCCAGGTCGAGCGCGGAGGCAACCGGATCTACGGCATCCGACGGGACCGACCGGCGCTGCACAAGTACGGCCGGGCTGCGGTGTTCACGCTGGTGCTGGCCGTCCCGGTCGGCCTCGGCTTCCTGCTCCTGGTCGCGGGCAACGCGTTCGGCGACGCGATGGTCCGTGAGTACGGCTGGTCCGGGGGGATGCTGCTCTGGTGGCAGGTGCTGCGGTGGCCGGCCGGGCTGGGGACGCTGGTGCTCGCGATCGCGGTGCTCTTCGACCACGCGCCCCGGCGGCGGCAGCCGGCGCTGTCGTGGCTGGCGCTCGGTTCGTCGATCGCGGTGCTGCTGAGCATGGTCGCCGCGGCCGGGTTCGGGGCGTACGTCAGCGTGAGCGCGTCGTTCAGCAGCACGTACGGTCCGCTCGCCGGGGTGTTCGCGCTGCTGCTGTGGAGCCTGTTGTCGTCGATGGGGCTGTTCTACGGGCTGGCGGTCTGCGCCCAGCTCGAGGCGGTGCGCGCGGGCGACGCCGAGCCGGCGTACGACGACCCGGGCCGTCCCCACCACACCCACGTGTGACCGATGAGTCCCCGCGCCCGCACGGGTCGGTAGCCACATGAGGCTGGTGCGCGTGGACGGTCCCGGGGACGAGGTGGAGCTCTGCATCGACGAGCACGGCGACCCGGCCGACCCGCTCGTGCTGCTGGTGGGCGGCGCGGCGGCCTCCTACGACTTCTGGGACGTCGGGCTCTGCCGGGCGATCGCCGACGGCGGACGCCATGTCGTGCGCTACGACCACCGGGACACCGGACGGTCGACCACGGGCACGCCCGGATCCCCGTCGTACGACGGCAACGCCCTGGAGCGCGACTGCGCCGCCCTCGTCGAGCGCCTCGGGGCGCCTGCGCACCTGGTCGGGCTCTCGATGGGTGGCGGGATCGCCCAGTCGCTCGCGCTGCGGAGACCCGAGCTGGTCGCGTCCCTCACGCTGGTCGCGACGGCCGCCGCCGGAGGGGTCGACCACGCGGGGCTGCCGGGGCCGTCGGCCGAGCTCGCCGGGTGGTTCGCCGACCCGCCGCCGGACCCGGACTGGACCGACCGCGAGGCGGTCGTCGCCTGGTCGCTCGCCGCCGAGCGGGTCTTCGCCGGTCCGGGCTTCGACGAACCCCGCGCGCGCGCCGCAGCCGAGGCGATGTTCGACCGCAGCCACGACCCCGCGGCCGCGGCCAACCACTGGCTGGTGGCCGGCGACGACGAGCCGGAGCCGCTCGACGTCCACCGGATCGCGGTCCCGACCCTGGTCGTGCACGGCGCCCAGGACCCGGTGTTCCCGCTGCCGCACGCCGAGGCGCTGGCCGCGGCGGTGCCCGGGGCCCGGCTGCTCGTCGTCGACGGCATGGGCCACCAGGTCCCGCCGCCCGCCGCGTGGCCGGACGTCGTCGCCGGCGTGCTCGCGCTCGGGTCCTGATCCCGCGGCCCGCTCACCGGCGATCCGTGAGGTCGAGGAGGTGACGCGCCGCGGACGCGAGTACGCCCGGCGCGATCGACCGGCACCTCCGCAGGGAGATCTGGTCCGCCGTCGAGGACACCGGATTCGTCTCGGGCTGAGCCGGCGCCGGCGTCAGTCCGGCCGACTCAGTCGGGCGGCCACCAGCGCGAGCACGCAACCCACGCCCGCGACGGCGAACCCGGTTGGGAAGCCCCACACCGAGGCGACGACACCGACGACGACGGCACCGAGCGCCGTCCCGCCGTCGAAGCCGACGTTCCACACCGTGCTGGTCTCGTCGACCCGTCCGGGTCCGGCCCGCTGGAACGCCGAGACCAGGGTGAGGTTCTGCAGCGCGCCGTAACCGGTCCCGCAGAGCAGGGCGCCGGCCAGCAGCCAGCCGGTGGTCCCGTCGCGGGCGCCCCAGGCGCACGCCGTGGTCCCGGCGGCCGTCACGACGAGCAGGGGAGCCAGCCACCCGTGGCCACCGCGGGGACCGGCGTCGGCCAGGTGGCCGGCGCCGAAGCGCGACGCGGCGGCCGTGACGCCCATCAGGAGCAGGGCCAGCCCGGCGGTGCCCGACGAGGTGACCTGGGGGAGGAAGGTGAGCAGGGCGCCGCCCGCCATCGTCGCCGCCAGCAGCACCGCCGTCGGCGGGACGACGGCCGCGAGCAGCCCGCGCGGGGCCGGGGCGGCCGCCCGGTCGGTGACCGGCGCCGACGCCCCGGGCACGGGGGCCGCGGCCGGTGCCGGTGTGGGACGGACGAGGTGGCCGAGGGCGATCGCCGCCGGGATTCCGAACAGCGGCAGCGCCGCCACGAGCAGCACCGGTGCGAACCCGACGGCGTCGACCGCGGGCACCCCCGCCGGCAGCAGCACCAGGTTGGGCACGGCGACCGCGAGGCCGTACACGCCCACCATCCGGCCGCGCAGCGCGGGCGGCGCCAGGTGTCCGACCACCGCGCTGCCGGTCACGGTGAGGATGCCGAAGCCGACGCCGCGGACGACCGAGCAGGCGAGGATCCAGGTGAGCGTGTCGGCGACGACCAGCGCTGCGCCGGCCGCCATCAGCACCAGGCCGAGCGCCATGGTCCGGCCGTGGCCGAGGGTGCGCAGCGTCCACGGCACGGCGAGCTGGGCGATCACGGTGGTCGCGAGCAGCACGCCGTTGACCAGCCCCGCGCCGGCGGCGCCCGCGCCACCGTGGACGGCCCACAGCGGTGCGACGGGCAGCAGCAGGGCGTACCCGGAGAAGCCGGTGACCGAGTAGACGACCAGCGGCCCCGTCCCCGGGACGGACCGGACCGTCGTGGGTCCGGTGTCGGGGGAGGGGCCGCTCGCGTCGGGGTCGGAGTGCCGGCTCAGCTGATCACAGCCACAGCCACAGTCACGCCCAGCGCTCGCTGGCCGGCGTGAAGTCGAGCGTCCGGTCGCCGGTGTAGATCTGCTTGGGGCGGGCGATCCTCTGCTCCTTGTCCTGGACCAGCTCCAGCCACTGGGCCAGCCAGCCCGGGGTGCGGCCGATCGCGAACAGGACGGTGAACATCTCCGGCGGGAAGGCGAAGGCCTCGTAGATCAGCCCGGAGTAGAAGTCGACGTTGGGGTAGAGCTTGCGCTTGACGAAGTACTCGTCCTCGAGCGCGATCTTCTCCAGCTCCAGGGCGATGTCGAGCAGCGGGTTGGTGCCGGTGACCTCGAAGACGTCGTCGGCGGACTTCTTGATGATGGCCGCACGCGGGTCGTAGTTCTTGTAGACCCGGTGGCCGAAGCCCATCAGCCGCTCGTTGCCGTCCTTCACGCCGGACATGAAGTCGGGGATGTTCTCCTTGCTGCCGATTCGCTTCAGCATCCGCAGCACGGCTTCGTTGGCGCCCCCGTGGAGCGGGCCGTAGAGCGCGGCGACGCCGGCGGCCACCGCGGAGTACGGGTCGACCTGGCTGGACCCGACGGAGCGGACCGCGTTGGTCGAGCAGTTCTGCTCGTGGTCGGCGTGCAGGATGAACAGCACGTCGAGCGCCTTGACCAGCCGCTCGTCGGCCTCGAACTTCTTCTCGCTCATCTTGAACAGCATGGAGAGGAAGTTGGCGGTGTAGGAGAGGTCGTTGTCGGGGTAGATGAACGGCTTGCCCTGCGCGTGCCGGTAGGACCAGGCGCCCAGCGTCGGCATCTTCGCGATCATCCGCACCATCTGCATGTGCCGGTTCTCGGCGTCGCCGATGTTGCGGGCGTCGGGGTAGAACGTCGACAGCGCACCGACCGAGGCCATCAGCATGCCCATCGGGTGGGCGTCGTACCGGAAGCCCTCCATGAACGACTTGACGTTCTCGTGGACGAACGTGTGGTAGGTGATCTCGTGCACCCACGCCTCGTACTCGGCGCGGGTGGGCAGCGTGCCGTGGATCAGCAGGTAGGCGACCTCCAGGAAGTTGGAGTGCTCGGCCAGCTGCTCGATCGGGTAGCCGCGGTACTCGAGGATGCCCTCCTCGCCGTCGATGAACGTGACGGCACTGCGGCAGGAGGCGGTGTTGACGAAGCCCGGGTCGTAGACCGCGATGCCGGGCTGGTCGTCGCCGGCCTTGATCTGACCGAGGTCGGCTGCCTTGACGGTACCGTCGGTGATCGGGACGTCGTATTCCTGCCCGGTGCGGTTGTCGCGGACGGTGAGGGAATCAGTCACCCGCCCAACCTATCCTCGGTGGGGGGGTCGCGCGAATCCCGGTCTTGAGGATCGTGCGCCGCGCGGTTTTGACCCCCCGCGCGCGACGCCGGTAGTCTTGCGGGTCGCGACTCCTGCCGCGTCGCGACCTCTCACGTGGGTCGCGGTGCAGTCCCGGACCGAAGTCTGAGCCGGGCCGTGTTCGTCAGAAGTCGTGGTACCACCACCCGACCGGGACCTCCGGGACGGGCCACCACGAACGAAGAGGGCACTCACGTGCGCACCTACAGCCCCAAGCCGGGCGACATCCAGCGCAACTGGCACGTCATCGACGCCGAGGACGTGATCCTGGGTCGTCTCGCCGTCCAGACCGCCAACCTCCTGCGCGGCAAGCACAAGACGATCTTCGCTCCCCACATGGACACCGGTGACTTCGTCATCATCGTCAACGCGGAGAAGGTCGCCCTGACCGGCCAGAAGGCCACCAAGAAGGTCAGCTACCGCCACTCCGGCTACCCGGGTGGGCTCACCGCGACCCCGATCGGCCAGGGCCTCGAGAAGGACGCCCGCAAGGTCATCGAGAAGGCCGTGTGGGGCATGCTCCCCAAGAACAAGCTGGGCCGCCAGATCATCAAGAAGCTCAAGGTCTACGCCGGCCCGCACCACCCCCACCAGGCCCAGCAGGCCCAGCCGTTCGAGATCTCGCAGATCTCCCAGTGACCACCCGAGGAATTGAAGTGACTGAGAACAGCGCAGACAGCACGGTCGAGGAGACCTTCGAGACCAACGAGCAGGGCGTCGCCTACAGCTCCGAGAGCGCCCCGGCCGCCGACGCGCCGGTCAACTCCACGATCGCGCCTGCCGCCGCGACCGGCCGCCGCAAGCAGGCCGTCGCCCGCGTACGGATCGTGCCCGGCACCGGCAACTGGACCGTCAACGGCCGCGCGCTCGACTCGTACTTCCCCAACAAGCTGCACCAGCAGGTCGTGAACGAGCCGTTCGTGACGACCCAGCTCGAGGGACGCTTCGACGTCATCGCCCGGATCCACGGCGGCGGCATCACCGGCCAGGCCGGTGCGCTGCGGCTCGGAGTGGCCCGCGCGCTCAACGCCGTCGACCTCGACGCCAACCGCGCCTCGCTGAAGAAGGCCGGCCTGCTGACCCGTGACGCCCGCGTCATCGAGCGCAAGAAGGCCGGTCTCAAGAAGGCCCGCAAGGCGCCTCAGTTCAGCAAGCGCTGACCATTCACTAGGGTCGGTCGCATGGCGAACCGACTCTTCGGCACGGACGGGGTCCGGGGCCTGGCCAACGGTGACCTCACCGCTGAGCTGGCCCTGGACCTTTCCGTTGCCGCCGCGCACGTCCTCGCGGACCGTGGCGACTTCGAGGGTCACCGACCCTTCGCCGTCGTCGGTCGGGACACCCGGATCTCCGGGGAGTTCCTCGAGGCGGCCGTGGTGGCGGGGCTCGCCTCCGCCGGCGTCGACGTGCTGCTGCTCGGTGTGCTGCCCACGCCGGGCGTCGCCCACCTCACGGGCACCCTCGGGGCGGACCTCGGCGTGATGCTCTCCGCCTCCCACAACCCGATGCCCGACAACGGCATCAAGTTCCTGGCGCGCGGCGGCCGCAAGCTCGACGACGCGATCGAGATCGCGATCGAGCGCCGGCTGCGCGAGCCGTGGGACCGGCCGCGCGGCGGCGAGGTGGGCCGGGTCCGCCCCTACGACCAGGCGGTCGACGACTACGTCACCCACCTGATCCGCGCCATCGACCACCCGCTGGTCGGGCTGAAGGTCGTGCTCGACTGCGCCGCGGGTGCCGCCTCGGCGGCGGGTCCGCGCGCGCTCGAGGGCGCGGGCGCCGAGGTCGTGGCCATCCACGCGACCCCCGACGGGCTCAACATCAACGACCAGTGCGGGTCGACCCACCTGGAGTCGCTGCAGGAGGCGGTCCTGCGGGAGGGCGCCGACGTCGGCTTCGGCCTCGACGGCGACTCCGACCGCTGCCTGGCGGTCGACCACGAGGGGACGGTCGTCGACGGCGACCAGATCCTGGCGATCCTGGCGCAGTCGCTGCACGAGCAGGGCCGGTTGGCCAAGGACACCGTGGTCGCGACGGTGATGAGCAACCTCGGGTTCGTCAACGCGATGCGCGAGGCCGGGATCGGCGTCCGGCAGACCAAGGTCGGCGACCGCTACGTGCTCGAGGCGATGAACATCTCCGGCTACTCGCTCGGCGGCGAGCAGTCCGGCCACGTGATCATGAGCGACCACGCCACCACCGGCGACGGCATCCTGACCGCGCTTTCGGTCCTCGAGCGGATGGCGACGACCGGTCGGTCGCTGCAGGACCTCGCCGCGGTCATGACGCGGCTGCCGCAGGTGCTCCTCAACGTCCCCGGCGTCGACAAGTCGCGGGCCGACGAGGACGCCGTCGTCGCGGCCGCGGTGGCCGAGGAGGAGGCGGTGCTCGCCGGGCAGGGACGGATCCTGCTCCGGCCCTCGGGCACCGAGCCGATCGTCCGGGTGATGGTCGAGGCGCCGACCGAGGAGCAGGCCCACGGCGTCGCCGACCGGCTCGCCCACGTCGTACGGACCCAGCTGGCGCTGTGAGGGGGCCTCGCGTCGAGGGACGGCTGGTGCAGGCGCCTCCTCGCACCGCCTGGCCACGTCCGCGGATCGACCCGCTTCGTCTCACGGAGCGAGACGGAACGGAAGACCGAGGGGTCCGGAGACCGTTGGGGCTCCCATGACCAATTCACCCGAGAAGATCCTCTACACCGCTCAGGCCACCGTCACCGGCGGCCGCAGGGGCGGCCACGGCCGGACCAGCGACGGGCAGCTCGAGGTCGACCTGCAGGCCCCCACC
This sequence comes from uncultured Actinomycetota bacterium, assembly GCA_963723945.1. Lineage (GTDB taxonomy): Bacteria > Actinomycetota > Actinomycetes > Propionibacteriales > Nocardioidaceae > Nocardioides. Next base: position 39,681 of record CAVRSW010000013.1, read on the forward strand.
GAGATGGGTGGGCCCGGCGGCGGCACCAACCCCGAGCAGCTCTTCGCCGTGGGCTTCGGCGCCTGCTTCACCGGCGCGCTGGGCCTGGTCGGCAAGGCCGAGAGCATCGACACCTCCCGGGCCAGCACCGAGGTGTCGGTCCACTTCGGGCCCGAGGGCGAGTCCTTCGCGATCAGCGTCGAGCTCGACGTCACCATCCCCGGTGTCGACGACGCCACGGCCCAGAAGCTGGTCGACCGCACCCACGAGCTGTGCCCGTACTCGAAGGCAACCCGGGGCAACGTCGACGTGATCGTCGCCGGCCGGGGCGCCTGAACCCTGTCTCCGACGCCCCGCGGCCCGTCCGGCCGCGGGGCGTCGTCGTGGGTCCAGCCGGTAAGTCGACGCCAAGTCGCTCGAAACCGGGCTCGTCGAACCTCGAGGGAACCCGGGACCACCGAGGCCCGGGACCCGAGAGGAGACCGACATGTCCTTCCTGCGTCCGAACGCCTGGCGTCTGGCCCTGCTCACGGCAGGCGTGCTGATGGCCGTCGGCGGCCCGATGCACCCCAGCTCCGACGCGCGTGACTCGATGACCCAGGAGCTGGCCACGATGACCGCCGACGAGCGCTGGATCCCGGGCCACACGCTGATCATGGTGGGCACCGTGCTGCTGGTCGCCGGTCTGTGGCTCGCCCGCTCCCGCGGCGTCTGGCCCGCGGCCCACCGCGCCCTGACCGCAGCGGCCGTGACCATGAGCCTGTACGCCGTCGAGACGGCGTTCCACCTGGCCGCGGTCACGGACAGTGCCGCCCTGGCCGCGGGAGAGATGCCGCCGCTGACGCTGGCCCACCTGGCGCTGGCGACCGTGCTCTACCCGTTGTCCGGCACCGGCCTGGTCCTGCTCGGGTGCTACCTGCTCGCCACGGAGTCCGGGATCCGTCGCGTGGTGCCGGTGCTCGCCATCGTCGGCGGAGTCCTCCACGGCTCCTCGATCATCGTGACCCTGCTGCTGCCCACGTTCGAGGCGACCCCGCTGTTCGCCGGCGCCGGGATGGCGATCGCGCTCTGGGCGCTGCTGACCGGGATCGTGGGGGCGAGCAGCCGACAGGTGGCCCCGTCCTCCGCGCCGGAACCCCCTGTCGCCGCGTGTGCGTGACGACGCCCGCTGGACCGTTCTCAGGCAGACGCCGCGGTGCTAGAGCTTGCGGAGCCGGACGTAGCGGACGGAGTGGTCCTTGTCCTTGCGCAGCACCAGCGTGGCGCGGGAGCGGGTGGGCAGCACGTTCTGCTGGAGGTTGGGCCCGTTGATGGTGTCCCAGAGCCGGGTGGCCGTCGCGACGGCCTCGTCCTCGGACAGCGCCGCGAACTTGGCGAAGTAGGAGTGCGGGTCGCGGAACGCGGTCTCCCGGAGCCGCAGGAACCGGTCGACGTACCACTGCTTGATGTGCTCGGTGCGGGCGTCGACGTAGACGGAGAAGTCGAAGAAGTCACTCAGCGTCAGCCCGACCCGGCCGTCCTCGCGGGCCCGGGCGGGCTGCAGCACGTTGAGCCCCTCGATGATCACGATGTCGGGGCGCTTGACGACGACCTTCTCGTCGGGCACGACGTCGTAGACGAGGTGGGAGTACGTCGGCGCCTCGACCTCGTCCTTGCCCGACTTGATGTCGACGACGAAGCGCAGCAGCGCTCGCCGGTCGTAGGACTCCGGGAACCCCTTGCGCTGCAGCAGCCCGCGACGCTCGAGCTCGGCGTTCGGGTGGAGGAAGCCGTCGGTCGTGACGAGCGCGACGTGGGGGTGCTCGGGCCAGTGGGCCAGCATCTGCTGCAGCACCCGGGCGGTCGTCGACTTGCCGACCGCGACCGAGCCCGCGAGACCGATCACGAACGGCGTGCGCGGCGGGTGCGGCTGCTGCAGGAACTCCTCCTGCTGGCGGTGCAGCCCGCCCGCGGACTCGACGTACAGGCTCAGCAGCCGCGAGATCGGGAGGTAGACCTGCTCGACCTCGTCGAGGTCGAGCGCGTCGCCCAGGCCGCGCAGCTGGCCGATCTCCTCCTCGGTGAGCGGGCTCCCCGTCTCCTGACCGAGCGCGGACCAGGCCGTGCGGTCGAGCTCGACGTACGGTGACGGCTCGCGGCCGTTGTCGTCGGGCGGCCCGCCGTGGGGGGACATGCGCGGCATTCTTGCACCGGCAGCGGTCCGGGCCCCCGACGCGCCCTCCGGGGCGAGGCTCCCCACCCCATGGCCTGCTGCGCGGCGCTCGCGACGGTCGAGGGTGGAGAGCCTCCCCCTAGACTCGCCCGCATGTGCGGAATCGTGGGATACGTCGGGACCCAGCAGGCACAGGACGTCGTGGTCGAGGGGCTGCGCCGCCTGGAGTACCGCGGCTACGACTCGGCCGGCGTCGCGCTGGTCACCGACGGCACCATCGCCCACGACAAGCGGGCCGGCAAGCTCGCCAACCTCGAGAAGGCGCTCGGCGAGACAGCGCTCCCGGGCGCCACCACCGGCATCGGGCACACCCGGTGGGCCACCCACGGCGCCCCCAACGACCCCAACGCCCACCCGCACCTCGGCCGCAACGGCCGGGTTGCGCTGGTCCACAACGGGATCATCGAGAACTTCGCGCAGCTGCGGACCGAGCTCGAGGCCGCCGGCCACGGCCTGCTGTCCGAGACCGACACCGAGGTGGCCGCCCACCTGCTCGAGCTCGAGGTCGAGGGTGGCCGCGACCTGACCGCCGCCATGCAGGCGGTGTGCCAGCGGCTCGAGGGGGCGTTCACCCTCGTCGCCGTCGACTCCCAGGACGCCGACCGGGTCGTGGCCGCGCGCCGCAACAGCCCGCTCGTCGTCGGGATCGGCGAGGGAGAGAACTTCCTCGGCTCCGACGTCGCCGCCTTCATCGGCCACACCCGCGAGGCGATGGAGCTCGACCAGGACCAGGTCGTCACGATCACGCCCGACGGGGTGACGGTCAGCGGCTTCGACGGGAGCCCCGCGGAGGGCCGCCGCTACCACGTCGACTGGGACGTCGCGGCCGCGGAGAAGGACGGCTACGACTGGTTCATGCGCAAGGAGATCTTCGAGCAGCCGCGCGCGGTGGCTGACTCGCTGCTCGGGCGCCGTACGCCGGAGGGGCTGCTGCAGCTCGACGAGATGCGGCTCAGCGACGAGGACCTCCGCGACATCGACAAGATCATCATCATCGCGGCCGGGACGTCGTTCTACGCCGGCATGGTCGCCAAGTACGCCATCGAGCACTGGACCCGGATCCCGGTCGAGGTCGAGCTCGCCTCGGAGTTCCGCTACCGCGACCCGATCCTCACCCAGTCGACCCTGGTGGTGGCGATCAGCCAGTCGGGCGAGACCGCCGACACGCTGCAGGCGATCCGGCACGCCCGGATGCAGCGGTCGAAGGTGCTGGCCATCTGCAACAGCAACGGCTCGACCATCCCGCGCGAGTCCGACGGCGTGATCTACACCCACGCCGGCCCCGAGATCGGGGTCGCGTCGACCAAGGGCTACCTGACCCAGCTGGTCGCCTGCTACCTGCTCGCGCTCTACCTCGCGCAGGTGAAGGGCACCCGGTTCGGGGACGAGATCGGGCAGGTCTTCGACCAGCTCGAGCGGATGCCCGAGCACGTCCAGACGGTGCTCGACCGGTCCGAGGAGATGTACGCGCTCGCCCGCGAGCATGTCGGGTCGCGGTCGGTGCTCTTCCTCGGCCGTCACGCCGGCTACCCGGTCGCGCTCGAGGGCGCGCTGAAGCTCAAGGAGATCGCCTACCTGCACGCCGAGGGGTTCGCCGCCGGCGAGCTCAAGCACGGGCCGATCGCACTGATCGAGGACGGGCTGCCGGTGCTGTGCATCGTGCCGCCGCAGGGGCGCGACTTCCTGCACGACAAGATGATCAGCGGCATCCAGGAGGTGCGGGCGCGCGGTGCGCGCACGATCTGCCTGGCAGAGGAGGGCGACGAGTCGATCACGCCGTACGCCGACGCGGTGGTGCGGCTGCCGAGGGTGCCGGTGCTGCTGCAGCCGCTCGTGGCCGTCGTGCCGCTGCAGCTGTTCGCCTGCGAGCTGGCGACCCAGCTCGGCCACGACGTCGACCAGCCGCGCAACCTCGCCAAGTCCGTCACGGTGGAGTGACCCCGGTGGTGACCCCGGCGGTGACTTCGTGGCGGTGATCGGCGTCGGCATCGACGTCGTCGACATCGAGCGGTTCGTCGCCTCGCTCGACCGGACCCGGGGGCTGCGGGAGCGGCTGTTCACGCCCGCCGAGGCGTCGCTGCCTCCGGCCTCGCTGGCCGCCCGGTTCGCCGCCAAGGAGGCGCTCGCCAAGGCGCTCGGCGCCCCGGTGGGGCTGGGCTGGCACGACGCCGAGGTGGTCTCGGAGGACTCGGGCCGGCCGGTGCTCACGATCCGCGGCAGCGTCGCCGACCGTGCCGCCGAGCTCGGCGTACGGTCCACCCACCTCTCGCTCTCCCACGACGCCGGCATCGCCTCCGCCGTCGTGGTGCTGGAGACCTGACCAAATTTCCGCGGCGTGTGCCTGAGCGTGCGTCATGCCGCACGCTGGGGCACACGAGGCACTCCCAGGGCCAGCAGGTCGGCGACCAGCTCTGCGGTCTCGTGACGCAGCTCGTACGCCGAGCACCGGACCACGGTCCGGTCGCGGCGGGTGATCCGGCGGGACCGCTTCATGTCGGCGTGCCAGTGCTCCACCTCGACGTGGAAGGAGCCGTCCACCTCGAGCACCAGGACGGATCCGTCGGGCAGCTCCCACTCAGCGTCGGTCCACCGCCGCTTGCCGGTCCGGTCGGTGCGTGGCCGCTGGCGATCGGGCGGCCGGAGCACGTACGCGCGGCACATCCGCAGGACGTCGAGCTCCGCACCGGACTGCGAGCCCCCGGCGATGTCGCGCAGGGTGGCCCGGAATGCCGGTGCACGCCGCAGCGGTCGCAACAGGTCGATCCACGTCATCAGTCGACCGGGAGTGGTGAGGCGCTGCTGGACGGCCGAGGCGAGGACGGCGTGCGCAGCGCGCGGTGGGGCGTCGTAGCCCGCCCACATCAGGACCGCCGGTTCCAGCTGGCACGTGGGCAGGCCGTCGACGGGTCGGGCCAGCAGCTCGAAGCTGCGCCGCGAGCGGAAGAAGTCGATGCCGTCGACCGGCTCGAACGCGAGCTCGTCGTCCACCAGGACCGTGACGGCGTCCTGCGCCCACCGACGCAGACCGAGGTGGTCGGCGGCCGTCAACCCGCCGAGCATGCTGCGCGGCCCGGCGTGGAGCACCCCGAGCCAGCGGCGCTGCTCGGTCGTCAGCTCGCCGGTGAAGGTGCTGACGACGCGCGGTGAACGCTCGACCCACCGCCGGGCAGCCACCTGGTTGCGGAGGTGGAAGCGGTCACGTCCGAGCGGCAGCAGCTGGCGTCGGGCGACCAGCCCGTGCTGGTGCGCGACGAGTGCCTCGAGGTCCACGCCGTCGAGCGTGCCTCGTACCGCGGGCGTCCGGGTCCGCTCTCCACAGCCCCCGTCACCCCGTGTGCCCACACGAGCGCTCCAGAGCACTCTCAGGCACACGCCGCGAATAGGGTGGGGGGATGCGAGGGGCGCACACGGTCGAGCAGGTGCGGGCGGCCGAGGCGGACCGGATGGCGGGGCTGCCGGAGGGTGCCCTGATGCAGCAGGCTGCCGCGGGGCTCGCCCACGCGGTGCTCGACCTGCTCGGCGGCGGGTACGGCCGGCGGGTGCTGCTGCTGGTCGGGTCCGGCGACAACGGCGGCGACGCGCTGTGCGCCGGCGCGATGCTCGCCCGGCGCGGCTGTGCGGTCGAGGCGTGGTTGCTGGCCGACACGGTCCACGAGGGCGGCCTGACCGCGCTGCGGACCGCCGGCGGGAGGGTCGAGGAGCCGCACGACATCGACGCCGACGGTGGGACCCGGCCCGACGTCGTCGTCGACGGGATCGTCGGCATCGGCGGCCGCCCCGGGCTGCGACCCGACGCGGCGGCGGCGCTCGCCCGGGTCGACGGCGTCCCGGTCGTCGCCGTCGACGTCCCGAGCGGAATCGCGGTCGACACCGGCGAGCTCGAGGGTGCCCACGTGGTGGCCACGCTCACCGTCACCTTCGGCACGCTCAAGGTCGGGCACCTCGTCGACCCCGCCGCGGCCGCGTGCGGGACGGTCCACCTCGTCGACCTCGGCCTCGACCTGCCCGTGCCACCCGTCGAGGCGCTGCGCCCCGCGGACGTACGACGCCTGCTGCCGCAACCGCCAGGCGACGGTCACAAGTACACGCGCGGCGTCGTCGGCGTCCGTGCCGGCTCGGCCACCTACCCGGGCGCGGCGCTGCTCTGCGTCGGCGGCGCCGACTGCGGGCTGGCGGGGATGGTCCGCTATGTCGGCGAGGTCGCCGACGTCGTCCGCCGGGTGCACCCCGAGGTGGTCGGCGAGGGCCGGGTGCAGGCGTGGACCGTCGGCTCCGGCGGCGGCGACGCGGCAGGGGAGGCGCTCGCGGCCGCCATCGCCGACGGCGTCCCCGTCGTCGTCGACGCCGACGCCTTGCAGCACGTCACGGGACCGCTCGGCGTCCCGGCCGTGCTGACCCCCCACGCCGGCGAGCTGGCCGCGATGAGCGGCGTCGACCGCGCCGACGTCGAGGCCCGCGGCCTCCACCACGCCCGCGCCGCGGCGGCACGCTACGACGCGGTCGTCGTGCTCAAGGGCCGCCGAACCCTCACCGCCCACCCCGACGGCCGGGTCCGCGTGACCACCACCGGCGTGCCGTGGCTGGCCACCGCCGGGGCGGGCGACGTCCTCAGCGGGGTCACCGGCGCACTGCTGGCCACGGGGATGACGCCGTACGACGCGGCCAGCGTCGGCTCCTGGCTGCACGGCGCGGCCGCGACCCTCGCGTCGCGGGGCGGGCCGCTGCGGGCCGGCGACGTGGCCGCGGCGCTTCCCGAGACGGTGCGACAGGTCCTGGATGGCTGATGCCGCGAGAGGGCCCGGCTCTCACGACCGGCCCGCGCGACCGGCCCGCCGACCCGGGGATGGAAGAATCCGCGGCATGAACACCCCACTCGAATCCTCGCTTCGCTGCGGTTCGAGCAGGGACCCCCAATGAGCAGGGCCCGCGCCGAGATCGTCGTCGAGCTGCCCCTCATCCGCCACAACGTCGGGGTGCTCCGCTCCCACACCGGCGTCGCGATGATGACCGTCGTCAAGGCCGACGGCTACGGCCACGGCATGGTGCCGGTCGCGCGGGCGGCCCGCGAGGCCGGCGCGGAGTGGCTCGGCGTCGCCACGATCGACGAGGCGCTCGCGCTGCGTGCCGCCGGCGACACCGGCCGGGTGCTCAGCTGGCTCGGCGTCCCCGGCGAGGACTACGGCGCCGCCGTCGCGGCCGACGTCGACGTCACCGCCTACTCGGTCGCCGAGCTGGCCGAGGTGGCTGCCGGGGCCGCCGCCGCCGGGCACCCCGCCCGGCTGCAGCTCAAGGTCGACACCGGCCTCTCCCGGGGCGGCGCCCCGCTCGCGACCTGGGACGACGTCGTCGCCGAGGCCCGCGCCGGCGAGCAGCGCGGCGACTGGGCCGTCACCGGCATCTGGTCGCACTTCGCCTGCTCCGACGAGCCGGACCACCCCGCCAACGACGCGCAGGAGGCCGCCTTCCGGCACGCGCTCGAGGTCGCCGAGCGGGCGGGACTGCGGCCCGAGGTCCGCCACCTGGCCAACTCCGCGGCCGCGATCCTGCGCCCCAGCTCCCGCTTCGACCTGGTCCGCTGCGGCATCGCGTCGTACGGCCTCGACCCCGCACCCGGCCGGACCCCCGATCTGGGGCTGCTCCCCGCGATGACCGCCCACACCCGGCTGGCCATGGTCAAGCGGGTGGACGCGGGCGCCGGGGTCTCCTACGGCCACACCTGGCACGCCGAGCACCCGACGACGCTCGCCGTCGTGCCGGTGGGGTACGGCGACGGCGTGCCGCGCCACGCCGGCAACCGCGCCGACGTCCTCGTCGGCGACCGGCGGCGGCCGGTGCGCGGGCGGATCTGCATGGACCAGTTCGTGGTCGACCTCGGCACCGACGAGGCGGCGGCCGGCGACCCGGTGACGCTCTTCGGCACCGGGCAGCGCGGCGAGCCCACCGCCCAGGACTGGGCGGAGGCCTGCGGCACCATCAGCTACGAGATCGTCACCCGCATCGGCGGCCGCTTCGAGCGCCGCCACACCGACGAGGGGACCTCCCGATGATCCACCCCACTCGAGTGCTCACCTGGTTCCGCTCCGGACGGGGACCCCGACGATGAGCGTGAAGCGCACCCTCCTCGGCATCGCCGCGTCCGCGGCCGGTGTCGCCGTCGCCGGCACCGCGGTCGGCGTCGCCCGTCGCCGCCGGGTGATCGCCCGGCGCGGCGCCGGTGACGCCACGCCGTTCGGGCAGCTCCGGTCACGGCCGGTCACGGTCGTCGCCGACGACGGCGTACCGCTGCACGTCGAGGTCGACGACCTCGCGGGGTCGGAGCTGACCGTCGTGTTCGTCCACGGCTACGCCCTCAACCTCGACTGCTGGCACTTCCAGCGGGCCGCCTACCGGGGCCTGGTCCGGACCGTCTTCTACGACCAGCGCTCCCACGGCCGCTCCGGCAAGTCCACCGACGGCCACGCGACGATCGAGCAGCTCGGACGCGACCTGCGCCGGATCCTCGACGAGGTCGTCGGCGACGGGCCGGTCGTGCTGGTGGGGCACTCGATGGGCGGCATGAGCATCGTCGCGCTGGCCGAGGAGTGGCCCGAGCTGTTCGGCGACCGTGTGGTCGGCATCGCCCTGATCTCGACGACGGCCGGGGGGCTCGACCCCCACCGGATGGTCGCGCCGTACGTGCCGACCGCGCTCGGCAGCACCCTCGGCCTCCGCACCATCGCGACCCTGGCCCGCGGGCACCGCGCCGTCGACGGCGTACGCCGTCTCACCCGGCCGCTGGCCACCGTCGTCACCGACCAGTTCGCCTTCGGCGACGCCGTCCCGGCCGGCTACATCGAGTTCGTGGACGACATGCTGGCGCGGACGCCGTTCGAGGTGATCGCCGACTTCTTCCCGAGCTTCGGGACCCTCGACAAGTTCGAGACCGTGCAGGCCCTGGGCCACATCCCGGTCTCGGTGATCTGCGGCACCGCGGACAGGCTGACCTCGATCGGTCACAGCCGCAAGCTCCAGTCGCGGATCCCCGGCTCCCGGCTGCTGGAGTGCGAGGGCGCCGGGCACATGGTGATCCTGGAACGGCACGAGCAGGTCAACGCGGAGCTCGACCAGCTGCTGGCCGCCGCGGGGGAGCGGGTCGACCAGCGGTGAGCGTCGACGTACGCCGGATCGGTCCGGAGGAGGCAGCGACCCTGCTGGCCGTGGTCCGGCCGGCCTTCGAGGAGCGCCCGCCGCTGGACCCGCCGGCGGCGACCCTGACCGAGACCGTCGAGTCGCTGGCCGTGCTCCTGGGCAAGCACGGCGGGCTGCTCGCCACCCTCGACGGAGAGCCGGTCGGTGGGCTGGTGCTCGACCCGGTCGGGTCGACGATGTACCTGCGCCGGTTCGGCGTGCTGCCCGGGCTCCAGGGCCACGGGATCGCCGGTCGGCTGATCGCGGCGGCGGTGGAGGACGCGCACGGCTTCGACGACCTGACCGTCGTCGCGCGGACCGAGCTGCCGCGCACGGTCGCCTTCTGGGAGCGGCGCGGCTTCCGCGAGATCCGCCGCAACGAACCCGATGTCGAGCTGCGGCGACCTCTCGACACGTACCTCTTCGACGTGCCCGACCCCGAGGCGATGCGCGAGCTGGGCCGCTCGCTCGCCGGGCAGCTGCGGGCGGGCGACCTGGTCGTGCTCAGCGGCGAGCTCGGCGCCGGCAAGACCACCTTCACCCAGGGGCTGGGGGACGGGCTCGACGTGCGGGGCGACATCACCTCGCCGACGTTCGTGATCGCGCGGGTGCACCCGGCGCTCGGCGACGGCCCCGCGCTGGTCCACGTCGACGCATACCGGCTCGGCGGCATCGACGAGCTGGACGACCTCGACCTCGACACCTCGCTCGACGACGCGGTGACGGTCGTCGAGTGGGGTGAGGGGATCGCGGAGGGACTGGCCGAGTCGAGGCTGGAGCTGCGGATCATCCGGGCCCTCGCCCACGCGGACGAGCACGTCGACCTCGACCCGCGCCGGGTGCTGATGACGCCCGTCGGCCCGCGCTGGTACGACCTGGAGCTCCCCGACAGCCAGCGCCCGCCGCTGGCCCGGAAGCCGGACGAGAACCTCCTCGTCGACTTCCGCCCGGTCGACGGGCACGACCTCGGCGGGCTCGAGGACCTCGACCCGCGGCCGCCGGTGCCACTGGCCGTGATGGTCGCCGAGCACGACGGCCGGGTGCTGCTCTTCCACGACGTGAGCCACGACGAGTGGGAGCTGCCGCTGGCCCACCGGGAGGACGGCGAGTCGGCGCGCGAGGCGGCGGTCCGCAACTTCACCGCCGTCACCGGCTCCGACCCCGGCGAGGTGTCGCTGGTCGGCGTCGCGACCGTGCAGCGCGGCCACGAGCGGCGGATCGACCGGGTCGCGGTGTACCACGGCCTGCTGCACGAGGTCGGCGCCTTCGAGGCGACGTCGGGCGTCGACGGCCTGGCCTGGTGGGACCCGGTCGGCGACCACGACGGGCTCTCGCCGATCGACGAGCACCTCGCCCGGCTGGCCGTCGAGGGATGAGCGGCTGCGGCTAGCCTGACGCCGTGCTGCTCGCCTTCGACACCGCCACCCCCGCCGTGAGCGTGGCGCTCCACGACGGCGACGACGTCGTCGCCGAGCTGGCGAGCGAGCAGCCGATGCGCCACGGGGAGCAGCTGGCGCCGCTGATCGACCGGGTGCTGCGCGAGCAGGGGCTGGTACGCCAGGACCTCACCGCCGTCGCGGTGGGTGTCGGGCCCGGCCCGTTCACCGGGCTGCGGGTGGGGCTGGTCACGGCCCGGACCCTCGGATTCGTGCTCGAGATCCCCGTCTACGGCGTCTGCACCCTCGACGTGCTCGCCGTCGAGGCGGTCGACACCGGCTCGGTCATCGGCGAGTTCGTGGTCGCGACCGACGCCCGGCGCAAGGAGGTCTACCTCGCGTCGTACGACGCGGAGGGCGACCGGCTGGAGGGGCCCGTGGTCGACAAGCCGGCCGCGCTCGCCACCGACGGTCTGGTCGTGGGCGAGGGGGCGACGCTCTACCCGGAGCACTTCCCGCACGCCTGCCGCCCCGAGCGCCCGGGCGCCGGCTGGTTGGCGAGGACCGTGGCCGAGGAGCGGGCCGAGCTCCACGACCCCGAGCCGCTCTACCTGCGCCGCCCCGACGCGGTCGTCCCCGGCGCGCGCAAGCCCGCGTCGTGAGACCCGCGTCGTGAGCCCCGCGTCGCCCGAGCCCGCCCGCCCCGAGGATGCACCGGCGATCGCCGCGCTGGAGGCCGAGGCGCTCGGCCGTGATGCCTGGTCGCCGGCGCTGGTCGCCGAGGGGGTCACGGGCGCGCTGCCGACGGTGCACTACCTGGTGGTCCGAGCGGCTGGCGAGGTGGTGGCGTACGCCGTGGTGAGCGTCGCCGGCGACGTCGCCGAGCTGCAGCGGATCGCGGTCGAGTCCGGTCGTCGTCGGTCCGGGCTCGCGGGAGCGCTGCTCGCCGACGTCCGCCGTCGGGCGACGGCGGACGGCGCCGAGCGGCTGCTGCTGGAGGTGCGGGAGGACAACCGGGGCGCGCTGGCCTTCTACGCCGCCACCGGGTTCGGCGAGATCGCCCGGCGCCCGCGCTACTACCGCGACGGCGCGACGGCCGTGGTGATGGAGCTGCCGCTGACCGGGCCCGACGAGAACGAGTGGGCCACCTCGTAGCCGAGGCCGCGGTAGATCCGCAGCGCGGCCTCGTTGTCGAGGTAGACGCCGAGGCTGGCGACCCCGGGGCCTCGCATCGCCCGGCGGGTCATCGCCGTGCTGAGCTCACGCCCCAGCCCGCGGCCCCGGGCGTGCTCGAGCACCGTGACCGCGCGGAGGTGACCGGTGCCGTCGGGCTGCCGGACCACCGCGCCGACCGCGACCAGCGTCGCGTCGTCGTCGCGTACACCGAGCCACGCCTCCACGCCCGGCGTGCCGGGGCGGGCGTGGGAGTCGGGGGCGGCCTCGTCGAGCAGCGCGTCCACCTCGTCGGTGTCCACCACCTCCTCGACCGCGACGGTCTCGGGCCCCAGCGCGCGGGTGGAGCGCATCCAGTGCCAGTGACGCACCTCGGTCAGCGGCCACGCGGCGGGCACGGCCGAGGCGTCGGGCGCGTCGACCATGACCCGGGCGGGCGGCTCCACCTCGGTGGCCACGGCGTCGAGCAGCCGACGGAGCCCGGTCGCCGGCCCGAAGCCGGACAGCGTCCGGAGGGGCCCGTCCACCATCGGCCGGCGCACGAGCACGGCGGCCGCGTCGCCGTCCAGCCACGCACCCTCCACCCGCTCGGGATCGAGCTGGTGGCGGACGAACGGCAGGTGGTGCAGCTCCTCGACGCCCACGGCACGCATGTCCCCATTCTGCGGACGGCATGATGGGGGCCATGGACGAGCCCCTGGTCCTCGGCATCGAGACCTCTTGCGACGAGACCGGCGTCGGGGTCGTGCGCGGCCGCACGCTGCTGGCCGACGCGGTCGCGAGCAGTGTCGACGAGCACGCCCGCTACGGCGGCGTCGTCCCCGAGGTGGCGAGCCGGGCCCACCTCGAGGCGATGGTGCCGACCATCGAGCGGGCCTGCGAGACCGCCGGCATCCGGCTCCACGAGGTCGACGCGGTCGCCGTCACCAGCGGTCCCGGGCTCGCCGGCGCACTGCTGGTCGGGGTCGCTGCGGCCAAGGCGCTCGCGCTCGGCCTCGGCAAGCCGCTGTACGGCGTCAACCACCTCGCCGCCCACGTCGCCGTCGACCAGCTCGAGCACGGGCCGCTGCCCGAGCCCTGCCTGGCGCTGCTGGTCTCCGGCGGCCACTCCAGCCTGCTCCGCGTCGGCGACGTGACCGGCGACGTCGACCCGTTGGGGTCGACGATCGACGACGCCGCCGGTGAGGCGTTCGACAAGGTCGCCCGGCTGCTCGGACTGCCCTTCCCCGGCGGCCCCCACATCGACCGGGTCGCACGCGAGGGTGACACCGTCGCGATCGACTTCCCGCGCGGCCTGAGCTCGAGACGCGACCTGGAGCGGCACCGCTTCGACTTCTCGTTCTCCGGGCTCAAGACCGCGGTGGCCCGCTGGGTCGAAGCACGTGAGCGCGCCGGCGAGCCGGTGCCGGTCGCCGACGTGGCGGCGTCCTTCCAGGAGGCGGTGTGCGACGTCTTGGTCCGCAAGGCGCTCGACGCGGCGGCCAGCGAGGGCGTCGGGGACCTGTTGATCGGCGGTGGCGTGGCGGCCAACTCCCGGCTCCGCGCGATGGCCGAGGAACGCGCCGCGGCCCGGGGGATCCGGGTCCGGGTGCCCCGTCCGGGGTTGTGCACGGACAACGGCGCGATGGTCGCCGCGCTCGGCACCGAGATGGTGGCGAGGAACCGGCCGCCGTCCTCGCTGGACCTGCCCGCCGACTCCTCGCTCCCCGTCACCGAGGTGCTGGTCTGAGCCTTACTGGCCGTAGATGTCCCCGGGCAGGAAGTACTCGATCGACATCCTGGCCCGCTGCGGCTCGCCCGATCTCGTCACCGAGCCGTCGACCTCGAACCGCAGCACCTGCTGCTCGGCACCCTGCTCGACGACCGCCACCACGGTGTCGCCGTCCTCCCAGGCCGCCGAGTGCACGATGGCCGCGTCCTGCAGCTGGCGGCTGCTGGTCCACTCGACGACCGGCTCGCCGGTCGCGGCGTCCAGGATCGCCAGGGTCGGCGATCCCAGGTCGAAGTACGACGCGAAGCCGATCAGCAGCTGACCGTCCGGGCTGAAGCCGCCGAGCTGGTGGTCGCAGGTCTCGTAGACCACCGACCCGGGTGGATCGTCGGTCCGGCGCACCTCCGAGCACGTGCTGTCGCCTCGGTAGACCGTCTGTCCCGCCACCAGGCCGGCGGCGTCGGACACCCCGCCGACGCTCTGGTAGCCCGCCAGCGATGCGGCCGCCGACCCGGCCCGCGAGGCCAGCCCTTCGTCGGCCGCGACCTGCGTGTAAGACGTCTCACCGGTCGTGCCGTCGAAGCTCGACACCGCCACCAGGTCGTTGCCGAGGAAACCCTCGACCTGGGAATCGGACGGGACCGGTGCGTAGCTGGGACGGGTGCCGTCGACGGGGGCGTTCACCAGGGTCCCGGTGTCGCCGCCGCCCGTCACGTCGATCCACGAGACGTGGCTCCCGTCGCTGCTGACCGCCAGGCCGGGTCCGCCGGGGCTCGCCGAGACCTCCTCGAGGTCCTCGTCGAGCACCACGACCTCGACGGCGGTCGGCGACTGCCTGGAGAAGCGGATGCCGACCCAGCCGCCGTCGTACGGCGTGAGCTGCGTGAACGCTCCGGGGAGGTCGTGGACCCCGTCCGGGGCGACGTAGTGCTGGTCGGCGGAGAGGTAGCCGCTCACCGGCACCGGCCCCTCCGGCACGTCGAGAGTGAGCGGGAACGTCCCGTCGGCCCGCGGGGTCGGTGCGACCCCGCTCGTCGGGGTCTCGGCGATCTGGGGCCCACGATCGCTGCGTCCGGTCGTGTCGCCGAGCAGGGTGATCGGGACCACGACGGCCGCGACGGCCACGGCAGCGGCGCCGGCGACCAGCATCCGACGGGTCCGCCGGATCGCGTGGGCCCGGCCGCGGACCGACTCCAGGGTCAGTGGAGCGCCGTGCAGGTCGTCCACCTGGTCGTGCAGCTCGCGGCTCAGGCGCGTGGTCAGCTGGTCGTTCATCGCTCCTCCTTCCGGGAGTGCTCGGCTGGGTCGAGGGTGCCGGGTGCCCGATCGCGCAGGGCGGCGAGCGCCCGACTGGTCTGGGACTTCACGGTGCCCACCGAGATGCCGAGCACCTCGGCGGTCTCGGCCTCGGACAGCTCCTCGTAGTAGCGCAGCACCACGACGGCCCGCGCCCTGCGGGGCAGGGTCTGCACCAGGTCCCACAGCTCGCGTCCGGCGCCGCCGTCGTAGCTGTCGACGTGGCTTCCCTCGGGCAGCTCGTCGGTGGTGTGCTCGCGACGCTTCCACGCCCGCCGCCACAGCGAGTTGTTCTCGTTGACCAGGATCCGCCTGACGTAGCCGTCGACCGAGTCCCGGCTCTGGACCTTGTCCCATGACAGGTACAGCTTGGCGAACGCCGCCTGCACCAGGTCCTCGGCGGTGTGGCGGTCCCCCGTGAGGAGGTAGGCCGTGCGCAGCAGGCTCGCCTGGCGGGCGTGCATGTACGACGAGAAGTCGGCGTCGCGTGCCGACAGCGACTCCTGCGACATGATCACCCCCGTCCCTGCGAGTGCGTGCATCCGGTGCACCTCCATTCCATCGCTCCCAAGACGCGAGTCGGGGGACGAAGGTTGCAAAACGGCGTCGGTGTGTCCGGTCCTATGCTCGGCACCATGAGCATCCCGGTGGAGATCTCGCGCCTCGCGGAGGCGCTGGCGGACTTCGGGTCGGGCTACCTGCTGACCTCGTCGGCCGACGGCAGGGTCAAGGCGGTCACCGTCGATCCCGAGCTGGTGGGCGGGGTGGTGCGCTGCGCCGGCAGCCGCGGCTCGGCGGCCAACCTGGCCGCGAACCCGCAGGCCACGCTGGTCCTGTGGCCGCGCGAGCCGTACGGCCACTCGCTGCTGGTCGACGGCACCGCCGTCGCCACCGACGGGCCGGAGGGGGCCATCGAGCTCACGCCCGTGTCCGCGGTGCTGCACCGCCCGGCGTCGCACGCGGCTCGTCAGGGCGCCCCCGTCTCAGCCGCCGCGCCCGACGGCTGCGGCCACGACTGCTCCCCGGTCGCATGACCCCGTTCTGGACCAGCGGCTTCCTCGACCTCGATCCTGCGTCGTACGACGTGGGGGTGGAGTTCTGGCGCGACGTGACGGGCTGGCCGGTCTCGCCCCCGCGGGGCGAGGCGGACGAGTTCGCGACCTTCGTGCCGCCGGAGGGCGACCCGCACCTGCAGGTGCAGCGGCTGGCCGCGGGCCCGTCCCGGATCCACGTCGACCTCCACGTCGACGACCCGCAGGTCGCGGCCGAGCACGCGGTCGGGCTCGGCGCGCGCGCGGTCGCCGACCTGGGCCACGTGGTGATGGCCTCGCCGGGCGGCTACGCGTTCTGCCTGGTCCCGCATCGCGCGTCGGTGCCCGCGCCTGCCACCGAGTGGTCCGGCGGGCACACGTCGCTGGTCGACCAGGTGTGCATCGACGTGCCCGGCGAGCTCTACGACCGCGAGGAGGGGTTCTGGTGCGAGCTGACCGGCAGTGGGATCGAGCCGTCGCCGCGGCACCCCGAGTTCCGGTGGCTGACGCCGGCGGAGGGGCACGGCGCGCGACTGCTGCTGCAGCGGCTCGACGACCCGCGCGGCGAGGTCCGGGCCCACCTCGACCTGTCCACGACCGACCGGGCCGCGGAGGCCGCACGCCACGAGGCGCTCGGTGCCACCCGGGTCGCCGACTTCGACATCTGGACCCTGCTCACCGACCCGGCCGGACTTGCCTACTGCGTCACCGACCGGGCACCCCGGTGACGACGGCACGCACCGACCCGCCCGCCGTCGCGGACGAGGCGACGATGCTGCTTGCCTTCCTCGACTACTTCCGGGACACGCTGCGGCGCCAGACCGAGGGGCTGGACGCCCGGCAGCTCGACACCCGGCTGCCGCCGAGCACGCTGACTCTCGGTGGGCTCCTCAAGCACCTCGCCTTCGTGGAGGGCTTCTGGTGCCGCTACGTCCTCCGCGGCGCGGCCCAGCACGAGCCGTGGGGGTCGGTCGACTGGCGCGCCGACCCCGACTGGGACCACCACTCCGCGGCCGGCGACTCGCCCGAGCAGCTGCGCGCCCTCCTCGACGCCGAGGTCGCGGCCGCCGACGCGGCGATCCGCGCCGCGCTGGCCGAGGGCGGGGTCGACACCCTCGCCGTGCGGGAGCGGCACGGTAGGCGGCCCAGCCTGCGCTGGATCCTGGTCCATCTCGTCGAGGAGTACGCCCGGCACTGCGGCCACGCCGACCTGCTCCGCGAGTCCGTCGACGGCGCGGTCGACCTGTGATCCGCCCCGCCACCGAGGCCGACTGGCCGGCCCTCTGGCCGGTCTTCCGCGACACGGTCGCGGCGGGCGAGACGTACGCGTACCCCGACGGCCTCTCCTTCGACGAGGCCCGCCTCCTGTGGCTGGAACGCCCGCCCGGGCTCACGGTCGTGCTGGAGGAGGACGGCGAGCTGCTGGGCACGGCCAAGATGGCGCCGAACCGGCCCGGCCGAGGCGACCACGTCGGCACGGCGTCGTTCATGGTCGCCCCCGACGCCCGGGGCCGCGGGGTCGGTCGCCGGTTGGCGACGTACGTCGTCGACTGGCACCGCGAGCAGGGCTTCCGCGGCATCCAGTTCAACGCCGTGGTCGAGACCAACACCGCCGCGGTCGGGCTGTGGGAGTCGCTCGGCTTCACGATCGTCGGCACCGTCCCGGGGGCGTTCCGGTCGCGGGCGCACGGCTACGTGGGGCTGCACGTGATGTACCTGTCGCTCGAGGAGGAGCAGCCGTGATCTTCATCTGCGTGAAGTTCCCCGTGAAGCCCGAGCACGCCGACGACTGGCCGGCGATCACCCGTGCCTTCACCGAGGCGACCCGGGCCGAGCCGGGGAACCTGTTCTTCGACTGGTCGCGCAACGTCGAGGACCCGAACCAGTACGTCCTCGTCGAGGGGTTCCGCGACGACGCCGCCGAGGCCCACGTGACCTCCGACCACTTCCGGCAGGCCCAGGCCGACCTGCCGCAGTACCTCGTCGAGACCCCCTGGATCCGCAACCAGCAGATGGACGGCGACCACTGGGACCGTCTGGGGGAGTTCGAGGTGTCGTGAGGGTGCGGCGGCCGGGGTTTCCCCGACCACCCACCCACCCTCAGTCGGACGCAAACCCCGGCAGGTGCTGCTCCATGATCGCCCGGAACGGCGCCTCGGCCTCCAGCTGGGAGAGCATGCCGAGGCCGCCCAGCCAGGTGCGGTGGATGAGCAGGTACGACGAGGGCAGGTTGAGCTTGGTCGCGGTGGCGAACGCCGGGTTGCGGGGGTTGTTGATCCGTTCGAACTGCTCGCGCATCCACGCCCGGGTGAACCGGAACGTCTCGTTCCGCGCCGGTTCGATGAACGGCGCCAGGTAGTCGAGCACGTGCTGCGGGTCGACCCGCACCCGCTCCCTGATGAAACCCTCCTCGCGCAGCCCGGCGACCAGGTCGTCGGCGCTGCTCTCGGAGGCGACCCGGATCAGCCGCCCCATCGCGCGGGGCAGCCGCTGCTCGGGCAGCCGCGCGACGGCGCCGAAGTCGAGCACCCCGATCCGGCCGAGGCCGCCGTCGGCGGCCGGCAGGATCCGGAAGTTGCCCGGGTGGGGGTCCGCGTGGAGCATCCCGGTGCGGGTCGGGCCGTCGAACAGGAAGGTCACGAAGATCGTGCCGTAGTGGTCGCGCTCGGCCTGGGTCCCGTCGCGCACCACCTGCGCCAGCGAGTGCGGGCTGTCCATCCACTCCGTGATCAGCACCTGCTCACCCACCGCGACCACCGGCGGCACGACGATGTCGGGGTCGTCCAGGAACGCCTCGGCGTACGCCGCCTGCGCCTCGGCCTCGAGCCGGTAGTCGAGCTCGTCGGCGGCGCGCGCCTGCAGCTCCTCGATCAACGGCTTGATGTCGAGGCCGGGGAAGGCGGGAGCGACCCCGCGGGCCACCCGGGAGAGCTGCCGCAGGTCGGACATCAGGGCCTCGCCGGCGCCCGGGTACTGCACCTTGACCGCCACGTCGCGCTCGCCCCCCGCGAGGTCGCCGACGGTGTCGTGCCACCGACCCCGGTGGACCTGACCGATGGAGGCGGCGGCCGCAGGGGCCCCCTCGAGGTGCACCAGCCGGTCGCGCCAGTCGTCGCCCAGCGAGCGGGCGATCTGGGTGCGGACGGTGCTGGTGGGCATCGGCGGCGCGGAGTCCTGCAGCCGCGTCAGCTGGTCGCGGTAGGGCGCCGCGACCTCGTCGGGGAGGGCTGCCTCGAGCACGCTGAGCGCCTGCCCGAACTTCATGGCCCCGCCCTTGAGCTCGCCGAGCGTGCGGAACAGCTGCTCGGCGGTCCGCTGCTGGACCTCGCCGAGGACGACCTCCGCGGAACGGCCACCGAGCCGCTTGCCGAGCCCCATCGCCTGCCGCCCGGCATAGCCGAGGGGCAGCGCCGCGAGTCGTGCCGTACGCGCTGCGGCCTTGCGCGGGAGCTCGGTCATGCCGCCATTGTCGCGGACGGCCGGTCGCACCGCATCAGGAGTGCGACCGACCCGGCTCACGGACCACCCGGCACAATGGCCCGGTGCGGCGCGTTCTCGGGGTCCTGGGCAGCGTCCTGCTGCTCGCGGCGGCAGGCTGCTCGGCCGATCCCGCACCCGCGGGCACCCACTCCCACGCCGGCGGCGTCCAGGTGTCGTTGCCGGTCGGTGACGGCACCCAGCGGAGCGAGGTCGGCTACTCGCTCGAGGACGTGGAGATCTCGGGGAGCGCAGGCGGGACCGGCGAGGTCAGCTTCCGTGTCGACAGCTACCGGGGCCGTCCGGTCACCGACTACGTCGAGGAGCTGACCCAGGACCTCCACCTGTACGTCGTGCGCGACGACCTCGCGGTGTTCCGCCACCTGCACCCCACCCTGGCCGACGACGGCACGTGGCGCGCGCCGCTGAGCGTGCCCGCCGCCGGCGACTACCGCGTGATCAGCGAGTTCGTCGCGCGGGACGAGGGCGGAAACGGCGACCACGTGATCCTCGGCGAGACGGCCAACGTCGCCGGCACGACCGAGGAGGCGCCCGGCCTCGACCCGATGCTCCAGGTCGAGGCCGTCGAGGAGCCGGTCGTCGGGCCACAGGGCCGGCTGGTGCTGCGGGTGCGCGACGACCAGGACCGACCGGTGCGCGCCGACACCTACCTCGGGACGTACGGCCACGTGACCGGCTTCCGGCGCGAGAGCGGTGAGATGGTCCACCTGCACCCGCTGGGCGTGCCCGAGACGACCGACGTGGGGTCGGAGCTGACCTTCCACACCGAGATCGAGGAGCCCGGCCACTACCTGCTGTTCGTGCAGGTGCGGGTCGATGGGTTCCTGCACACCGTGCCGGTGCCGGTCACGGTCGACGACTCGCCCGCGGCCTGATCACTCCTCGTCGGGCACGTCGATCCGCAGGGTCGACACCGGGCTCTCGAACTTGCTGAGCCGCAGCGACACCTGCACCTCCCACGTCCCGGGGCGCGGCAGCACGACCTCGGCCGTGTAGGTGCCGACCCCGATGGCGGCGAGCTCCACCTCACCCAGGTCGACGTCGCCGGAGCGCACCTCGACCACGGGCGGCCGGGGCGGCGTCACGGGTTCCCCGTTCTTGTCCTGCACCTGCAGCTGCAGGGTGTTGCGGCCCTGACGGCGTGGCGACAGCCCGGCGTACACCTGGAGGTCACCGACGGTCTCCTCCGCGATGCCGGTCTGTCCCGGTGGCACGTCCACCGGGACCGGGCGGGGCGAGGCGTTGACGAGGAAGCCGGTGACCCCGAGGAGCACCACGATCAGCGAGGCCT
The DNA here is from genome assembly GCA_963723945.1 of uncultured Actinomycetota bacterium. Lineage (GTDB taxonomy): Bacteria > Actinomycetota > Actinomycetes > Propionibacteriales > Nocardioidaceae > Nocardioides. The sequence goes on from CAVRSW010000013.1 coordinate 60,415, forward strand.
CGGCCGCCATCGTGCGGGTGACGCTGCCGGCGGTGCGGCCACGCTCGTCGAAGCCCACGGCGTCCCGGACGCGCGGCAGCAGCACGAAGCGGTTCCAGCCGCCGACGGCCGCGATCACCAGGACGAGCCCGATCTTGACCAGCAGCAGCAGCCCGTAGCGGGTGTCGACGAACCCGGACCAGGCGCCGAGGATCCGCCAGCCCAGGACCGCGCCGGCGAGCGCCACCGCGAGCAGCAGGCAGCTGGCCAGGGTCGAGAACCGGGCGAGGGTGGAGGCTGCCAGCAGCTCCCGGCCCGCGAGGGCGCGCACGGTGAGGACCAGCCCGACCAGGCCGCCGAGCCAGGTGGCAGCGGCCAGGAGGTGGACGGCGTCGGCCCCGAGCAGCAGCGCGGTCGGCTCGTAGGAGCGGGTGTGACCGACCAGGGCCGGCGAGACCGCGGCCACGACGGCTCCGGCCAGCATGGCATCGCGGCGCTGCGGGTCGGGGTGGGTGTCGGTGGTGGTCGCGACCACGACGCCCAGGCCCACCAGCAGGAGTGGGACCGAGACCAGCTCGTCGGCGACCAGGACGACGTCGAACCCACCGAGCGCGTCGAGCAGCTCCTGGCCCTGGGCGTACGCCACCGTCACCGGCACCAGGAGCAGTGCTGCGACCGCGGCGACCGCCGCCGCGACCCGGACCAGTCCGCGGATCCGGCGCCGGACCTGCTCGCCGGGGAAGGACTCGGGCATGACCAGCGCGACGAACCCGGCCAGCCCGGTCGCGACCAGCAGCCCGACGTAGAGCAGGACCCCGAGCACTCCCTGCGCCGCTGTCACGGCGCGCGACGACGTGGGCGGCGGGGGTGGCTCGGTGACGTTGTCGCTGCGCTCGCCGACGGCGAACGTGAGCGAACCGGAGATCGGGTGCCCGTCGCTGGACACCACGAACCACGCGACGACGAAGCTTCCGCGCTCCATGGCGGAGGGGTCCGGGAGGTCGACGACGACGTCGCTGTCGGAGGTCGACGTCTCGGAGTCGATCGTCCCGCCGTCGGCGTCGTAGACGGTGATCTCGCGGTCGGTGAGCCGTACCGGTTCGTTGAACGACAGCGTGACCGCGGCCGGCGCCCGGTCGAGCACGGCCCCGTCGACCGGGTCGGTGCCGGTCAGCTCCGCGTGCGCCGCGGCCGGTCCGGCGCCGGCGAGCACCGCACACAGCGCGACGAGGACGGCAGCAGCGAGTCGGACCGCCCGCTGCTGCCACCCCGGCCGCGGCCGTCGGGTCACGCGGACTTCCGGCTCCTCGCGAGCGCCGTGCCGCCGGCCAGCAGGCCGAGCGCGCCGAGGACCAGCCCGGCCCAGCCCAGCATGCCGGACTGCTCGGCCGACGCCTCCTGCGTGTCGTCGGCCGCCGCCTCCTCGCCCGAGTCGGCCGCCGCCTCGTCGGCGGACGACTCCTCCGCGTGGCCGTCCTCCCCGGTGGCCTCGGTCACCTCGAACGAGGGGGCCGGGTGCTCCAGCTCCTCGGGGTCCTGCCCCTCCGAGGGCACCTCGACCCAGCCGGTCTCGCCCTTCTGGCAGGTCTGGATGGTCGGGAAGGCGAGCGTCTCGCCGGCCGTGTCGGGCACCTGGAAGGTGAGCTCGAAGGTGTCGCGCTGGCCCTCGGGCAGCGGGTTGTTCGACGTGTAGACGATGCTCGCGGTGCGCTCGGTGACCTCGTTGCCGTGGGCGTCGGTGACCGGCTCGTCGAGCTCCTGGATGTTCGCCTCGAGGTCGTAGTACGAGTTGCGGGTCGGCGTGACCGAGAGCACCGACTCCGGCACCTGGATCTCGACCTTCGTGGTCGGCGAGCCGTCGCAGCCGTGCGGGACGCTCATCGTGAGCACGGTGAACGACCCGGCGGCGGTCTCCGACGGGGTGCCGGAGACGTGGGCGCTCGCCGGCGCCGCCACGAGGGCGACGGTGGCCAGCGCGGCCAGGGGAGCGCCGGCGCGGACGAGCGGGTGCGTGAGGGTGGGACGGGACATGCTGGTTCCTCCGGTGGCTGAGTGGGATGTGGGTGGATGCGAGCCGCACCGTCCCCCGCTCAGCGGAGGTCAGGCGCGGCCGATCGCCACCGGGGGTCCGCGACGGGGTGCGTCGAGCAGGACGGCCGCCGTCGTCGGCGCGAGGCCGTGGTCGGTGGTGGCACGGCGTACGGCGCGGCCCACGACGTACGACGGCAGCAGCGTGAGCAGCCTGAGGACCGCGACGGCAGCCCGCTGGCACAGCCCCCACACCAGCAGCGTCAGCAGGGTGACCGAGGCGTGGGCGAGCAGCATCCGGCCCGACCAGGACGACGGGTCGCCGGCCCCGACCACGTGGGCCTCGTGGGTCGCGCCGGCCATCGAGGCGAACGAGGTGTGCAGGCACACCTGCGCGACGACCACCGCGGGCAGCACGAGCCACCGCGGCACCCGGCCTCCCAGCACCAGCCGGCTGCTGCCGAGCACCACCGCGCCGAGCAGCACCAGACCGGGCCACGCGGGCACGTGGCCGCCTGCCCAGGTGTGGGCGCCGAGCGCGCCGGACATCACCAGGACGGTCGCCGCGAGCGCACGCCAGCCGACGTACGGCGCGCGTCGTGTCTCGACCGTCATGGCGGACATGATGACACGGTTGGGAGTGTCACGATGGCTGCATGGAGGGGTTCCGCGTCGTCGACCCGGCGTCGCCGCCGGCCCAACGGGCGATGCAGCACTACTTCGACGAGATCGCCGCGGCGTTCGGGTTCGAGACCGGGACGGCCCTGGTCGACGCGGAGACCGCGTACGCCCCGCCCCACGGCCTGTTCGTGGTCTCGGGGCCCGACCTCGCGCCGCGCTCGTGCGGCGGCGTGCAGTTCCTCGACGACGACCGCGGCGAGATCAAGCGGATGTGGGTCGCTCCCGAGGTCCGTGGTCGGGGTCTGGCAGCGGCCCTGCTCGCGCACCTGGAGGAGCTGATCCGCGCCGCCGGCCGGCACCGGGCGTTGCTCGACACCAACAGCACGCTCGCCCCGGCCGTGGGGCTCTACGAGTCGCGCGGCTACCGCCGGGTCCCCGACTACAACGGCAACGTCGACGCCGACGTCTGGTTCGCCAAGGACCTCGGCTGAGGGCTCACACCTCGTTGGGTCGGATCGCCAGGGCCGCGGGGTCGACGGTCGACACGTCGAGGAGCCCGGCCGGTACGTCGAGCCTGACCGCGCCCGTCGCTGCGTCGGTGGCGCGCGCGAGCGGCGCGTGGACGGCCACGTGGCTCATCAGCGCGGCGGCGTCCTCGCGCCGGCCCTGCTCGACCAGCCAGCCGCACAGGCGGTGCGCCGGGGTCAGACCCGACCGGACGAGCGACCGCTCGCCCCAGATCTCGAGGATTCCCTCGCGCAGCAGGTCCCACCACTCGGTGGATCCGGACGGGATCAGGTCGAAGTAGCGCCACAGGTCGCCCGCCAGGACCCGGTCGACGAAGACCTCGGTGACGGCGGGGTCGCCGTGGGCCCGCACCGACGCCAGCGAGTCCTGCTTGGTCCGCCAGCGGTCGCGCAGGTCGTCGACCGAGGCGCGCTGCTGGGTGATCGAGGTGCCGTCGTCGCGGATCCGCCAGTGGTAGACGACCTCGGGCCGGACGTCGAACCGACCGGTCAGGAAGGCATGGGTCGTCGCGGGCTGGTCCTCGTAGCGGACCCGTTCCGGCCAGGCGAGCCCGGCGTCGCGCCAGAAGGAGGTGCGGAACATCTTGTTCCACGCGAACACGTCACCGAGGATCTCCGGCCGCTCCGCGATCCGGGCCCCGGCGAGCGGAGGCCTGTGCAGGCGGCGCATCCAGCGCGGCTCGACCCGCTTGCCCGCCTCGAGCCGCAGCATCGAGCCCGTGGCGAAGTCCGACCCCGAGGCGACGAGCGACCCGACCAGGGTGGCGTACGCCGCCGGGGGCAGGACGTCGTCGGAGTCGAGGAACGCGAGGTAGTCGCCACGAACGTGACGAGCACCCTCGTTGCGGGCGGCGCCGAGGCCGTGGTTGGCGGTGTGCACCACGCGGATCCGCGGGTCGCGGGTGGCCCACTCCTCGGCGATGTCGCCCGACCGGTCGGGGGAGCCGTCGTCGACCACGACGGCCTCCCAGTTGCTGTGGGTCTGCGCCACGAGGCCCGCAAGGCACTCGGGCAGCCACTCCTCCACGCCGTAGGCGGGCACCACGACGCTGACCAACGGGTCACGTCGTCGCAGCAGCCTCATGCGACCAAACCTAGCGCCGCCCCGCCGGGCGACGTCCGGGTGGCACCCCGCCTAGGATGACGTGGCCCGACCCGCCTGATCCCCCGACCGGAGAGCTGTTGATGGCCGATCTCGATCGTTTGGTGCGCGGTGTGCGCCGGAGGCTCCGGGGACGCCCTGCCCCCGTCGAGCCCGCACCGCCCCCGACGGGCACCCCGCGCGAGGTCGAGGAGGAGCGGACCCACGTGGGACCGGTGATGGACGAGATCGTGACCCGTACCCGGCGCCGGATGGCCCCGGCCGGGCTCGACGACGACTACGACCTGGCCCACGACCACTTCGACGTCGCGCACTTCCTGCTCCAGGCTCGACACCTGCTGACCTCCGACGACGTCGACCCGCTCCGCCAGTTCCTCGACAACGGCGCCGGCGCCAAGGCGAGTCCCGAGGTCAACTTCGACATGCGCGCCTACCTCGCGCGCCACCCCGAACGCGCGGAGGAGCCGGGGACCAGTCCGTACGTCGCGTGGCTGCGCCACGGACGGGACGCCGGCGAGCTGGCCGACCCGGCACCCCGGCTGGAGGAGATGGCGGAGGTCCTGGGGAGCGACCCGCAGACCGTCGCCGACGAGCTCGCCAGGCTCCGCAGCGACCTGCTGGAGCGGCTGCGCCACGGCACCCTCGGCGAGATGTTCGCCCGCGCCGCCGAGGTCGAGCCGCTGATCGGCGAGGCGTGGCCGGAGACCACGCGGATGCGGGTGCCGCCGTTCTTCTCCGAGCTGACCGTGCGCCAGGTCTCCGTCGTCCACGCCGCCCAGCGGGCCGCCGGCTTCGCCCGGGCCCGGGTGCTGCTGGTGATCGCCGACCCGCGCTGGGGCGGCGGGCGGCGGGCGGAGGGCCACATCGCCCACGCCCTGGCAGACTCCGCCGCGGCCGGGGTGGCCCCGGAGGACGTGGTGGTCGTCTACACCGATGCCGGTGGCTCGGCCCCGCCCGGCCGGTTCCCCGACGGGGTCCGCGAGGTCGACCTGGCGGCCCTGCTCGGCGACCTGCCCGACGAGGCCGCCGACCGGGTGCTGGTCGAGCTGGTCCGGTCGTTCCGGGCCGAGGCGGTCGTCAACGTCAACTCCGGCCTGCTCTACCGGGCGATGGCGACGTACGGGAAGGCGCTCGCGGCGTCCGAGCGGATGTTCCTGGTGCTGTTCTGCAACGAGCAGCTGGCGTTCGGCGGCTGGGTGGGCCGCCCGCTGCGTTACGTGTACCGGTGCTTCGACCTGGTCGAGGGGATCATCACCGACAGCGACCACCTGCGCGACTGGCTGCGCGAGCGGCACCAGCTCGGCCCGGGCCTCGACGACCGGCTCCACGTCTTCCGGGCGCCGGTCGACCCCGCGGTGCCGGTGGCGCCGGCGGTGGAGCCGCGTCCCGACCGCCGCCCGCAGGTCTTCTGGGCCGGCCGCTTCGACCGCCAGAAGCGGGTCGACCTGGTCTTCGAGGTCGCCCGGCGGATGCCGGAGGTCTCGTTCCGGATGTGGGGCGAGCCCGTGCTCCACGTGGGCGGCGTGGGCGCGCCCCCGGACAACGCCGTCCTGGAGGGGCCGTACACGCACTTCTCCGAGCTCGACCTGGGCGAGGCGGATGCCTGGCTCTACACCTCCCGCTGGGACGGCGTGCCGAGCCAGCTGCTGGAGGTCGCGATGACCGGCGTGCCGCTCGTGGCCAGCGAGGTCGGCGGCACCGGCGAGGTGCTGGGCGTGGACGACGCCTGGCCGGTGGCCGAGGCCGAGGACCCCGACGCCTACGTCACAGCGATCCGGGCCGTGCTCGCTGATCCGGCCGACGCCCGTCGCCGCGCGCTGGCGCTGCGGGAGCGGCTGCTGACCGAGCGCACCGCGGAGCAGTACGCCGGGCAGGTCGCCCGCGTCCTGCTCGACGGAGGGGAGGCTCGATGAGCGTCGACCTCGCCCTCGTGGTGACCGCCCACGACGAGACAGTCGTCAGCGGACCGACGATGCACAGCGCGGACCGTGCGGTCGCCGCGGCCCGGGGGGCCGGCTTCACGGTGCAGCCGATCGTGGCGCTCGACAAGGCGACCGAGGCGACCACGGCGTACTTCGGCCAGCCAGCGTTCGACCACTGGGAGCGGCAGGTCTTCGCCGAGGGCGACTTGGGCCGGGTCCGCAACACGGTGGTGCCGCAGCTCGACTGCCGCCACGTCGCCTTCCTCGACGCCGACGACCTGTTCAGCGACAACTGGCTCGCGGCCGGGATCACGGCCCTCGACGACGCGGCCGCGCGCGGCGAGCGGGCGATCGCCCACCCCGAGCTCAACGTCGTCTTCGACGGCGTGCGGACCATCCAGGTCGGCATCGACCAGCGCTCGCCCCTGTTCACGCCGCACTACCTCTACCTGCGGCATTACTACGACTCGCTGTGCATGGCCCCGCGGGAGGCCCACCTCGAGCTCCCCTACGTCAGCCGCGACGTGCCGAACGGCCTGTCCTACCAGGACTTCCACTTCACCATCGAGTCCCTGGACGCCGGCTGGCGGCACCTGGTCGTGCCCGACACCATCATCTTCAAGCGGCGCCGTGACGTGTCGCTGGTGACCGAGAGCACCCAGCGCAAGGCGGTCGTACGCGCCCTGCCCGGCATGGCGATCGACCGCGTGCGCGACCTCGGTCGGTGACCCGCGGGGGTGGCCTCGGGCCGCTCGTACGAGCAGTCCACGTGGCCTGTTCGTACGAGTGCGCGGGCGGGCGGGCGGGGTCCAGCTGGGTGAATCGCCCCGCGTCGGGTGGTCGGGGTGGTCCGCGGCCCCGGACGGTGGCTCGGCAGGGGCGCCTCGGGCCGCTCGTACGAAGGGTCCGGGTGGCCTGTTCGTACGAGTGCGCGAGCGCGCGCGGCGTCCGGCTGGTGATCGCCCCGCGTCGGTCGGTCACCCGCCAGCGGTCGCCTCGGGCCGCTCGTACGAGGAGTCCACGTGCCCGTTCGTACGAGTGCGCAAGGGCTAGCGGCCGGCCTCGCGTTCGGCGATCGCCCGCATCGGCGCGTGGACCTCGGCCGGCAGGTCGAGCACCTCGAAGAAGTGGTCGAGGCGCGCCGGGTCGAGGTGCTGCTCGGTGGTGGTGCCGCGGACCTTGCGCTCGCTCACGAAGAGGGTCTCGGGGCCGTCGGGGGCGAAGTCCCGGGCGACCGCACGGTTGGACTCCTCCCACTTGGCCATGAACCCGTCGAGCTGGTCGGCCGGGAGGGTCAGCGTGGGTCCGCTGGAGGCACGTTCGAGGCTGCGGATGATCTGGGTGGTCGAGCTGAGGCCGGGGGTCTCGCCGAGGTCGCGGTGGTGGATGTTGAACAGCCGCAGGAACTCCACGGACTCCGCGTCGAGGCTCTCGTTGCGGGTCGGCCCCTCCCCGAGCTCCTCGGGGTCGATGCCGATGCCGGTGGCGTCGAGGAAGTCCTGGAAGAGCGACCCGCCCAGGAACCGGTCCTTCTCGAAGGTGCGGACGACCAGCTCGTCGGGGTGCATCAGGTCGCGCCACGCCACCAGCCGGGAGTGGTAGTCGTAGACCGCGCTCAGGTCCATCTCCTCGACCCGCTCGGAGAGCCGCCGGACCTCGCCCGACCGCTTCACGACCTGCTGGTAGCGACTGCAGGCGTGGTCGTCCTGGCGTCGCAGGTACACCACGACCCGCACCGAGCGCGCGACCCGGTCGAGCAGCTCGCGCAGGTTGCGGATCCCGTCGTGGGCGGCGCCGAACAACGCCTCGTCCGAGAGCAGGACCCGCGACGCCCGGGAGCCCGCGAGCTCCTCGAACAGGGCGTCCTCGAACATCGGACGCAGCTCGGCCGGAGTGGAGACCTGCTGCCGGCGCCAGTCGACCGAGGTCCTGGGGCTGTGCTCGTTCGGCTGCATCGCCAGGCCCAGCCGGATGTGGCGGCGCTTGCCGGGGGACGCCGGGTAGAGGACGCCGCGCTTCGCGAGCCGGCCGCGGTTGCGGTGCAGCCGGGCCTGCAGCGAGCTGGTGCCGGTCTTGCCCATGCCGACGTGGAGGACCACGTCGGGTCGGTCGTCGTCGGGCAGCGAGGTGGGTGGCACGGGCACGCCTTCGTGGGTCAGGGAGTGGCCGGGTCGTGGCCACCACGGATGATGCCACGCGGTACGACGCCGGCCCGCGTCATGCAGCCGGGTCCAGGGTGTGGGCGATCCGGTTCTCCTCGTAGAACGCCCGGAGCTCGCGGAAGCAGCCGCTGATCGCGTCGGTCGTCGCGTCCCAGTCGTGCTCGTGGATCGCCGCGACCGGGTCGACCCACGGGTCCTCGACGGCCAGGTGCGGCAGTCGGTAGAGCCGGCAGAACTCGGTGATCCGGGAGTCGTACACGTAGTAGAAGCACGGGACGCCCTGCGTGAGCGCGACCATGTTGCCGTGGAACCGGAAGCCGATCATCGCGTCGAGCCCCGCGGCCCGTGTCAGCCAGTCCTCGACGCTGCGGACGCTCACCAGGTGGTCGACCAGGTCCGACGGCTGCACCCGGTGGCCGTCGGGGAACCGCTCCAGGATCTTCGACGCAGCCTCCAGCCGCTCGGCCATCGGCCGCTCCCGATCGCCGACGACGTACTCCCGCAGCACGCCCTGCTCGAACAGGGCGACCTCGGCAGAGGAGTCGAGGGCGTACCCGATCGCCCGGTCGTGCTTGCGGAGCAGAGCCCCGACGTTGCGGCAGAACCGGCTCCGGTGCAGCCCCGTGTGCAGCGAGACGCCCAGCCGCCGACCTGCGTCACCCAGGCCGCGCGGGACGCGGACCCGCGGTGGGCGCAGGGTGTAGAACATCGACGGGCACCCCGTGACCCTGATGTTCGGGGCTCCCAGCCGCTCCAGCACGCTGGCCGTGAACTCGCCGCGCACCGAGATGCTGGCCGAGCGCTCCGCCAGCACCGCGACGAACCGGCGCGCGTCGGGGACGTCGTCGAGGAACCCGGGGTCCAGCACCGGCGACTGTGCGCCCAGTCCGACCGCGGCGACCGGCGCGTCGGTGCTCTCGAGGGTCCGGATCGCACGGGTGTAGTCGAACTGCCGGCTCAGGTACGTCGAGCCGCGCAGCACGGCCGCGCGGACCGGGGGCAGCTCCTCACCGAACATCACCCGCACCGCCTCGGTGCTGGCCAGCTGGCGCACCAGCGCCGCGCAGACCAGCATGTCGCCGTAGTTGGTGTTGTGGGTGCCCGCGCCCGGCGTGGTCCACGTGACCTCGCCGTCGGGACGCTGCTCGTGATTGAAGTGGATCAGGCCCAGGGGCAGGTCGGTCGTCGTCATGGCGTGAGCGGTGCCGTCCTCTCTGGCCGGATGCGGCGGCACGCCGCGCGGGGGTGGCCAGTCTTCCATGCGCCCTCCGGCCGGTGTCCCCGACGCATCCCGGCCCCGCCGCTAGGGTGGCGGGCGTTGCCGCCCCCGACGGGAGGAAGTCCGCATCCATGAAGCAGGTCCTCATCACGGGTGGCGCCGGCTTCATCGGCCGCCACCTGGCGACCCACCTCACCGACCACGGCCTCGCGGTGACGGTGCTCGACAACGAGTCGCTCGGCGACCGCCGACACCTCGACCTCGACCGGGTCCGCTTCGTCGCCGGTGACCTGCGCAGCCCGGACGACCTGCGCACGGCCCTCGCGGGCCAGCACGCGGTGGTCCACCTCGCTGCCGACACCCGGGTGATGGACAGCATCGAAGACCCGACCCACAACTTCGACAACAACGTCGTCGGCACGTTCAACCTGCTCAACGCGTGCCGCGAACTGGGGGTCTCCCGCGTGGTCGCCGCCTCGACCGGCGGCGCGATCCTGGGCGAGGTCGAGCCGCCCGTCCATGAGGAGATGGCCCCGATGCCGACGTCGCCGTACGGCGCCTCCAAGCTGATGCTCGAGGGCTACCTCAGCGCGTACGCGAGCTCGTACGGCCTGAGCAGCTGCGCGCTGCGGTTCTCCAACATCTACGGTCCCCGTTCCTTCCACAAGGGCTCGGTCGTCGCTGCCTTCTTCAAGCAGGTGCTGGCGGGGGAGCGGCCCGTCGTCTACGGCGACGGCTCGCAGACGCGCGACTACCTCTACGTCGGCGACCTCGTCGAGGCGATCCGGGTCGCCATGCTCAGCGACGTCACCGGTCCCTACCAGCTCGGCAGCGGCCACGGCACCACCCTCAACCAGCTGCTCGGCGCGATGCGCGACGTCACCGGCCTTCCGATCGAGGTCGACTACCAGGACTTCCGCGCCGGCGAGGTCCGCGACACCTGGTGTCAGGTCGACAAGGCCCGGGCCGGCTTCGGCTACGACCCCGCCACGCCGCTGCAGGAGGGGCTCCGGCTCACGTGGGAGTGGTTCCGGACCCAACGCACCTGAGGGTCGGACCCCGGCGGGCCGTGGGCAGTCAGTAGCCGTAGAGCTCCATGTCCGTGGCGAACAGCTCCTCCACGCGGCGGAGCAGGTCGGGGCGGCCCTCGTAGACGCTGGGACGTCCCCCCGACGACACGTTGCGGGACCGCGCCGGCGGGCTGGGGAGACCGACGCTCTCCCGGATCACCTCGATGTCGCGATCGAACGTCTCCAGGCGGCCGAGGTGATCGAAGACCAACAGTGGGTGCATCAGGTTGAGGTGCTGCGGGCGCCAGTGGATGTCCGCGTGCAAGGGATCCTGCTGCTCCGCCGCGCTCAGGAAGTCGTCGAAGGAGATCTCCTCGCTCGCGTCACCGGGCCGTCCGAGCTGGTGCAGGACCTCGGCCCGGGAAGGCGTCGGCTGCAGGATCTTGCTGCGGTAGGCCGACTCGAACCGGGTGACGGGACTGCGGACGAAGGAGAAGCGGAAGGCCTCACCGTCCAGCATGCGCATCACCCGCTCCCAACCCACGTCACGTGGCTTGGGAAGGGAGTTGTCACGGCGGAAGTCGTCGGCCGCGCTCCTGAGCTGTCCGCTGTTCATCCAGTCGAGCCAGTCCAGCAACGTCGAGGTGGCCACCTTCGGGTTGCGCACGTACACCAGCCCGAGGTCGGGAAGGGCCTCGATCCGGGACGCGAGCGGGATGCCCGGGAAGAAGCGCCCCAGCTGCCGGCGTCGGCGCCTGGGGGAGCTGGCGGAGCTGGTCGGAAGCCGAGGGGCCACCTAGACGTGCACTCCGGCCCTCGCCGCGGCGGAGTCCTCGCTCCACACCGAGACGCACGGGATCTTCTCCGGGTCGCACCGGTCGGCGTACTTGCGGGTCACCTCGGTGACCTCCTCCATCAGTCCCTCGCTCAGGGTGATCGGGTTCAGCCCGAGGTGGAGGAACCGCTCGTTGGCGACGTGCAGCTCGTTCTCGTCGGCCTCGTTGCGCGGGTTGGGGAGGTTGGCCACCTCGACGCCCGTACGGTCGGAGATCATCGCGGCCAGCTCGCGGACCCGGTGGGTCTCGGTCATCTGGTTGAAGATCGCCACCCGGTCACCGCGCTCGGGCGGGTTCTCGAGGGCGAGCTGGATGCACTTGACGGTGTCCTGGATGTGGATGAACGCCCGGGTCTGGCCGCCGGTGCCGTGGACCGTCAGCGGGTAGCCGATGGCCGCCTGCATCAGGAACCGGTTGAGCACCGTGCCGTAGTCGCCGTCGTAGTCGAACCGGTTGATGAGCCGATCGTCCTGGCGGGTCTCGGCGGTCTGGGTGCCCCAGACGATGCCCTGGTGGAGGTCGGTGACGCGGACCTTGTCGTTCTTGTTGTAGTAGGCGAAGAGCAGCTGGTCCTGGGTCTTCGTCATGTGGTAGATGCTGCCGGGGTTGGCCGGGTAGAGGATCTCCTGGTCGACCAGGCCCTCGTCGGTCGGCACCTTCACCTGCAGGTAGCCCTCGGGGATCTTCATGCCGGCGGTGCCGTAGCCGTAGACGCCCATCGTGCCGAGGTGGGCGACGTGGATGTCGAGCCCGCTCTCGACCACCGCGGCCAGCACGTTGTTGGTCGCGTTGAGGTTGTTGCTGACGGTGTAGCGCTTGTGGCGGCTGCTCTTCATCGAGTACGGCGCCGCGCGCTGCTCGGCGAAGTGCACGAGGGCGTCGGGCCGCCAGTCCTCGAGCAGGTCGAGCAGCCGCTGGTAGTTGACGGCGACGTCGATGTCGTGGAACGCGATGTCGTGGCCGGAGACCTCCTTCCACGCGCGCAGCCGCTCGCCCATCGGGCGGATCGGCGTCAGCGACTCGCACTCCAGCTCGATGTCGATCTTGCGGCGCGAGAGGTTGTCGACGATCGCGACCTCGTGCCCCTGTGCGGAGAGGTGGAGCGCGGTGGGCCAGCCGCAGAAGCCGTCCCCACCCAAGATGAGTACCCGCATGGTCTTCCCTTCGTGATGCGTCCCGGCCGCGTCGAGCGGCAGGTCTCGGCTGATGCTGCCAGTGGTGCTGCCGGTGGTGGTCGCAGGGGCCGGGTCGACCGCGCCGACGGGCGGCTCCGGCGGTGGTCCGGGCGGACCGGCGCTCGTGCGCGTCATCCGGCCGGTGGCGGGGTCGAGGTGGATCCCGCACTCCTTGGCGGTGTCGAGCTCCCACCACCACCGTCCTGCCCGGGCGTGCTCCCCGGGGGCGGTGGCGCGGGTGCAGGGTGCGCAGCCGATGCTGGTGTAGCCGCGGTCGTGCAGCTTGTTGTAGGGCACCCGGTGCTCGTGGAGGTACGCCCAGACCTGCTCGGTCGTCCACTCCAGCATCGGGTTGAACTTCTGGAGCCCGTACCCCTCGTCCCAGGTCGAGACCTCGAGGTCTCGCCGGGTGGCCGACTGCTCGCGGCGCAGCCCGGTCAGCCACGCGCGGTAGCCGGCGAGGGTGCGCCTCAGCGGCTCGATCTTGCGGATCCCGCAGCACTCGTGACGACGCTCGATGGCGTCGTAGAAGCCGTTCTGGCCGTGCTGGGCCGTCCACGCGGCGATCTGCTCGGCGTCGGGGCTGACCATCCGGATCACCGGGCCGTAGCGCTGGTGGACGCTGTGGGCGAGCGCGTGGGTGTCCTCGGGCAGCCGGCCGGTGTCGATGCTGAAGATGTCGATGTCGAGCCCGTGCCCGACGATCAGGTCGGTCATGACCATGCTCTCGGGGCCGAACGCGTTGGCGAGGACCGCGGGCGAGTGGTCTGCGGCGATGGTCCGCAGGAGGTCGAGCGTTGCGGAGAGCGCATCGTCGTGGCGCATCCGTGCGTGCTCCTTGATCGGCTGGGTGACCCCAGCGGTGCCGTGATGCTAACACCGGGCCCGGTAGCGGGCTCGGCAACGGCGCCCCGGCGTGGGGTGGGGACAGGGACCGGTCTCGCCGCCCCCATGCACTAGATTCGCGACCCTCACGTGAACGGAGGTCGACGTGCGATTCAGGTTCGGCAGCGGGCCGGCGGTGCTCCGTTCGACGATCTCGCGTGTGCCCCGCGGAGTGGCCCGAGCCCTTCGCCGGGAGCCGTCGGCCGTGCCTGTCTCGGGCATGGTGGAGCAGTTCTCGCGCGGCCGGCTCGTGGGCTGGGTCTCGGTCCCGAAGGGTGCACCGACGGTCCGCGTCGAGCTGGTGCTCGACGACTTCGTCGTTGCCTCGACCTACGCCACGATCAGCTCCTCGATGTCGGGCGTCGCCAGCGCCCGTCGGTCCGGGAAGCCGCCCGCAGCCTCCGACGCCACGCCTCGCCCCCGTCCTCCGGGAACGATGGCCGGGCCCGACGACGACCGTCGCAACACCACCGACCAGATCCAGGTCTTCTCGTTCCGGCTCAAGGGGATCTGGCCCTACGTACGACGCTCCACACGGATCAGCGTGCGCGTCGACGGGACCCCGCTCCCGATCCACGGCCACGGCACGTTCCTGCGTCCCCCCGGCCGCGGCCAGCACACCGTCGACGACCTGAGGGCGAAGTTCGCCGAGGGCTACCTGCTCGACCAGCTCGGCCGGGTCTCCCTCGACCGGGCGCTCGACGCCGACTGGCAGCGGTCTGTGATGACCCTCCACGCACGCGTCCGGCGCATCCTGCGCGAGGAGTTCGACCTCGCGATCTTCCTGGTCTACGGCACCCTGCTCGGTGCCGTGCGCGAGGGCGGGCCGATCCGCCACGACGGCGACTTCGACGCGGCCTACGTCTCGCGTCACCGGGACGGGGCTGCGGCGGCCGCGGAGCTGGAATCGGTCGCGATGTCGCTGATCGGCGACGGGCTCCACGTGGAGTGCCTCCCGCGGGCGCTGCACATCGTCGACCTCGACGACCCCGAGCACAGGATCGACCTGTTCCACTGCTTCTTCGACGCCGAGGGCAAGATCGCCTTCCCCTTCGGTGTCGCGGGAACCTCCACCTTCACGACCGAGGACTGGCAGGGGCTCCGGACGATCGAGTTCCTGGGTGAGGAGGCCGCGATCCCGGTCGGCGCCGAACGGCTGGTCGCCCACCTGTACGGCGACGACTGGCGTCGCCCCAAGCCCGGGTTCAACTGGGACATCGACCGTACGGCGTGGGCCCCCGAGGCGCACCTCAGCGTCGAGCAGCAGACGCGCGTCTACTGGGCCGACTTCTACAGCCGCAACCACTTCGACACCGGTTCGTCATTCTCCCGGTTCGTGCTCGAGCATCCCGGCACTCCCGAGTGGCTGGTCGACATCGGTTGCGGTGACGGGCGCGACGCGTGCGCTCTCGGTGCGGCAGGACGCACGGTCCTCGGCATCGACGCCTCGGCGGAGGGCGTGGCCCACGCCACCGCCCGGGCCAAGGAGCTCGCGGTCGACCAGTGCGTGTCCTTCGTGGCGTGCGACGTGTCTGACCGATCGGCGCTGCGGCAGCACCTCGAGGAGCTCCGGGGCAGGGCGCAGGGACCGGTCGGGTTCTACCTGCGCTTCTTCCTCCACGCGATCCCCGAGCACGTCCAGGAGGACCTGCTCACGACCATCGACGCGGTGGCCCGGCCCGGGGACGTCGTCCTGGCGGAGTTCCGGACGATCGAGGACAAGCAGGCTCCCAAGACCCACGGCAAGCACTACCGCCGGTTCCTCGACGCCGCGCGACTCCGGGACGACCTGCGCGAGCGCTTCCGTTTCGACACCGACTACTTCGTGGAGGGGCGCGGGCTCTCACCCTATGGCGACGAGGACCCCGTGCTGTGCCGGGTCGTCGCCCGTCGGGGAGACGCATAGCCCAGAGCTTCGGTCACGCGGCGCAGCCGACCCCGCAGCTGACACGTGAGGAGACAACGCATGCCGGGCAGGAGTCCTGACCGGGCGCAGTCGCTGCTGTACGCCGCGACCGTGCTGCTGGGTGCCGTCCTGATCGTGCTGACCTCGCTGAACCAGCCGTACAACCAGAACGAGTGGAAGCAGATCTCGCCGTACGACGAGTCCGACCTCGGTACCGCGGTGAGCGGTACGCGGCAGCCGCCGCTCGACGCGCTGCTGGGGACGCTGTTGCAACGGCTGACGGGCGAGGGCCACCTCGAGCAGCGGCTGGTCCCGATGGTGTGCGGAGTCGGGTGCCTGCTGCTCATGGTGGTGTTGCTGCGCGGGCTCCGGATGGGCTACGCGGGTGTCGTGGCGATGGCGTTCATGGCGACGGCTCCCGTCTTCCTCCGCATCTCCGCCTACACCCGCCCGTACGCGCTTCCCATGATGCTCATGCTGGCGTGTGCCGTGGCCGGCACCCGGTGGCTCGAGACCGGCCGACTGCGCTGGCTGGTGCTGGCCGTCGGGGGCGCGCTCGCCCTGCCCCTCGCCCGGGTGCCGGAACCGACGGTCTTCCTCGCTTCCAGTGCCGCCGTCCTCGTCGTGGCCGGTCACCGAGGCTCGATTCCGCGACAACGAGCGTGGCTGCTGGCGGCCGCACTGCTGGTGCCCCTGGTCACGGTCGGCGCCTACTCGTCCCTCACCCTGGCGCGGGAGACGGGGCAGACCAGCACGGGCGATGCCCTGCTCGACCTCAGCCCATCGCACGCCGTGGCGCGGCTGCCCGCGGGCCTGCGTGAGCTGTGGGAGCACGTCGGGCCGCTGTACGGTCACTGGTTCTCCTGGTGGCCGCTGGTCGTGCTGGTGGTGGTCCTCGGCGTCTCACTGCCGACGTCGCGGCGACGGCTGTTGGGCGCCTGGTACTGGCTCCCCCTGGCGCTGGCTCCCCTCGCCTTCCTCGTCGCCTATCACACCGTGAACGCGTTCCCGCTCGAGATGCGGCACTACCAGATCAGGTTCGCCTACTTCTGGATACCTCCGCTGGTCGTGACGGTGGCCGCCGTCATCGAGAGCCTGAGCGCGGACGCACGGGTCCGCCGCCCGCTCGTGCCACTGCTCGCACTCGCACTCGTCGTGGGTCAGCTGCCCGCGACGTGGCGGGTGCTCACGGAGAACGACGCCGTGGACTTCGCCGCGGCGGGCGAGGTGATCGGTGACCGGGTCCCGGGGGACGCGGTGGTGATCTACGACGCGGCTGCCCCCGCAGGCTGGTGGCGCCAACCCTTCTCCGGCCGCGACCGCTACCTGCCCGACGACGCCAACGTGGTGTCGGCCACCCGGATCGCCGGCGGCCATGACCGGCTGCCGCGCGAGGCCCCGGTCTACCTGCTGCTCCTCGACAGTGACTGCGCCAGTGCGACTGCGTGCGACATCCCCGGCCTCCGCTGGAGCGGGGATGTCGGCGGGTACGAGCGGGTCGCCCGCTTCGACCGGTTCACGCTCTACGCACCGACGGCGGGGCAGCGCGGTCCGAGCGGTGCCGCCCAGGCGCTGCTCTCGCTGGTCGATGCGTTCGGTGAGGAGGGGGCGGTGACGGATGCTGCTGCCGCCGCGCAGCTGCTCAGGGCACAGGGGCGGCCGGACGAGGCGACGCGGTTGCTGCGGACGGTGTGCGATCGACCTGCCGAGGCAGAGGAGCTGGCATGTCGGCGGGAGATCGAGGCTTACGGGCTGGCAGGCTCGCTCAACGGGTGACGCGCGGGAGCTGGTCAGCCGCGCCGGCCGAAGACGCGGCGGCCCTGCTCGGCCGCCTTCCTGCCGGTCTTCCGCGCCTTCTTCTTCGCCTTGTTCTTCGCCTTCTTCCGGGCCTTCCTCGAGGTGAGCTTCGGGACGCCGACCGCGTCGGCGGCACCCTTCCCACCCTTCTTGGCCGACTTGCCGAGCTCCTGGGCCGGATGGCGCACGGCGCGCGGCAGGAAGAACACCATCGAGTACTTGAACAGCCGGCGCGCGAGGTAGAGCAGCGGGATGCCCAGCGGCAGCAGGATCACGGTCACGCACAGGATCACGCCGACCAGTCCCAGCACGCCGCTCAGGATCCACAGCAGCGACCCGACGAGCGCCCGGAGCATGCGCATCGCGCTCACCTCCCCTCGCCGCAACATAACCCGCTTCGGGGCGGCGGAGCACGCGGCGGCCGGGGTCCGGCTACTCGGCCGAAGGATGCCGACCGAAGCGGCGAACCTCCTGCGGCCACCCGCATGCCTCCGAGATCCTGCCCGCCCACATCTTCGCGGCATCGTCGTCGGCCACGTCCACCACGGCGAACCCGCCCAGGAACTCCTTGGTCTCGGCGTACGGTCCGTCGGTGACCATCACCGCGCCACTGGTGGGGTCTGCGGTGTAGACCGGCCCGTCCTCCTCCAGCCCGCCGGCGAAGACGTACACGCCAGCAGCCTTCATCTCGTTCACCACCGCCGCCGCGAGCGGCGCGCGCCCGCGGAACCACTCCTCGGAGTGGTCGCCCACCCACTGCTGGTTGAAGTACAAGAGGTACTCGGTCATGCCTGCTCTCCTTCGCTCCCGGCGGCCCGCGTGGTCCGCGTTCGCCTGTCCCACGAACGGCGAGCGGCGGATGCGACACCGCCATCCCGAAATTCCCCCACCAAGTCTGCGGGCTCGCCGTCTCCGGTGTCACTGCCACGCTGACGGCGCTGGCGAACACCACCCTCGCAGCCCGCGCTGGCCCAGGTGGACGGCGATGTCGCTGGTCCCGCCCTCCGGGGCTGACAACACTCTGCGGACGCGGACGGGCATGACGACCCGATCCGGGGCATCCGGATCTGCAGTGATCAGCGCCCGACCCAGGCGTCGTACCGCCTTGGCGTCTACGAGGCTGACCTGGTCCCGACGTGGTCAGCGACGAAGATCGTGCCCTGGGGAGTCAGTCGTCTGCCGCGACGGCGAAGTAGTTTCCGAGACCGTCGGGGCTCGTGGCGCTCCGGACGAGGACGATGGGGTCGTCGCAGTCGTCGATCTCGCCGATGCGATCACTGATCCGGCCGTCGCCCTCCTGGCTCACAGCGAAGGCGTCCGTGGAAGCGACGACCATGTCGTCGCAGACGAGGCTGGCGGCCATCAGGGCGACAGGGTTGGGCGGTACCCGGCCAGGGATGACCAGGTCCTCGACGACGACGGTGATCCGGCCGTCCTCACGCACGCGGACCCGGCTGTCCTCGTCCAGCACCCAGGGCGCCCCACCCGGGCTCACGCCGGCGATGATGGGGCTGGGGTTGACCGGGTCGGTCACGGGGAAGGTGCCGACGAAATTCTCGCGGAGGATCGAGTGGCCACTCGCGATGGCGGGAACCGCTGAGGTCGCGGTGACCACCAAGGCAGCAGCAACGGCGGTGGATGGAGCGAGTACCGACCGGAACGTGGGCATGAAACTTCCTCTCGTGGCGCGGCGGCCCGCCTGGAGGACGGACCCGGTGATGACTGGGAACACGTTCACCGCACGCGGATGGTTCACCCCGCGTCGTCGTGCCTGAGAGGCCGCGGAGGCCCCGGGAGGGCGAGCCGCCGGCGGCGGGTCGACGAAGACGTCCGTCAGCTCGCCCGCCTGTCGGCGCTCGCCGGCAACCCCTGCCGATGACGGCCGCTAGGCAGTCTCCGGGAACCTCACGCCCGTGTTGGCGTGGCAGCGGTAGCCGAACGGGTTCTTGGCGAGGTACTGCTGGTGGGCGTCCTCGGCGTAGAAGTACGGCGTCTCCGCGGCGGGGCGGACCTCGGTGGTGATCTCGCCGAGCCGGCGCCTGGCCAGCTCGTCGCCGTACACCTTGGTCAGCTCGGTGGCAGTCTGCTCCTGCTCCGGGGTGGTCCAGTAGATCGCGGAGCGGTACTGGGTGCCGACGTCGTTGCCCTGGCGCATCCCCTGGGTCGGGTCGTGGACCTCGAAGAATCGCTTGACCAGGTCCGCGTACGCCACCACGGAGGGATCGAAGACGACCCGCACCGCCTCGGTGTGGCCGGTGCGGCCGCTGCAGACCTCCTCGTACGTCGGGTGCGGCGTGACGCCGCCCGCGTAGCCCACCGACGTCGACCAGACGCCGGGCAGCTGCCAGTAGATCTCCTCGGCGCCCCAGAAGCAGCCGAGCCCGAAGATCGCGACCTCGTGGCCGGCCGGGACGTCGTCGGAGACGACGGGGGTGTTGAGCACGACGTGCTGACCCAGCGACCACGGCCGGTCGCCCCGTCCGGCCAGTGCCTGGTCGGCGGCCACCATCTCGGTCTTCCTGCCCAGTCCGAACATGCTGTGCTCTCCTCGCGGGGGTCGGGTGCCGTTCCAGCCAGTGCAACACCGACGCCGCCTCCAACCTTCCCGGTGGGGGTGGCGGCGGTTTCCCCGCTTCAGCGGGGAAACCGAATGTTCCAGTGGGAAATTTGCCCCAGGAAGTCTCAGTTTCCCCGCTTAGGCGGGAAACCGACGACCACCCCCCGACAACCCCAGCGCGGCAAGCGGGCCGCCGACGCCTGCTCCCCCATGGGGCGAGGTGGCACCTGGCCGGGCAGCCGGGACAGCGCGCTGAGTAGTGTCGTCGCCGTGAGCCAGGAGCATGCCCAGGAGCGGACGCAGAAGGCCGGGTTCGAGACCCGTGCGATCCATGCGGGCTACGACCCGGACCCCACCACCGGTGCGGTGATCCCGCCCATCTACGCGACGTCGACCTACAAGCAGGACGGGGTCGGCGGGCTGCGCGGGGGCTACGAGTACAGCCGCTCCGCCAACCCCACCCGGACCGCGCTCGAGGGCGCGCTGGCGGCCGTCGAGGAGGGGGAGCGGGGCTTCACCTTCGCCTCCGGGCTGGCGGCCGAGGACACGCTGGTCCGTGCCGTCTGCCGGCCTGGCGACCACGTCGTGTTCCCCGACGACGCGTACGGCGGCACCCACCGGCTCTTCGACAAGGTCGAGCAGGTGTGGGGGGTCGAGCTGTCGACCGCGGCCGTGTCCGACGTCGACGCGGTGCGTGCCGCGATCCGCCCCGGCCGCACCAGGCTGGTCTGGATCGAGACGCCCACCAACCCGCTGCTCAACGTCGGTGACATCGAGGCGCTGGCGGCGGTGGCCCACGAGGCCGGAGCGCTGCTCGTCGTCGACAACACCTTCGCCTCGCCCTACCTCCAGCAGCCGCTGACCCTGGGGGCGGACGTCGTGGTCCACTCCACGACCAAGTACGTCGGCGGCCACTCCGACGTCGTCGGCGGCGCCCTCGTCGTCCGCGACCTGGGGCTGGCCGAGCAGGTCGGCTACCACCAGAACGCCATGGGTGCCGTGCCCGGGCCGTTCGACGCGTTCCTCACCCACCGGGGTCTGAAGACCCTGGGCGTCCGGATGGACCGGCACTGCGACAACGCCGAGGCGGTCGCCGCGTTCCTCGGCCACCACGAGTCGGTCACCCAGGTGATCTACCCGGGCCTGCCCGACCATCCGGGCCACGCGGTGGCGGCGCGGCAGATGAAGCGCTTCGGCGGCATGGTGTCGTTCCGGGTCGCGGGCGGGGAGGAGCAGGCGCTCCGGGTGTGCGAGCGCGCCCGCGTGTTCACGCTCGGTGAGTCGCTGGGGGGTGTGGAGAGCCTGATCGAGCATCCCGGCCGGATGACCCATGCCAGCGTCGCCGGCACGGACCTCGAGGTGCCCGCCGACCTGGTCCGGCTCAGCGTCGGCATCGAGACCGCCGCCGACCTGCTGGCCGACCTGGACCAGGCCCTGAGCGGTGGGTGAGTCCCACCGCCCTGACGTCTGCCTCTGTGTCGACTTCGGCTCCACGTTCACCAAGGCGTCGCTGGTCGACCTCAGCACTGGCGAGATCGTCGCCGCCGCCGACCACCCCACGACCCTCCCGGTGCCCGGGGAGGGCGGCGACGTGCTCGACGGGTACGTCGCCTGCCGCGACGCCCTGACGGAGCAGGACGCCCGCGCGGCCCACGCCGAGGTGCTGGCGTGCTCCAGCGCCGGCGGCGGCCTGCGCATCGCCGTCGTCGGCAACGAGGAGCTGGTCACCGCCGAGGCCGGCCGCCGGGTCGCGCTGTCGAGCGGCGGCAAGGTCGTCGCGGTGCACTCGCTGGCGGCGCGTGTGCCCGAGGACGACCTGGGGACCGTCCTCGGGCACACGGCGCCGGACGTGGTGCTGCTGACCGGCGGCACCGACGGCGGAAACAGCGCCGCGCTCGTCGCCGGTGCACGGGCGCTGGTCGACGCCGGCTGGACCGGCCCGGTGGTGGTCGCCGGCAGCGTCGACGCCCGCGACGAGGTCGTCGCGCTCCTCGACGGGGTGCCCCACGTCGTGGCCGACAACGTCGTGCCACGGATCGGGGTGCTCGCGCCGGACGGCGCCCGGGCCGCGATCCGCGAGATGTTCCTCGCCCACGTCATCGGCGGGAAGCACCTCAGCGCCAGCGACGACTTCCGGCTGATGGTCCGCGGGGCCACGCCGGACGTCGTGCTCGCCGGGGTCGAGCTGCTCGCCCGGGGCCTCGACGACGAGCGGCCCGGCGCGGGCGACGTGGTGGTGGTCGACGTCGGCGGGGCCACGACCGACGTCCACAGCGTGGTCGCGATCGACCCCGAGGACGCCGGCCTGTCGCGGGAGGTCGTCGCGGTCACGCCCGTCACCCGCACCGTCGAGGGCGACCTCGGCATGCGCTGGTCGGCCCCGTCGACGGCCGAGGCCGCGGACCTCGCCGACCTCGCGTCGTACGCCGACACGCTGCCCGGACGTCCTGGCCACCTCCCCGCCGACGCCGCCGAGGCCGACGCGGACGAGCGGATCGCGCAGGCCGCGGTCGGCCACGCACTGCGGCGCCATGCCGGCCGCGCCCGGGTGGTCGTCAGCCCCGAGGGCAGGGTCGTCGAGCGGACCGGCAAGGACCTGCGCGAGGTCGACCTGCTGGTCGGGTCCGGCGGCGTGCTCCGGCACGGCCGGCCGGGGGTCGCCGAGCGGGTGCTCGCCGGCAGCCTCGGCGAGCACGTCGAGGGCGGCTGGCAGCTGCCCCGCGCGCCCCGCGTGGTGGTCGACGTCGACTACGCCCTGTGCGCCATCGGGCTGCTCGGCCCACGGCACCCCGACGCGGCGTACCGGCTGGCCCGCACGCTGTCCGGCCCTGAGTAGCCTGTCGGGGTGGAGAGCGAGGGAGGGCCGACGACGCCCGCCGACGAGGAGGGGGCACCGCGGCGGCGGCTGCCGATCCGGATCGGCCGCGACCACGAGGAGGGGCTCGCCGAGCGCCTCGCCCAGCAGTGGGCGCTGGCCCGTGCCGACCGCCGTCCCGACCCGCTCCCGATCGAGTCCGGCCCCAGCAACGTCGCCCGCGCGCAGGTCCCGTACGGCGTCGACCTGGTCGCCGCCTGGGCGTGGCGGTTCCTCGTCATCGCCGTGGCGGGCTACGTCGTCTACCGGGTCATCGGCTTCTTCGCGGTCATCACGCTCCCGATCGCCGTCGCGCTGCTGCTCGCCGCCCTGGTCTCGCCGCTGGTGCGGCTGCTCTCGCGGGGGTTGCCGGGCAAGCTCGCCGCCGCGGTCGTCGTGGTCGGTGGGCTGCTGACGGTGGGGCTGCTCCTGACCTTCGTGGGCCAGCAGGTCGCCACCGGCGCGACCGAGCTCGCGCAGTCGGTCGTCGAGGGCATCGGGCGGATCCGCGACTGGCTGGAGAACGGCCCGCTCCAGGTCAGCGACTCCCAGCTCGACAGCTACCTGAGCGAGGTGCAGAGCACCATCGCCGAGAGCACCCGCGAGGGCGGGGTCGTCACCCGGATCGGTGAGGTCGGCACCGCCCTGGGCCACGTGGTGGCGGGGTTCTTCATCGTGCTGTTCGCGACCTACTTCTTCATCGCCGACGGTGACCGGATCTGGGCCTGGGTGGTCCGGCTGTCCCCGCGAGCCGCGCGCGCCAAGGTCGACAGCAGCGGACGGGTGGCCTGGCGCAGCCTGACCCAGTTCGTCCGGGCGACGGTCCTCGTGGCAGCCGTCGACGCGATCGGCATCATGATCGTCGCCGCGGTCCTCGGCGTCCCGTTCGTGCTGGCCATCGGCGTGCTGGTCTTCCTGGGTGCGTTCGTGCCGATGATCGGCGCCACGCTGGCCGGCACGGTCGCGGTGCTCGTCGCGCTGGTCGACCAGGGCCCGCTGACCGCGCTGCTGATGCTCGCCGGCGTGATCGCGGTGCAGCAGATCGAGGGTCACGTCCTGCAGCCGTTCCTGATGGGCCGGTTCGTGTCGGTCCACCCGCTCGGTGTCATCGTCGCGATCGGCTGCGGTGTCCTGCTGGCCGGCATCGCGGGCGCCCTGGTGGCGGTCCCGTTCGCCTCGGCGGTCAACGCCGTCGGCCAGCACCTCGCGCGCGAGGGCAAGGTGGGGGAGGCGCCGACGGGCGACCCACCCACGGACGAGCCACATCCGGAGGTCCGAACCGACCAGGATGAGGAGGTGGACGGCCGTGACTGACCTGCCCACGCCGGCGGACATCGACGCCGCCCGCAGGCTGCTGGACGGCGTGGCCGTGCTGACCCCGATGGAGGACTCGCGCTGGCTCTCGGCCCTGACCGGCGGCCAGGTCATGCTGAAGTGCGAGAACCTCCAGCGCACCGGCTCCTTCAAGACCCGCGGGGCGTACGTCCGCATCCACGGGCTCTCCGAGGAGGAGCGCGCCCGCGGCGTCGTCGCGGCGTCGGCCGGCAACCATGCGCAAGGGGTCGCGCTCGCCGCCCAGATGCTCGGCATCAAGGCCACGGTCTTCATGCCCGAGGGGGCGCCGATCCCCAAGGAGAAGGCGACCCGGGGCTACGGCGCGGAGGTGGTGATGCACGGCCGCTACCTCGAGGACGCGCTGGTCCGCGCCCGGCAGTTCTCCGACGAGACGGGTGCGGTGCTGATCCACCCGTTCGACCACGTCGACATCGTCGCCGGCCAGGCCTCGGCGGGCTGCGAGATCCTGGAGCAGGCCCCCGGCGTCGAGACCGTGCTGGTGCCCACGGGCGGCGGTGGGCTGCTCGCGGGGATCGCCCTCGCGATCAAGACCGAGCGGCCCGACGTACGCGTCGTCGGGGTGCAGGCCGAGGGTGCCGCGGCCTTCCCGGGGTCCCTGGAGAAGGGTTCGCCGCAGCCGCTGGCGTCGATGCAGACGATGGCCGACGGGATCGCCGTGGGGATGCCGGGCGACGTCACCTTCGCGGCCGTGCGCGACCACGTCGACGAGATCGTCACGGTGTCCGAGGAGTCGCTGTCGCGGGCACTGCTGGCGCTGCTGGAGCGGGCCAAGATGGTGGTCGAGCCGGCCGGAGCGGCGGCGGTCGCCGCGATCCTCGACCAGCCGCAGGCCTACGAGGGCCGGACGGTGGCGGTGCTCTCCGGCGGCAACATCGACCCGCTGCTGCTCGGCAAGGTGATCCGGCACGGGATGGCGTCCGCCGGCCGCTACCTGTTCCTCCGGGTCTGCATCCCCGACCTCCCCGGCGGCCTGGCCAAGCTGCTCTCCGAGCTCGGCGAGGCGGGAGCCAACATCCTCGAGGTGGCCCACGAGCGGATCTCGGCCGAGCTGCGGCTCGACGAGGTCGAGGTCCGGCTCCAGATGGAGACCCGGGGCGAGCCGCACGCCGAGCGGGTCATCGCCCGGCTGCGCGAGTGCGGCTACCGCATCTTCGAGTGACCGACCCCGGTACGCGGACCGGGCACCCGCGCAGTGCGCGAGTGCCCGGTCGAGGACTGGTGGTGATCAGTCGGTGAAGGGGGAGGCGTCGACGATCTCGATCCGCTGGGTCCGGCCGTTCGGGGCCTCGAACTCCACGGTCTCGCCCTTGCGTGCACCGTTGAGCGCGGCGCCGAGCGGCGACTGGGGAGAGAACACCTCGAAGTCCTGGTCCTCGTAGTCGTCCTCGATCTCGCGGGCGCCCATGAGGAACTTCTCGGCGTCGTCGTCGCCGTCGAAGCGGTAGGTGACGAGCTTGCCGGGGGCCACGACACCGTCGTCGTCGGGCGCGTCGGTCTGGGCGGTCTCGAGCATCTCCTCGAGCTGGCGGATCGTGGCCTCGATCTTGCCCTGCTCGTCCTTGGCCGCGTGGTAGCCGCCGTTCTCCTTGAGGTCGCCCTCGTCGCGGGCGGCGCTGATCCGCTCGATGACCTCCTGGCGCTTGGGGCCGCGAAGGTCCTCGAGCTCGGCGGAGAGCCGGTCGTAGGTCTTCTTGGTCAGCCAGACCGAGGTCGGCTGGGCAGACTGCGTCATGGGCTTCACACTTCCTTGCTGCGACAAAAACAAAACCCGCCGGACCGCGTGTCTGTGGTCGGCCCTGCGGGGTGTTCCCCCACAGGTTAGCAAGAGAACCCGCGGCACGCAGGTCGAGCGATCCCGGCCGGGGGTCAGCGGGGCCGCGGCTGCCCGTCGGCCGTGCAGCCCACCAGCTCGACGGACGTCGCGCGCCGCTCGGTCCGCACCGACACCTCGTTGCGGCCCTCGACGGGCTCGAAGGCCACCTCCCCGACGGTCGTGTGGTCCGCTGCGATCGCCCGCACCAAGCAGCTCGCCTGCGCCTCGTCCTCGAGCTCGACGTTCACCGACGCGCCGACCTCGTGGTCGTCGACGACCGTCCAGGCCACCAGCTCCGACTGCACCGCGGGGGTGGCGTGGAACCATGCGGCCCACGCCAGCCAGGCGAGGCTGCCGGCCACCAGCAGCGCCAGCGCCCCGACCAGGACCCGGCGGCGTACCGGCGACGGGGTGCCGTAGCGGTCGGCGAGGTCCGGCCCGGAGCTCGACGGGGCGGTGCGGGGAGCCATGGCCCGATCCTCTCAGAGCGGCGTCTGCTCCCTAGACTGCCGCCATGACGCAGCACCCCCAGCGGGGCGACGGGTCGCGTCCCCGTGCCGGCTACCGCCTGATGCACGTCCACGCGCACCCCGACGACGAGTCGTCCAAGGGCGCCGCGTCGACGGCCCGATACGTGGCCGAGGGGGTCGACGTCCACGTCGTCACCTGCACCGGCGGCGAGCGCGGCTCGATCCTGAACCCCAAGATGGAGCGCCCCGACATCCTCGAGAACATCACCGAGGTCCGGCGGCAGGAGATGGAGCGGGCGCGCGACATCCTCGGCGTCACCCAGGACTGGCTCGGCTTCGTCGACTCCGGCTGGCCGGAGGGCGACCCGAAGCCGCCGCTCCCCGAGGGCTGCTTCGCGCTGGTCCCCGTCGAGGAGGCGGCGGAGCGGCTGGTCCGGCTGATCCGGGAGCTCCGGCCCCACGTCGTGACGACGTACGACGAGCGCGGCGGCTACCCGCACCCCGACCACATCCAGTGCCACCTGGTCTCCGTCGCCGCGTTCGAGGCGGCCGGCGACCCGGCGCGCTATCCCGAGTCAGGCGAGCCGTGGCAGCCGCTGAAGCTCTACTACCACCACTCGTTCAACCGGCCGCGGATGCAGGCGCTCCACGACACGATGCTGGCCCACGGCCTGGAGTCGCCGTGGGGGGAGCGGCTCAAGGAGTGGAAGCCGGAGCCGGAGTGGGACGCCCGGATCACCACCCGGGTGCCGTGCGCCGACTACTTCGGGGTCCGCGACCAGGCGCTGCTGGCGCACGCGACCCAGATCGACCCGGACGGCCACTGGTTCGCCATTCCGCGGGAGATCCAGGCCGACGTGTGGCCGACCGAGGACTTCGAGCTGGTCACCAGCCACGTCGACGCGCCCACCCCGGAGGACGACCTGTTCGCGGGGATCCCGACGCCGGGCTGACGTCGCTCGCCTGAGACAATGGCGGCATGCTGCTGATGACCGCCCTGCGCATGATCGACGGTGTCGAGCAGGGCCCCGAACCCGAGGACGTCAAGGCCGGCTGGATCGCCCTCGTGGTCTTCCTGCTGCTCTGCGCGGCCGTCGTGTTCCTCGGCTTCAGCCTGGTCAAGCAGCTGCGCAAGGCGCAGGCCGCCAAGGACGCCGGCGTCTACGGCGACGAGCCGGTCACCGCACCCGAGCCGGGTCCGTCGTCGAGCGAGGGGCGCGGCCAGGCCGACGACGGCGAGGACCACTCGCGCCGCTGACCGTCGTGACGGATCGCGGGCGACGCGGCAGATCGACCTGGAACGGCGGTCGCGCGATGCGCTGACGGCCGGTCAGGTGCGGACGACACGCACCAGGCAGTCCCACGCCGTACGGGACGGCTCGCCGCTGTGCTCGTGGTGGTCGCCGTCTGGCGCGGCGGCCACCTCGCGGGCGACCCGCCCGGCGCGGACGACCTCCACGCCGTAGCCGTCGAGGTCGGCCAGCACGTCGGACGCGGAGATCAGCACGGAGGGGTCCTGCGGCCCGCCGGTGCCCTCGTGGAGGTTGGTCGAGTCGTGGGCGACGAGCAGGAAGGTGCCCCCCGGCCGGAGCGAGGCCACGGCGCTGCGGTGGGCCGCCCGGCGCGGTCCGGCCGGCAGCTGCAGGTAGGCGACGACGACCAGGTCGACCGGTCCCGGCGCCTGCCAGGTGGTCGCGTCGGCGCGGACCCACGCGAGGTCGGTGTCGCCGGCCAGCCGGGCTCCCTTGTCGAGCGCGACCTGCGAGAAGTCGACGGCCGTCACCTGCCAGCCGCGCCGGGCCAGCCAGATCGCGTTGCGGCCCTCGCCGGCCGCGAGGTCGACGGCGGTCCCGGGCGGCAGGTCGGCGCACTCGGCAGCCACGAACTGATTGGGGCCGGCCGACCACACCAGGTCACTGGCGGCGTACCTCTCGTCCCAGGCGTCGGCGTCCACACCTCGATTGAACCAGCCGAGCTCACGGGTGGTGGCGCATCGCGCGGTCCGCGCGGCCGGCTGCGGCCCGCCAGCGCACCCGGTCGAGCGGCCGCGGCGGGTCGTCGAGCGGGTTGGCCGCGGCCACCTCGTCCATCGCGTCGATGATGTTGCGCAGGTTGATGACCAGGGCCCCGTGCACCGGCCACTGCGGGGAGAGCGGGCCGTCGGAGTCCAGCTCCCGGACCAACCGGTCCAGGCGCTCGCGTACGGCCCGGATCGCGTCGGCGTCGGCATCGGTGATGGCGCGGCCCGTGGCCGTCAGCAGCGCGGACCAGGCCTCGTCGAACGGCGCGTCCCACACCTCGCGGGGGTTGGCGGGCGCGCCGAGCGTGCGCGCCATGCTCCGGGTCTCCGCCACGGCCTGCTCCATCCGGTGGAGCAGTCCGTGCCACACGCGCGGGTCGCGGAACTCGCCGGCCGAGCGTCGCGGGTTCATGCGGGCGCTCTCACGGGCCTGGCGGACCAGGGCCCACGCCTGGTCGATCTCGCCGTCGAGGTCCCGCGTCTGCTCGACCCAGTCCTCGACGTCGACCTCCCGGCCGGCCTCCAGCGCGGTGCCGATGTCGGCGAGCAGCTCGCCGATCCGGTCGTCGATCCGGTTGAGAGACGCGATCGCCGTACGCCGGAGCAGGGGCGGCCAGACCGCGATGTTGACCGCCAGCCCGACGGCGACACCGATCCCGGTGTCCAGCAGCCGTGACAGCAGCCGCAGGTCGTCGGTGAAGCCGGTCGTGAGCACGACCAGCGCCGTCGTCGCGACGGTGGTCGCCTCGGCGCCGAACCACGGCAACGACCCGATCAGCAGGCCCAGCGCGAGCAGCACCGCCACGGCGACGGTGTCGAGACCGAGCAGGTGGCCGACGGCGGCCGCGAGGAGCACGGCGACGACGGCTGCGACCACCTGCTGGAGGCCGCGGGAGAAGGTGCGGTAGACGGTCGCGTGGACGACCAGCAGAGCCGCCCACGGAGCCAGGAACGGTTGTGGCAGGTCCAGCGTGCTCGCCGCGATCACCCAGGCGACGACGGCGGCGACCACGGTCTTGAGCAGCTGCGTGACGCTGTGCCAGAAGATCGGGTCGCGGATCCTCCGGGAGACGACTCCCTCCATCCCAGTGAGCATAGGTGCGCGGAGAAGACGCGGAGAAGGCGTGTCAGCGGGCTCGCCGGTGGGTCAGGGAGGTATTGTCGTGTAAAACACTCGACAAACAGGAGTAAAGATGACCCATGAGACCGAGACCTCACCGGGGATGTCGCGGCGCGGCTTCGCCGGGGCACTCGGCGCCGCCGGGCTGGCGGCGGCAGCGGTGTCCGCACCCGCGACGGGCGAGCGGGCGTTCGCGGCCCGGGCGGACCGGCGCGACGCCCGTCGTCCCAACGTCCTGGTGATCCTGGCCGACGACCTCGGGTACGGCGACCTCGGCTGCTACGGCGTCCACGACATCCGTACGCCCCACCTCGACCGGCTCGCGGCGAGCGGCGTCCGGTTCACCGACGGCTACTCGGCCTCCGCGGTGTGCTCGCCCAACCGGGTGGCGCTCTACACCGGCCGCTACCAGCAGCGGATCCCCGCCGGGCTGCCCGAGCCGATCCGTGCCGGCAGCCCCGGCATCCCCGCCGACCACCCGACGCTCGCCTCCCGGCTGCACGACGCCGGCTACGAGACCGCCATGGTCGGCAAGTGGCACGGGGGGTTCCTGCCCGACCACAGCCCGCTCAGGTCCGGCTGGGACGAGTTCTTCGGCTGCTACTCCGGCGGCATCGACTACTTCTCCAAGATCTCCTCCGAGGGCCAGTACGACCTCTACGACGGGGAGGAGCAGGTCCAGGACGACCGCTACGTGACCGACATCTTCACCGAGCGTGCCGTCGACTTCGTCCGCCGCGACCACGACCGTCCGTGGCTGCTCAACCTCAACTTCACGACGCCGCACTGGCCCTGGGAGGGGCCCGGCGACCGGGCGGTCAGCGACGACCTCACCGCCAGGATCAAGGGCGGCGAGACCCGCGCCCTCTTCCACTACGACGGCGGCAGCCTCGACACCTACCGCGAGATGGTCGAGAGCCTCGACGCCTCGATCGGGAAGGTGCTCGACGCGCTGCGCCGTACCGGGCAGCTGCAGGACACCCTGGTCCTGTTCGCCAGCGACAACGGCGGCGAGCGGTTCTCCCACAACTGGCCGCTCACCGGCAACAAGGTCGACCTGTACGAGGGCGGCATCCGGGTGCCGACGATCCTGAGCTGGCCGGCCCGCATCGACGGCCGGCAGGTCAGCGACCAGACGGTGCACACGCTCGACTGGCACGCGACCATCCTCGAGGTGGCCGGCGCGGAGGCGGACGCCGAGCACCGCCCCGACGGCACCAGCCTGGCCGACTACCTGCTCCGCGGCCGCCCGGTGCCGCAGCGGGACCTGTTCTGGCGGATGGTGGGCCAGCGGGCGCTGCGTCGCGGCGACCTCAAGTACGTCCGGACCGAGGGCACCGACCACCTCTACGACCTCGCCGCGGACGTACGGGAGCAGGCCGACCTGGCGCGCTCGCGCCCCGCGGACCTGGCCTCGCTGCGCTCGGCGTGGGAGGCGATCGACGCGGAGCTGCTGCCCTACTCCGCCTGAACGGAGACCGGGGCGGGTCGGTCGGCGGCGCCGGCCGGCCCGCACCCGGTCTCCCCGCATGCGTCCTCAGGCACACCAGCTGTTCGGCGTCTGAGCGCGAGGGCGCGGCGTGTGCCTGAGCGTGCGCGATGGCGCACTGTCAGGCACACGCGGCGTCACAGGGCGCGCCGGCAGGTCGGCGTCGACGGCCAGCCGCTGCAGCCTGGTCGCCGAGGCCCGGTCGCCGACGTACCAGCCCGTGCGCCACGACGACGCGGCCCGTCGCGGATCCGCTCACCGCCGTGCCGGTCGACCGAGCCTGACGGCCCCGCGAGGGGGTGCGCACCCGGCTACGCTGGGCCCGTGCACCCGACCGACGGAGCTCCCGGCAACCTCGCGTGGGCCGAGGTCGAGGCCTGCACGCTGCCGAGCGTGGACCGGCCGCTGCGGGTCGCCGACTTCGACGCCCTCTTCGCCGCCCACCTGGTCCGGGCCGAGCGCCCCGCTCCCACCGGCGCCCGCCTGGTCATGGCCGGCGGCGCGGGTGTCGCGGATCGGGTGCAACGGCTCGCCGACGCGGAGTCGTCGTGCTGCTCGTTCTTCGACTTCACGGTGACCGACGACGGCGGCGAGGTGGTCCTCGCCGTCACCGTCCCGTCGACGTACGCCGACGTGCTGGCGGGGCTGGTCTCGCGCGCCGCCGCGGCCCTCGGGGAGTGACCGGCCCCGACATGACGCGGACCTCCGGACGGACCGCCCTCGTGCTGGGCGGCGGCGGCATCACCGGCATCGCCTGGGAGGTCGGGGTGCTCGTCGGGCTGGCCCGCGCCGGCGTCGACGTGACCGACGCCGAGACCGTCGTCGGCACCTCCGCGGGCTCGGTCGTGGGGTCCCAGGTCACCTCCGGGCTGCCGCTCGAGAGCCTGTACGCCGAACAGCTGTCACCGCCGGACGCGGAGATCGGCGGGCGTCTCGGTCGGCTGGCCGCGCTCAAGCTGGTCCCGCCGTACGTCCTGCCCGGCAGCGGCCGCGACAAGCTGCGCCGGGTCGGTGCGCTCGCGCTCAAGGCCCACCCGCCGGGGTCGGCCGACCGCGAGGCGGTGATCCGCTCCCGGCTGCCGGTGCACGACTGGCCCGACCGCGACCTCCGGATCACCGCCGTCGAGGCGGAGACCGGCCGGTTCACGGTCTTCGACCGCGACTCGGGCGTCGACCTGGTGAGTGCGGTCGCCGCGAGCTGCGCGGTCCCGACGGTGTGGCCGCCGGTCGCGATCGACGGGCACCACTACGTCGACGGCGGCATGCGCTCCACGGCCAACCTCGACCTCGTGGCGGGTGCCGAGCGGGTGGTCGTGCTGGCGCCGCTGCCCCGCTCGTTCAGCAAGCGGACGTCGCTGCGCGCCCAGCTGGAGACGGTCGCCCCGCACGAGTGGTCGGTCATCACGCCCGACGCCGAGGCGCTCGCCGACTTCGGCAAGAACCTCCTCGACCCCGCCCGGCGCGCCGACGCCGCCCGCAGCGGGCTCCGGCAGGCCGCCGACCTGATCGACGAGGTCGCCCACGTCTGGGGCCGTCGGCCGCTCCGCTCAGGGCCGCGCTGAGGCGGCGGTCGTGGTCGACGTGGCGCCGGCACCGCACCGCCTGTCGTGCGTGACCGGGCGACCGAGGGTCCGTACGAGGCGGGCCTCCGGGCGGAGGCTGGATAGCGTGGTGCCGATGACGAACCGACTCGCGAGCGCCACGTCGCCGTACCTGCTCCAGCACGCGGACAATCCCGTCGACTGGTGGGAGTGGGGGCCCGAGCCGTTCGAGGAGGCCCGACGACGGTGGGTGCCGGTGCTGCTGAGCGTCGGGTACGCCGCCTGCCACTGGTGCCACGAGGTGGAGCGATCGACGGCTGTTGGCGAGTTTTGACGAAACCGCAGGTCAGAGCGGGTATGGCGGTTCATGTCGTTTCAGCGGAGACCGCCGTTGGACACCGATTTCGGGGCTTCGTGTACCACTTTCGTGCATCACTCGGGCGCTTCTGCGACGTGTCGAGGCACCTGACATGTCCAGGGACCTGTTAGGTTTCGCGCGATCTCTTGGAACGTTGCGTTTCAGCAACGCTGCTCTAGACCTTGCGGAGCGCTCAGGCGAGCTTGCGGGGGTCGGGGAATCCGAGGCTGAGGTAGCCGGGTGCGCGTTTGGTGAGCGCGGCCGCGAGAACTGGCACCTCGACGTCGTGATAGTCGTGCACCTCGGCGGTCTGTTTGCCCGGATGGGCTCGGAGGATGCGGCCGGCGTACTGGACGACACGGCCCCTGAACGAGACCGGGCCTGCCAGGAACAGCGTGTCGAGTGCGGGACAGTCGAAGCCTTCGCCGATGAAGTGGCCCGTCGCGACCACAAGCAGCGGCGAAGCGGAATCGGATGGGTTGAGCCGCCTGATGGCTTCGGCGCGCTGCTTGGCGCCAATGCCGCCCTTGAGGACGACCGGGTCCAGCCCTCGCTCGGCGAGTGCCCCGGCGAGGTGGTCGACGTGGCCGGTTCGCTGGGCGAGGACAAGACAGTGGCGGCCGCGACCGAGTGCCTCCACCACATCGGTGAGGATCTGCCCATTGCGTGCCTCGTCTTCGGCCAGCGCGCGGTGGACGCCTGCGATGGCGCCCGGGACGGACAGATCGACTGGGTCGTCCAGCCGGAACGAGGTGGCGTGGACGACGAGCACGGGGCGGGGTCGGTCGGCACCGGCGCCTTCGAGGGTGTCGGGGTCGGCGTGAGTGAAGGTGTGGCGGACCGGGCCGAGTTGGAAGCCGATCAGGTCATCGAGGCCGTCGCGCCGGTAAGGCGTGGCGGTGAGCCCGACCCAATAGAGGGCTGGGATCGCGCGGACGGCGGTCTCGAACGCGGCCGCCGGGACGTGGTGGCACTCATCGACGATGACCTGGCCGTAGGTGCCCAGCTTGTCGGCGAGGTCGGATCGGCGGGCGAGTGTCTGCAAGGTGGCGATATCGACGATGCCGGTGAGCTTGGAACGGCCGCCGCCGAGCTGCCCCGGTTTGAGGCCGAGGAGGTCGGTGATCTCGCGGCGCCACTGGTCGGCGAGCGTCTTGCGGTCGACCAGCACGAGAGTGGAAACGGCTCGCTGGGCGATGACGGCACAGGCCATGACGGTCTTCCCAGAGCCGGGCGGAGCGACCAAGAGTCCCAACTCGTGCGGCAGCACCGCCTCCACTGCTTCCTCCTGCTGCGGCCTGAGATCGAAGGTCGGCGAGAGGTCCAAAGGATCTCCGGCGACTCGCTGATCTTCGACCTCGACCTTGCTGCCGGCTCCCTCGATGAGTCGCGTCGCCGTGTCGCGTAGCCCGCGCGGGAGGACGAGGTGGTCGTCGAGCGTCTCGTCGTAAGAGGTGATGATGCGCGGGACGTTCCACGTCGATTGGCGGCGGCGCTGACGGTCGTAGAACTCCGGGTTGTACGTAGACGCTGCGTGCTTCAACGTCGCATAAAGCGAGGGGCTCAGCTCCGAGCCGGGAATCCGCACCGTGCCGTCAAGGCTCAGATGAACGATGGGTGCCGGCTTCGGCTGGGTCTTGGTCGACCGGGCGAGCTGAGCCCGGTCGACGCGTGCCCCGACCGTCGGTTCCCGGAGCGCCGAGGCGAGCCTTGTGACCTGCTTCGGGGTGAGGCGCTCCAAGGTGGAGAGGTAATCCCACTGGTCCTCGAACGGCTCCAGCGTGGCCAGGTCGAGAAAGACCGTGGTGCCTAGCTTTCGTGACTTGCCGTGGAGCGGGGCCGCGATCAGGTTCCCGGGGCCCTGGCCAGGCAGCAGGTCCTGGGATGGGAAGAGCCGGTCGTAGCAGCGAAGGTCCATCCGGCCACGGATGGCGATCGCTTCGCGGACGAGAGCCGTTCCGAGTTGGCGCGCGGTGGCCGCTGGGACCGGGTCCGTGAAGAAGACCCATACGTGGGCGCCGATCCCGGACCGGGACACCTCAAGGGCGGCAGGCGCGCCAACAGCTCGCGCCGCCTTTAGGTAGGCGAGCGCGTCGAGCATGGCGGCCTGTCCGTCGAAATCCGCGGCAAGCCAGCAGGTCTGATCGCCGGCGAGCATCGGATAGAGGCCGATGTGGACGTCGCCCGTCAGATGCGCGGCCAGTACCTCGGGGGTCAGTGGGAGGTGCCGCACCTTCGAGGCTGGGCGGCCCTTGCGCCATCCGCCCTCGACGGCGGGCATCCACCCCGACTTGTCCGTGCGGGCGTTCTCCCAGCGCACGGCGTAGACGTCGCGTCGTGCGTCGAACAACGCGACATAGAACTCGACCTTGGCCCGCGAGGATGAACGCCCGTCCACCGGACCCGGTGCCTTGTCGAACCACGCTGCCTGGGTGCCACGAGCTGGAGCCGCCTCCGCGTCAGTCAGCTTGAGGAGCTTACGCAGTCGGGCGTTCTCGATCCGCAGACTTTCCAGCTCGGCTTGCAGATCGCTCACGGCGTCAATCCTGCCGGTCGAGGTACTGAAAAAATGTACTGAAACGTCGTTGTTGCAGTAGCTCGGCGCAGACCGCGGCCTCGTGCATCACTCAGAGCGCTTGCCGGTGGATCCCACGACGCGCTTGTGCTTGTTGCGCTGGTACTCGGCCACCCAGTTCTTTGAGCTTAGCCAGGTTCCGTTGTCGGCCTTCTGGGCGCGAAGGCGACCGCGTTCCGCGGCTGCTCGAAGTGCGATGGCCGTGATGCCCTTCTTGGGATCGACCAGGCTTGCGAGGGGAACGAGCCGTGCCGGCCCAGCGACCGCGGGTACGACGAACCTGTAGAGGTTGTTAGTGACGGCGCGAGCGATCAGCTCGCCCAAGGGTCCGTCTTCGCCCTTGTCGGCCTTGCGCATCGCCTTCAGATACTTCGTGCGTTCGTTCTTGAAGACGATGGCCGGTGGGTAGCCCAGACGAACCAGCAGGAGATTGAGCAGCAGCCGTCCCGCGCGGCCGTTGCCGTCGAGGTACGGGTGGATCCTCTCGAACCCGTTGTGCACCCGGGCCAGTCGCTCCGGGAAGGGGATTTCATCGGGCTCGCGGAGCCGGTTCACCTGCGCCACCCAATCGCTCATGCGATGGTCCACCTCGGGAAACGGTGGCGGCGTCATGCCCTCGGGGAACGGCTGGATGTCGTGCTGGCGCCAGTTGCCGGGCGTCTCTGCGGGAGTCGCGTGGGGATGTGGAGCGACGTTCCACACGGGCGTCATCGCCTCGTAGTGAACCGTGCGTACCTCCTGGATGCTCAGGAGGTCACCCGTCGTCCAGTCACCCGGCTCCATCGCCTGGCCGTATACCCACTTGGCCGCAGCGCCGTAGCCGATGACCTCCATGTACTCCTTGAGCTCCTTGGAGCCGACCGCCCTGCCCTCCTCGAGCAACTTGCGAACCTCGTTGAGAATGAGGGTGTTTCCTTCGAGTGCGGTGGAGTGGTGCGCCTCCTGGTGCCACAGTTCGGCCCAGATCTGCTCGGCTTCCGCCGGGCTGGGTAGGCCGCCCAGGCGGGTCCGCAGGTCGTCGATCGCCTCGTCGAGCTGGCTGTAGACCGTCTGGCGTGAGGGGCGTCCACGGGCCATGTCGCTGTGATCCTTTCCGAGGTCGGCGAAGTTGTCGCGTTGTGGCCAACTAATAGGAACACGACAACTTGACAGTGAGCCTACGCGAAGTTGTTGAGGTTGGTGCCAAGAAACAGAACACAACAACTTAGTGTCGGCGCCGCCGTGGGACCAGACAGAAGGGGAGGGGTTCGGGGCATGCTAGGTAGGTGTGAGGGCCGTGCCGCCCGAGGGGCAGATACGTCCGATCGGATATGGTGAGTGAATGGATCGGGCCTATCTGATCGAACTGGCACGTCGGGCGCGCGGCCTCACTCAGGCCCAACTGGCCGCCAGGGCGGGTACGTCGCAGGCGACGTTGTCGGCGTACGAGCGCGGGGCGAAGTCACCGTCACTCAAGGTCGCGGCGCGGATCATCGCGGCGACCGGTCACGACCTGACCCTTCGAGTGCACATCGACTGGGTCGAGCATCACCCGCCCGGGATCGTGCGGTTCTGGGCGCCGAACATCCTGTGGAGCGTCGGGCCACCGGACTGCTTCGCCACGCTCGCCATCCCGGACTTGATCCGCAACACGGGCACGCGGGACTGGGACATGCGCGATCGCGAGGTGCGCAAGGGCGTCTACGAGCAGCTGATCCGCAGGGGCTCGCCCCACCAGATGATTCGCTGGATGGACGGCGCGCTGCTCGTCGACGTGTGGGACGAGCTCGACCTGCCCGACCCGGTCCGGCAAGCATGGAAATGGCCAATCCGATTGGCGAGGGAGCCGATCAAGCCCGACCCGTTGCGGTTCTACCTCACCGAGGACCCGGACCTCACCTCGACCGCGTGGATCCACTCGTTAGGAGTCACAGGAAATGGCCAACCGCCTCGCGAACGCGACCAGCCCCTACCTGCTCCAACACGCGGAAAACCCGGTGGATTGGTGGGAGTGGGGGCCGGAAGCATTCCAGGAAGCGCGGCGCCGTGATACGCCGATCCTCCTGTCGGTCGGGTACGCCGCCTGCCACTGGTGCCACGTCATGGCCCACGAGTCGTTCGAGGACGACGCGACGGCGGCGCTGATGAACGAGCACTTCGTCAGCATCAAGGTCGACCGCGAGGAGCGGCCCGACGTCGACGCGGTCTACATGAACGCCACCACCGCGATGACCGGGCACGGCGGCTGGCCGATGACCGTGGTGCTCGACCACGACGCCCGGCCGTTCTTCGCGGGCACCTACTTCCCCGACCAGCCACGGCACGGGCAGCCGGCCTTCCGGCAGGTGCTGGCAGCGTTGTCGGAGGCGTGGCGCGAGCGCGGGGACGAGGTGCAGCGCGTGGCCGAACGGCTGGGGGAGCACCTGCGCCAGCCGCTGGCGGCGGCCGCGGCGCCGATCGGGCGGGCGACCCTCGACACCGCCGTCGACCTGCTGGGACGCGAGCACGACACGGTCAGAGGCGGGTTCGGGGGCGCGCCGAAGTTCCCGCCGTCGATGGTGCTCGAGTTCCTGCTCCGCGAGGGCTCGGAGCGGGCGCTCACGATGGCCGCGCAGACCCTCGAGGCGATGGCCCGCGGCGGGATCCACGACCAGCTCGCCGGCGGGTTCGCCCGCTACAGCGTCGACGCCGACTGGGTGGTGCCGCACTTCGAGAAGATGCTCTACGACAACGCGCTGCTGCTGCGGGTCTACGCCGGGTGGGACACCCCGATCGGCGTCTGGGCCGCCGAGGGGATCGCGGACTTCCTGCTCGGCGAGCTGCGGACGGCGGAGGGCGGCTTCGCCTCAGCGCTCGACGCGGACAGCGAGGGCGCCGAGGGCACCTACTACGTCTGGACGCCGGCGCAGCTCACCGAGGCGCTCGGCCCGGACGACGGCCCCTGGGCCGCGCGCTGGCTCGGCGTCACCGACGCAGGGACCTTCGAGCACGGCACGTCGACCCTGCAGCTGCGCGAGGACCCCGACGACCTCGAGCGCTGGTTCGACGTGCAACGGCGACTGCGGGCCGCCCGGGACCTGCGGGTGCGGCCGGCCCGCGACGACAAGGTGGTCGCGGCCTGGAACGGACTGGCGATCTCCGGGCTGTGCCGGGCCGGGACGCTGATCGGCGCCCCGGCGTACGTCGAGGCGGCCGTGGCCGCCGGGGAGCTGCTGTGGCGGGTGCACGTCGTCGACGGCCGGCTCCGCCGGGTGTCGCGGGACGGCGTCGTGGGGGCCCCGGCCGGGGTGCTGGAGGACCACGGGTGCGTCGCCGCCGGCTTCCTGGACCTGCTGCAGGCGACCGGCGACGCGGTCTGGCTGGAGCGGGCGGGCACGCTGCTCGACAGCGGCCTGGACCGCTTCACCGCCGACGACGGCGGCTTCTTCGACACCGCGGACGACGCGGAGGCGCTCGTGGCGCGGCCCCGCGACCCGTCCGACAACGCCTCGCCGTCGGGGCTGTCGGCGATGGTGCACGCGCTGGCCGACTACGCCGCGATCACCGGGTCGGGTCGCCAACGGGACGCGGCCGAGGCAGCGCTCGCGACCGTCGCGCCGATCGCCGAGCGGGCACCACGGTTCGCCGGCTGGTCGCTCGCCGCCGCCGTCTCGATGCTCGACGGCCCCGAGGAGGTCGCGGTGGTCGGCCCGCCGGGACCGCAGCGCGACGCGCTCGAGGCCGCTGCCCGTCGGCGCCGCGGCGCGGTCGTGGTGGTCGCCGACGGCCCCCGCGACGACGTCCCGCTGCTGGTCGGCCGGGAGCCGGTCGGCGGCGGGCCCGCGGCGTACGTCTGCCGGCACCACGTCTGCGAGCGCCCGGTCACGGACCCGACCCGCTTGTGACGACACAGGGTGCGACGACGCCGGGACCGTCCCCCCACGGTGGGACAGTGGGCGCATGTCGTCTCGGGAGCAGCGGGTTCAGGAACGGGAGCCGGACCGGTTCTTCGACGGTGGGGAGGCCGGCGAGCCACCCGACCGCGAGGGCCGGCTCCGGATCGCCCTCGAGCGCCATCTCGACCGCGGGCGCGAGAGCTTCTCGCTGGGGCGGGCGGTCGGCTACGACGACCGGCGGCTCGGACGGCTGCTGGTACCGGCAGACACCCGGTTCCGCACCGACCTGACGTCGGTCCCGTGGCTGTTCACCTGGTTGGTGCCGCGCACCGGCCGGCACCTGCCGGCCGCGCTGGTGCACGACGGGCTGGTCGGCGACGCCGACGACCCGCCGTCCTACGTCTCCGAGGAGGGGTACGTCGTCGCCCGCGACGAGGCCGACCGGGTGTTCCGCGACGCGATGGGCGACCTCGGCACCGGTCCGGTGCGCCGCTGGCTGGTGTGGGCAGCCGTCTCGGTCGCGACGATCGCGGTCGGGTCCGCGGCGTGGTCGACCCGCCAGCTGTGGCACTACCGGATCGCCGCGGCCACCACCCTCGGCCTGGTGCTGGTGCTCGGCACGTGGGCGACGCTCGACCTCGTCGACGCCGGGGTCCGGCTGCCGTGGATGGGCGACCGGCCGTGGCCCGCCGAGCTGCTCGGCGGCTTCGCCGGCGCCGTGGCCATCCCGTCCCTGCTGGGACTCACCTGGGGCCGGTTCCGGGTGGCGGGGGTGATCAGCGGCGTCAGCCTCGCGCTGCTGCTCCACGTGAGCGTGGCGCTGCTGCTCCTGACCGGCCTCTACCAGGCCACCGAGGCCTTCGTACGCCGGGCGCCCGTGGCCGCTGCGGCGGTGGCCGGCGCGGTCGGCGTCGCCTCGCTCGCGGTCGTGGCCCGGTCCGTCGCCGGGTAGCGACCCAGGTCCGCCCCGGCCGGCCGGAGCCGCCGATCAGCTGCGGCAGCGGGCAGCTCGGACGGTGCGGGGGCAGCCGTCGCCTGCTGTGAGGGGACTCACGGTCCCGCAGGCTCAGCGCAGCGAGTACGTCGCCAGCGAGACGCCGACGTAGTGGCTGACGAAGGCCAGGATGGTCAGCG
The DNA here is from genome assembly GCA_963723945.1 of uncultured Actinomycetota bacterium. Classification (GTDB taxonomy): domain Bacteria; phylum Actinomycetota; class Actinomycetes; order Propionibacteriales; family Nocardioidaceae; genus Nocardioides. The sequence goes on from CAVRSW010000013.1 coordinate 100,725, forward strand.
TGTGGAAGACCTCGTGGAAGCCGAACCAGCGCGGCCACGGGTTGGGGAACTGGGTGCCGTAGACCAGTCCGCCGAGCGTGTAGAGACCACCCCCGACGACCACCAGCGCGATCACGGCCGTGCCCATCGCCTCGCCGTAGCCCATGGCCCCGGTGATGAAGTCGCCGAAGAAGAACACCGGCGCCCAGCCGAGCGCGATGTAGATCGGGGCAGAGAGCCACCGCGGCGCACCGCGCCACAGCACCTTCATCGCCACCCCTGCGAGCGCGCCGCCCCAGGTGACGCCGAGCATGGTCCAGCGCTCGGCACCGTCGAGCAGCAGGATCGCGAACGGCGTGCAGGACCCGGCGATCAGCACGAAGATGTTGGCGTGGTCGAAGCGCTGCAGGAAGGTGTGCACCCGAGGTGACCAGGTGCCGCGGTGGTAGATCGCCGACACCGTGAACAGCACCAGCGCGGAGCCCGCGAAGATCGCCGACCCGACCCGCGTCGAGGCGGTGGGGGAGAGCGCGATCAGCACGATGCCGGCGGCCAGCGTGAGCGGGGCGTTGACGAGGTGCAGCCACCCGCGCAGCCGCGGCTTGAGCTGGTCCCGGAGCTCGGCGACGTCGTGCTTGAGCTCCTCCAGCCCGTGGCGCATGACGTCGTTCATTCTCCCGAGGCTACGGGAGGGACGGTCGCAGCGGGCCAGAAGCGACGAGGATCACGGTCGGCATGCCGGGGTCTACCATCGAAGCCGTGGCCACCCTGCGACGCGTGAAGGACGCCGTACGGAGCGCGATCTACCCCGCCTACGAGGCGCGGATGGTCCGGGCGCTGCCGACCGACGAGATCCCGAAGCACGTAGGGGTGATGCTCGACGGCAACCGTCGATGGGCGAAGGCGGTCGGTCACGACACGGCCCACGGCCACCGCGCGGGCGCGGCCAACATCGAGCCGCTGCTCGACTGGTGCGAGGAGGTCGGGGTCCAGGTCGTCACGCTCTGGCTGCTCTCGACCGACAACCTCAACCGCAGCCCCGAGGAGCTCGAGCCGCTGCTGGAGATCATCGAGGACGCCGTTGACTCGCTGGCCGCGCAGCGCCGCTGGCGGCTGCATCCCGTGGGCGCGCTCGACCTGCTGCCCGCCTCGACCACCGCGCGGCTCAAGCAGGCGGCCGACGACACCCGTGACGTCGACGGGCTGCTGGTCAACGTCGCGGTCGGCTACGGCGGGCGACGCGAGATCGCCGACGCCGTACGCTCCCTGCTCGCCGAGCACGCCGCCAAGGGCACCAGCCTCGAGGAGCTCGCCCAGGTCATCGACGTCGAGCACATCGCCGACCACCTCTACACCAAGGGGCAGCCCGACCCCGACCTGGTGATCCGAACGTCGGGCGAGCAACGGCTGGGCGGGTTCCTGCTCTGGCAGAGCGCGCGCTCGGAGTTCTACTTCTGCGAGGCGTACTGGCCGGAGTTCCGGCGGGTCGACTTCCTGCGGGCGATCCGGGCGTACGCCCAGCGCGAGCGCCGGTTCGGCTCCTGATCCAGCGGCGCCGGTGGTCTGGTCCGTTCAGCTGCTCCTCACCCCTCGTTCGGGCGTGTCGTGCGGGTCGGCCGCGCCCACCGGCGTAATTTCCGGGGTATCGACGAGTGGGGAAGCTCGTCGTGCTGGGAGGACAGTTCGTGAGTGATCACGACCGACGGTCGTCGCGGGGATCCCGCTGCGGCCACGGGAGCCGGCACTCCGGCTCACCACGCCCTGCCCGGTCCACCGCGTAGGAACCGGGACCGGGCGAGGAGTGCGCGTGCCGGTCAGTGAGGGGTGACACCGTGCCGACCACGGTCCAGCAGTCCCAGGCGCCCGCCTCCAGCTCCACCTCCGCCACGCCTCCCGGCGCCCGCCGCACGTTCGTGCTCGACACCAGCGTGCTGCTCGCCGACCCGGGGGCGATCCGCCGGTTCCACGAGCACGAGGTGGTGCTGCCGGTCGTCGTGATCACCGAGCTCGAGGCCAAGCGACACCACCCCGAGCTGGGGTTCTTCGCCCGTTCCGCGCTGCGGCTGCTCGACGAGCTGCGGGTCACCCACGGCCGCCTCGACGAGGCGGTCCCGGTGGGGGAGGAGGGTGGCACGGTCCGCGTCGAGCTCAACCACACCGACGCGGCGTCGCTCCCTTCGGGCTTCCGGCCCGCTGGTGGATCCTGGGACAACGACTCCAGAATTTTGGCGGTGGCGCGCAACCTCGCCAACGAGGACCATGCGGTGACCCTGGTCTCCAAGGACCTGCCGATGCGGATCAAGGCCTCCGCGGTCGGGCTGGACGCGGAGGAGTACCACGCCGAGTCGGTCTCCGACTCCGACACCGGCTACACCGGGATGGCCGAGCTCGACGTCACCTCCGCGGACCTCGACGAGCTCTACGACGACGGCAGCGTGGACCTCGAGGCGGCGCGCGACCTGCCCTGCCACAACGGTCTGGTGCTGCTCTCCGACCGCGGTACGGCGCTGGGCCGGGTGGGGCCCGACAAGCAGGTCCACCTGGTCCGGGGCGACCGCGAGGCGTTCGGCATCCACGGCCGCTCCGCGGAGCAGCGGATCGCGCTGGAGATGCTGCTCGACCCCGACGTCGGGATCGTGTCGCTCGGCGGCCGCGCCGGCACCGGCAAGTCGGCGCTCGCGCTGTGCGCCGGCCTGGAGGCCACCCTCGAGCGCCGCCAGCACCAGAAGGTCGTCGTGTTCCGGCCGCTGTTCGCGGTCGGCGGCCAGGAGCTCGGCTACCTGCCGGGCTCGGAGGCCGAGAAGATGAACCCCTGGGCGCAGGCGGTCTTCGACACCCTCGGCGCGGTGACCTCGCGCGAGGTGATCGAGGAGGTGCTCGACCGCGGGATGCTCGAGGTGCTGCCGTTGACGCACATCCGGGGCCGCTCGCTCCACGACTCCTTCGTGATCGTCGACGAGGCGCAGTCGCTGGAGCGCAACGTGCTGCTGACCGTCCTGTCGCGGATCGGTGCCAACTCCAAGGTGGTGCTGACCCACGACGTGGCGCAGCGCGACAACCTGCGGGTGGGCCGCCACGACGGCGTGGTCGCGGTGGTCGAGAAGCTGAAGGGGCACCCGCTGTTCGCCCACGTCACCCTCAACCGCAGCGAGCGCTCGCCGATCGCGGCGCTGGTGACCGAGATGCTGGAGAACGTCACGCTCTGAGCAGTCCCGCCGCCCCTGGGCCGACGCCGGACGCGGGCCGCCGACTCGGGGCGGCGTGACGCGTGTGACCCATGTGGCCACTGGGGTGCCATGTGACCGGTATCGCATGGTGCAGATGGGTCATTTCGCCGGGTTCGGTTTGCATGCGGTCGTCGTGTGCTGCAGGGTGACTCGTGATCATTTCGTGACCTTGGGGGTTCGGGCCTCCGTGTCGCGGTGACACCTGACCATGTCCTCGACCCCCGTTATGTGACTTCATGGCCTTCTTGTCCCCCACTCGTACCTCCCACGCGCCCCGACACAGGCAGACGCGCGCCCGCCGCTTCGCGCGGTCCGCGCCCGGCACCGTCGTGCGCAACACGATGCTGCTCTCGTCCGTGGCCGTCGCCGCGACGGGTGTCCCCGTCCTCGGTGGTGTGATCGACGGCGGCGCCGGCACCGAGCCCGCCTCGGCCGACGCGAGCTCGACGACCTCGTCGTCGACCTCGCCGATCGCCGCGTCGCTGCCCCAGGCGAAGCTCGAGGACCGCGCCGCCGTGGTCTCGCGCTCCGACAGCCGCGGCCGCACCGACCAGGCGAACGAGGCGGCGCTCTCCCTGGAGAGCGGCCCCGGCGTCACCCGGTCCGAGGACCTCTCCGAGGCCGACCCGCGTGACATCGGCCGCGCGCTGCTGCCGGAGTACGGCTTCTCCGCCGACCAGTTCAGCTGCCTCGACCAGCTCTACGTCAGCGAGAGCGACTGGCGCATCGACGCCGACAACCCGACCTCGTCGGCGTACGGCATCCCCCAGGCGCTGACGGAGATGCACGACCTGCCCGCGGACTACATGACCTCCGCCGAGTCCCAGATCCGCTGGGGCCTGGACTACATCGCCGACTCCTACGGCTCCCCGTGCGCCGCCTGGGAGTTCAAGCAGGCCAACAACTGGTACTGAGAGGACCCCCCATGCCCCGACACATCCTGCGACTGGTCACTGGCATCCTCGCGGCACTCGCCGTGTCCACGCTCTCGCTCGTCGCGCTGAGCACGACCGCCACCGCCGACCAGCCACGCGGCTACGGCCCCTCCGACCCGTTCGACGACTCGATCATGCCGGACGACGGGCCCCAGGAGTCGGTGAGGCACCAGGCCAAGGTCATCCGCACCGCGTACGGCTACCGATTCATCGCAGCCGAGCAGAACACGCACCTGAGGTTGAGCCTGACCAACGGGCGGTTGCGCTTCCGGGACACCCGGGTCGCGTCGTGGAAGTCACTCCCTCGCACCTGCACCCGGCTGCGGGTGAGCCCCGGGGTCGGTGCGTCGTGCCGCGTCCCCGGCGACCACGGCGCCGCCAACCCCACGCTGCTCGAGGTACGTCCCCGGTTGGGCAACGACTACGTCGACGGGCGCGGCCTGCCCGCCACCTTCGAGATGGCCGTGCTCGCGGACGCCGGACGGGACACCCTGTTCGGTGGCCGCGGCAACGACTACCTGGGCGGCGCGACGGACAACGACCGCACCAACGGTGGAGCCGGGCGGGACTGGATCCGGGGCGGCAGCGGCCGCGACCGGCTCCTGGGAGGCGCGGAGAGCGACTGGATCAACGGCTTGAGCGGACGCGACATGATCCGTGGGGGCAGCGGTCGGGACCACACCGCCCAGTGAGCCTGCACGGGTAGTTCGTGACGATCCCGCCCCGCCGTCCCGCGTGTCGGGGACGGGATCGTCACGGACTACCGCTGGGTGACGGTCACGGCCGGGTCATCGACTCCACGTCGAGGGCCCGGTCGAGCTGCTCCTCGGTGATCTCGCCGCGCTCCACGTAGCCCATCGCGACCACGGTCTCGCGGATCGTCGCGCCGTCGGCCATCGCCTGCTTGGCGATCTTCGCTGCCTCCTCGTAGCCGATCACCTGGTTGAGCGGGGTGACGATCGAGGGCGAGGACTCGGCGTACGCCCGCATCCGGTCGGCGTCGGCCTCGATCCCGTCGACGCAGCGCTCGGCGAGGACACGGCTGCTGGTCGAGAGCAGCCGGACCGACTCGAGCAGGTTGCGGGCGATCACGGGCATCATCACGTTGAGCTCGAAGCTGCCGGCCGCGCCCGTCCACGCCACGGTGGCGTCGTTGCCGACCACCTGCGCACAGACCATCAGCGTCGCCTCCGGCAGCACCGGGTTGACCTTGCCGGGCATGATGCTCGACCCCGGCTGCAGGTCGGGAAGCCGGATCTCGGCCAGCCCGGTGGTCGGTCCGCTGGCCAGCCAGCGCAGGTCGTTGCAGATCTTGGTGAGGCCGACCGCGACCGTCCGCAGCACCCCGCTCAGCTCCACGAGGGAGTCGCGGCCGCCCTGGGCCTCGAAGTGGTCGCGCGCCTCGGTGAACGGCTGACCCGTCAGCTCGCCGAGCACCTCGATCGCGCCGGCGGCGAACCCGGCCGGGGTGTTGATCCCGGTGCCGACCGCGGTGCCGCCGAGCGGCAGCTCGCGGACCCGGGGCAGCACCGCGTCGAGCCGCTCCTGCGCGAGCGCCAGCGTGGCGGCGTACCCCCCGAGCTCCTGCCCGAGCATCACCGGCGTCGCGTCCATCAGGTGCGTACGTCCCGACTTCACCAGTCCGGAGAACTCCGAGGCCTTGGCGCGCAGGCTGTCGTGGAGGACGGCGAGCGCGGGCTTCAGGTCCTCGACGACCGCCTGCGCGGCGGCGACGTGGATCGCGGTGGGGAAGGTGTCGTTGCTCGACTGGCTGGCGTTGACGTGGTCGTTCGGGTGGACGTCGGCGCCGGCGCGGCCGGCGATGCTGGCGAGCACCTCGTTCATGTTCATGTTGGAGCTGGTGCCCGAGCCGGTCTGGAAGACGTCGACCGGGAAGTGGTCGAGGTGCTCGCCCGCGGCGACGCTCCCGGCGGCCTCCTCGATCGCGGCAGCCTGCTCCTCGGTGACCACGCCGAGCCGCCCGTTGGTGCGGGCTGCCGCCTGCTTGACCAGCGCCAGCGCCCGCACCAGCCGCGGCTCGAGGGGCGTGCCGCTGATCGGGAAGTTCTCCACCGCCCGCTGGGTCTGGGCGCGCCACAGTGCGTCGGCGGGCACCTGCACCTCGCCCATCGAGTCGTGCTCGATCCGGAAGTCGTCGCTCATGCCCCCGAAGTTACCCGGGACGGGACCCGGCCACACCCGCTCAGCTCGGCAGCGCGCGCACCCGGTTGTTGCGCGGCTGGTGCTCGAGCTCGACCAGGCCGAGGTGCTCCAGCACCGGTGGCACGTACGTCGCGAAGCGGCCGCGGTAGCCCTTGCGGAGCCCGTACCAGCCGCCCACCGGGTTGTCCTCGGCGCGCGCCCACGCCTCGACGGTCCCCGGCTTGGTCGGCTTCTGCTCGTCGGCGTTGCCGAGCGGCATCCAGTCGCCGTGGTCGAGGAGCATCGCGTGCAGGTCCGCGACGCAGCGCCACCGATAGCTGAGCCTGGTCGCCCCGACCCTGATGGCGAGGGCGTCCTGCTCCTCGTCGTGCCACGCGTCGAACTCCGAGCTGCCGGGTGGGGTGGTCAGGATCCACGGGTCCGCGGCGGTGCCGTCTCCCTCGACGTGGTGGATCACGACCGCGCCTCCGCGGCCTGGCGCAGGCCACGCGCGAACGCCTCGAACGAGGGCTGCAGGTCCGGGATCGAGCGGGTGATCGCCGGCGCCAGCGGGCCGGCGTACGTCTCCTCCATCGAGAAGCCGGTGCCACCCTCGCCCGCGGCCTCGAGCCGGTAGCGACGGGTCCCGCTGAACAGTCCGAGCGGCATCCCGCCGCGCAGCACCAGCCGGCTGGCCGGCTCGAGCTCGACGACCCGCAGCCGGAACGGGCGGGAGCTGTCCTTGACGTGGAGGGTGATGCGGCCGCCGCTGGCGACCGTCCCCTCGACCCGGTCGAGGGCGGGGTCCCAGGACGGCCAGGCGGTGACGTCCAGCAGCGTCTCCCAGACGCGGTCGGCGGACGCGGCGATCTCGGCTCGTGCGGCGAAGCGCTTCATGGGGACCATCGTGCCGTGCAATACCTGACATCATGTGTCAGTGATCGGCAGGGTCTCGTGAGCGCGCGGCGCCTCCTCAGCCTCCTGCTGCTGCTCCAGAACGGCGGCCGGATGACCGCGCGCGACCTCGCCCGCCGGCTGGAGGTGTCCGAGCGCACGGTGCTGCGCGACCTCGACCGGCTGGGCGCCTCGGGCGTGCCGGTCTATGCGGTGCGCGGCTGCCAGGGCGGCTTCGAGCTGCTCGACACCTTCGACCACGAGGTCCCGGCACTGCCCACGGGCATCATCGCGCCCGGCGGCCGGCTGCGCCGGGTCCGGGTACGCCTCTCCCCGGCGGCGCTGCGGGTCGCGCTGGTCCTGGGGCGACCGGAGGGCTGGCGGGAGCGACCGGGGGCGGCGCCCCACCCCGATCGGCCGGCATGGCTGGAGGGGTCGTTCCGCTTCCCCTCGTACGACGTGGCGGCGCAGGAGCTGCTCGCCCTCGGCGCCGACGTGGAGGTGCTGCTGCCGGTCGAGCTCCGCCGGACGATGGCGGACCTGGGGCGGCACATCGCGGATCTGCACGCTTGACTATTAGTAATGAATTAGTTACCAATAGGCCATGGACGTGTACGCCGCGCTCGCCGACCCGGTCCGCCGTGACCTGCTCCGACGGCTCGCCCGCGGGCCGGCACGCGTGGTCGACCTGGCCGCCGACCATCCGATCAGCCGACCGGCGGTGAGCCGCCACCTGCGGCTGCTCGGCGAGGCCGGCCTGGTCGTGGCCGAGGAGCGCGGGCGGGAGCGCCACTACGGGCTCGTGCCCGACGGGTTCCGCCCCCTGGAGGGGCTGCTGCGCGATCTGCGCGGTCCGGTCCCCGGCCACGTCCTCGACGGCCTCGAGCTGGAGGTCCGCCGCACCGGCCGCGACCGCCGTACGACCGACGCGGCCGCCGGCCCCGCCACCGCACCCACCGAGGAGACCGCATGATCCACCCCACCCGCATGCTCGCTGCGTCCCGCTCCGACCGGGGACCCCGACCATGAGCCCCACTGCCACCGGCCACCGCGCGCAGCGTGATGGCGCCACGTACCTCGTCTACGAGCGCGAGTTCCGGGCACCGATCGCCGACGTCTGGGCGGCGGTCACCGAGCCGGCGCGGCTGGAGCGCTGGATCGGCACGTGGAGCGGTGACCCGACGTCGGGGTCGATCGACTTCCGGATGACCGCCGAGGCGGAGGACGCCCCGGTCGAGACCCACCGGATCCTGGCCTGCGACCCGCCCCGCCGACTGGTCACGGAGTCCAGCGGCGCAGGCGGCGGCGCCGTGTGGCGGCTCGAGCTCGACCTCGCCGAGACCGACGGCGTCACGGTCCTCACCTTCGGCCAGCGGCTCGAGGACTCGATCCCGGTCGACAGCGTCGGCCCGGGCTGGGACTACTACCTGGACCGGCTGGTCGCGGCCGAGACCGGCCGCGACGTCGCCGAGGTGGTCTGGGACGACTACTACCCCGCGCTGTCGGAGCCCTACCGAGCCGAGTTCTCCTGAGCCACGCGGCCGACGATCAGCCAGTAGTGCTCGTCACGGTCCTGGAGCCGGACCGGCTGGGGGAGCGCTGCGGCCTCGTCGAAGACGGTGGCCATCGTCTCCTGCAGCGCCGGCGCGTCGTCCATGGACCAGATCGCGAGCGCGCCGCCCGGCCGCAGGATCCGGCGCGCCTCGGCCAGGAAGTCCCGCTCGTAGATCCGCGCGTTGCTGTCGTGGACCAGGAAGTGCGGGCCGTTGTCGACGTCGAGCAGCACCAGGTCGTACGACGCCGGCGACCCCTCGGCCAGCGCGACCGACACGTCGGCGACGACGGGGCGGGCACGCTCGTCGGCCAGCATCGTGGGGCCGTGGCCGATCGTCCCGTCGCGCATCCACCCGACCAGGGCCTCCTCGATCTCGACGACCGTGCACCGCTCGACCCGCGGATCGGCGAGCACCCGGTGCATCGTGAAGCCCAGGCCCATCCCGCCCACCAGGACCTGCCGCGGCTCCTCGACCAGGTCGAGCGCGGCGGCGGCGAGCGCCTCCTCGCTGGTGAACTCCGCGTTGTCCATCACGAACACCCCGTTGGCGCGCAGCTCCAGGAACGCCGGGCCGTCGGCATCCTGCCGCTGCCGCAGCACCAGCTCTCCGCGCTCGGACTCGGCGCGGGCCAGCTCGACGTACTCCACGGGGAAGACGCTAACCCGTGCGGGCGGGGCCGGTCGGATGGTTCCCGCCCGCACGGGGTCCGGCTCCGGGACGGCCGCGGGGGTCGGCCGCCCCGGACGGCTCAGCACCAGGGGTAGACGAAGAGGCTCCGGTCACCGGCCCGGTGGTCCGCCAGCAGCAGCGGGAGCGGGATCGGGTCGGGGACCGCGGTCAGGTCGAGGTCGGCGGATCGCGGCTCGACCCCGAGTGAGCCCGCAGCTGCGATCGAGATCCCGCCCCGGGCGACCTCGCGCAGCAGCCCCGCGCCCTGGAGCGTCTTGATCCCCGCCTTCATGCACGCGGTGTCCGGGGCGGCCTGCGCCGGTCCGGGGGCGGCGACCGCCCCGGCGATCGCGAGCGCCAGGGATGCGCTGGCCAGGGAGAGGCGGAGCGGGGTGCGGTGCATGAGGGTCCTCCAAGGTGTCCAAGGTTTGTCCAAGCATCGGTCATCCGGAAGCGAATGTCCAGTGTCTGTCCAAGGTTGTGCGTACGATGGGCTCGCATGTACACGGTCGGCCGCGTCGCCGAGCTCACCGGCATCCCGCCCGACACGCTGCGCAAGTGGGAGCGGCGCTACCACGTGGTCAGCCCGGACCGCAGCGAGGGCAACTACCGGCTCTACGACGAGCGGCGCGCTCCGGCGGCTGGCGTCGATGCGAGCCCTCGTGGACGCGGGGTGGTCTCCGGCGCTGGCGGCGGCACGGGTGCTCGCCGACGACGGCGTCGCCTCGGGGCCACGCCCGGGGGAGGCCGGCGGCTCCGGCGACGTCGACGGGCTCGCGCGGGCCGCGGAGGAGATGGACCCGGTCGCCCTCAACCAGGTGCTCGACCTCGGCTTCTCGTCCGGCGACCTCACCGACGTGATCGACGACTGGCTGCTCCCGGCCCTCGCGCGCCTCGGAGCCGCCTGGCGTGACGGGCGAGTCAGCGTGGCGGGCGAGCACTTCGCCAGCGCCGGGGTGCAGCGGCGGCTCGCCGCGGCGTTCGACTCGTTCGCCGACCCGCCCGATGCCCCCCACGTCGTGGTCGGCCTGGCGGGCGGTTCGCGCCACGAGCTCGGCGTCCTGGCCTTTGCCGCCCTGCTCCGCCAGCGCGGGGTCGGCGTGACCTACGTCGGGGGAGACCTCCCGGGCGAGGCCTGGCTGGCGTCGGTCCGAACGCCTGGTGCCCGACGCGGTGGTGATCGGTGTGCCGATCGAGGACGACGTCCCTGCCGTGCAGGAGGTGGCGACGGTCCTCGCCGACCGGGTGCCCGACCTCGAGGTCTTCCTCGGTGGTGCGCACCAGGACCGGGTCCGCGGCGGGACCCCGCTCGGCCACCGCGTCGGGGAGGCTGCGGCCCGCCTCGCGGACCGGCTTGAGCGTCAGTCGAAGATCTCGCTGAGCCAGCTCTCCTTGCGCTTCTTGCGGTAGGGCTGCTGGGCGTAGCGCTGCGGGTCGGAGTAGCGCTGCTGGTGGTGCTGCTGCCGTTCGTCGCGCTCGCGCTCGTACGCCGAGGCCACCGGTGCGGCGGGCGGCGCGGCGGGCGCTGCGGGCGCAGCGTGGGCGGCCGAGCGCTCGATCAGCTTGTCGAGCTCGCCGCGGTCGAGCCACACCCCCCGGCACTCGGGGCAGTAGTCGATCTCGATCCCGCTGCGCTCGCTCATGGTGAGCGTCGATCCGTCGTTGGGGCACTTCATCGGAGCCTCCTGTCCTCACCGCGCTGAACGACCCCGGCCCCCGGCGAGGTTCCCCGGGCTACTCCGCCGAGCGCACCCGGATGCCGGTGAGCGGGATCGTGGTGGTGCCGGAGGGGTCGGTGAAGAAGTCGTTGCCCTTGTCGTCGACCACGATGAAGGCCGGGAAGTCCTCGACCTCGATCTTCCAGACCGCCTCCATGCCGAGCTCCTCGTACTCCAGCACCTCGACCGAGGTGATGCAGTCCTGGGCGAGCCGGGCGGCCGGGCCGCCGATGGAGCCGAGGTAGAAGCCGCCGTGGGCGTCGCACGCCTCGGTCACCACCTTGGAGCGGTTGCCCTTGGCGAGCATCACCTTCGACCCGCCGGCGGCCTGGAACTGCTCGACGTAGGAGTCCATCCGGCCGGCCGTGGTGGGTCCGAAGGAGCCGGACGCCATGCCCTCGGGCGTCTTGGCCGGGCCGGCGTAGTAGACCGGGTGGTCGCGCAGGTACGACGGCATCTCCTCGCCCGCGTCGAGCCGCTCCTTGATCTTGGCGTGCGCGATGTCGCGCGCGACGACCAGCGGTCCGGTGAGCGAGAGCCGGGTCTTGACGGGGTGCTGCGAGAGCTCGGCGAGGATCTCCTCCATCGGCCGGGTCAGGTCGACCGGGACGACCTCGCCGCCGCTGATGTCCTCGGCGGTGCCGGCGTCGGGCATGTAGTGCGCGGGGTCGGTCTCCAGCTGCTCGAGGAAGACCCCCTCCGGCGTGATCTTGCCCAGCGCCTGCCGGTCGGCCGAGCAGGAGACGGCGATCGCGACCGGGCACGACGCGCCGTGCCGCGGCAGCCGCACCACGCGGACGTCGTGGCAGAAGTACTTGCCGCCGAACTGCGCGCCGATCCCGAAGCCCTGGGTCAGCTCGAAGACCTGCTGCTCGAGCTCGAGGTCGCGGAACCCGTGGCCGCTCATCGAGCCCTCGGTGGGCAGGTGGTCGAGGTAGTGGGCCGAGGCCAGCTTGGCGGTCTTGAGGGCGTACTCCGCCGAGGTGCCGCCGATGACCACCGCCAGGTGGTACGGCGGGCAGGCGGCGGTGCCGAGCGCGCGGATCTTCTCGTCGAGGTAGGTGAGGATCCGCTGCGGGTTGAGGATCGCCTTGGTCTCCTGGAACAGGAACGACTTGTTGGCCGACCCGCCGCCCTTCGCCATGAAGAGGAACTTGTACTCCGGCCGCTCGCCGGGCACCGAGTAGAGCTCGACCTGCGCCGGCAGGTTGGAGCCGGTGTTCTTCTCCTCGAACATCGACAGCGGCGCCATCTGCGAGTAGCGCAGGTTGAGCCGGGTGTAGGCGTCGAAGACGCCGCGCGAGATCCACTCGGAGTCGTCGGCGCCGGTCAGGACGCCCTCGGTCTTCTTGCCCATCACGATCGCGGTGCCGGTGTCCTGGCACATCGGCAGCACGCCGCCGGCGGAGATGTTGACGTTCTTGAGCAGGTCGAGCGCCACGAACCGGTCGTTGCCCGACGACTCGGGGTCGTCGATGATCCGCGCGCAGCTGCGCCAGGTGGGCGGGCCGCAGGTAGTGGGCGATGTCGTGCATCGCCTCGTCGGTGAGCCGGCGGATCGCCTCCGGGTCGACCTGCAGGAAGGTCCGGGTGCGCCCGCCGACCTCGGCCTCGAAGGTGGAGACGCCCTCCGTGGTGACGAGCCGGTACGGCGTGTCGTCCGGTCCGGTCGGCAGCAGGTCGGAGTGGCGGAACTCTGGCTCGATGCTCACGCACGGATCGTACGACGCCGCGCCGGCGCTCCACCCCGGCGACCTCGACGTCGGAGGTCTCGGACGCGCATCGGCTCAGGTGGCGCTGCCCAGCATCTGCAACGCGACGAAGATCCCCGCGAACGCGGTGCCGTAGCAGACCGTGGCGACCAGGACCCGGTGCTTCACCTGCAGACCGTCGTAGAGCGTGAACCGGAACCGGTGGGCGGCGTGCACCAGCATCATCACGAACAGCCCGAACAGCGCGAAGAACGAGACCGGGTGTGCCAACACGGCCGCGATGTGGGCGTAGCCCGGCGGGTCGATCCAGCCCAGTGGGAAGGCCAGCGCGAAGAGGAAGGTCAGCACCGGCAGGAAGATCGCGGCCACCACGCCGCCCCCGCTGAACGCCAGCCACAGGAAGGGCTCGACCCGGAGCTTCATCGGCTCACCAGCCAGAACACGAACCCGGACACCACGGCCAGGGCGGCGTACTGCGCGCCGATGATCGCAGGCCCCGGCACCCGGCGCCCGCGTACGGCCACCACCATCGCCTGGGGCGTCAGTGAGAACCAGGTGACCGTGTGCAGGAGCACGAACGCGAAGGCGATCACGTTCAGCACGACGAGCACGGGCGAGGCCGCCCAGTCGAGAAAGTCGCTGTACGCCGCCTCTCCGCGTCCCACCGCGCGGACGAACAGCAGCAGGTAGAGGACGAGCCAGCCGACGAAGATGCTGCTCAGCTCGCGCATCACGAACACGAAGTAGCTGCGCTTGCGGAGCCACCACAGCACCGGGATCGGCCGCCGGTAGGTCCGGGGGGTGTCGGGCGGCGTGCTGGTGGGGAGAGTCATCGCCGCAGCGCCCTCGGGAGCAGGAAGGCCTTGACCGACTCCTGGGCGGTCTTGAGCTTGTAGCGCTGGATGGCGCCGGCCGGGTCGACGTGCTTGGGGCAGACCCGGGTGCACTCGCCGACGAACGTGCAGCCGTAGACGCCCTCGTGCTCGATGAGCACGTCGAGCCGCTCGCGGGCGCCCTGGTCACGGGAGTCGAGGTCGTAGCGCTCGGCCAGCGCGATCGCCGCCGGGCCGACGAAGTCCGGGTCGAGCCCGTAGACGGGGCAGGCGGCGTAGCAGAGCATGCAGTTGATGCACATGCTGAACTGCTTGTAGGCGTCGAGCTCCTCGGGGGTCTGGAGGTATTCCCCGTCGTCGACCGCCTGCTCCTCGTCGCGGATGATCCACGGCTTCACCCTGGGCAGCTTCTCCATGAAGTCGCCGATGTCGACGACCAGGTCCCGCGCGACGGGGAAGTTGCCGAGCGGCTCCACGCGCACCGGCCCAGGCGCGTAGTCGGACAGGAACGTCGCGCACGTCAACCGGGGTTCGCCTTCGACGTTCATCCCGCAGCTGCCGCAGATCCCCATCCGGCACGACCACCGGAACGCCAGCGTGGTGTCGATGTCGTCCTTGATGTGGTTGAGCGCGTCGAGCACGGTCCACTCCTCGCGCAACGGCACGTCGTAGTCCTGCCACGCGGGTTCCCGGTCCTTGTCCGGGCGGTAACGCGTCACCCGCAGGCTGATCTCGTCCGCCATGTCACCTCCCGTAGACCCGCTCGCCCGGTGGCCAGCGGGTGATCGTCACCGGCAGCCGCGTGACCCTGGGCGAGCCGTCGTCGTCGCGGACCGTCAGCTGGTGGACGAGGAATCGGTCGTCGTCGCGCCGAGGGAAGTCGGTGCGCTGGTGGGCGCCGCGCGACTCCTCGCGCTGCAGCCCGGATGCCAGCATGCACTCGGCGATGTCGAGCATGTTGGCGGCTTCGAGCGCCGCCACCAGCTCGGTGTTCCAGGCAGGGCTGGTGTCGCGGACGCCCACCCCGGGCAGCCGCTCCTGCAGTTCCCTGAGCGTCTCGGCCCCCTTGACCAGGGACTCGGCCGTGCGGTAGATCCCGGCCGCCTCCTCCATGGTCTCCTGCATCTGCGTGCGGATCCCCGCAACCGAGTCGTCGCGAGGCACCGTGCCCATCACGTCGCGCTCGATCCGGCGTACCTCGTCGGAGACCTGGGCTGCTACCACTGATGGCGTCGGCGGGGCATCGGCGACGTACGCCGCCGCGGCCCGGCCGGCGCGGGCGCCGAAGACCAGGCACTCGGGCAGGGAGTTGGAGCCGAGCCGGTTGGCGCCGTTGATGCTCACGCACGCGGTCTCGCCAGCCGCGTACAGACCGGCCAGCGGGGTCGCGCCGTCGATGTCCGTGGAGACGCCCCCCATCATGTAGTGGACGACCGGGCGCACCGGGATCAGCTCCGTGACCGGGTCGATGCGCTCGTACTTCAGGCACAGCTCGCGGACGAACGGCAGCTTGGTGTCGATCAGGTCGGCGCCGAGGTGGCGCAGGTCGAGGTGGACCACGTCGCCGTACGGCGCGTCGATCGTCCGCCCCTTCTCCTGCTCGTGGACGAAAGCCTGGGAAACGCGGTCTCGAGGGCCGAGCTCCATGCTGCGCAGCTCGGGCTCGGGCGTGGGCTTGCCCAAGTCGTAGTCCTGGAGGTAGCGGTAGCCGTCCTTGTTGAGCAGCCAGCCGCCCTCGGCGCGGGCGGCCTCGGTCATCAGGATCCCGGTGAACGGCAGCCCGGTGGGGTGGTACTGGACCATCTCCATGTCCTTGAGGGGGGCGCCCGCGCGGTAGGCCAACGCCATGCCGTCGCCGGTGTTGATGTTGGCGTTGGTGGTGAACGGGAACACCTTGCCGCAGCCGCCCGCGCCGAGCACGACCGCCTTCGCGGTGATCGCCCGGATCCGTCCGGAGCGCAGCTCCACGGCCACCACGCCGTACACCCTGCCGTCGTCCACGAGCAGTCGGGTCACGAACCACTCGTCGTAGCGCGCGACCTCGTCGTACTTCAACGAGGTCTGGAACAGCGAGTGCAGCATGTGGAAACCGGTCTTGTCTGCGGCGAACCAGGTGCGCCTCTTCTTCATCCCGCCGAAGGCGCGGACCGCCACGCGTCCCTCGGGCTGCCGGCTCCACGGACAGCCCCAGTGCTCGAGCTGGAGCAGCTCGCGCGGAGCCTCGTGGACGAACATCTCGATCGCGTCCTGGTCGCCGAGCCAGTCGCTGCCCGAGACCGTGTCGTAGGCGTGCTCGTCGAGAGTGTCGTCCGGGGCGATCGCGCCCGCGGCGCCTCCCTCGGCGGAGACGCTGTGGCTGCGCATCGGATAGACCTTCGACACGACGGCGACGTCGAGCCCGGGGTCGGTCTCGGCGACCGCGATCGCGGCACGCAGTCCGGCCAGGCCCCCGCCCACCAGGAGCACGTCGTGCGCGCCGGCGGTCTGGTCCTCACTCACCCCGCAGCTCCTCGTCGACCAGCACCGTGCCCCGGTGGTTGACGATGAGGTTGTGGACGCTGCCGTCGTGGAACTCCTCGTGGTGGCTCTCGCAGCCACAGGTGTACCGGACGTCCAGGGTGACCAGGCCCTGCTGGTCCTCCGACATGAGCTGCTCGCCCCCGCACGGTCGGCCGCAGGGCGCGGGGCGCGCGTCGAACTGGGTGATGGTTGACGTCATCTCCGACCTCCCGGATGAACCCGAACCCCAGCCTGCTCCGATGTGCCGGGAATGTGAAGTAGGTCACCGTTCGCGGAGCCGTACCAGCCGGCCGTCCTCCGCTCAGGTGGGCTCGTTCCTCGCCCTCGGCCTGCGGGCGTGGAACGGCAGCAGCCTTCCCCACGCGGGCGCCCGTGTCGTGCGGCGCGCGGGCGCGCACCTCGGGAGGAGGGTAGGGACGGACCGGGCGCGTGTCCGCGGCTCCGGGAGAGTCCTGGCCGCCGACTAGGCTGACCGGCATGGGAGGACCCCTGGAGCCCCGCGAGCGCCCCGGTGACGGCACGACGACCCGTCGCAGCTGCGCATCTCCGACGCCGACCGCCACAAGGTCGCCGAGCTGCTGCGCGAGGCCGCCGGCGAGGGCCGGCTCGACCTCGAGGAGCTCGACGAACGGCTCGAGGCGACGTACGCCGCGAAGACCTACGCCGACCTGGTCCCGATCACGATCGACCTGCCGGTGCCCGGCGAGCCGGCGGCGGCGCCGCCCGTGCAGCGGCGCGAGACGGCGCCGACCACGACGACCTACGAGAACTCGATCACGATCATGGGCGGCGTCAGCCGCAAGGGGGCGTGGCTGGTGCCACCCCGGCACCAGGCGTTCGCGCTGATGGGCGGGGTCGACATCGACCTGCGCGAGGCGACCTTCGCGGCGCGCGAGACCGTGATCTACGCCAACGCCGTGATGGCCGGCATCGACATCGTCGTCGACGAGCGCACCCACGTGATCGTCGAGGGCGTCGGCATCATGGGCGCCTTCGAGCAGTCGCGCGACAAGGTGGCCCCGCAGATCACGTCCGACTCACCCGTGGTGCGGGTCAAGGGCGTCGCGCTGATGGCCGGGGTGACCGTCACCCGCAAGGGCCCGCCGCGCGAGCGGAAGCGGAAGATGCTCCCCGGACACTGACCGTGGCCCGGGGCTGCGCCCCGGGCCACGTCGTCGTCTCCCCGCCGGCCGGGGAGGCGGAGCTCAGCTGGTCGGCTCGCCGCTGCTCGCCTGGTCCTGCTCGCGCGCGACGTCCTCGGCGGCCTCCATCGCGTTGGCGTCCGGGCACGATGCCGGCGTGGCTGGCGTCGATCGTGAGGTTCTCGCCGGTGCCCGGGTCGAACAGGTGGATCCTGGACGTGTCGACCCAGATCTCGGCCTCGTCGCCCTCGGCGACCCGGCTGGAGCCGTCGAGGCTGATCACCACCTGGGTGCGCATGGCCTCGCCGTCGAGGTCCCTCTCGAGCTGGTTGAGCTGCTCCCGCACCTCGGGCGGGGCCTCGAACGGGATGTAGGCGTAGGCCTCGTTGCCCAGCCACTCCACGAAGTCCACCGTGGCGCGGAACGTCGAGCCCTTGTCGCGGCGCGAGGCGTCGAGGACGGAGGCGTCCTCGAAGTGGTCGGGGCGGATGCCTGCGATCAGCAGCCCCTTGCCCCGTGCCTTCTCGGCCTTGTCGGCCGGGATCTCCACGGTGCCGAACGGCAGCTTCACCGACGTCCCCTCGACCGTCGCCGGCAGGAAGTTCATCGGCGGCGAACCGATGAAACCGGCGACGAACAGGTTCCCGGGGTTCTCGTAGAGCTCCCGCGGCGTCGCCAGCTGCTGGAGCAAGCCCCGCTTGAGCACGGCCACCCGGTCGCCCAGCGTCATCGCCTCGGTCTGGTCGTGGGTGACGTAGATCGTGGTGATGCCGAGCCGCTTCTGCAACCGGGAGATCTCGGTACGCATCTGGCCGCGGAGCTTGGCGTCGAGGTTGGACAGCGGCTCGTCGAACAGGAACGCGTCAGCGTCCCGGACGATGGCCCTGCCCATCGCGACCCGCTGCCGCTGACCGCCGGACAGGTTGCCGGGCTTGCGCTGGAGGTGCTCGTCGAGCTCGAGCGTCTGCGACGCCTTGCGCACCTTCTCGTCGACCTCGCTGTCCGGCGCCCCGGCGAGCCGGAGCGGGAAGGCGATGTTCTCGTAGACGCTCAGGTGGGGGTAGAGCGCGTAGTTCTGGAACACCATCGCGAGGTTGCGGTCGCGCGGGGCGAGGTCGTTGACCCGCTTCTCGCCGATCATCACGTCGCCGGAGGTGATGTCCTCGAGGCCGACGACCATGCGCAGCAAGGTGGACTTGCCGCAACCCGAGGGGCCGACGAGGATCATGAACTCCCCGTCCTTCACGTCGATGGTGACGTCGTTGACGGCGGCGAACCCGTCGCCGTACTGCTTGACGATGTTCTTCATGTCGATGGCAGCCATGACAGTTACCCCTTCACTGCGCCGGAGGTGAGGCCGGCGACGATCTTGCGCTGGAACAGCAGGACGATGACGATGATCGGAACGGTCACCACGACCGAGGCGGTGGCGAGCAGGCCGTACGGCGGGTTGAAGGGGTCGGGCCCCACGAAGTAGGACAGCTGGGCGGGCACCGTGCGCGAGCTGGTGGTCGACGTCAGCGAGATCGCGAGGACGAACTCGTTCCAGGCGAAGAAGAACGTCAGGATCGCGGCGGTGAACACCCCGGGTGCCGCCAGAGGCACGATCACCTTGCGGAAGGCCTGCCACGACGTGGCCCCGTCGACCTGCGCCGCCTGCTCCATCTCCCACGGGATCTCGCGGAAGAAGGCCGACAGCGTCCAGATCGCCAGCGGCAGCGTGAAGGTCATGTAGGGGATGATCAGCCCCGGCCAGGTGTTGAACAGGCCGACCGTGCGCCACAGGTCGAACAGGGGACCGACGAGCGCGACCACCGGGAACATGGCGATCGCCAGCGCCATGGTGAGCACGATCCGCTTGCCCCTGAACTCCAGCCGAGCGATGGCGTACGCCGCCAGCGTCGCGAACACCACGGCCAGTGCGGTGGAGATCAGGGAGATCCCGAACGAGTTGCGGAGCGCGTCGAGGAAGTCGTTGGCCACGGTCTCCTGGCCGGGGGTCACCGAGCCGATGCCGAGGATGTCGCGGTAGTTCTGCAGGGTGGCGTCCTTCGGCAGGAACTGCGGGCTGCCGGCGGAGGTCTCCTCGGGTGCCTTGAAGGACAGCGAGATGATCCACACGACGGGCAGCAGGCACCAGGCGAGGATCAGCAGGAACCCGATCCAGTGGCCGGCGTTCGTCTTGTTCCTCATCAGGACTCACCCCTCGCTGCGGCCAGGTCGACACGGAAGATCTTCACGATGAGCCACGCCAGCAGCAGCACGCTCAGGAACAGCAGCACCGAGAGCGCGGAGCCCAGCCCGAGCTGGACCTGCTCGATGCTCTGTCTGTAGGTGAGGAACGACACCGACTCGGTGTCCTGGGCCCCCTTGGTCATCACGAAGATGTTGTCGAAGATGCGGTAGGCGTCCAGCGCCCGGAACAGCACCGCGACCATGATCGCGGCCCGCATGTTGGGGAGGATCACCTTCCAGAGCCGCTGCCACGCACGTCGCGCCGTCGACCTGCGCGGCCTCGAGCATGTCCTCGGAGACCTGGGAGAGGCCCGCGAGGAGCAGCAGCGCCATGAACGGCGTCGTCTTCCAGATCTCGGAGACCATGATCGCGAACATCGCCGGCCAGTGCGACCCGAACCAGTTGTAGTCGTCGGGCACGAACGGCAGCCAGGTGTTCACGAAGCCGTTGGTGAGGCTGAACGCGAACTGCCAGGCGTACGCCGAGACCACGGTGATGATGCCGTAGGGAATCAGGATCGACGTCCGGATCGCGCCCCGGGCGAACACGATCCGGTGCATCACCATGGCGAAGGCGAAGCCGATCACCAGCTCGACGGCGACCGTCAGCACCATGATCAGCACGGTGTTCCAGGTGTCGCCCCA
>CAVRSW010000014.1:0-115645 GCA_963723945.1 uncultured Actinomycetota bacterium
CGTCACGAACATGTGGTGGGCCCAGACCGCCACCGACAGGATCGCGATGCCGAGGGTCGCGCCGACGAGGCCGACGTATCCGAAGATCGGCTTGCGGCTGAAGACGGGCAGGATCTCGGTCACGATGCCGAAGAACGGCAGCGCGATGATGTAGACCTCGGGGTGCCCGAAGAACCAGAACAGGTGCTGCCACAGGATCGGGCCGCCGTGGGACGGGTCGAAGACGTGGGCACCAAGCAATCGGTCGGCCTCGAGCGAGAGCAGCGCGCCGGCCAGGATCGGGAACGCGATCAGCACCAGCAGCGACGTGACGAGCGTGTTCCAGACGAAGATCGGCATCCGGAACATCGTCATGCCGGGGGCACGCATGCAGATGATCGTGGTGATGAAGTTGACCGCACCGAGGATGGTGCCGAGTCCGGCCAGCCACAGCCCCATGACCCACAGGTCACCACCCACCCCCGGCGAGCGGACGGAGTCCGAGAGCGGCGTGTACGCGAACCAGCCGAACGACGCGGCACCCCCGGGGGTGAGGAACCCGGAGGCGGCGATCAGGCTGCCGAACAGGAACAGCCAGTAGCTGAGCATGTTGAGCCGCGGGAACGCGACGTCCGGCGAGCCGATCTGCAGCGGCATGACCACGTTGCCGAAGCCGAAGAACAGCGGCGTCGCGAACAGCAGCAGCATGATCGTGCCGTGCATCGTGAACAGCTGGTTGTAGAACTCGTCGTTGACGACCTGCATGCCGGGGAAGGCCAGCTCGGAGCGCATCAGCAGCGCCATCACGCCGCCGATGAGGAACCACACGAACGAGGTGACGAGATAGAGCTTGCCGATCAACTTGTGGTCGGTGGTGGTCATCACCTTGGCCAGCTGCTGGCCCAGCGTCCTGCGGGGCGCGCCCGTCGTGGGGCGCGCGGCGGTGGTAGTCACTCGGACTCCTCCTCACCGGTGTCGAGACCGGCCTGGTCCCGTGTGTTGGAGCCGCCGAGCAGGGGCTCGTCGGCGGTGTTGCCCTGCGCCTCGAGGTCCTGCAGGTAGGCCTCGTACTCCTCGGTGCTCACCACCTCCACGTTGAACAGCATCCGGGAGTGGTAGGTGCCGCACAGCTCACGGCACTTGCCGGCGAAGGTGCCCTCGGTGTCCGGGGTGACCTCGTAGTGGTTGACCCGTCCCGGGACGACGTCCATGGTCATGAGGAACGCCGGGATCCCGAAGGAGTGGATGACGTCGGGGCTGTGCAGGTTGAACTGGATGGTCTCGCCCACGGGAAGCACCAGGGTGGGGATGTCGCCCCCGGAGCCCGAGGTGTAGACGACCGGCCCTTCGGTGCCCTCGAGGCGGTGGTTGAAGGTCCAGCTCCACTGCTGCCCGACCACCTCGATGGTGCGGTCCTGGTCGGTGTCGTCGAGCACGGCGTTCTGGACGTTGACCGTGTGGTAGAAGAACACGACCACCATCACGATGGGTGCCACCGTGTAGAAGATCTCCAGCGGCAGGTTGTAGCGCGTCTGGACCGGGATCTCGTCGACGTGCCTGCGGCGGTAGCGGACCACCACCCAGCCCATCAGGCCCCACACGATCGCGCCCGTGGTCAGCGCGGCGACCCAGCTCCAGCGCCACAGCTCGAAGATGTGCTGCGCCTGCTCGCTGGCCGGGTCCGGCATCGCCAGGTTGCGCCACTCGTGCTGCGTCTCCGCGGAGCATCCCGACAGGAGAGCGACGGCGACCGCAACGGCGACCATGCCAGTCCGACGCGCCGTGCGCGACACGGCCCCGGACGTGCGCCGGTGGAGTTGGTGACCCACGAACGAGCCTCTCTCTTCAGCACTTCACGGACACCGCACAGCGTAACGGAATCCGACCCCCGTACGGCCGCAGGGTCGGGCAGTAGGTTGAGCCGGTGAGCCGTACCACCGACGGGGCCGCGACGCCATCTGCCGTCGACCTGGACGCCGCCTCGTCCGAGCCGTTGCACCCGGCCGCGCGCGCCGCCCTGCTGGCCGCGCTGGACCAGGGCTACGCCGACCCGCGACGGCTGCACCACGCCGGGCGCTCCGCGCGGCTGCTGCTCGACAACGCCCGCGCGGTCGTCGCCGAGAGCCTCGGGGTGCGACCCGACGAGGTCAGCTTCACCGGTTCCGGGACCGAAGCGGTCCACCGCGGCCTGCTCGGGCTGGTGCGCGGCCACCGCACCGGCGCCGGCGAGGTCGTCCACCCCGCGGTGGAGCACGCCGCGGTCCGCCACGCCGCCGCCTGGGCCGGCGGCTCGACCGAGGTGGGCGTCGACCGGCTGGGGCGGGTCGACCTCGACGCCCTGCGCGAGGCGGCCGCGGGTCCGGGCGTGTCGGCGGTCGCGGTGCAGGCGGCCAACCACGAGGTCGGGACGCTGCAGCCGCTGACCGGGCTCGGGCTGCCGGACGGCGTCCCGCTGTTCACCGACGCGTGCGCCTCCCTGGGCCGGGTGGCGCTCCCGGACGGCTGGGACGCCGCCGCGGGCTCCGCCCACAAGTGGGGCGGGCCGGCCGGCGTGGGCGTGCTGCTGGTCCGCAAGGGCGCCCGCTGGCGCAACCCGTTCCCCGGCGACGACCGGGTCGACGACCGGGTGGCGGGGTTCGAGAACGTGCCCGGCGCCCTGGCCGCTGCTGCCGCCCTCCAGGCCGTGGTCGCCGAGCGCGACGAGACCGTGCGGCGCCAGACGGCCCTGGTCGACCGGATCCGGGAGCAGGTGGCCCGGATCCCCGACGTGGAGGTCGTGGGCGACCCGGACCGACGGCTCCCCCACCTGGTCACCTTCTCCTGCCTCTACCTCGACGGCGAGGCGCTGGTCCACGCGCTGGAGCGGGAGGGGTTCGGGGTGGCGAGCGGATCCGCGTGCGCGGCGACCACGCTCCAGCCGAGCGCGGTCCTGGGCGCGATGGGGGTCCTCACCCACGGCAACGTCCGGGTCTCGCTGACCCGCACCACGACCGGGGCTGACGTCGACCGGCTGCTCGACGTGCTCCCGGACGTGGTGGCCCGGATGCGGGTGGAGGTGGATCTGTGAGCGAGTCGGTCGACCTCGAGCTGGACTGCCGCGGGATGCGGTGCCCGATGCCGGTGATCGAGCTGGGCCGGCGGTTCACCGAGGTGCCGGTGGGAGGACTCGTGGCCGTGGTGACCACGGACGTGGCGGCAGCGGCCGACGTACCGGCGTGGTGCCGGATGCGCGGCCAGGAGTACGCCGGCGAGGACACGGCGGCCGACGGGACACCGCGCCACCTGGTGCGGCGGCTGGCGTAGCGGAGGGGTCAGGGACGCAACGTGCGGAGGTGCTGGCCGACCTCGGCGGCGGCGTCGGCGCCGTACGCCTCCTCGCAGCGCCGCAGGAAGTGCGACCGCGACAGCGTGTACTCCTGGGTGCCGACCTGCTCGACGACGTAGACGGCGAGCAGGCAGCCGAGCTGCGCCGCGCGCTGGAGGCCGAGGCCCCAGTCGAGCGCGGCGAGGAAGCCGGCGCGGAACGCGTCGCCGACCCCGGTGGGCTCGACCTTGCGGACCTCGGGAACCGCCGGGACGACGACCGGCTCCTCGCCCTCGCGCTCGATCCGGACGCCGCCCGGACCGAGGGTGACCACCCACGTGCCGACCCGGGAGAGGATCTCCTCGCGGCTCCAGCCCGTCTTCTGGGTGATCAGCGCGGACTCGTACTCGTTGGAGAACAGGATGGTCGCGCCGTCGATCAGCGGCCGGATCAGGTCGCCGTCGCCGAAGGCGAGCTGCTGGCTGGGGTCGGACACGAAGCGGTAGCCCCGCTGCCGGCACTCGTCGGTGTGGCGCAGCATCGCCTCGGGGTCGTCGGGCCCGATCAGCACGTAGTCGGGGTCGCCGACCCGGTCGACGATCGGCTTCAGCTCGATCTCGCGGGCCTCGCTCATCGCGCCGGCGTAGAAGCTTGCGATCTGGGCGTGGGCGGAGTCGGTGGTGCACACGAACCGGGCGGTGTGGCGGGTGCCCGAGACGTGGACGGAGTCGCAGTCGACGCGATGGCGCTGCAGCCAGGAGCGGTATTCCGCGAAGTCCTCGCCCACCGCCCCGACCAGCACCGGCTCGAGGCCGAGGTTGCCGAGGCCGAAGCAGATGTTGGCCGCACAACCTCCCCGGCGTACGTCGAGCTCCTCGACGAGGAACGAGACCGACAGCTTGTCGAGCTGATCGACCACGAGCGAGTCGGAGAACTTCCCCGGGAAGGTCATCAGGTGGTCGGTCGCGATGGAGCCGGCGATCAGCAGGGGCACGCCACGGAACACTACCTGCGGGTACGACTGGGGATACCTCTCGGTAGCCCCTAGCGTCGTCGGCATGGGCACCGAGCGCACGTCGTACGACGACCTCGAGACCCCGGCCCAGATGCGCGCCGACTGCCTCGTGGTCGGTGACAACCTGCGGCTCGAGCGCGCCGCCCGCGCGGCCGTCCGACCGGCGCCGAGCTTCCACTACGACGACTTCCCCCGCGAGGTCCCCAAGCGCGACATCGCGATCAGCGACGCCGCCGCCCGGCTGGCGAGCGCGCTCCACCTGCACCTGGACTGATCTGCCGCGCGCGGCGGCGGCGGGGTTTCCCCGGCCGGCCGGGGAAACCGTGGGTTCGTGGCGCACACAATGGGCACGAACCCCGAGACTCGCCCACAAACCTCGGGGCCGGCGCCTCACGCCGAGAGCCGGAGCAGGCAGCATCACCCCGAAATAGGACGAGCCCCCACCGGATCACCGGCAGGGGCTCGAGTGTCGCGACGGACGCGGCCCGGAATCAGTGGAACGAGTCGCCGCAGGCGCAGGACCCGGTCGCGTTGGGGTTGTCGATCGTGAAGCCCTGCTTCTCGATCGAGTCGACGAAGTCGATCATCGCCCCGTTGAGGTAGGGGACGCTCATCCGGTCGACCACGACGGCCACGCCGTCGAAGTCGGTGGTCACGTCGCCGTCGAGGGTGCGCTCGTCGAAGAAGAGCTGGTAGCGCAGACCGGAGCAACCGCCCGGCTGCACCGAGATGCGCAGCGAGAGGTCGTGGCGACCCTCCTGCTCCAGCAGGCTCTTCACCTTGGCGGCCGCGACGTCGCTCAGGTTGATCTGGTCGGTGCGGCGCTCGGTCTCGACCTGCTCGGTCATGGTGGTGACTCCCTGGGTTGCACGTGATCGATCTGGGTCTGACTCCCCCAATGGTCGCACACCGCGGGTTATTCCCCGAGCCGCCTCACCCTCCGGGCAGCCGGACCTCGAACCGCGCGCCCGCGGCCGAGTCGACCACCCGTACGTTCCCGCCGTGGCGCTCGGCGACTGCGCGGACGATGGAGAGGCCCAGCCCGGTGCTCCCGGAGTCGCTGCGGGCGGTGTCGGCGCGCCAGAACCGCTCGAAGACCCGCTCCCGCTGCGCCGGCGCGATCCCGGGCCCGTCGTCGGAGACAGTCAGCACCACGGTGCCGTCCGGGAGCGCCGCGCACACGACCTCCACCCGGCCGACCGCGTGCCGCGCCGCGTTCGCCAGCAGGTTGCGGACCATCCTGCCGAGGTCGCCGCGGTGCCCCCGCAGCGGCGCCGCCGTGACTGCCGAGGTGTCGATCTCGGTCGTGGTGCCCGGCCGCAGCCGGGCCACCTCCTCGAGCACCACGTCGTCGAGGTCGAGCATCGTCCTCGGCACCCGCTGCCGCCCGTCGTCGCGGGAGAGGAAGAGCAGGTCGCGCACGAGCCGCTCCATCCGGTCGCTCTCGGCGAGCAGGTCCCGGGCAGTCGCCCGCCACGACGCGGCCCGGTCCTCGCGCAGGGCCACCTCGAGCTGGGCACGGTACGACGCGAGCGGGCTCTGCAGCTCGTGTGCCGCGTCCGCGACGAACTCCCGCTGCCGCCGGTGGCTCTCGTGGACCGGCCGCAGCACCCGGCCGACGAGCAGCCACAGCAGCAGTGTCGAGACCACCAGCAGCAGCGGCAGCCCGACGAGCAGGCTCACCACCAGCCGTCGTACCGACTCCCCCACGACCTCCGGAGCGGTGCCGACGTAGACCGCCGTAGGCCCGTCCGGCCCGGTCACGGTCGTCGCCCAGGTCCGGTAGTCCTCGGTCTCGTCGTCGTCCGGCACGTCCTCGAGGTCGCGTACGGCGGGCGCGCCTGCGGGCGGCCGCCAGCCGGTGACCGGGGGCGAGTCCCCCAGGCTCGCGGACGCCCCGACGACCCGGTCACCGGTCACCACCTGGGCGAACCCGTCGTCGCCGACGTCGGTGAGGAGTGCCGGGACCCGGCCCTGCTCGGCGCGGGCCGCGAGCTCGGCGAGCCGGGCGCGTGCGAGGTCGTCGGCCGCCGCCGACTGGGACCGCGTGAAGGCCAGCACCAGCACGGCGGCCGCCACGACCAGCACCACCAGGGTGGTCGCGGCCGCGGCGAGGGTGAGCCGCAGCTTGACCCGGTCGGCGGCCACGTCAGCCACCGTCCTCGTCGAGCCGGTAGCCGGCCAGCCGTACCGTCTGCAGGCTGTGCCGGCCGAACGGCTCGTCGATCCGCTGCCGCAGCTGCCGGACGTAGACCTCCACGATGTTGGGCGCACCGTCGAACGCGAAGTCCCAGACGTGCTCGAGGATGGTCGCCTTGGACAGCACCTCGCCCGGGCGTCGCAGGAAGAACTCCAGCAGCGCGAACTGCCGCGGCGTCAGCTCCACCGGCGTCTCGCCCCGCCAGACCCGGTGCCGGGCAGGGTCCAGCCGGAGGTCGCCGGCCGCCAGCTCGACCGGACGGGTGTCCGCTCCCCGCCGGAGCAGTGCCCGCAGCCGGGCCGCCAGCACCACGTACGAGAACGGCTTGCCGAGGAAGTCGTCGGCGCCCCCGTCGAGGGCGCGTGCCTCGTCGGCCGGGTCGTCGAGCGCGGTCAGCACCAGCACCGGCGTCCAGTCACCGGCCTCCCGCAACCTCCGGCACAGGTCCAGGCCACCCATCCCGGGCAGCAGCACGTCGAGCACGAGGGCGTCGTAGTCGTTCTCGGTGGCCAGCCAGTGGCCGTCCTCGCCACTAGCGGCGACGTCCACGGCGTACCCCTCGGCCTCGAGGCCACGCTTCACGGCGCGCGCCACACGCGTGTCGTCCTCGACGACCAGGATCCTCACCGCTCCACCGTGCCACGCCGTCGCTGAACGTCGGCTGAAGCCCCGCTGAACCTCGCTGAACGCCCGAAAACTCGCTGCGTTCAGGCTGGCTTCAGCGGAGGGGGCTCATGCTGGAGGCATGAACAGGAAGCAGACCGTCATCACCGCCGCCGCAGCAGCCGCCATCGTGCTCGGCGGCGGGGGCGCCGCCCTCGCGGGCTCCGACGACGACGCGACCGACCAGCCGATCGAGGGCGCGGCCCTCGAGCGGGCCGAGGAAGCCGCGCTGCAGGAGACCGGCGGCGGCAGGGTGACCGAGACCGAGCTCGGCGACGAGGAGAGCTACTACGAGGTCGAGGTCACCCTCGACGACGGCAGCCAGGTCGACGTCCAGCTCGACCGCGACTTCCAGGTCGTCGGCTCCGAGGCCGACCACGAGGACGACGCGGCCGGCGACGACTGAGCCGACTCAGGCCGACCAGGACCGGGCCACCCGCGCCGCGACGTCGGCGAGGGCGCCGGCGGGGTCTCCGAACGACCGCTCCTCACCGACCATCTCGACCATGCTGTAGGCCGACTCCACACCCAGGGCGCGCATCTCGCGGGCACCGACCAGCACCTGCCCGGCCAGCGCCACGCACGGGCGGAGCGCCTCCGCGGCGACCGTCGCGACCCCGTACGGGACCTTGCCGGACCGGCTGGAGAAGTCGAAGGCACCCTCCCCGGTCAGCACCAGGTCGGCCTCGGCTGCCCGCCGGGCGAGCCCGACGGCGTCGGCGACCAGGGTGATGCCGGGCTCGCGGGTGGCGCCCAGGAGCAGCAGCCCGAAGCCCAGCCCGCCGGCGGCGCCCGCACCCTTCTCCAGGGAGGTGCGCCGCCCGGCGATCCCGGCGAAGCCCTCGAGCCAGGCGTCGACCTCGACGATCCGCTCCTCGGAGAGGCCCTTCTGTGGGCCGAACACCTTGGTGGCGCCGAACAGGCCGGTGAGCGGGTTCTCGACGTCGCTGGCCGCCAGCAGCGCGACCCCGGCCAGGCGGTCGCGGGCGGGAGCGACGTCGATCGTGGTCACCGAGGTGAGCCCCGCGGCTCCGGCGTCCAGCGGCCCGTCGGCGGTGGCACCGAGCGCGTGCAGCATCCCGGCACCGGCGTCGTTGGTGCCGGAGCCGCCGAGCCCCACGACGACGCGGCGCGCCCCACTCTCTACGGCGTCGGCCAGCAGCTCACCGACCCCGGCCGTGGTGGCGTGCTCCGCCGGCCCGTCCAGCAGGTGCAGGCCGCAAGCCTGGGCCGACTCGACGTACGCCGTGTCACCCACGCGCAGCACCGTCGCCGGCACGGGCTCGGCGTGCGGGCCGCGTACGGTCACCGCCAGCACGTCGCCGCCCAGCGCCGCGTGCAGCACGTCGACGAACCCCGGGCCGCCGTCGGCCATGGGCGCCAGGTCCAGCTCGTCGTCCGGTGCCTGCCGCCGCCACCCCGACGCGATCGCCTCTGCGGCCTCGACGGCCGTCAGCGTGCCGGCGAACTTGTCGGGGGCCACCAGCACTCGCATGCGCACATCCTGTCGGACATGGTCGACGATGGGGTCATGGACCCGCTCGACCCGATCGTCGCCGAGGCAGAAGTCCCGCGCCCGCCGCGCGACGCGTTCGTCGCCTTCACCGCCCACATGGGCGAGTGGTGGGACCCGGTGCTCTCCCCCGACGCGGCGACCTTCACCGGCATCGACCTCGACCCACGCGGCGAGGTCGCGCTGCGCCACGGCACGGACCGGTTCGTGTTCGGCGAGGTCACGACCTGGGAGCCGGGGACGGCGTACGCCCAGACGTTCTGGCTGGGTCACTCCCCCGACCACCCGACGACGCTCTCCGTCAGCTTCACCGAGGTCGAGGTCGGCACCCGCGTACGACTGGAGCACGGCGGCTGGACGGAGGCGACGGCCGTGGTGCGGGCACGGTTCGACCACTGGGAGGACCTGATGACGCGGTACGCCGCCCACGCCGCCCGATGAACGCCCCCGCCACGATCCGGCCGATGCGGCCCGACGACGTCGAGGCGTGCGAGGTGATCAGCTCCCGGGCCTTCCACGAGCTCGACCTGCGCACCTTCCCGCGCGGCTGGCCGGACCCGGAGCCCCGTCCGCCACACCGCTCCGAGGCGTGGCACGTCCGCACCCGGCACCTGCTCGCCACCGACCCGGGCGGCTGCTGGGTGGCCGAGTCCGACGGCGAGGTCGTGGGCTTCGCCACCTCGCTGGTGCGCGAGCTGATGTGGATCCTCGCGTCGTACGCCGTGCGGCCCGGCCTGCAGGGCCGGGGGCTCGGCCGTGGACTGCTGGACGCGGCGCTGCAGCACGGGCGCGGCTGCCTGCGCGGGATGCTCAACGCCTCCGAGGACCCGCAGGCGCTGCGTCGCTACGTGCTGGCGGGGTTCCGGCTGCATCCGCAGATGTCGCTCCACGGCACGGTCGACCGGTCGGTGCTGCCGGTGGTGCGCCACGTCCGCGAGGGGACCACGGGCGACCGGGACCTGCTCGACTCGCTCGACCGACGCACCCGCGGCGCCGCCCACGGCCCGGACCACGACGTGCTCGCGGCCGAGCTGCGGCTGCTGGTGACCGATCGGCCGTCGGGCTCCGGCTACGCCTACGTCAACCCGACGGGGGTGCCGGTGCTGCTGGCCGCGAGCAATCGCAGGGCGGCGACGGCCCTGACCTGGGAGGCGCTGGCGGCGTCCGACCCCGAGGTCCCGGTCGAGATCGGGCACGTGACCGCGGCCAACGACTGGGCGGTCGAGCTGGCGACGCAGGCTCGGCTCGGCGTCCGGTCCCGCGGCTTCCTGGCCCTGCGCCGGATGCAGGACCCCGCGCCGTACCTCCCTCATCCCACGCTGCTCTGATCCCGGGCGTCCCGGTAGTCCAGTGACAAATGACCCCTTCGGTGGTCCGTCCCGGGGTCCCTTGTCACTGGACTACCGGATGGGGCTGCGTGCGGCACGCCGCCCTAGGATCGGGGCATGACCACCGTCGACCTCCCCCTGCTGCCGCTGGGTCGCGGCCGCGACCTCGAGTCGGAGCGGGGGGTGGAGTGCCCGGGTGACCTGCCGGCCCCCTCCGACCCCGACCTGGTCGAACGCGCCCGGGTGGCGCGCGCCGCCCTGGGCGAGCGGGCGTTCGTGCTGGGCCACCACTACCAGCGCGACGAGGTCATCCAGTTCGCCGACGTCACGGGTGACTCCTTCAAGCTGGCCCGCGACGCCGCGGCTCGCCCCAAGGCCGAGTACGTCGTCTTCTGCGGGGTCCACTTCATGGCCGAGTCGGCCGACATCCTCACGGCCGACCACCAGCAGGTCGTGCTGCCGGACCTGGCGGCCGGCTGCTCGATGGCCGACATGGCCCGGCTGCCGCAGGTCGAGGACGCATGGGACGCCCTGGTCGCGGCCGGGGTCGCCGACGACGTGGTCCCGGTGACGTACATGAACTCCAGCGCCGACATCAAGGCGTTCGTCGGCCGCCACGGCGGCACGGTCTGCACCTCCAGCAACGCCGAGACCGCGCTGGAGTGGGCGTTCGACCAGAAGCCGGAGGCGAAGGTCCTGTTCCTCCCCGACCAGCACCTCGGCCGCAACACCGCGGTGCTGCAGCTGGGCCTCTCGCTCGAGGACTGCGTCGTCTGGAACCCGCTGCTCCCCGACGGCGGGCTCACCGCCGAACAGCTGCGGGACGCGCGGATGATCCTGTGGCGCGGCCACTGCTCGGTGCACGGCCGGTTCTCCCCCGCCGTGGTCGACGAGCTGCGGGCGACGATCCCCGGCGTGCAAATCCTGGTGCACCCCGAGTGCGTCCACGAGGTCGTGCTCAAGGCCGACCTGGTGGGCTCGACCGAGTTCATCATCAAGACCATCGAGGCCGCCCCCGCCGGCTCGGCGTGGGCGATCGGCACCGAGCTCAACCTCGTGAAGCGGCTGGCCGCCGCCCACCCCGACAAGCGGATCGCCTTCCTCGACCGGTCCGTCTGCTACTGCTCGACGATGAACCGGATCGACCTGCCCCACCTGGTGTGGACGCTGGAGTCGCTGGCCGCCGGCGCCGTGGTCAACCGGATCGAGGTCGACGACGACACCAGCCACTGGGCCCGGGTCGCGCTGCAGCGGATGCTCGACCTGCCGGGCCGGTCACACCGCGACTGAACGCGGCGCGCTCAGGCCGGCAGCTCGAACCACACGACGGCTCCACCGCCGGGGTTGTCGTCGATGCCCATCCGGCCACCGTGCGCGTGCACGATCCGGCGGCAGGTCGCCAGCCCGATCCCGGAGCCGGGCCGGGTCCGGTCCAGCCGCACCATCGGCTCGAAGGCACGCTCCCGGTCCTGCTCCGGGATGCCGGGCCCGCGGTCGGCGACGCCGATCCACCAGCCGTTGACCTGCTCCTCGGCACTGACCCGGACCTGCGCGCCCCGGCCGGAGAACTTCACGGCGTTGGCGACGAGGTTCTGCAGCACCGTCCGGAGCTGCACCGAGTCACCGCGCACCACGGGCAGCGGGCCGGCCTCGACCTGCCCGGGGGTGAACGCCCCGGAGAGGTCCTCGAGGACGTCGGAGAGGAGCTTGTCGAGGTCGACGTCGACCCGCTCGGGGGCCGCGCCGCCGCGGGCGAACTCCAGCAGCTCGCTGATCATCGAGTTCATCCGCTGCGCCCCGCGCTCGGCACGTTCGAGCAGCCGGGCGAGGTCGCTGCCCTCGGCGGCCCCCTCGCGGGCGAGCTCGACCGACATCCGGATGGCCGAGAGCGGGTTCTTGAGGTCGTGGCTCACCTGGCCGGCGAACGCCCCGAGCCGCTCGTTGGCCGCGGCCAGCTTCCGCGAGGTGAGCTCGAGCTCCAGGACGTCGACGACGCGGGCGGCCAGGGTCGCCAGCGCGTGCTCGGTCTCCGGGTCGACGGGGTGCACCTCGGCGTCGAAGACGCACAGCGTCCCGAGCACCACCCCGGCCGGGGTCTCGAGCGGGTAGGAGGCGTAGAACCGTACGTCGGCGATCTCGCCGGTGGTGAACGGGTTGTCGCGGAACCGCTCGTCGAGACTGGCATCGGGGAGCAGGATCGGCTCACCGCCCTCGACGACGAAGCGGCACATCGAGTCCTCGCGGTCACAGACCGCGGCCTCGAAGCCGTACGTCGCCACCTGCCACTGCTGGGTGGAGGTGATCAGGTTGATGGTGGCCATCGGGACGCCGGTGAACTTCGCCGCGAGCTCCACCAGCGCCTCCAGCTCGCGTCGCGGGGGCGAGGCGAGGACGTCGTACGCCTCGAGCGCCTGCTCACGCATCCGTTCCTGGGTGGTCACAGTCCCGGAGCCTCCCACACCGCGAGCCATCGGCTCAGGTCCTTCTCGACGGGCAGCTCGCCGGCCACGGCGTCGCGCACCTGGATCTCCAGCAGGTTGTCACGCTGCTGCGGGCCGCGCGGGGCGAACGGGTAGAAGGTGCCCTGCTTGTAGAGGTAGACCAGCCCGACCCGGTTGCCGCCCCCGTCGGCGAAGGGCACCAGCGAGCAGAGCAGCCCGGCCCCGAACCCCTGGGCCTCCAGCGTGGTGTTGACGGCGTGGAGGTCGGTGCAGAGCCCGGCCGCATCAGCGGGGTCGCCGGAGACCGTGAGCCAGCTGAACCCGAAGCTGTCCGTGGTCACGACCACGTCCGGCGCCTCGGCGTCGTCGTCGAGCAGCGCCACGACCTCCTCCTGCAGCTGCCGGAACGCCTCTCCGGTCGCGGCGCGGTAGCAGACCGACCCGGAGCCGGTCGGCTGCAGCCCCAGAGCGGTCTGCAGGGTGATCGCCGCGCTAGGGACCAGGAACAGCGAGTCGAGGTCGGCGCGCTTGTCCTGGCGCCGCCCGGTCAGCGCGTCCCAGAGGCCCATCAGCCCGTCCTCACCCGGTCGGGCGGCCGAGCTCGGCCTGGATCCGGGCGAGCTGCTCCAGCCGCTGCTCCAGGGAGGGGTGCGTGGAGGTGATCGTCGACATCGAGACCCCGCGCAGCGCAGGCGCGATGAAGAAGGCGTTCATGGCCTTGGAGGCCCGCAGGTCCTTGTTGGGGATGGTCGCCATCTCGCCGGTGATCTTCTGCAGCGCCGACGCGAGCGCGGCGGGCTTCATCGTCAGGTAGGCACCGGACCGGTCGGCGCACAGCTCGCGGTAGCGCGACAGCAGCCGGGTGAGGAAGAAGCTGATGGCGTACACGACGAGGCTGACCGCGAGCGCGATCAGGAAGGTGGGCGCCCCTCCGTTGCTGCTCCGGCCGCCGCGCGACAGCGCACC
Source organism: uncultured Actinomycetota bacterium (assembly GCA_963723945.1). GTDB lineage: Bacteria > Actinomycetota > Actinomycetes > Propionibacteriales > Nocardioidaceae > Nocardioides. The sequence goes on from CAVRSW010000014.1 coordinate 13,410, forward strand.
GAACTGCGCGCCGCGGGTCAGCATCCCGGCCGCGATCCCGGCCGAGGAGGCGATCGTCATCACCAGCACGTCGCGGTGGGCGACGTGGGACAGCTCGTGCGCCAGCACCGCCTCGAGCTCCTCGGCGGTCAGCGTGCCCATGATCCCCGTGGTCACGCAGACCACCGCCCGCTCCGGCGACCGGCCGGTCGCGAAGGCGTTGGGGATGGAGAGGTCGGCGACCCCGACCCGCGGCTTGGGCATGTCGGCCAGCGCGCAGAGCCGGTCGATCATGCCGTGCAGCTCCGGCGCCTCCTCGGGGGTGACCTCGCGGGCGCGCATCGCCCGCATCGCGACCTTGTCCGAGGACCACCACTGGTAGAAGGCCACCCCGATGCCGGCGATGCCGATGATGAACCAGAAGTCGGAGAACAGGTACATCATCGCGACCACCAGGGCCACGAAGAGGGCGCCCAGGAGGAACATGACCGTGGTCATCCGGAAGGTCAGCCCGGTGTCCTTGACGAAGCGTGAGCGAGCCACCTGGTCCTCAGCCCGGGATCAGGCCGTCGCCACTGAGCAGGTCGCGGACCTCCTCGAGCGAGGCATCGGTGGGCGGCAGGATCAGGTCGGAGGTGTCGAGGGTCCCGGCCTCGTGGGGCACCGCCGCGGACCGTACGCCGGCCAGCAGCGCGGCGAGGGCGCGGCCGAAGCTGTCGACGTCACCGGCCTCGACCGCCGTCTCGAGGGCGCGATCGAGCTCGTTGAGGGTGTCGAGCTTCTCGTCGGGGACGTCGAACTGGCCCTCGCCGAGGATCCGGACGATCATTCGGGGCCCCCGCGGAATCGTGGAGCCGCCGCGGAGCGACTCGGTGGGGTGGAGGTCATGGCCGGCCCTCGTCGGTGGACTTCTCCGACTCGGCCTGGAGGATGTCGCCGTCCTGGCCCGACTCGATCGCCTCGGGGGCGGAGCCCGCCTTGAGCCGGGCGAGCTCGGCCTCGACGTCGGAGCCGGAGCTCATCGCGTCGAGCTCCCGTGCGATGTCGTCGCCGCCGCCGACCTGGCTGACATCGTCGAGGGCGCCGGAGGCGATCAGCTCGTCGATCGCACCTGCGCGGGCCTGCATCTGGGCGGTCTTGTCCTCGGCCCGCTGGATCGCCATGCCGACGTCGCCCATCTCCTCGCCGATGCCCGACATCGCCTCGTTGATCTTGGTCTGGGCCTCGGCGGCGGTGTACGTCGCCTTGATCGTCTCCTTGCGGGTGCGGAACGACTCGACCTTCGCCTGCAGCCGCTGCTGGGCCAGGGTGAGCTTTTCCTCCTCGCCCTGGAGCTGGGCGTGCTGGGCCTTGAGGTCGCTGATCTGCCCGGCGAGCCCCGACTTGCGGGTCAGCGCCTCCCGCGCGAGGTCCTCACGACCCACCGAGATCGCCTTCTCGGCCTGGCCCTGCAGCTTGGCCGACTGCTGCTCGAGCTGGTTGACCTGGAGCTCCACACGCTTGCGGCTGGTGGCCACGTCGGCCACGCCCCGGCGCACCTTCGCGAGCAGGTCCAGCTGGCGCTGGTAGCTGTAGTCGAGCGTCTCGCGAGGATCCTCGGCCTTGTCGAGGGCCCGGTTGGCCTTGGACCTGAAGATCAGGCTGATGCGCTTCATGAGGCTCATGGCCCAACCCTAGGCCCGAGAAGCAAGTGGGTGCGAGGTCCACCCGCTGGTCCGGGTAGGGTTTTGTGACCCACCGGATCGAGCAGCACGAGGCCCACGTTGTTCCGTCGTACCAAGCAACCCCAGCCGGATTCTGCGGCGAGCACCACCGCCGACCCCACCAGGCAGGAGGGCAAGGGTCGCCCGACCCCCACCCGCAAGGAGGCCGAGGCCGCCGCCCGCGCCCGCGCGCGCCCGCCGCGGACGCGCAAAGAGATGGCGCAGCGTCAGCGCGAGACGCGCGGCGAGTCCAGCCGCAAGGTCCGCCAGGCGATGAAGACCGGCGACGAGCGCTACTTCATGCCGCGCGACAAGGGCCCGGTCCGGCGCTTCATCCGCGACTTCGTCGACGTCCGGTTCTCCTTCGTCGAGCTGATGATCCCGGTGATGATCCTGGTGCTGGTGCTCGGCTGGACCGGGCGCGGCAACCTGATGCAGATCGGCAACACGATCCTGCTGGGCATGCTGCTGCTCGTCGTGGTCGACCTGGTCCTGCTGCGGTTCCGGCTGCGGCGCGAGCTCGCCAAGCGGTTCCCCGAGGAGCCGACCAAGGGCACCACCTACTACGCCGTCACCCGGGCGATGCAGATGAAGTTCATGCGGCTCCCCAAGCCGCAGGTGCGCATCGGCCAGACGCTGCCCGACCGCTACCGGTGAACCCCTCCGCCGACGTCTCGTGCCGGGTCGCCTGGGCCGACGACGCACCTGCGATCGCCCGGCTGCACCTGGCCACCCGGCGCGCCGACCTCGGCGACCTGCTGCCCGCCGAGGTGCTCGACGTCGACCCCGAGGTCGCCGCCGACGTGTGGCGTACGACGCTGACCCGCCCGCCCGACGGTCGGGTGCGGGTGCTGGTCGCCCTCGAGCGCAACCGGGTGACCGGGTTCGCGATCGCCTCTCCGGCCCTCGACCCCGACTGCGACCCGGTCGCCGACGCCGAGCTGATGGAGCTCACGGTCGACCCGGGCGATCGCGGGCAGGGTCACGGCTCACGACTGCTGCAGGCGACGGTCGACACGATGGTCGCCGACCGGTTCCGGCGCGCGGTCCTCTGGGCGACGGCCGACGACGACGCGCTGCGCCGGTTCCTCACCGACGCGGGCTGGGCGGCCGACGGCGCCCACCGCGAGCTCGACCTCGACGGCACCGGCACCACGACGGTCAAGCAGGTACGGCTGCACACCCAGCTCTCCTGACCTCTTGATTTCCGGTGGATCCGGAGCACCATGGAGAGGGTCCGGTCGCGTCGACCGGCTCGGAGGACGGAGAACGTCGATGGGCCCACTCCCCCCGCTCCACAAGTTCTCGCTGGCCGTACTGGTCCTCCTCGTCAGCCTCGCCGGCGGCATCTGGCTCGCCACCCTCCTCGACCTCCCGGCCGGTGGCATCGGTGCCGGGATCGGCGTCGGCCTGCTGCTCGCGTGGCTGCTGACCCACGACTTCGGCCACCCGCGCGAGCGCCCCGTCCGCATCACGCGCCGCCGCTGAACCGGACCCGCGCCCGGCGCTAGGGTCGCCGGGTGTCCGACGAGCCCACCCCCGACGAGAGCCGGCGCGCCGTACTGCGCGACGGCATCGGCGTCGGCGTCGCCACCGGCCTCTACGGCACCTCGTTCGGCGCCGTGGCGGTGGCGTCCGGGCTGAGCGTCGCCCAGACCTGCGCACTGTCGCTGCTGATGTTCACGGGGGCCAGCCAGTTCGCGCTGGTCGGCGTGCTCGCCGCGGGCGGGACGCCGGCCACGGCCTCGGTGACGGCGCTGATGCTGGGCTCGCGCAACACGCTGTACGGACTCCGGGTGGCGCCGCTGCTGGCGTGGCGCGGTGTCCGGCGGCTGGGCGCGGCGCACCTGCTCATCGACGAGTCCACAGCGATGTCCGTCGGCCGGCCCACGCGCGACCTGGCCCGGACCGGCTTCCTGGCGACCGGGCTGTCGGTGTTCGTCCTCTGGAACGCGTTCACGCTGGTCGGGGCCGTCGCCGGCGAGGCGCTCGGTGACCCGCGGACGTACGGCCTGGACGCTGCGGTCGGCGCCGCGTTCCTCGCGCTGCTGTGGCCGCGGCTCACCGACCGGCGCAACCAGGTGGTGGCGCTGCTCGCGGCGGCCGTGGCGCTCGGCCTGGTCCCGATCGCCGCCGCGGGCGTCCCCGTCCTCGCCGCCGCCGGGGTCGCGCTGCTGGTCGGTGTGTTGACCAGCCGGCCCGACCCGACCGAGATCCCGGAGCCCCCCCGATGATCTGGGCCGCCGTGGTCGGGGCCGCCCTCGGCTGCTACCTGCTGAAGCTCGCCGGCATGTCGATCCCACCGAAGGTGCTCGACCACCCGGTCGTCGAGCGCGTCACCGACCTGATCCCGGTCGCCCTGCTGGCCGCCCTGGTGGCGGTGCAGGTGCTCGCGAGCGGCAGCACGCTGGTGATCGACGCCCGGCTGCTCGGCCTCGCCGCCGCGTTCGTCCTGCTGCTGGTCCGGGCGCCGTTCCTGGTCGTCGTCTTCGGGGCTGCGCTCGTCGCCGCGCTGGCGCGGGTGGTGGGGTAGCGGGTCGCGCGGCGGTGCGTCCGGCGGTTTCCCCGCGTAGGCGGGGAAACCGAGACTTCCTGGGGCAAGCAACAGCCAGGAAGTCAACGACTCGCCCAGGAAGTTCGCCCCTCCGACCTCGCCCACGCGCAGGCACCGCAGCGGTTGTCCACAGGGCCCCGCGCGCGTCGCCCACGGCCGGCCCACGACGTGCATCCTCGTGGCATGGACAACGAGGGCGACCTGGGCGGCGCCGTGGTGCTGCGCAGGGAGCTGTTCGCCGAGGGGTACACCGACCAGCAGATCCGGGCCAGGGTCCGGTCCGGCGACCTCGCCCGGATCCGTCACGGCGCGTACGTCGACGGAGAGCTGTGGCGGCGCCTCGACCAGCCGGGACGCCATCGGCTGCTGGTCCGGGCCGTCCTCAAGCGGGCGCACCCGGCGACCGTGGTCACCCACGCCTCCGCCGCCGTCGAGCGCGGCGCACCCGTGTGGGGCATTCCGCTCGACGAGGTCCACGTCACCCGGACCGACGGGGTGCCCGGACGCCGGGAGGCCGGCGTGGTGCACCACACCGGAGTTCTGGAGACCGGCGACGTCGAGGTCATCGGCGGCATCCCGCTCTCACGACCGGCCAGGTGTGCGGTCGAGATCATGGCGACGACCACCGTCGAGTCAGCCTTGGTCACCGTCAACGCGATGCTCCACGCCAGGCTGCTGACCCCCCACGAGCTCGCGGCAGCCGTCGAGTCCCACAAGCACTGGCCGGACACGCTCGCGAGCCGGATCGTCGTCCAGCTCTCCGACCCGCGCATCCAGTCCGCCGGCGAGTCCCGCACGGCCCACCTCTGCTGGGCCCAGCACCTGCCTCGTCCCGAGGCGCAGGTGCCGGTCGCCGACGAGCGCGGACACGTGTTCGCCTACGTGGACTTCGCGTGGGAGCAGTACGGGGTCTTCCTCGAGTTCGACGGTCGCGAGAAGTACCACCGCCACCGGCGCGCGAACGAGTCGCTGGAGGAGTTCCTGATGCGCGAGAAGCGACGAGAGGAACGGATCTGTCTGCTCACGGGCTGGGTCTGCATCCGGATCTCGTGGGCCGACCTGGAGCACCCGGAGCGTACGGCTCAACGGATCCGTCGCGTCCTCGCGCGCCGCCAGGGCCCGATCGGCGCCTGACCTGCTGGGCGAGTCGTGATCTTCCTGGGGTGAATTTGCTCCAGCAACCTTCGGTTTCCCCGCCTAAGCGGGGAAACCGCCGCACCCCCTACCCCTGGTCGAAGACCGAGTCGAAGGCGGCGGAGGGTGGGGCGTAGTCGAAGCGACGCAGGTACGCCAGCGCCTCGGGGGCGCCGTGGAGCCGGTCCATGGAGGCGTCCTCCCACTCCACCGAGATCGGCCCGTCGTAGCCGATCGCGCGCAGCGCCCGGAAGCAGTCCTCCCACGGGACGTCGCCGCGACCGGCGCTCACGAAGTCCCAGCCGCGGTGCTGGTCGCCCCACGGCAGGTGCGAGGAGAGGATGCCGTTGCGGCCGTTGCCCATCCGCATCCGGGTGTCCTTGCAGTCGACGTGGTAGATCCGGTCGGCGAAGTCGGAGATGAACGCCACCGTGTCGATGCCCTGCCACAGCATGTGGCTGGGGTCCCAGTTGAGCCCGAACGCCGCGCGGTGGCCGATCGCCTCGAGCGTCCGCGCCGTGGACCAGTGGTCGTAGGCGATCTCGGAGGGATGCACCTCGTGGGCGAACCGGACGCCGCACTCGTCGAACACGTCGAGGATCGGGTTCCACCGGTCGGCGAAGTCCTGGTAGCCGGCGTCGATCCGGGCGGCCGGCACCGGGGGGAACATGGCGACGTACTGCCAGATCGAGGATCCGGTGAACCCGACGACGGTGTCCACGCCGAGCTTCTGCGCCAGCCGCGCGGTGTGCTGCATCTCCTCGGCGGCCCGCTGCCGTACGCCCTCGGGGTCCCCGTCGCCCCACACCCGCGGGCCGACGATCGCCTGGTGCCGGAAGTCGATCGGGTCGTCGCAGACGGCCTGGCCCTTGAGGTGGTTGGAGATCGCCCACAGCCCGAGCCCGTGCCGGTCCAGGATCTCCTTGCGCTCGGCCACGTAGTCGTCGTCGTCCCACCGCCAGGCGTCGAGGTGCTCCCCCGACACCGCGATCTCCAGCCCGTCGTAGCCCCAGCCGGCGGCGAGCTCGGCCACCTCGGCCAGCGTCAGGTCGACCCACTGACCGGTGAAGAGGGTGTAGGGGCTGCTCGTGCTCACCGTGCCTCCTTCGGGTCGACCGCCAGCCCCGAGCCTGCCGCACTCTGCTCGATCGCGGCCAGCACCCGCTGCACGGCGAGCCCGTCGGCGAACGACGGCGTCGGCGCCCGGCCCTCGGCCAGGCAGCGCACCAGGTCGGCCGCCTGCGAGGTGAACGTGTGGTCCCAGCCGAGGGTGTGCCCCGGAGGCCACCAGGCGTCGAGGTAGGGGTGGTCGGGCTCGGTGACCAGCACCGAGGTGTACGCGGCGGCGCCGTCGAGGCAGACCTGCAGCTCGTTGAGCCGCTCGAGGTCGAACCGGATCGCGCCACGGCTGCCGTAGAGCTCGACCTGCAGCGCGTTCTTGCGGCCGGTGGCCATCCGCGACACCTCCACGCTGGCCACCGCTCCCCCGTCGGTGTGGAGCGTCGCCCAGGCGGCGTCGTCGACCGTCACGTCCTCGACGCCGTCGGCACCCTCCCGCCGCGTGACGAACGTGCGTACGTCACCGCTGACCCGGACCACCTCCTGGCCGAGCAGGCTGCGCACCTGGTCGACCGCGTGGGAGCCGAGGTCGCCGAGCGCCCCCGACCCGGCGGTGTCCTTGCGCAGCCGCCAGGTCATCGGGGCCGCGTCGTCGGCGAGCCAGTCCTGGAGGTAGGCGACGCGCACCTGCCGGACCTGGCCGATCCGCCCGTCCTCGACGTGGCGGCGGGCCAGGGCGAGCGCCGGGATCCGGCGGTAGTTGAACCCCACCGTCGCGTACACCCCGCGCTCGGCGGCGGCCGTGGCCGCGTCGACCATGGCCTGGGCCTCGGCGACCGTGTTGGCCAGCGGCTTCTCGACCAGGACGTGCTTGCCGGCCCGGAGCGCCTCGATCGCCATCTCCGCGTGGAGGTGGCCCGGGACGCAGAGGTCCACCAGGTCGATCCGGTCGTCGGCCAGCACCGCCTGCCAGTCGGTGCCCGACTCCGCCCAGCCGAGGTCGGCGGCTGCCCGGGCCGTCGCCGCCGGGTCGCGTCCGACCAGCAGCTGCTGGCGGACGGGCGGCAGGTCGGGATGGAAGGCCCGCAGGTTGCGCCAGGCATTGGAGTGGGCGCGGCCCATGAACGCCAGCCCGACGACGGCGACGCCGAGCCCCTCGCGCGACGCGTTCACCGGGCACCTGCCGCGGCCGGGGTGGCGGTGAGCTTCCGCAGGTGGGCCAGGCCGTCGGCCGCGAGCGCGTCGGGCGAGGTCGCGAGCGGGCGCCAGATCGAGGCGGCGCGGGCGATGGCCTCGTTGTCCGGGGTGAAGCTCTCGATGTCGAGCGGTCCGGAGTAGCCGACCTCGTCGAGGGCGGTCATCAACCCGGCCCAGTCGACCTGGTCGCCCCCCGGGGCGCCGCGGTCGCTGCCGCTGACCTGGACGTGCACGAGGTGGTCGCCGGCAGCCCGTACGGCGTCGCCGGTCGAGCGCTCCTCGATGTGGAGGTGGTAGGTGTCCAGCGCCAGCCCGAGCGACTCGCCCAGCAGGCCGTCGAGCCCGGTCAGCGCCTGCTCGACGGTGTTGACCAGCGAGGTCTCGTAGCGGTTGAGCGGCTCGATCCCGATCACGACGCCGCGGCCGGAGGCGTGCTCGACGACCGGTGCGAGGTGGTCGCGCCACTCGCCGTACGCCGCCTCGCGCTCGGCGGGCGTCATCCGCCAGGTCCGCCCGGTGGCGGCGTAGAACGGCCCGCAGACGCTCGGTGCGCCGATCCCGGCGGCGAGGTCCACGCACGCGCGGAGGTAGTCCTGCGTCGCGGTCACCGTGTCCGGGTCGGTCGCGACCAGGTCACGGCCGGAGGCCATCGCCCCCACGACGTACGGCGCGAGGCCGGTGCCGTCGAGGGCGGCCCGCACCCCGTCGACCGTGAGGTCGCCGGGCTGCTCGAGCGGCAGCTCGATCGCGTCGAAGCCGAGCCGGGCGATCCGGCGGGCCAGGTCGGGCAGGGACGCGTCGGACAGGGCCGCGGTCCACACCCAGGTGTTGACGCCGAGGGGTCTCACGACTCGGTCTCCTTCGGGTGGCGGGGACGGGGAAGGGCGGGCCCGGCCGGCCGGCCGTCAGACGACGGCCGACCGGTCCGGGACGTGCGTCACGGGATGACGCGCTCCTGCCAGACCTCGGGGTAGCCCGGCAGGTCCTCGCCGCCGAACTTGGCGTAGTGGCCGTCGGGCATCCCGTCGTTGGCCTCGAGGAACTCCGCCCGCTCCTCCTCGGTGATCGGCTCCTGCGGGAGCACCCACTCGGCCGGCACCTCCTCGCCGGCGAAGATCATCTCCAGCGCCAGCAGCGGGGTCCGCCACTGGAAGTTGGAGTAGACGGGCGCCAGACCGTTCAGGCCGGTCTCCTCCCACTTGCGCATGAAGCTCATCTCGTCCTCGCCGGTCATGACCGGGTAGTCGACGCCGGCGTCCTCGAACGCCTCGATCGCGGCGACACCACCGTCACCGGCGTCCATCCACACCCCCGCGACGTCGCCCTGGGCGAGCTCGTCGGTGATGATCTTCTTGATCTCGGCCGGGTCGGCACCGGTGAAGTAGTCGACCGCCTCGATGCCGTTCTCCTCGAAGAGCTTCTCGGCCGCGGCCCAGCGGGTCTCCAGCACGTCGACGCCCGGCAGGATCCGGAGCGCGACCACCTTGTCGCCCTCCTCCAGGTTGTCGATCAGGAAGTTCGCGGTCGCGATGCCCCAGGCGTAGCCCCCGATCGGGTGGATGAACGTCGTGGCGCAGTCGGTCTCGACGCCGCGGTCGAACACGACCACCGGCTTGCCCGTCTCACAGGCCCGCTCGACGGCCGGCGTCAGCGCCGCCGTGGAGTTGGGCGAGATGACGAACGCGTCGCAGTTGCCCTCGGAGATGAAGTAGTCGATGTCGTCGATCTGGGTGTTGTCGTCGTCCTGGGCGTCCCGGGTCTCCATCTCGGAGATCACCCCGGAGTCCTGGAGCACCTCGAGCTGCTGGTTCATGGTGATCCAGCCGGTCTGGCGCCACGGGTTGGAGATCGAGGCGTTGGCGAAGCAGACCTTCTGGGCGCCCGACGCCTTGAACTCCGAGGTGTCGGTCATCTCGCCGTCGATGTACTGCAGCCACGGCTCGGCCTCGTCGCCCTCGAAGGTGGCGTCCATCTGCTCCAGCTGCTCGTCGTAGTCCGCCTGGACGAACCACTCCTCGCTCGAGCTCGACTCGCCGTCGGCCGGCTCGCTCGCGGCCTCCGGATCCTCGAGCGAGCTGTCGGTGCTGCACGCTGCCAGCGCCAGCACCGCCGCGGCGGACGCGATCGCGCCCCTGAATGTGCGGCTCCGCATCAGTTGGTCTCCCTCTGGGTCGGGCTCGGGTCGGTCCCGGGCTGCGATGTGGGTGGTGGTCCGAGATCGGTACGGCGGGAGCCGGCGCGCGGCCGGCGACCCACCCGCCACGCGCGGCCGGCGGCCGCCACGGCGACGATGATGATCAGCCCCTGCACGGTGTCCCGCCACGTCGAGGCGACCTCGAGGGCGGTGAGCAGCGTGAACAGCAGCTCCAGCGCGAAGGCGCCCGCGGCGGCCGACAGCACCCAGCCACGGCCGCCTCCGAGCACAGTCCCGCCGAGCACGACCGCGGTGATCGCGGCGAACTCGTAGCCCTGGCCGACCGAGGGGTGCACGCCGGCGTACCCCACGAGCAGGATCCCGGCGACCGTGGCGGAGAGCGAGGAGAGGATGAAGGCCCGGGTCTTCAGCCACCACACCGAGGCGCCCGAGACCGCCGTGGCGCGCGGGTTGTCGCCCACCGCCACCAGGCCGCGGCCGTACGGGCGGCGCATCAGCCACGACGCCATCGCGGCGAGCACGGCCAGGATGATCAGCGGGTAGGGGATGACGTCGACGACCGGTACGCCCTCGATGGCGCCCCGCCCGATCTGGCGGAACTCGTCGGCCGGGTTGCCCGTGGCGGCACCGCCCGTCAGGTAGCGCACCAGCCCACCCAGCGCCAGCATCATCCCGAGGGTCACGATGAAGCTCGGGACCTGCAGCAGGGTCGTCGCCAGGCCGTTGACCAGCCCGATCAGGACGCCCACGGCGATCATCAGCAGCATCACGGGGAGGATCCGGTCGGTGTCCTCGCCGATGAGGTTGCCGGCCATCACCACCTGCGCGGTGACGACGGCTGCCATCGAGAGGTCGAACTCGCCGGAGACGATCACGAAGTACTGCCCCATCGCGGCGATCGCGATCGGCGCCGTACGCCCGACGAACCGGATCAGCACCCCCGGGTCGGAGAAGTTGGGGTTGGCCACGGCGGTCGCCACGACCAGCACGACGACCAGCACGAACACGGCACCCCCGGGAGTGGCGAGCGTGGCGAGGAACCGCTGCAGCGTGCCGCCGCGGTGGGCGGGGATCGGCGTGCGTGCGCTGTCGCCGAGCCGGGTGACGACGTCGGTCATCTCGCCTCCTGGAGGGCGGCATCGAGGGCCGTGGGCCGCTCGAAGGGGGCTGGACGCCGGTCGATCTCACGCCGGGCGTAGACCGCCACGGCCGCGACGATCACGACGCCCCGGATGACGTCGCGCAGGAACGGGTTGACCTGCATCACGCCCATGACGTTGTCGAGCACCGCGAAGATCGCGACGCCGGCCAGCGTGCCGAGCACGTTGCCCTTGCCGCCGGAGAGCAGCGTCCCGCCGAGCACGACCGCCGCGATCGACATCAGGTCGTAGCCGCCCTGGGAGCCGATGGTCGGGCTGCCGACGCTGAGCCGGGCGAGCAGCAGCAGGCCGGCCAGCCCGGTCAGCACCGAGCACAGGACGTGGGCGGTCACGACCGGCACCCAGGTGCGGATCCCGGACATCCGGGCGACCTCGCGGTTGCCGCCGACGGCGTAGAGGTGGTGACCCAGCCTGCTGCGTCGCAGCACCAGGATCGCGGCCCCGGCGCAGCCGAACATGATCAGCGCCGAGACCGGCACCGGGCCGACCTGCAGCGCGCCGACCAACCGGAACGAGACCGGGGCCGAGCCGTGGTTGCCCTGGTAGTTGGTCGCGAGGTAGCCGCTGATCACCAGCCCGACCCCGAGGGTGGCGACGAAGCCGTGGACGCCGAGCCCGGCGACGATCGCCCCGTTGGCCAGCCCGATCACCGCGGCGACCCCCAGCCCGACCAGCACACCGGGGAGCACGTTGCCGGACTCGCCGGCCATCACGCCGCCGGCCAGCACGCTGGTGAGGCTGGCGACGTACGGCACCGAGAGGTCGAGGCTGCCGACCAGGATCACCAGGGTCTGCCCGATGGCGATGAAGCCGAGCACGCTCATCAGGGTGAGGATCGAGCGGATGTTGCCGACGCTGAAGAAGTTGCGGCCCTCCATGGCGGTCAGCACGACGGCCACGAGCACGACGACCAGCAGCACCCCGAAGACGATGCCGGTCGAGGTCAGCCGGGACATCCGGCCCGAGAGCGCGCTCATGCCGCCCCTCCCCTGCTCTCGGTGTCGACGCCCGTCGCCAGGGCCAGCACCTGCTCCTCGGTCGCACCCGCGGGCAGCTCGCCGGCGAGCCGGCCGTCGCGCATCACCAGGATCCGGTCGGACATGCCGATCACCTCGGGCAGCTCGCTCGACACCATCAGGACGCTGACACCGTCGGCCGCGAGCGTGCGCATCAGCTCGTAGATGCCGTGCTTGGCGCCGACGTCGATGCCGCGGGTCGGCTCGTCCATGAGCACGATCCGCGGCCGGGTGGCCAGCCAGCGCGCCAGCACGACCTTCTGCTGGTTGCCACCGGAGAGGAACTGGGCCTCCTGGTCCATGGCCCGGGCCGACACGGCCATCGACGAGAGCAGGCCGGGCATCTCGCGCCGCGCCTCCGGAGTACGTCGCGGGAAGACCGCGCGCACCACGCCGAGCGCGTTGTCGAGGATCGTCTGGTTGAGCGCGAGACCGGTCGCCTTGCGGTCCTCGGTGACCATGGCGAGTCCGGCCCGGACCGCCTGCCGCGGGGAGGACGGGCGGTGGGAGCGGCCGTCGACGACCATCTCGCCGCGGGTGAGCGGCCGGACCCCGAACACCGCCTCGAGCAGCTCGGTGCGGCCGGAGCCCTGCAGCCCGGCCACCCCGACGATCTCGCCGGCGTGCAGCGTGAGGTCGACGCCGTCGACGTAGCCGTTGCCGGCGCCGCGCAGCTCGAGGGCCGGCGCCCCGATCTCGGTGCCGTGGAGCCGGTCGGGGAAGAACGCCGACATGGCGCGACCCACCATCAGCCGCACCAGGGTGGCGTCGTCGAGGTCGCCGGCGGCCTCGGTGGCGACCTGGCGCCCGTCCTTGAGCACGGTGATGGTGTCGCAGAGGTCGAAGACCTCCTTGAGCCGGTGCGAGACGTAGAGGATCGCGACGCCGCGCGCGGTGAGGCCGCGGATGATGGCGTAGAGCAGCTCGACCTCGTGGTCGGCGAGGGCCGCGGTGGGCTCGTCCATCTGGATCACCCGGGCGTCGAAGCTGACCGCCTTGGCGATCTCGACGATCTGCTGCTCGGCCACCGACAACGAGCGGACCCGCTGGCCGGCACGGATGCCGCTGACCCCGAGCCCCGCCAGCAGCTCGTCGGTGTCGCGCTGCATCCGGCCCACGTCGACCGCTCCGCGCCGGCGCGGCTCGCGGCCGAGCCAGACGTTCTCGGCCACCGACCGCTCGGGGAGCAGGTTGAACTCCTGGAAGACCGTCGAGATGCCGGCGTGCTGCGCCTGCAGCGGGTGGCCGAAGGACACCGCCTCGCCGCGGACCTCGATCGTCCCGGAGTCGGGGGTGTGGACGCCCGCGAGCAGCTTCATCAGGGTGGACTTGCCGGCGCCGTTCTCCCCGACCAGGCCGAGCACCTGTCCGGCGCGCAGCTCGAGGTCGGCGTCCTCGAGGACGGTGTGCCCGGCGAAGCTCTTGGTCAGGCCCCGGGCACGCAGCACCACCTCGGCGGCGGAGTCTCCCCGCAGCTGCTGGGCCCCGGTGGCGGTGGCGGTGTCGTCGGACAGCACGCCAGAACTGTGACACGGTTCACGTACTTTTGTCGAGAGGCACGCAAAAGTTGTTTGCTGGACGTATCGAAGTCGCGGGTGCTTCACTACGCGAGTGCGGACCAGCGACGTCTTCGAGATCCTGCGTGACGGGCAGCCGCGCACCCGCGCCCAGCTGGCGCAGTCCAGCGGGCTGGCCCGCTCCACCATCACGGCGCGGGTCGAGACCCTGATGCGGCTCGGGCTCGTGGTCCCGGTCGGTGACGCGGTCTCCACCGGCGGACGTCCACCCTCGCTGCTCGCGTTCAACCCCGCGGCCCGCGTCGTCGCCGGCGTCGACCTGGGTGCCTCCCACGCACGCGCAGCGGTCGCCGACCTGTCCGGGACCGTGCTGTCCGAGCAGCGCACCGACCTCGACATCGCCGCCGGTCCCGACCGGGTGCTGGGGTGGGTCACCGAGACCATCCACGCGCTGCTGGAGACCGCGGGGCGGAACCGGGGCGACCTGGTCGCCATCGGCATGGGACTGCCGGGACCGGTGGAGCACTCGACGGGGCGGGCGATCAACCCGCCGATCATGCCCGGCTGGGACCGCTACGACGTGCCGGGACACGTGCAGCGCGAGCTGGCGGTGCCGGTCGAGGTCGACAACGACGTCAACATCATGGCGCTGGGCGAGCGCCACGCCCACCATCCCGACGTCGACGACCTGGTCTTCGTCAAGGTCGGCACCGGCATCGGTGCCGGCATCATCTCCGGCGGCACCCTGCAGCGCGGGGCCCAGGGCACCGCGGGCGACCTCGGCCACGTCCGGGTCCCCCGCGCCGACGGCGTGTGGTGCCGTTGCGGCAACGAGGGCTGCCTGGAGGCGATCGCCTCGGGCGCCGCCGTGGCGACCGCGCTCCGCGGGACCGGCCTCGAGGCGGCCGACGGCGCCGACGTCGTGGCGCTGGTCCGGGCCGGTGACCGGACCGCGGTCCAGGCTGTCCGGCAGGCCGGCCGCGACCTCGGCGAGGTGGTGGCGATGCTGGTCAACCTGGTCAACCCGTCGGTGGTGGTGATCGGCGGCTCGCTGGCCACCGCGCCCGAGCACCTGCTGGCGGGCATCCGCGAGGTGGTCTACCAGCGCTCGCTGCCGCTGGCGACCGAGCAGCTCCAGCTGCTTCCCTCGGCCGCGGGCGAGCGGGCCGGCGTGCTCGGGGCAGCGGCACTCGCCATCGGCCGGGCCCTCTCCCCCGAGGCGATCGAGTCGGCCGCCATCGGCTCCGGCTCAGTCCAGGCCCAGGAAGTCGTCTAGCCCGACCGTGAGGCCCGGCCGGTCCGCGATCTGCCGCAGCGCCGTGAGCACCCCGGGGGTGAACGACATCCGGTCCATCGAGTCGTGACGGATCGTCAGCGTCTCCCCCGGACCGCCGAGCACCACCTCCTGGTGGGCCACCATCCCGCGGATCCGCAGGCTGTGGACGTGGACGCCGTCGACGTCCGCGCCCCGGGCGCCGTCGAGCGCCGTCGAGGTCGCGTCGGGGACCGGGTCGAGCGCGGCGCCGCGGCGAGCCGCGGCGACCAGCTGCGCCGTACGCCGGGCCGTGCCGGAGGGCGCGTCGGCCTTGTCGGGGTGGTGGAGCTCGACGACCTCGACGGAGTCGTAGTAGCGGGCCGCCTCCACGGCGAACCGCATCATCAGCACCGCGCCGATCGAGAAGTTCGGGGCGACGAGCACGCCGGTGGCGGGCGAGTCCTCGAGCCAGCCGCGGAGCGTCTCGAGCCGCTCGTCGTCGAAGCCGGTGGTGCCGACGACGGCGTGGAGCCCGTGGTCGACGCAGTAGCGGAGGTTGTCCATGACGACGTCGGGATGGGTGAAGTCGACGACCGCCTCGGCGCCGGACTCGCTCAGCAGCCCGATCGGGTCGTGCTGGTCGACGCGGGCCACCAGCGCGAGGTCGGGCGCTGCCTCCACGGCCCGGCAGACCGCCACACCGACCTTGCCCTGCGCCCCGAGGACGCCCACCTTGATCGTGTCGCTCACGGCCCCCAACCTATCGCCGGCGGGGCCGTCGAGGTGTCCCCGCTGACTCCGACATCCCGCTAGTGGCAGGCTGTGGCCATGGCGATGCAGCAGATCCCGCCGCGGATCAGGTGGGCGGTCGACCTGATGGACGTCCAGCCCGACGACAACGTCCTCGAGATCGGGTGCGGACCGGGCGCCGGCGCAGAGCTGATCTGCGAGCGGCTGCAGACCGGCAAGCTGTTCGCGATCGACCGGTCCGAGTCCGGTGTCGACCGCACCAAGCGGCGCTGCGCCAAGCACGTCGCGGCCGGTCGGCTCACCGTCCGGCAGATCGACCTCGCCACGCTGCGGGTGCCCGTCAAGAGGCTGACCAAGGTGTTCGCGTTCAACGTCAACCTGTTCTGGGTGCGCGACTGCGCCGACGAGGTGGCACTGCTCCACGACCGGGTGCTGCCCGGCGGCGCGGTCCACCTGTTCTACGAGGCCAAGATGCCCGAGCTGGTGCCCAACATCGTCAGCAAGGCCTCGCAGTCGCTCTCGGCCGCCGGCTTCCGGGTCTCCGTGGTCGACCAGAAGGCACCCCCCGTCGTGGGGATCATCGGCAAGCGCTGACCGCGGCAGGGGTGCGCGGCGTACGCGCGTGTGGCCTCGTACGTCACGGGTTCACCATGTGAAGACGACGAGTCGGCACTTCGCACGATCAGCTCGCCGTGCGGAGACCGGACTCACCCACTGAACATGGTGAATCCGGGGTCGACCCCCGCGCAGCAGTCACGCGCCCGACGACCGTCAGCGGGAGGGGCCGACGACGGCCAGGATCTCGGGCTGGGTGAACAGCACGTGGGCGACGGCGCGCACGTCGTCGCGGGTGACGGCGTCGACGCGGGCGATCACCTCGTCGAGCGAGAGCAGCTCGTCGTAGACGAGCTCGGCCTTGCCCAGCCGCGACATCCGGGCACCGGAGTCCTCGAGTCCGAGCACCAGGCCGGCGCGGAGCTGGCCCTGGCCACGCTCGAGCTCCTCCTGGGTGATCCCCTCGTCCGCGATCCGGGTCAGCTCGTGGCGGACGGTCTCGAGGACGGCGTCGACGCGTCCGGGCAGGCACCCGACGGCGACGCCCACGAGGCCGGCGTCGGCGTGGTGGGCCGCGAAGCTGTAGACGCTGTAGGCGAGCCCGCGCCGCTCGCGCACCTCCTGGAACAGCCGCGAGGAGGTGCTGCCGCCGAGCGCGCGTTGAGGACGCCGAGGGCGTAGCGGCGCTCGTCGTGGCGGGTGAACCCGTTGACGCCGAGCACCAGGTTGACCTGCTCGAAGGGCCGCTCCGTCGAGCTCTGCCCGGCGTGGACCCGGCGGACCCGGCTGCTGGTCCGCGGCACCGCGGGCGGCTCGCTCGAGGCGAGGAACCCGTTGCGGCCGAAGGCCTTGCGGACCTGGCGCACGACGGCGGTGTGGTCGACGTTGCCGGCGACGGCGATCACCATCTGGGAGGCGCGGTAGTGGCGGCGGTAGAAGCGCGCCACCTGGTCGCGGGTCAGCGCGGTGATCGAGGCGGCGGTGCCGGCGATGGGCCGGCCCAGCGGCCCGTCTCCCCACGCCTGGTGCGCGAACAGGTTGTGGGCGACGTCGTCGGGGTCGTCGTCGTGCATCGCGATCTCGTCGAGGATCACGTCGCGCTCCGCCTCGACGTCCTCGGCGCGGATCAGCGAGCCGGTGACCATGTCACCGAGGACGTCGACGGCCAGCGGCAGGTCGTCGTCGAGCACCCGCGCGTGGAAGCAGGTGTACTCCTTGGCGGTGAAGGCGTTGAACTCGCCGCCCACCGCGTCGAGCGCGACCGAGATGTCCATCGCCGACCGGTTGCCCGTGCCCTTGAACAGCAGGTGCTCGAGGAAGTGGGAGCAGCCGTGGAGCGCCGGGGTCTCGTCGCGCGACCCGACGCCGACCCAGACGCCGACGCTGGCCGAGCGGACGCCGGCCATCTGCTCGGTGATGACCCGCAGCCCACCGGGCAGGACCGTGCGCCGGATCCGCGCCGTCACCTGCCCGGACGCGTCGCGCACCGTCTCGAGCGTCCGGGTGGCGCCGATCTTGTGGTCCACGGACAACCGGCCAGCAGCACGGGGCTGCCGGCCGGTCGTCCGCGATGAGCTCGCGAGGGTCACTCGGACTCGTCCGCGCCCGTCTCGCCGTCGGCCGCGGCCGCGTCGTCCTCGACGACCGGCACCAGCGACAGCTTGCCGCGGTCGTCGATCTCGGCGATCTGGACCTGGATCTTCTGGCCCACCGAGACGACGTCCTCGACGGCCTCGACCCGCTTGCCACCGGCCAGCGAGCGCAGCTTGCTGATGTGGAGCAGGCCGTCCTTGCCGGGCAGCAGCGAGATGAACGCCCCGAAGTTGGTCGTCTTGACCACCGTGCCGAGGTAGCGCTCGCCGACCTCCGGCATGGTCGGGTTGGCGATCGCGTTGACGGCGGCGCGGGCGGCCTCGGCGGCCTCGCCGTTGGTCGCACCGATGTAGACGGTGCCGTCGTCCTCGATCGACAGCGTCGCGCCGGTGTCGTCCTGGATCTGGTTGATGACCTTGCCCTTGGGGCCGATGACCTCGCCGATCTTGTCGACCGGGACGGTGATCGTGATGATGCGCGGCGCGTGGACCGACATCTCCTCGGGGGCGTCGATGGCCTCGGCCATGACGTCGAGGATCGTCATCCGGGCGTCGCGCGCCTGGGTCAGCGCAGCGGCGAGCACCTCGGCGGGGATGCCGTCGAGCTTGGTGTCGAGCTGCAGCGCGGTCACGAACTCGCGGGTGCCGGCGACCTTGAAGTCCATGTCGCCGAAGGCGTCCTCGGCGCCGAGGATGTCGGTCAGCGCGACGTACTGCGTCTCACCGTCGACCTCACCGGAGATCAGGCCCATCGCGATGCCGGCGACCGAGGCCTTCAGCGGGACACCGGCCTGCAGCAGCGACAGCGTCGAGGCGCAGACCGAGCCCATCGAGGTGGAGCCGTTGGAGCCCATCGCCTCGGAGAGCTGGCGCAGGGCGTACGGGAACTCCTCGCGGGAGGGCAGCACCGGCAGCAGCGCCCGGCGGGCGAGCGCACCGTGGCCGACCTCGCGCCGCTTGGGCGAGCCGACCCGGCCGGTCTCACCGGTGGAGAACGGCGGGAAGACGTACTTGTGCATGTAGCGGCGGTGCTTCTCCGGGGAGAGCGTGTCGAGCTGCTGCTCCATCTTGAGCATGTCGAGGGTGGTGACGCCCAGGATCTGGGTCTCGCCCCGCTCGAACAGCGCCGAGCCGTGGACCCGCGGGATCACGCCGACCTCGGCGTGCAGCGGCCGGATGTCGGCCAGGCCGCGGCCGTCGATGCGGACCTTGTCGCGCAGCACGCGCTCGCGGACGAGCTCCTTGTTGAGCGAGCGGAAGGCCGCTCCGATCTCCTTCTCGCGGCCCTCGAACTGCGCCCCGAACTGCTCCAGGACGCCCGCCTTGAGCTCGTCGAGGCGCTCCTCGCGCTCCTGCTTGCCGGCGATGGTCAGCGCCGCGGCCACATCGGCCGACGCGGCCCCGTGGACGGCGGTGTAGACGTCGTCCTCGTAGTCGAGGAAGACCGGGAACTCCTGGACGGGCTTGGCGGACTGCTTGGCCAGCTCGACCTGTGCCTCGACCAGCTGCTTGATGAAGGGCTTGGCGGCGTCGAGGCCACCGGCCACGACCTCCTCGGTCGGCGCCTGGGCACCGCCACGGACCAGCTCGATGGTCCCCTCGGTGGCCTCGGCCTCGACCATCATGATCGCGACGTCACCGGAGTCGGTGACGCGACCCGCGACCACCATGTCGAAGACGGCACGGTCGAGCTGCTCGTGGCTCGGGAAGGCGACCCAGGTGCCGTCGATCAGGGCGACGCGGACGCCGCCGACCGGGCCGGAGAAGGGCAGGCCGGAGAGCTGGGTCGACAGCGACGCGGCGTTGATGGCCAGCACGTCGTAGGGCATGTTCGGGTCGAGCGCCATCACGGTGATGACGACCTGGACCTCGTTGCGCAGCCCCTTCTTGAAGGTGGGGCGCAGCGGGCGGTCGATCAGGCGGCAGGTGAGGATCGCGTCCTCGCCCGGGCGCCCCTCGCTGCGGAAGAACGAGCCGGGGATCTGGCCCACGGCGTACATCCGCTCCTCCACGTCGATGGTGAGCGGGAAGAAGTCGAAGTGGTCCTTGGGGTGCTTGCCGGCGGTGGTCGCCGAGAGCAGCATCGTCTCGTCGTCGAGGTAGGCGGTCACCGAGCCGGCGGCCTGTCGGGCCAGCAGGCCCGTCTCGAACTTGACGGTACGGGTGCCGAACGAGCCGTTGTCGATCACGGTCTCGACGGCGGAGATGGTGGGTTCGGAGCCGGTCATGGGGCTCACTTTCTGTGTCGCGGAGCGATCCCGCGATGACCCGCGCAAGACCCCTGCTGACGTGCCGGGGGCCCGTGGAGCCTGGCCGGTCTTCGATCGAGGCCCGCAGATCGCCGCGCGAGGCGGCAGTGTCACGAAGGGATCTGAGAGCCACTACCGAGGACCGGGCCGTCGTTCGCGCGGATCGCTCCTGTGGATGGTTTTCAGGTGTTCAGTTGTCGAATCTAGCGCGTGAAATGCCGAAGGGCCCGCTCCCCGTGGTGCGGGGCGGGCCCTGGCGGTCAGCGGCGCAGGCCGAGACGCTCGACGAGCGAGCGGTAGCGCTCGATGTCGGTGTCACGCAGGTAGTTGAGCAGCCGGCGGCGCTGGCCGACCAGCAGGAGCAGACCACGACGGCTGTGGTGGTCGTGCTTGTGCATCTTGAGGTGCTCGGTGAGGTGGCTGATGCGGTGGCTCAGCAGAGCGACCTGCACCTCTGGGGAACCGGTGTCGCCCTCATTCGTGGCGTACTCGGCGATGATCTTCTTCTTGGTCTCCGCGTCGGTACCGATCGACATGAAGGCTCCTTCTGGGTTCTCGTTGCGCGGCGCGCCGGGGCCTGTCCACCCGGGCACTCTGGTTCCGCGGCCGTTGCACGGCAACCGAAGGAGGTTATCAGCGCAGGAGCCGGCCACCCAATTCGGTGACCGGCTCGTGCGGGGCGTACGGCGGGCGTACGTCGGGACTGCTCAGACGGCGGGAGGCGGGTCCTGCCGCTCGGTGGTGCGCTGCTCGTGGGACTGGCTGCCGTCGGGGTGGGTCGTGGTCGCCGTGGTCGTGTGCTGACGCTTGGCGTTGGTCTGCACGGCGGTCAGCACGAGCACCAGGACACCGGCGAGCACGAGGATCCAGCCGATCATGGTGAGGTCGATCGCGTCGATCATGTCCTGCACGGCCAGCGCCAGGATCAGTCCGAGGGCGGTCAGGAAGACTCCGAGTCCGTAACCCATGGTTGGTTCCCTTCGCATGGACCGGTCATGGTTGACCGGCTCGACGGCAGGTTAGCCGCCCATCACCCCCGGATGACGCACCCGCGCCGCCGCTCACCCGCACGGGTGAGGGCCGTACCTCGGACTGCCCGTGAAGGTACGGCGCTCCCCCGCGTCGCCGATGACTGGCACGATGCCGGGGTGACCTCGAACGACCAACCCCGGACCGTGACCGGGGTCTGCAACATCTGCGAGGCGATCTGCGGGCTGCGGATCACGCTCGAGGGTGACCGGGTGACCTCGGTGCGCGGCAACCCCGACGACCCGCTCTCCCGCGGCCACATCTGCCCCAAGGGCGTCGCGATCGGCGACCTGCACCACGATCCAGACCGGCTGCGCACGCCGATCCGCCGCGACCGGGCCACCGGGGAGTGGCACGAGGTCGGCTGGGACGAGGCGCTCGACCTGGTCGCCGACGGCATCTCCGCGGCGGTCAACCGGCACGGCCGCGACGCGGTCGGCGTCTACCTCGGCAACCCCAACGCCCACTCGCTGGGCTTCGCGACCCACGGCATCGCGATGGTCAAGTCGCTGCGCACCCGCAACCGGTTCAGCGCCAGCACCGTCGACCAGGTCCCCCACCAGCTCGTCGCGTCGCTGCTGTTCGGCCACCAGCTGCTGATCCCGATCCCCGACATCGACCGGACGTCCTACTTCCTGGTCTTCGGCGCCAACCCGATGGCCTCCAACGGGTCGCTGATGACGGTGCCCGACTTCCCGCAGCGGCTGCGCGACCTGCGGGCTCGCGGCGGCCGGATGGTCGTGGTCGACCCGCGCCGCACCGAGACCGCCCGGGTCGCCGACGAGCACGTCTTCGTCCGCCCCGGCACCGACGCGGCGGTGCTGCTGGCCATGGTCCACGTGCTGTTCGAGGAGGGACTGACCCGCCCGGCGTCGTACGTCGACGGGGTCGAGCGGGTCCGCGACGCGGTCGCCGACTTCTCCCCCGAGCACGCCGAGCGCGTCAGCGGCGTCCCGGCCGAGACGGTCCGCCGGCTGACCCGCGAGCTGGCCGCGGCCGACGGCGGGGTGGCGTACGGCCGGCTCGGGCTGTCGACCCAGGGCTTCGGCACGGTCTGCCAGTGGGCCGTCGCCTGCCTCAACGTGCTCACCGGCAACCTCGACCGCGAGGGCGGCGCCCTCTTCACCGAGCCCGCGATCGACTTCGTGACCACGCGGCTGATCGGGCGCGGCCACCACGACCTCTACCGCAGCCGGGTGCGCGACGCCCCGGAGTACGGCGGCGAGCTGCCGGTGTCGGTGTTCGCCGAGGAGATCGAGACGCCGGGCGAGGGGCAGGTCCGCGCCGCCCTGACGATCGCCGGCAACCCGGTGCTGTCGACCCCCGACGGCAAGCGCCTCGGCGCGGCGTTCGCGTCGCTCGACTTCATGGCAGCGGTCGACATCTACGTCAACGAGACGACCCGGCACGCCGACGTGATCCTGCCGCCCACCACGATCCTCGAGCGGGACCACTACGACATCGTGTTCCACGGGCTCGCGGTCCGGAACACCGCGCGGTTCACCGAGGCCGTCGTCGACAAGCCGCGCGACGCCCGCCACGACTGGGAGATCTTCCGCGACCTGACCCTCCGGATCACCGAGCGGCTGGACCGGAGGCCGCCGCTGCGCACCCGGCTCCGGCAGCGGATGCGGCTGGCGCCGAGCCCGACGTTCGCCATCGGGATGCTGCTGCGCCGCGGACGCCGTACGACGATCACCGACCTGCGGCGCACCCCGCAGGGCGTCGACCTCGGCCCGCTGCGGCCCACGCTGCCCGGCCGGCTGCAGACGCCGGACCAGCGGATCGACCTCGCCCAGGCGCTGGTGCTCGACGACCTCGACCGGGTCCGGAGCGACCTGACAGCTCCGGCCGCGGGGTTGGTGCTGATCGGCCGCCGCCACCAGCGCGACAACAACTCCTGGATGCACAACGTGGAGCGGCTGACCCGCGGTCGGCCGCGCCACCACCTGCTGATGCACCCCGACGACCTCGCCGAGCGCGGCATCGCCGACGGTGACCTGGTGTCGGTGGCCTCGCGGGTCGGCGCCGTCGAGGTCGAGGTCGCCGCCAGCGACGACATGATGCGTGGCGTGGTCTCGCTCCCCCACGGCTACGGGCACCAGCAGCCCGGGACCCGGATGGCCGGGGCCGCGGCCGTGCCCGGGGTCTCGATCAACGACCTCACCGACCCCGAGCGGCTCGACGTCTCGGGCAACGCCGCGCTCAACGGGGTCCCGGTCACGGTCGAAGCCGCCGCGCCGAAATTCGTCACGGCTGTCGATTCCGCGGCGACCCGATCGTCAGAGGCACGTCCATATCCCCACAGAGGAGTGAAGAGATGACCGACACCTGGGTGTTCCTGATCCGCGAGCCCGACTGGGACTCCGACGCGTACCTGCCCGAGGCGCTGGCCGCCCGCGGCGCCGACCTCTCGCTCGACGAGGACATGGCGGCCCACGGACGGTTCGCCGCGGCCGTCGAGGAGCTCGGCGGCAAGGTGGTCAGCGGCTACGCGCTGCAGAACCGCAAGTACGGCGGCACCGTGAAGCCGGGCAAGGACGACGCGGACGCCGTGTGGAGCGACGCCCCGCTGCCCGACAGCAGCGAGGTGATCACCGGCTTCTACGCCGTGGAGTGCGACGAGGCCGTGGCGCGCAAGCTGGCCGTGCAGGTCCCGACCGCTCACCTGATCGAGATGCGCAAGGTGCATCCCTTCGGGTGACGCAGCGCCCGCTCCCGGACGATGATCCGACGGCCGCCTCGCGGTCGCGCGCAGAGTCGCCGCGCCAGGACAGCTCGCCGCCGCAGCGCGCTCCCCACTCGGACGACGATCCGACGGCCGCCTCGCGGTCGCGTGCAGAGTCGCCGCGCCAGGACAGCTCGCCGCCGCAGCGCGCTGCCCACTCCGACGACGAGGCGTTCCGCGCCGCGTGGCCCCAGGTGGTGCGGGCGCTCGCCGTCGCCACGCGCAGCCTCGACCTCGGTGAGGAGTACGCCGCCGAGGCGTTCGCCCGTGCCGCCGCAAGGCAGCCCGGCGAGGTCGACGACCTGGCCGCGTGGTGCGTACGGGTGGGCCGGCGCGCGTGGGTCGACGACGTCCGGCGGCAGCAGCGATTCGACCGGCTGCTGCCGGACCTCGCGGCGGGCGACGACGACCACCTCACCGCCATGGACCCCGATCGCAGCCCCGGCGAGGCCATCGACGACCGGCTCGCCCTGCTCTTCGTCGCCTGCGACGACGCGCTCGCGCCCGGCGCCCAGCTGGTGCTCGCGATGCGGGTGGTGCTCGGGCTCGACACCCGCCGGATCGCCGGCCACCTCGGCATCGCCGAGGCCACGGCCGCTGCCCGGCTGACCCGGGCCAAGAGCGCGCTCGCGCGGGCACGCGGCGAGTTCGCCGTGCCCGACGGCGCCGCCCGCCGGCACCGGCTCCCGGTGGTGCTGGCGTGCGTGTCCGGGCTGCTGACCGTCGGCCAGCGCGACGTCGTCGCGCCGTCCGACGCCACCGACGACCCCGCGCGCGACGCGCTGACCCTGGCCGAGGCGCTGGCCGCCGAGGTCGCCGACGACCCGGAGGTGCTGGGGCTGCGCGCGGTCTGCCGGCTGGCGCTGGCGCGGCGGCCCGGCCGGGTCCGCGACGGGGTGGCGCTGCCGATCGACGAGGTCGACCGCTCGGCGTGGGACCCGACCCTGCTGACCCACGGCCTCGACGACGCCTCGCGGGCCGCGGGGCTGGCGCCCTCGCCGCCGGGTCGGTTCGTCCTCGAGGCCGCCATCTCGGGGGTGCACGCCGCGGCGCCGAGCGCAGCACGCACCGACTGGGACCGGCTGGCCTTGCTCTACGACGCCCTGGTGGAGGTGTGGCCCTCCCCTGCCGTCGAGGTGGCGCGGCTGGTGGTCGCCGGCCGGCAGGCACTGCGCGACGGAGCGGCGGTCACCGAGGTCGAGGCCCGGCTGGAGGCTCTGGTCGCCGACGGGCCGGCGTACGCCGCGCGGGACGCCGGACTGGCGCTGGCCGACCTGGCACACCGGACCGGCCGCCGCGACGAGGCCGCCGCCCGCTACCGCGAGCTGGTGGAGGTCGTGCCGGAGGGCCCGATGCGGGAGTTCTGCCGACGCCGGACCCTCTGATCCGGCCCCGGAAAGACGTACGGCGCCGGAGCGGGCTCCCTCCGAGCCGCTCCGACGCCGTACGCCGTCCCTCGCCGTCAGCTCAGGTGCGGACGCCCTCCAGGACCGCCTTCACCTCGTCGGCCGAGGAGGCCTGCCGCAGCCGCTCGACCTGGGTCTGGTCGGCGAACACCTCGGCCACCCGCTGGAGCAGGGCGAGGTGGTCGTCACCGGCGCCGGCGATGCCGAGCACGAACTCCGCCGGCTTGCCGTTCCAGTCGACCGGGCTGGAGTAGCGCACGAACGAGATCGCCGAGCGGTGGATCGCCCCCTTGGCGTCGTTGGTGCCGTGCGGGATCGCCAGGCCGTTGCCCATGTGGGTCGAGACCGAGGTCTCCCGCTCGTGCATCGCGTCGACGTACGACGGCTCGACGGCGCCGGACGCGACCAGCAGCTGGCCGGCCTCGGTGATCGCCTCGTCCCGGGAGGACGCCGAGCCGGAGAGCACGATCGACTCGCTCTCGAGGACGCCGCCCGACGAGCCCGCGGCCGGGTCCGCCGCCGCGTCCCCGTCACCGGCGCCCGCACCGTTGGTCTGGTGCAGCAGCTCCACGATCTCGTCGTACTTCGGGCTGCCCATGAAGTTGTCCACCGAGACGTGGACCGCCGATCCGGTGCGCTGCCGCGCCCGGTCCGTCAGGTCCTGGTGGGTCACGACCAGGTCCCACTCGTCGGCGAGGCTGGCGATGGACTTGTTGGTGACCGACACGTCGCCGTAGCCGGCGGAGTGGATCTTCTTGCGCAGCACCGACGCGCCCATGGCCGAGGAGCCCATGCCGGCGTCGCACGCGAAGACGATCTTGTGGATCGCGCCCGAGTTGGCTCCGGCGAGGGCGGAGCTGGCGATCGACTGCTTGCCCTTCATCGACTCCATCTGCGAGGTCGCGGCGGCGAGGTCGCCGTCCTCGGTGCGGTCGGTCTTGAGGAGCACGCTGGCCACCGCGAAGGACACGGCTGCGGCGCCGAAGACGCCGAGCGTGACGCCGAGGAAGTCACCCGCCGGGGTCTGGGCGTAGACCGCGAAGATCGAGCCGGGGGCCGCCGGGGCGCGCAGCCCGATGTCGAAGAGCACGAACAGGAAGATGCCGGTCATGCCACCGGCGATCGTGGCCAGGATCATCTTGGGCTTCATCAGCACGAACGGGAAGTAGACCTCGTGGATGCCGCCGAAGAACTGGATGATCGCCGCGCCTGGTGCCGACGCCTTCGCGACCCCCCGACCGAAGACGGAGTAGGCCAGCAGCAGACCGAGGCCCGGCCCGGGGTTGGCCTCGAGCAGGAACAGGACCGACTTGCCCTGCTCGGTGACCTGCTCGATCCCGAGTGGGGTGAGGACGCCGTGGTTGATGGCGTTGTTGAGGAACAGGACCTTGGCGGGCTCGATGAAGAGCGAGGTGAGCGGGAGCAGGCCGTTGTCGACCAGGAAGCTGACCGCCTCGCCGAGCCACTCGATCACCTGGCGCAGCACCGGGGCGAGCGTGTACATGCTGAGGACGGCCATGAAGCCCGCGAGGATGCCGGCGGAGAAGTTGTCGACCAGCATCTCGAAGCCCGGCTTGATCTTCCCGGCCCAGAGCGCGTCGAGGCGCTTCATCAGCCAGGCCGTGGTCGGCCCCATGATCATCGCCCCGAGGAACATCGGCGAGCCTCCCTGGTCACCCACGAACTCCGGGAAGTACGTCGCCACGATCACCCCCATGGTCGCGGAGGCTCCCACGACACCACCGCGGGTGTCGTAGACGATCTTGCCGCCGGTGTAGGCGATCAGGATCGGGAGCAGGTAGTAGATCGTCGGCTCGACGATCAGCGCGATCTTGTCGTTGGGAGCCCAGCCCACGTCGATGAACAACGCAGTGATCAGGCCCCAGGCGATGATCGCGCCGATGTTCGGCATGATCATGTTGGACAGGAAGGTCCCGAACTGCTGCACGCGCACTCGCGCGCCGCCTCGGGACTCCGACGTCGTCGTCGTGGTCGTCGCCATGCTGGTTACCTCCGAGGGTTCGGTCCCGGTCGTGAGCCGGGTCACATCAGAGCAGCAGTACACCACACAACCGGGCCCGTTGCCAAGCATTCGGGCACGATTTGTTGCCCGTTAGTGTGGATTTGTTTCCGAAATGCCCGATACGGTGCACGGAGACACCGGTCCCACGTGGTCGCCGGACCACGCGGGGACCGGGCCATCCCCGTCAGCGCGCGAGCAGAGGAGACACCATGAAGGCACTGCGGTTCTACGCACCCGAGGACGTCCGGCTCGAGGACGTGCCCGAGCCCGGGTGCGGCCCGGCCGAGGTCAAGATCAGGGTGCGCAACTGCTCCACGTGCGGCACCGACGTCAAGATCAAGAAGAACGGCCACGTCAACATCACCGGCGAGACCACCCTCGGCCACGAGGTCGCGGGCGAGGTCGTCGAGGTCGGCGCCGAGGCCCGCGGCGGCTTCCAGGTCGGCGACCGCGTGCAGTGCATCGCTGCCGTCCCTTGCGGCGAGTGCCACGAGTGCAGCAAGGGGTGGATGGAGGTCTGCCAGAACCAGACCTCGGTCGGCTACCAGTACGACGGCGGGTTCGCCGAGTACATGATCGTTCCCGAGCAGGTGCTCAAGGTCGACGGTCTCAACCGGATCCCCGACAACGTCGGCTTCGACGAGGCCTCCGCCGCGGAGCCGTTCGCCTGCGCCATCAACGCCCAGGAGCAGCTCGGCATCGAGGAGGGCGACTTCACGGTCGTCTTCGGCGCAGGTCCGATCGGCTGCATGCACATCAGGATCGCCCGCGGCGTCCACAAGGTCGGCACGGTCGTCCTGGTCGACATCAACGCCGAGCGGCTGCAGATGTCCGCGGACGCCGTCCAGCCCGACCACGTCGTCAACGCCTCCGAGGTCGACGTCGTCGAGACGATCATGGAGCTCACCGGCGGCCGCGGGGCCGACGTCGTCATCACCGCGACGCCGGCCAACGTCACCCAGGAGCAGGCGATCGCGATGGCCGCCCGCCAGGGACGGATCTCCTTCTTCGGCGGCCTGCCGAAGAACGACCCGTTCATCAAGGCCGACTCCAACCTGATCCACTACCGCCAGCTGCACGTCCACGGGGCCAACGGCTCCTCCCCCGACCACAACAAGCGGGCCCTGGAGTACATCTCGACCGGCCAGGTGCCGGTCAAGGACCTGATCACCCGCCACGTCCCCCTCGACGACGTGATGACGGTCTTCGACATCGTCGCCAAGGGCGAGGCGATCAAGGTCACCGTCGAGCCGTAAGGGGCGCCGTCTGTCAGGTAGTTCGTGACGAAACCGCCCCAGAACCCTCGCTTCCGGGGCGGTTTCGTCACGAACTACCTCGCCCGGACACTCAGGCGCCGAGCACCTCGCGGACCGCCTCGCGGGCGGCCATCGGGTCGCTCGCGGCCAGGGCCGCCTCGGCGGCGTCCTCGCACTGCTCGGAGGTCACCGATGCCAGCCGCGCACCCACCGGGCGTACGGCGGCCGAGGCCATCGACAGCGAGGTGATGCCCATGCCGACCAGCGCGCACGCCAGCAGCGGGTCGGCCGCCGCCTCACCGCAGACGCCGACCGACTTGTCGGCCTGCTTGCCGGCCTCGGCGGTGATCGCGATCAGCTGCAGCACGGCCGGCTGCCAGGCGTCGGTGAGGTGGGCGAGGTCGGTGGCCATCCGGTCGGCGGCCATCGTGTACTGCGTGAGGTCGTTGGTGCCGATCGAGAGGAAGTCGACGACCTCGAGCATCCGGTGCGCCAGCAGCGCGGCGCTCGGGACCTCGATCATCACCCCCGCCTTGAGCCCTCGCTGGTGGACCTGCCCCGCGAACTCCGTCGCCTCGGCGACCGTGGCGACCATCGGCGCCATCACCCAGGTCTCGGTGCCGGTCTGCGCGGCCGCCTTGGCGATCGCGTCGAGCTGGTGCTCCATCAGTCCGGGGTTGTCGAACGCGAGCCGCAGTCCGCGTACGCCGAGGGCGGGGTTCTCCTCGTCGGTCAGGTTGGCGAACGCGAGCGGCTTGTCGGAGCCGGCATCGAGCGTGCGGACGACGACGTAGCGGTCGCGGTCGCCCGGGCCGATCCCGTGGAAGGCCTCGAGCACGTCGCCGTAGATCGCGGCCTGCTCGTCGACGCTGGGCTCCTCCTGGGAGTTCAGGAAGGACAGCTCGGTTCGGAACAGCCCCACGCCCTCGACCGGGGCCTCGACGGCCGACCGGGCGGAGTCACCGTCGGCCACGTTGGCCAGGAGCCGGATCGGCTTGCCGTCGGCCGTCTGCCCCGGCCCGGCCCACGACTCCAGGGCGGCCCGCTCCTCGACGTCGGTCGCGACGCGACGCTCCGCGGTGGCCTCGTCGGGGTCGACCTCGATCACGCCGGTGGTGCCGTCGACCAGCAGCCGACTGCCGCGCGGGACGTCGAGCGCGCCCGCGGTGCCGACCACGCAGGGGATGCCGAGCTGGCGGGCGATGATCGCCGTGTGGCTGGTCGGACCGCCGCGCTCGGTGACCAGCGCCAGCACCCGCTCGGGGTCCAGGCCGGCCGTGTCCGCAGGCGCGAGGTCGGCCGCGACGAGCACGCACGGCTGCTCGGGCACCGGCACGCCGGGCTCGGGCTCGCCGACGACCCTGGCCACCATCCGGCGCTCGATGTCGCGCAGGTCGGTGACCCGCTCGGCCATCAGGCCTCCCATGCCCGTGAACACGGCCACGAAGGACTCGACCGCCGCCTGCAGCGCGGTCAGCAGGTCGTCGCCGGACTTCAGCTGCTTGAGCACGGCGGACCGCAGCCCCTTGTCACGGGCGAGCCCGGCGCTGGCGGTGAGGACCTCCGCGGCAGCGCCGGAGGCCCGCTGGGCCTTCGCGGCGAACCCCTCGGAGACGGCCGCGGCGACCTCGTCGTAGCGCGCGAGGGCTGCGTCCTCGGAGAGCGTGGAGCCGTCGAACGCGTCGACGGCTGCCTGGGAGACCTCGGTCCGGGCGAGCAGGACCGGGCCGTGGGCGATGCCGGGCACGACCGGCGTGCCGGTCAGGGTGCCTGCCTGGGGATGGGTGGTCGTCGTGGCCATGGTCACAAGTTACTCCCGAGCCCCCCTTGACAGTCAACACATTCGGGCGTAAAACAACATATACAAAGACTCGGGAGGAGGTGGGACATGTACGCGGAGGAACGCCAGCAGGCCATGGCCCAGCTGATCGGCCAGCAGGGCCGGCTCTCGGTGGCCCAGCTCGCCGGCACCTTCGAGGTCACCACCGAGACCGTGCGCCGCGACCTCTCCTCGCTCGAACGTATCGGACTCGTGCGCCGCGTGCACGGAGGTGCGGTGCCCTCCAGCTCGCTCTCGGTCATCGAGTCGGCCCTCGGCGAGCGCGACCAGGCCAACATCGCCGCCAAGGACGCGATCGCTGCCGCCGCCCTCGCCCAGCTCCCCCCGCCCGCGTCGGTCATCATCATCGACGCCGGCTCGACCACGGCCCGGCTCGCGGCCGTGCTCCCCCGCGAGCACCGGCTCTCCGTCGTGACCCACGCGGTCCCGGTCGCCGCGCGGCTTGCCGGGCTCCCCCACATCGAGCTGCACCTGCTGCCCGGCCGGGTCCGCCCGACCACGCACGCGGCAGTCGGGACCGACACCGTCGCCGCGCTCGGCGAGCTGCGTGCCGACGTCGCGTTCGTCGCGACCAACGGGCTCACCGCCGACTTCGGGCTCACGACGCCCGACCGTGACGAGGCCGCCACCAAGCGCGCCATCGTGGGCTGCGCCCGGAGGACCGTCGTGCTGACCGACTCCTCCAAGATCGGTGTCGAGACCCCGGTCCGGTTCGCCTCGCTCAGCGAGGTGGACGTCCTGGTCACCGACTCCGGCATCTCGCACCAGCACCGCACCGCACTCGAGAAGGCAGGCCTGGAGGTCGTCGTCGCATGATCGTCACCCTCACCGCCAACCCCAGCCACGACCGTACGGTCACGCTCTCGGAGCCGCTGATCCACGGGGCCGTGCAACGTGCCGTCTCCGTGCTCTCGCAGGCCGGGGGCAAGGGCGTCAACATCTCGCGCGCGTCCGTCGCCGCGGGGGTCCCGACTCTGGCCGTGATCCCGGCGCCGAGCGACGACGACCCGTTCGTGCTCGAGCTGCTGTCCGCCGGCATCGACTGCCGGCCGGTCGACCACCCGGGCGACCTGCGCGTCAACATCACCATCAGCGACCCCGACGGCACCACGACCAAGCTCAACAGCCCCGGTCCCGCGATGACCGACGCCACGCGCGCGTCGCTGACCGAGGCGCTGCAGCGACGTACCCACGAGGGCGACTGGGTCGTGCTCGCCGGCTCGCTGCCGCCGGGCGCGCCCGCCGAGTGGTACGCCGAGCTCGTGGGCGCGCTGTCCGGGACGGGCGCCCGGGTCGCGGTCGACACCAGCGACGAGCCGCTCCGCGCCCTGGTCGAGCGGCTCGAGGTGGGTGCCCCCCACCTGATGAAGCCCAACGGCCACGAGCTGGCCTCCCTGACCGGCCACGACGGCGACGAGCTCGAGAAGGACCCGACCGCCGCGGCGCGGGCCGCGCTCGAGCTGGTCGGCCGCGGGGTCGAGAGCGTGCTGGTCACGCTGGGCGGCAACGGCGCCGTCCTGGTGACCGGAGGTCGTGCCTGGCACGCGACGCCGCCTCCGACCACGGTGGTCAGCACCGTGGGTGCGGGCGACTCCAGCCTGTTCGGCTACCTCCTCGCCGCCATCGAGGGCCGCGAGCCGGCCGACCGGCTGGCCCTGGCCGTCGCCTACGGCAGCGCTGCCGCCGGGCTCCCCGGCACCACCATCCCCCACCCCCACCAGGTGGACCCCACCCTGGTCCAGGTCGCCGACCTGGGCCTCACGCAAGGAGACTGACCCGTGTCCGACCTCATCACCACTGCGCTGGTGCGCCTCGACGCCTCGCTCGGCGAGTCCAAGGACGACGTGATCCGCGCGCTCGCCGGGCTCGTCGGCGAGGCAGGTCGCTCGAGCGACGTCGAGCAGCTCGTCAGCGACGCCTTCGCCCGCGAGCAGACCTCCGCGACCGGACTGGCCGGCGGGATCGCGATCCCCCACTGCCGGACGACCGGCGTGGGGGAGCCGACGCTGGCCTTCGCCCGGCTACGGCCCAAGGTCGACTTCGGCGCCAAGGACGGCCCAGCCGACCTGGTCTTCCTGATCGCGGCCCCGGCCGGTGGTGACGCCGACCACCTGCAGATCCTCACCAAGCTGGCGCGCGCCCTGGTCAAGCCCGCCTTCACCGACGAGCTGCGCCGTGCGGAGTCCGACACGGCCGTCGTCGACCTGGTCAGCCGCGAGCTCGGCATCGGCGCCGAGCCCGCCGCCGCACCTGCGGCCGCCGCTTCCCCCGGCTCGGCTGCAGCGACGCCGGCCCCGGAGGCATCGTCCTCCGGGGCCGGCGGACGGCGCCGCATCGTCGCGGTCACCGCCTGCCCCACCGGCATCGCCCACACCTACATGGCCGCGGAGGCGCTGCAGGGCGCCGCCGAGCGGGCCGGCGTCGACATCCAGGTCGAGACCCAGGGCTCCGCCGGGTCCACCCCGCTCGCCCACGACACCATCGCCGCCGCCGACGCCGTGATCTTCGCCGTCGACGTGGGCGTCCGCGACCGCGGCCGGTTCGGAGGGAAGCCCGTCGTGAGCTCGGGGGTGAAGCGGCCGATCGACGAGGCCGACAAGATGATCGAGGAAGCACTCCGCTACGCCGACGACCCGAACGCTCCCAAGGTCGAGGGCCACGCCTCCAGCGAGGGCGGCGGCACCGCCGAGGAGACCTGGGGCGGGCGGGTCCGCCGGGTCCTCATGACCGGCGTCTCCTACATGATCCCGTTCGTCGCCGCGGGCGGCCTGCTGATCGCCCTCGGCTTCCTGCTCGCGGGCTACGAGATCGCCCTCCCGGACATCGCCAGCACCATCCTCGCCGACAACACGCTGTTCAACCTGCCGGACCCGAGTTCGCTCGGGCTCGACCACGCCCTGTTCGGCAGCGGCTTCTTCGCCTACCTCGGCGCCGTGTTCTTCGCCCTCGGCGCGACGGCGTTCAAGTTCCTCGTGCCCGCGCTGGCCGGCTACATCGCGTACGCCATCGCCGACCGGCCGGGCATCGCTCCTGGTTTCGCGATGGGAGCCGTCGCCATCGACCTCGGTGGCTTCGGCACCCCGCAGAGCGGCTTCCTCGGCGGCATCATCGGCGGTGTCCTCGCCGGTGTGCTGGCGCACTGGATCGCGAGCTGGAAGGTCAAGGCCTGGGCACGCGGCCTGATGCCCGTGCTGGTCATCCCGCTGCTGGCGACGCTGATCTCGGGCTTCGTCATGGTGGTCGTGCTCGGCAAGCCGCTGGGCAACCTGATGGAGGCTCTCAACAGCGGGCTGGCGAGCATGAGTGAGGACCCGGCGCTGGCCGTGCTGCTCGGCGCGGTGCTCGGACTGATGATGGCCTTCGACATGGGCGGCCCGCTCAACAAGGTGGCGTACGCCTTCGCGACCGCCGGCCTCGGTGCCGCGGCGTCGGCGACGGGCGACGCACCCGAGCTGAAGGTGATGGCTGCGGTCATGCTCGCCGGCATGGTGCCGCCGATCGCGCTCGCGCTCGCCACCGTCGTCCGCCCGGGCCTGTTCACGGTGCCCGAGCGCGAGAACGGCAAGGCGGCCTGGCTGATGGGCGCATCGTTCATCACCGAGGGCGCCATCCCGTTCGCGGCGGCCGACCCGCTGCGGGTCATCCCCTCGATCATGGCCGGCTCCGCGGTGACCGGTGCCCTCGCGATGTCTCTCGACGTCACCCTGCGGGCGCCGCACGGCGGCATCTTCGTGATCTTCGCCGTCGGAAACATCCTCGGCTTCCTGATCGCACTGGTCGCCGGTGTTCTCGTCGCCGCCGCGGCGGTGATCGCCCTCAAGTCGATCGGGGCGCGCGACACCGACCTCGCCACCGTCTGATTCCGACCGGACCTCACCCAACCGTCCCTACCGAAAGGCACAGCATGCCCAGCAAGTCCGTCGTCGTCGGCTCCGCCGTCGGCCTCCACGCCCGCCCCGCCGCGATCATCGCCGAGAAGGCCGGTGAGCTCGGCGCCGACGTCACCATCAACGGCGTCGACGCCAGCTCCTCGCTGATGATCATGACCCTCGGTGCCAAGAACGGCGACACCGTCGAGGTCGAGAGCGACGACCAGGCCGCGCTCGACACCATCGCCGGTCTCGTCGAGCAGGACCTCGACGCGGACTGACCCTCCCGGATCACCGACCGGCGTCGGGAGCCTGGTCGCTCCCGGCGTCGGTCGTCGCGTCCTGCAGGGCGAGGTAGCCGGCGCGTACGCCGACCGCCCGCTCCAGCTCCTCGAGCACCTCCTTGAAGAACTGCTCCTTGTAGGTCTCGTCGGTCATCACGGCCACGGCGAAGTAGAGGCCGGAGAAGGCCGCCAGGAACACCGACACCTGGACCAGCTCGACCGAGAGGTTGCCGAGGTTCGCGAACTCCTCGACCCGCGCCTCCCCCGTCCAGGCCGCCTGCACCTCGGGCGTCATCACGATGCCGCCGAAGAGCATGAAGAAGCCCAGCACCGCGACCGCGAGCAGCAGCACCTGGGCGGCCTGGGTGACCAGCAGGACCAGGATCAGGTTCCAGCGCTCGTAGCCCGGGACGTCGCCGTAGCGGTGCGCCTCGAAGTCGTCGCCCTCCCTGTCCAGCAGCTCGCCGACCGGCTGCTCGATCGGCGTCGACCGGGTGGCGCGACGGACGAGGTCGACGTCGATGAAGTCGTCGACCCGGTCCACCTCCTCGGGGAGCCGGACCAGCAGGAACCCGACCGCGATGGTGCCGAACAGCAGCAGCGTCAGCCACAGCACGGAGCCGTCGAGGGTCGCCGAGAGCTGCCAGACCTCGGCGTTGATGAAGAGGAACGTGATGAAGAGCAGCAGCAGCGGCAGCGCCCGGGTGACCATCGGCAGCAGCTGACGCAGGCTGCCGCGGGTGCGCCGCAGGGCCCACGCCAGGATCGGCCGGGCGCGCAGGGCGGTCACGGCGTAGGCGAAGGCGGCCAGCACCAGCAGCAGGCTGAGGGTCGCCGGGGCGACCGCCGTCTCCTGGGTCTCCCACGTCAGCGCACCGGCGGCCAGCGCCGCCGCGAGCGCCACCAGCACCAGGAGCGGCACGACCTTGCGCGGCCGCAGTGCCCGCCGCACGCGCTCCCGCTCCGCCGGCACGAAGTAGGGCAGCCCGTTGCGGAGAAACCACGGCTCGATCTCGCGCTCCCACTGGCGGCGCGCCATCAGGCCCCCAGCGCCGCGTGGGTACGGCGTACGTCGTCGGCCATCGTCTCGAGCAGCGCGTCGACGTCGTCGAAGGCGGTCATGCCGCGCAACCGCTCCACGAAGGCGACCTCGACCTCGTCGCCGTAGAGCTCGAGGTCGTCCCGGTCCAGCGCGTACGCCTCCACCCGGCGTTCCCGCTCACCGGCGAAGGTGGGATTGGTGCCGACGCTGATGGCGGCCGGCCACCGGTCACCCGTGCGGGGACGGAGCAGCCAGCCGGCGTACACGCCGTCGGCGGGAGCGGCGGTGCCGGCCGGCAGCGGGACGTTGGCCGTGGGGTAGCCCAGGTCGCGACCTCGGCGGTCACCCTCGACCACCCGGCCACGGACGGCGAACGGGCGACCCAGCGCCTCCGCCGCACCGGCCACGTCGCCCTCGACGAGGCAGGTCCGGACGTACGTCGAGGACCACACCTGGGGTCCGCCGTCGAGCTCGAGGCCCACGACCGTGAAGCCGCGCCCCTCCCCCACGTCGCGCAGCAGCGCGACGTCGCCCGCCGCCCTGGCGCCGAAGCGGAAGTTGGCGCCCACCACGACCGCCGCAGCGTGCAACGCACCGACCAGGACCCGGTCGACGAACTCGAGCGGCGACCAGGCCGCCATCTCGCGGGAGAAGGGCAGCACCAGCACGGCGTCCACACCCGCGTCGCCGAGCAGGGCGGTGCGGACTTCGATGGTCGTGAGCGCGGACGGCGCGTGGTCGGGGCGCAGCACCGCCATCGGGTGCGGGTCGAACGTGACCGCCACGACCTGCTGCCCCGCCCGGTCGGCGAGCTCACGGGCCCGGGCCACGACCGACCGGTGACCGAGGTGGACACCGTCGAAGTTGCCGACGGTCACCACGGCCGGACCGGTGTCCGCCGGGACGTCGTCGAGGGATCGCCAGACCTGCACGGGGACGACCCTATCCACGGGCAGGCGGCTCCCGGTCAACCGGTGAAGACGGCCACCGCCCGGGCCAGCTCGCCCGCCTGCTCGTAGAGGGCCAGGAACTCGCCGTCCGGCGCGAACACCGCGACCGGCCCGACCGCCGGCAGGTCGACGGCGATCCTGCGCCCGACGCGGACGTCCGCCGCCTGCTGCTCGTCGAGGTCGAGGGTGGGGAAGCCGGCGCGCGCCGCGTCGGCGATGGTGACCAGCGCGAGGTCGTCCTGGAGCTGCTCCAGGGTGTGGGCCCGGTCGAGGCCGAACGGCCCGACCGCGGTCCGCCGCAGCGCGGTCAGGTGGCCGCCGACGCCGAGCGCGGCGCCGGCGTCGCGGGCGATCGCGCGGACGTAGGTGCCGCTCGAGCAGCGCAGCGACAGGTCCACCTCGGCACCGCGGACGTCGCGGACCGTGAGCTCGTGGACGGTCACGCGCCGGGCGGCGAGCCGGACGTCCTCGCCCTCGCGCACCCGCGCGTACGCGCGCTTGCCGTCGACCTTGATCGCCGACACCGCCGAGGGCACCTGCTCGATCTCGCCCGTGAGCGCCGCGAACGCCGCCCGCACCTGCTCCTCGTCGAGCACACCGGCGTCCGCCGTCGCGACGACCTCGCCCTCGGCGTCGTCGGTCGTCGTGGTGACGCCGAGCCGGACGGTCGCGTCGTACGCCTTCTCGGTCAGCATCAGGTGGCCGAGCAGCCGGGTCGCCCGGCCGATGCCGACCACCAGGACGCCGGTCGCCATCGGGTCGAGGGTGCCGGCGTGCCCGACCTTGCGGGTGCCGGCGAGCCGGCGCACCCGCGCCACGACGCCGTGGGAGGTCAGTCCGCCGGGCTTGTCGACGACGACCAGCCCGGGCCGGGGCTCGCTCACGCGCCCGGCTCGTCCTCGTGGTCGTCCTCGTCGTCGGCAGGGCGCGGCTTGCGATAGGGGTCCTCGTCGCCGGCGTACGCCGAGCCGCGCCGGGCGGCGACCTCCTCGTCCTGCGCCCGGGCCCGGGCCAGCACCTCGTCGAGGTGGCGGGCGTTCTCGGGGAGCGCGTCGTGGACGAAGGTGAGGGTCGGCGCGTGCCGCATGCCGAGCTGCTTGGCGACCTCGGAGCGCAGCAGGCCCCGCGCCGACTCGAGCGCCGCGGCCGTGTGCTCGAGTGCGCCCTCCTCGCCGAGGACCGTGTAGAAGACGGTGGCCTGCTGGGTGTCACCGGTGACCCGCACGTCGGTCACGGTCACGAACCCCAGCCGCGGGTCCTTGATGCGTCGCTCGAGCATCTCGGCGACGATGACGCGGATCCGGTCGGCGACCTTCCTGACCCGCGGGTTGGTGCTGCTCATGTCGTGTTCCTCGGGTGTCGGAGTCCCCGGCTCACCGGGGACTCATGCACTTGTGGCAACGGCCGGGAAGTGCAGGTTTCCCCGGCTCACCGGGGAAACCTGCACCTGTGGCAAACCGTCAGTCGCGCGGGATCTCGCGCATCTCGAACGCCTCCACGACGTCACCGATCTTGATGTCCTGGTAGTTCCGGAGCACCAGACCGCACTCGAAGCCCTCGCGGACCTCCGAGACGTCGTCCTTCTCGCGGCGCAGCGAGGCGAGGTCCACGTTGTCCTGGACCACCGCACCGTCGCGCAGCAGGCGGACCTTGGCGTTGCGGCGGATCACGCCGCTGGTGACCATGCAGCCCGCGATGTTGCCGGTGCGGGAGGAGCGGAAGATCTCGCGGATCTCCGCCTGGCCCAGCACCTGCTCCTCGTACTCGGGCTTGAGCATGCCCTTGAGCGCGGCCTCGATCTCCTCGATCGCCTGGTAGATCACGGTGTAGTACCGGATCTCCACGCCCTCCTTGTCGGCCATCTCGGTCGCCTTGCCCTGCGGGCGGACGTTGAACCCGATGATGATCGCGTCGGAGGCGGCGGCGAGGTCGACGTTGGTCTCGGTGATCGCGCCGACGCCGCGGTCGATGACCCGGAGGCTGACCTCCTCGCCCACGTCGATCTGGGCCAGCGAGTCCTCGAGGGCCTCGACCGAACCGGAGACGTCGCCCTTCAGGATCAGGTTGAGCTCCTGGCTCTCGCCCTTCTCCATCGAGGCCATGAAGTCCTCGAGCGTACGACGCACCCGACGCTTGGCCTGCATGGCCGCGCGCTCGCGCGCCTCGCGCTTCTCCGCGATCTGACGCGCCATCCGGTCGTCGTCGACCACGATGAAGTTCTGGCCGGCGCCGGGCACCGCGGTGAGGCCGAGCACCATCGCGGGACGCGACGGGTAGGCCTCCTCGATGTTGTCGCCGTGCTCGTCGAGCATCGCGCGCACCCGGCCGTACGCCGGACCGGCCACGATCGAGTCGCCGACCCGCAGCGTTCCGCGCTGGACCAGCACGGTCGCCACCGGACCACGACCGCGGTCGAGGTGCGCCTCGACCACGAGGCCCTGTGCGTCCTGCGTGGGGTTGGCCCGCAGGTCGAGCGAGGCGTCGGCCGTCAGCACGATCGCCTCGAGCAGCGACTCGAGGTTGAGCTCGGACTTGGCCGAGACGTCGACGAACATGGTGTCGCCGCCGTACTCCTCGGGCACCAGGCCGTACTCGGTCAACTGGCCGCGGACCTTGGTCGGGTCGGCCTCGGGGAGGTCGATCTTGTTGACCGCGACCACGATCGGGACCTCGGCGGCCCTGGCGTGGTTGAGCGCCTCGACCGTCTGCGGCATCACGCCGTCGTTGGCCGCGACCACCAGCACCGCGATGTCGGTCGCCTGCGCACCGCGGGCACGCATGGCGGTGAACGCCTCGTGACCCGGGGTGTCGATGAAGGTGATCCGACGCTCGTTGTCGTCGACCTCGGTCGCGACCTGGTAGGCACCGATGTGCTGGGTGATGCCACCGGCCTCCTTGGCGACGACGTTGGCGCTGCGCAGCGCGTCGAGGAGCTTGGTCTTTCCGTGGTCGACGTGGCCCATCACGGTCACGACCGGCGGCCGTGCGGTGAGGTCGGCCTCGTCGCCCTCGTCCTCACCGAACTCGAGGTCGAACGACTCCAGCAGCTCGCGGTCCTCGTCCTCCGGGGACACGATCTGCACGACGTAGTTGAGCTCCTCGGCGAGCAGCTCGAAGGTCTCGTCGTTGACGGACTCGGTCGCCGTCACCATCTCGCCGAGCGAGAACAGCATCTGCACCAGCGCTGCGGCGTCGACGTTGATCCGCTCGGCGAAGTCCGTGAGGGACGCGCCGCGCGGGAGCCGTACGGTCTCGCCGTCGCCCTTGCGGACGCGCACCCCGCCGATCGTCGGGGCCTGCATGGCCTCGAACTCCTGGCGACGCGCCCGCTTGGACTTGCGCCCACGGCGCGAGGGGCCACCGGGACGACCGAAGGCGCCCTGGGTCTGGCCACGGCCACCGGGACGGCCACGTCCCGGAGGACCGCCGAAGCCGCCGCGTCCGGGAGCACCGGCACCTGCGCCGGGAGGGCCACCGGGACCGCCACGACCCCGGGCCGGGGCGCCGCCACCGCGGCCACCACCGGGACCGCCGGGACCGCCGCGACCGGGGGCCGGGCGGGCGCCGGGACCGCTGCCGAAGGCAGCGGGCGACTTGGGCATCATCGCCGGGTTGGGGCGCGGCATGCCGGGCCGCCCACCGGCGGGCGGACGGGGCGGACGGGTGTCGTCCTGGCCACCCTCGCGGGGCGCGGGCGCCGGGCGACGGCCCATGCCCTGGCTGGACGCGAACGGGTTGTTGCCGGGCCGCGGGGTGCCGGACCGGCCGACGGGGCGGGGGCCGGGGCTCTGCGGCTTGGGGCCGGGGCGTGGCGCAGCCGGCTTCGGCGCCGACGTCTCCTCGGCCGCGGGCGGCTCCTCGGCAGCAGGTGCCTCGGGCTCGGCCGCGGGCGGCTCCTCGGCCTCGGGCTCGGGCTCGGGCGCGGCCTTCTTGGCCGGTCCGGGCTTGGGGCCGGGGCGGGGGGCCGACGTCGCGGCGGGGGCCTCTGCGGCCGCGGGCGCGGCAGGCTCCGCCGCGGGGGTCGGCGCAGGCGCCGGCTTCGGGGCCGCCGGCGCCGTCTCGGCGGGAGCGGGTGCCGGGGCGGCGGCCTTCAGCTGGTCGCCGTACTCCTTGCGGAAGCGCATCTCGGCGGGCAGCTCGACGGTCGAGCTCGCCGACTTGACGAACTCCCCCATCTCCTTGAACTTCTCGAGAACGAACTTGCTCTCGACTCCGAACTCCTTGGCGAGTTCGTGGACTCGGGTCTTGGCCACGTTTCTCCTTCTGGCCTGAGACCCGGCGTCCGGGGTGACTCTCAGACCGTTGGTGGTTCCTGGTGGGCGGTGCTCATCGCGAAGGAGCTCATCGCGAGGTGCTCATCGAGTGCTCATGAGCTGCTGCTCCAGTCTCTGTCGGTCGGTCAGGTGTCGCGCGAAGCAAGGTAGTCCCCCACCGGCGTGCCGGCCAGCCCCTCCCCGGCCCGGAGGGCACGGGAGAACGCTCGCCTGCGCACCGCGAGGTCGAAGCACGCGGACGTGGGGTGCAGGTGTGCTCCTCGGCCCGGTGCCGTGCCGTCGGGATCCGGGACGGCGGCCGGTCGGCCGTCGCTGCCCGTGCCGACGACGACACGCAACAACTCGCGCTTGGCGGCCCGTTCCCGACATCCGATGCAGGTCCGGACCGGGGTCCGGGCAGGGGTTGTCGGAAGGCTGGCCACCGCCCACAACCTTAGCCGGTCCGTCCCACGTTTATCGAACCGGCAACCGGCAGCACGTCCGGCGGGGGCCACCCGGCGGACCCCTGACGAGCCATTTGCGTTTTGCTTGTTAGAGTTGCGGGATGGTGGAGCAGGAGGACGCACCGCCCCCCACGGCCGGCGGGCACAGCGAGCTGATCGGCAACCACCCGGCGCTCGACCTGGTCAACACGGTGGGCTGGCGGCTGGACCCGCAGCGGACCGTCGACCGGA
This sequence comes from uncultured Actinomycetota bacterium, assembly GCA_963723945.1. Classification (GTDB taxonomy): domain Bacteria; phylum Actinomycetota; class Actinomycetes; order Propionibacteriales; family Nocardioidaceae; genus Nocardioides. The sequence goes on from CAVRSW010000014.1 coordinate 54,660, forward strand.
TCCCCGACGGCGCCGCGCTGGTGCGGTGGGCGGCGTACGCGGGACTGGTCGACCGCGCCACCGGGGTCGGGAGCAGCGAGCGAGCCGACCTGGCCGCTGCCCGGGTCCGCGACCTCCGGGAGCTGCTCCACCGGGTGCTGCAGCCGGTCGCGCTCGGACGCCGCCCCGGCGCGGCGGTGCTGGCCGACCTGCAGGATCGCGTCCTGGCCGCCCTGGGTCGCGAGCAGGTGGCGATCGCCCGGGTGATGCCGCTGGAGTGGTCGGTCCCCGGGCGGACCTTCGCCGACCTCCCCGCCCGGCTCGCCGTCGAGGCCTGGGACCTGCTGGTCCACGAGGACGCGGGCCGGCTGCGGCAGTGCCGGGACGACGACTGCGGCTGGCTGTTCCTCGACCGGAGCCGCAACGGCTCGCGCGTCTGGTGCAGCTCGGCCGACTGCGGCAACCGCGCCCGCGCACGCCGCCACTACGCCCGCCACGCCGGCATCCACCCGGGCTCCGGAAGCCCGACGTGACGGCGGGGCGCGCCTCCTTCGCCAGCGGCGTCCGCGACGGCGCCGGGCCCGCGGCGGCGACGCTGGTCCTGGCGCTGTCCTACGGCGCGGCCGCCGCCCAGGCCGGGTGGGGCTTCTGGGCACCGGTGACGTTCTCGATGCTGGCGTTCACCGGTGCCGCCCAGTTCGCCCTGCTCACGACCCTGGCCTCCGGGAGCGCGGTGGCCGCCGTGTCGTCGTCGGTGCTGATCAACGCCCGCTACATCGTGATGAGCGTCGCGCTCAACGACAGCCTCAGCGGCGGGCGGCTGCGCCGGGCGCTGCACGCCCAGGCGCTGGCCGACCCCTCCTTCGTGCTGGCCCACCGCGGTGGCGGCCGGTTCGACGCCCCGCGGCTGGTCGGTGCCACCGCGCCGCAGTGGATCTGCTGGGTGAGCGGCACCGCCGTGGGCGTCCTGGCCCAGCCCTCCCCGCAGCTCCTCTACGCGATCGGGGCGGACGTGGTGTTCCCGGCGTTCTTCCTGCTGCTCGCGATGGACGAGGTGCGCCGCTCGCCCGGCGCGCTGCTCGCAGCCGGATGCGGGGCCGCGATCGCGGGCACCATGCTGCTGGTCACCGAGCCCGGGTACGCCCTGCTGGCCGGCACCGCGGGCGCCCTGGTCGGCGCCACCCGCACGGCCCGCGACGACGACGTACGCGAGGGTGAGCCATGAGGATCTGGCTCTCGCTGCTCGCCGTCACCGTGGCGACCTGGCTGATGAAGGCCGCCGGCCCACTCGTGCTCGGCGCCCGGCCGCTGCCCCCGGCGCTCCGGACCGTGGTGGGCCTGATGGCCCCGACCCTGCTCGCGGCCCTGGTGGTGGTCGAGGTGGCTGGGCCGGGGTGGTCCGAGCTCGACTGGCGACAGCTGGTCGGCGTCGCGGCCGCGGGGGTCGTCCGGTGGCGCGGCGCCCCGCTCCCCGCCGCGGTGGTCGCCGGGGCTGTGGCCACGGCGCTGCTTCGGCTGCCGTGACGGCCCGGGTCAGCCGGCTGGACCGCCCGCCATCGCCCGCACCAGCTCGGAGCGCGAGCGCCAGCCGCGCTTGCGGAACACGCTCCCGAGGTGGTGCTCCACGGTCCTCGGGCTGAGGAACAGGGCGGCGGCGACCTCGCGGTTGGTCAGGCCCTCGGCGACGAGGCGCGCGACCCTCGTCTCCTGCGAGGTGAGCGACGCGTCCGCCGGCTCGTCCGCCCGGCGGCGCCTGGCACCGGAGGCCGCCAGGTCGTCGGCGGCCCGCTCCGCCCACCCCGTGAGGTCCATGCCGACGAACGCCTGCTGCGCCTCCCGGAGCCGCTCCCGCGCCGACACCCGCTGACCGGCTCGCCGCAGCCGCTGACCGAGCAGCAGGGTGGTGCGGGCGCGCTCGAAGACCTCCGGCGCCTCGGCGTGCGCCCCGAGGGCCGCCTCGTACGCCGTCACCGACTCGTCGTCCCGGGCGGCAACCAGGCCCCGGGTGCGCAGGCAGAGGGCACGGTGGGGGGCCGGCGCCGAGGCGGGGGTGACCGCCTCCAGCCGACCGGCCAGCGCCCGGGCCTCGTCGCGGCGGGCCAGCGCGACGTACGCCTCCACCAGCAGCGGCGCGACGCCGAGCGGCTCCCCCATGGCCCCCACGCCCCCGTCCAGCTCGAGCCGCGGCTCGAGCTCCGCCACCACTCCGGCGGGGTCGTCGCGGCTGAGCGCGCAGAAGGCAGCGGTCACCGCGAGGTGGGCCGCCACCGCCGTGGTGCCGGCGCGGTCGGTGAGGCCGCGCGCCCGCGCCAGGGCCGCCGTGGCCTCCGGGTGCCGACCCCGGGCCGCCAGCTGCCAGGCCAGGGTCCCCTCGGCAACCGCGACGTCGGCGACGTAGCCCAGGTGCGTCCCGAGCTCCACCGCCTCGCCGGCATCGGCGAACGCGCCGGCGTGGTCGCCCAGCCAGGCGCGGCCCGCCGCGACGATCGCGAGCGTGGGGACCAGCATCCCCATGGCTCCCTGCCGGCGGACCTCCGCGAGCAGCCGCTCCCCGCTCTCCATCGCGGGCCGGACGTCACCGAGGAACGCCGTCGACAGCGCCAGGAGGAGCAGCGCCAGGGGCGCCTCCCGGTCCGGGAGGCCCGGGACCAGCGCGACCACCCCCCGGAGCCGCTCGCGGCCGGCCTCGTGGTCGCCGCGCACGACGAGGGCGATTCCCGAGGTGAACTCCCGCCAGAGCAGGTGGTCCGGCCGGGCCTCGTCCGCCGCGTCGGCGATCTGCGCCGCGCAGGCGTCGACGGTCGCCAGGTCGCCCAGCCGGAACCCGGTCATGGCCAGCTCGCCGAGCACGGCCACGCGGAGGGCGTCGTCGGCCGAGGCGGCTGCCTGCGCGAGCAGCGAGGCGGCCGCGGGCACGGACCCGGCGTACTGCTCCAGCATCCCGAGGGCGAAGCCGGCCGTGGCGCGCGCCTGCTCCGGACAGTCGTCGCGGTCCAGCACCAGCCGCGCCAGCCGCCGGGTCCGGTCCACGTCGCCGCCCACGAACGCGTCGTACGCGGCCGCTGCCCGCCGGGAGGCCGCCCGGCCCGGGTCCGGCGTCAGCCAGGCCGCGCGCTCGAGGGCCACCGAGGCCGCGGTCGAGCCGGTCCTGCTGCGGCTGCGCGAGGCGAGCTCCTCCAGCCGGCCCGCGAGCTCCTCGTCGGGAGCGTCCGCGGCGCTCGCGAGGTGCCACAGCGCGAGCGGGTCCGCGGCCGCCGCTGGCGACGCCGCCGCGAGCAGCCGGTGGGCGTCGCGCCGCTCGGTCGCCGTGGCGCGCCGTACGGCGGCGGCGCGGAGCAGCGGGTGCCGGAAGTCGTGGCCGCCGCCGGGCATCGGTCGCAGCACGCCGTGGTCGACCGCCGCGTCGAACGCCGCCGCCGGCTCGACCGCGCTCTCGCTCAGCGCCGCCGCCACCACCGGGTCGGCCGGCTGCGGGTGCAGCGCGGTGAGCAGGACGGCGCGCGCGGCCGCGGGCGGGAGCGCCGCGAGGGTGGCGTCGAGGGCGAGCCCGACCCTGCCACCGACCGGGAGCGGGTCGGGGAGCTCCGCACCGCCGGCACGCTGCGCTCCCGTGATCTGCCCGGCGACCTCCCGCAGCGCCAGCGGGTTGCCGCCCGTTGCGCCGTGCAGCCTCCGGGCCACGTCGTCGGTGACACCGCCGAGCATCCGCCGGGTGTCGCCCTCGTCGAGCCCCGGGACCGCCAGCACGGGAAGCCCGTCGAGCAGGCCCGCCGGGACCACGCCATCGCGGGTGGCCAGCAGCACGGCGACCCGGTCCTGTCCGAGCCGCCGCACCGCGAAGAGCAGCGCCGAGACCGACTCGCGGTCGAGCCACATCAGGTCGTCGACGAGGACCAGCACCGGTCCCGCCGCCGCGGCCTCGGCGAGCAGGGACAGCGTCGCCGCTGCGACGAGGAACCGGTCGACCGGGCCGTCCGCGGCCCGGTCCCACCCCAGCACCCGGGCCAGCGCCGCAGCCTGCCCCACGGGCAGCGCCGGGGCGCGGTCCCGCAGCGGTGCGAGCAGCTCCAGCAGGCCGCCGTACGGCAGCACGGCATCCGCCTCCACGCCCGTGGCGCGCAGCACCAGGAAGCCCTCGGCCCGCGCGGCCGCCACGTCCAGCAGCGTGGTCTTGCCGATGCCCGCCTCGCCCTCGAGCAGCAGGACACCGCCATGCCCGTCCCGGGCGGTCTCGAGCAGCGAGGCCAGGCGGAGCAGCTCGACCTCGCGACCGACGAGGTGGGGGCCGGGGTTGGGGGATCTCCCCGACGCGACGTCGCGCTCCCCGGTGCGACGGTGCACCGAAGACGCCGCTGAGGGAGGCTCCGATGAGGACATTGGACGGAATTCTAGAGGCGCTGGGCCGGAGCCTGGCGTGGTCCGGCTGGCGCTACGGCTGCTGCCTGCAGCTGCCGATGCCCTTCGGGATCATGGGGATGCGCGATGAGCGTCCCTGAGGTCGTGCAGCGACTGGTGACGGCCTGGGACGTCCACGACGTCGACCTGCTGATGGCGTGCTACGCACCCGGCGCGGTCGTGCACCCCCACGGCCCGGACTCGCCGGTGCCCGTGGCGGCCTGGCGCGACGCACTCCCGACCTTCGTGGGCAGCTTCCCGGACCTGGGCCTGCAGCTCGAGGGCACCGTGGCGGAGGGCGACCGCGCGGTCGCGGAGGTGCGGATGACCGGGACCAACACCGCGGCCCTCCACCTGGGGGAGGTCGACCGGCTGCTGCTGCGGACCGAGGCGACCGAGCTGCCTGCCACGTACGGGTCGATCGACCTCCGCTGGGTCGTGGTGCTGGAGCTCTCCGACGGGCTCGTGGCCACCGAGCGGCACCACTGGCCGTACGTGGACTCGCTGCTCCAGCTCGGGCTGCTGCCGGTCCCGGCGACGGCGTCCTGACGCTCGCGCCCTGCGGCTCTCACCGGGTCCCGACGCGCTCGCGCGACCTCGTCCCCCGGTCGCGACCTGACGCGCCGCGTCGCCTGCTCAGTCGTCGCTGGTCGACTCGTCGTCGGAGCGGATGTCGATCCGCCAGCCGGTGAGCCGGGCGGCGAGCCGCGCGTTCTGGCCCTCCTTGCCGATGGCCAGCGAGAGCTGGAAGTCCGGCACGATCACCCGCGCCGACCGCTCGGCCTCCGAGACCACCTGCACCGAGGTGACCCGGGCGGGCGAGAGCGCGTGGGCGACCATCTGCGCCGGGTCGTCGGACCAGTCGACGATGTCGATCTTCTCGCCGTGCAGCTCCGACATCACGTTGCGGACCCGCTGCCCCATCGGCCCGATGCAGGCGCCCTTGGCGTTGACCCCGGGGACGGTGGACTTGACCGCGATCTTGGTGCGGTGGCCGGCCTCGCGGGCGATCGCGGCGATCTCGACCGACCCGTCGGCGATCTCGGGGACCTCCAGCGCGAACAGCTTCTTGACCAGGCTCGGGTGGGAGCGCGACAGCGTGATCTGGGGACCGCGCATGCCCTTGCGCACGGACACCACGATGCACTTGATGCGGGTGCCGTGGGTGTACTGCTCACCCGGGGCGCGCTCCCCCAGCGGCAACAGCGCCTCGAGCTTGCCGAGGTCGACCATCACGTCGTCGGGGTTGCGACCCTGCTGGATCACGCCCGAGATGATGTCGCCCTCCTTGCCGGAGAACTCCCCGAACCTGATGTCGTCCTCGGCGTCGCGCAGCCGCTGCAGCATGATCTGCTTCGCGGTGGTCGCGGCGATCCGGCCGAACCCGTCCGGGGTGTCGTCGTACTCGCCGACCACCTGGTCGTCGTCGTCGACCTCCGCGGCCCAGACCGTGACGTGTCCCGACGTGCGGTCGAGCTCGACCCGCGCCTGCTCCCGCGCACCCGGCGTCTTGTGGTACGCCGTGAGCAGGGCCTGCTCGATGGCCTCGACGAGCACGTCGAAGGAGATCTCCTTCTCCCGCTCGAGCATCCGCAGGATGTTGAGGTCGATGTCCATCAGGCCTCCTTCGCGCCGGGACGGTTGAACTCGATCTGCACCAGGGCCTTCGCGACCTCGTCGTAGCCGACCTCGCGCTGCTTGCCGCTCACGTCGAGCCGGGCCGCGGCGTCGTCGGAGTCCAGGATCCGCCCGGTCAGCACCTCACCGGTCGTCGTCGTCACCGTGACCAGGCGATCGGCGTTGCGGCGCCAGTGGCGGGGAAGGGTCAGCGGCCGGTCGACGCCACGCGAGGTCACCTCGAGCGTGTAGGGCTCCTCGCCCATCGCGTCTGACTCGTCGAGCACCCTGGAGACCTCGCGGGTGGCGTCGGCGACGTCGTCGAGGGTGACGCCGCCGTCCTTGTCGACGGCCACGCGGACCATGCGGCGCTTGGCCACGGGGGTGACCTCGACGGCCTCGACGTCGAGGCCCTGGGCACTCAGGGGTTCGGTGAGCTCCGCCTCGATCCGGTCACGGACGGCGTCGTTCCTGGCGCTGCTCACGGGGGGCTGCCTCCTTTGTGCAATTGGAAGAAACTCCACGATAGCGGCTGCTCCGCAGGGGCCTGAGCGGGGCCGCACCCCGCGTCCACCAGCGTGTTCCCGGCGATAGGGTCGGCGCCGTGACCCGACACCTCGCCGCCCGCGCGTCCCGGCGAGGCGTCCTCGGCCTGCTCGTCGGGATCACGGCCGCCGGCTGCTCGCCCGAGCCGCCGTCCGACGAGCCCGCCGGCACGACTCCGACGCCGGACGCCGAGGGGACGGAGCCGAACAAGGACCCGGACTCCGTGCTCGTACGACGCGTGGTCGACGACCTGACCGCCGCCCTCGCCCTCGTGGGCGGCATCGCCCGACGAGGTCGCCCGCTCGCAGACGCGGTGGCGCCGTGGCGCGAGCTGCACACCGCCCACCTCGAGGCGCTGGAGGCGACCGACCACGCGCGGCCGCAGCGAGTGCGCGGGCCGCTGCCCACCCTGCGCGATCGGCTGCGCCGTGAGGAGACCGGGCTCCAGCGCCACCTCGCCGAGGCCGCGGTCTCGGCGCGTAGCGGTGCCCTGGCAGCGCTCCTGGCGACGATGTCGGCCGCGGTCGCCCAGCAGCTGGCCGCCGACGCGGCCGGAGGGTCGCGATGAGCCCCGTCACCGCGCAGCAGCGGGCGCTGGCGGCCGAGCACGCCGCGCTGCACGTCTACGGCACCCTCGGCGCCCGGACCTCGGCGTCGGCGACGCCGACCCTGTTCACCGACATCACCGCCGGCTACACGACCCACCGGGCGCGTCGCGACCAGCTCACCGCGCGGCTGCTCGACCGGGGGGTCGAGCCGGTCGCCGCCGAGTCCGCCTACGAGCTGCCGGAGCCGCTGGACACGCCGGCCCAGGTCACCCGGGCGGCCCTGGAGGTGGAGCAGTCCTGCGCGGAGACGTACGCGTGGCTGGTCGGCCAGACCAGCGGCTCCGACCGCCGGTGGGCGGTCACCGCCCTGACGCAGACAGCGGTCCGCGAGCTCACCTTCCGAGGAAGCCCCGAGATCTTCCCCGGTGCGGGTGAGCACGCGGACCGCTGACACGTTCGGGACCTCGACGCACGGGTGGGGACGGCGTCCAGATCCCACCTGCACAAGTGTGCAGTCCGTCGGGCGGGAGTGCGAGCAGGCCGCTTCCCCACCTTTCTGCATTGCATGTTCCTGCAGTGGGGTCGTGGCCCGCGCGCGGTGGTCGCCCGCCGACGTCGCGAGCGGCGTGCTGTCGCCGGTGGTCAGCTCCGGTAGGCGGCCCACATGTCGTCCATCCGGGTGCCCTGGCCGCCGGTGAACTCGGTGTAGCAGCTGTCGAAGGAGTAGTCCATGTAGTTGTGGATCGGGTCGAGCCCGGGCAGCGGGCAGGAGTCGCGACCCTGCGGGCAGCCGCTGGTCGGGCTGCTCTGGGCGGGGGTGTCGGTGACCTCGTCGTTGAGCTCGGTGCAGCCACCCTGGAAGGTGTGGTAGAGCCCGAGCCAGTGGCCCGCCTCGTGGGTGGCGGTCTCGCCGAGGTTGAAGTTGGCGATCGAGCCACCGGGCAGGGAGTCGAAGTGCACCCGGATGCCGTCGATGCCCGGCTGCTTCTGGTAGTCCCACGGGAAGGTGGCGATGCCGAGGTACTTGAAGTCGACCAGCCACATGTTCAGGGCACCGGCGCCACCCTGGCGGGTCTGCCTGCGGTACTGCGCGGACGCACTGTCCTTGTGCCACGTGTCGTTGCGGAAGCGGTCGATGCTCGCGAGCGAGAAGGTGAAGCCGGTGTCGGCCGCGGAGCCCGACTCGTCACCCGCGTACGTCTTGTTGAGGACGGCGACCTGGCGCCGGATCTGCGAGTTGGTGACGTTGCCCGTGCCGTCCTCGGCCGCCATCACGTGGACGTGGACCGGGATCGCCGCTCCCGCTGCCTGGGCGCGGGGGCTGCTCGCGACCAGCCGGTCGGTGCGGCGGGCGATCGCCCGCTGCTCCTCGAGCGTGACGGGGCGGGTGTCGGGGCCGAAGCCGCCACGCGCCGAGGCCGATGCGGGGGCGTCGGCCGGCTCGAAGCAGGCGTCGTCACCTGCGACGACGACGGCCTCGGCCGTCCCCGGCAGGCCGACCAGGGACAGGGCGGCGACGCTGACGGCGCAGGCGGCCGTCCGTCGCAGACGGGTGGTGACGTGCATGCAGGGGTCCTTTCGGTGCAGGCCACCTCCGAGGGCGGCGTCCCGCCGACCCTCCGGCCGGCAACTCGGCCCACCCTGCCGCAGGTCTGCCCCGGTGGCGAGACCCGTCCGGGTGAAATTCCGTGCGGTCAGGCCCAGCGGGCGACGACCCCGGCGACCTCGGCCAGGGTCTCGACCGTCGCGTCCGGCGTGCCCTCGGTGTGGCCGACCTGGTTGCCGGGGATCCGGCTGTGGGGCACGTGCACGGCCCGCATCCCGGCATGGGTGGCGCCCCAGACGTCGTCGAAGAGCCGGTCGCCGACGTAGACGCACCGTGCGGGGTCGGTGGCGCCGACGGCGGCCATCGCCGCCTCGAAGGCGTGCGGGGACGGCTTGGTCCACGGGATCTCGCTGGTGTAGACGTCGCCGTCGACGAGGTCGAGGACGCCGTCGCGGCGGAAGAAGCCCTCGTGCCAGGCGCGCGGCCAGATCGTGTTGGACAGCACGCCGACCTTGATCCCCCTCCCCCGCAGCTCCTCCCACAGCGGGCGGACCTCGGGGTCGGTGGCGGTGTGCGGCTCCCAGAACGCGTAGTAGGCGTCGAGCAGGACCGGGTCGTGGTCGAGCCCGGCCTCGTCGAAGAGGTCGGCGATGGTCGAGCTCCGCTGGTGGTCGCGGCTGCGCCCCCAGATCGTGTCGCCGGCGGCGTGCAGCCGTGCGGCCCAGGCGTGGTGGTCGTCCTCGGGCGACGGGGTCCGGGCGACCGCCTCGGCCAGCGCGAGCGACTCGGCGTGGAAGTCGACGTCGTGCCAGCGGGTGAGCGTTCCGCCCCAGTCGAAGATCACCGCCTCGACGCCCGGCGGCCGCCGGCGCGGGGGCTCAGCCACCCCGGACCACGCCGACCAGGTGGTCGACGGCCTCCGCCACCGCGACGTCCTGCCGGGCGCCGCTGGCCCGGTCGCGGACCTCCACGACGCCGTCGGCCAGCCCGCGGCCCACCGTCACGATCGTCGGGACGCCGATCAGCTCGGCGTCCTTGAACTTCACGCCCGGGCTGACCTTGCCGGTGCGGTCGTCGTAGAGCACGGTGAGCCCGCGGGCCGCGAGGTCCTCGGCCAGCCGCGCTGCCGCCTCGAAGACGGCGCCGTCCTTGCCCGCCGCCACGAGGTGGACATCGGCCGGGGCGACCTCCCGCGGCCAGCACAGTCCGAGGTCGTCGAGGGTGTTCTCGGCGATCGCCGCCACGCCCCGGGACGGCCCGATGCCGTAGGACCCCATCGTGACCGTGACGAGCTTGCCGTTCTCGTCGAGCACCTTGAGGTCCAGCGCCTCGGCGTACTTGCGGCCGAGCTGGAAGATGTGGCCCATCTCGATGCCCCGCGCCGCGTGCAGCGTGCCGCCGTCGGTGTGCCCGCACCGCGGGCAGGCGTCGCCCTCCCGCACCTCGGCCGCCTCGATCGTCCCGTCGGCGGAGAAGTCGCGGCCGGCGACCAGGTCGACGACGTGGGAGCCCGGCACGTCGGCGCCGGTGACCCAGCGGCTCCCGTCGACCACGCGCGGGTCGACGAGGTAGCGGATCCCCGAGCGGCTCTCCTCGCCGAGGACACCCGGCCCGATGTAGCCCTTGACCAGGTCGGGGTGCCGCTTCATCTCGGTCTCGTCCATCGCCTCGACCTCGATCGGCTCGAGCTGCCCCCCGAGCCGCTTGAGGTCGACGTCGCGGTCGCCGGGGACGCCGATCGCGAGCGGCTCCCGGGTGCCGTCGGGGTGGACCAGCTGGACCATCACGTTCTTGAGGGTGTCCGCCGCCGCCCACGGGCGGTCGTCGCGGGGGAACCGCTCGTTGAGGTGGTCGACCAGGGTCCCGATCGTCGGGGTGTCCGGGGTGTCCTCGGCGTGGGCGGCCGGTGTGCCGGCGTGGTCGACCGGCTCGGGGACGTGGACCTCGACGGCCTCGACGTTGGCGGCGTAGTCGCACCGGCTGCAGCGGACGTAGGTGTCCTCTCCCACGTCGGCCTTGGCGAGGAACTCCTCGGACGCCGACCCGCCCATCGCGCCGGACGTCGCCTTGACGATGACGTACTCGAAGCCGAGCCGGTCGAAGATCCGGACGTACGCCTCCCGGTGCGCCTGGTAGGAGCGCTCGAGGCCGGCGTCGTCGACGTCGAAGGAGTAGGAGTCCTTCATGACGAACTCCCGGCCGCGCAGCAGGCCGGCCCGCGGACGCGCCTCGTCGCGGTACTTGGTCTGGATCTGGTAGATCGAGAGCGGCAGGTCCTTGTAGGAGCTGTAGAGGTCCTTGACCACGAGGGTGAACATCTCCTCGTGGGTGGGCCCGAGCAGGTAGTCCCCGCCCTTGCGGTCGTGGAGCCGGAAGATGCTGTCGCCGTAGTCGGTCCAGCGGCCGCTCGCCTCGTACGGCTCCTTGGGCAGCAGCGCCGGGAAGAGCAGCTCCTGGGCGCCGATCGCGTTCATCTCCTCACGGATGATGTCCTCGATGTTGCGCAGCACCCTCAGCCCCAGCGGCAGCCAGGAGTAGATGCCCGGGGCTGAGCGGCGGATGTAGCCGGCGCGCACCAGCAGCCGGTGGCTCGGGACCTCGGCGTCCGCGGGGTCGTCACGCAGCGTGCGCACGAAGAGGCCGGACATCCGCAGGATCCTCGGGGTCCCCGCGGAAGGGTGAGCGAAGCGAGCCGTTCCGTGGGGTGTGACCATGCGGCGAAGGCTACTGGTGCGATCGCGACGACCGCGAACCCGTTACCCGTGGGCGAGCAGCTGGTCGATCGTTCAGAACATGACCGTCGCGAAGGTCGCCGTCTGCCGGAAGCCCACCTGCTCGTAGACCCGTCGGGCGGCGTGGTTGTAGTCGTTGACGTAGAGCGACACGACCGGCGCGAGGTCGGCGAGCACGTGGTCGACGACGGCGGCCGTCCCGGCGGCCCCCAGGCCCTCCCCGCGGCGCTCCGGGGCGACCCAGACGCCCTGCACCTGCGCGGCGTACGGGGTGAGCGAGGCGACCTCGGCCTTGAACACCACCTCGCCGTCGTCGACCCGGGCGAAGGACCAGCCGCGCGAGATGAGCTGGTGCACCCGGGTCCGGTAGAGGTCGGCCCCGCCGCCGGACTCCGGGGAGATGCCGACCTCCTCGGTGTACATCGCGACGCAGGCCGGGTAGAGGGTCTCGGCGTCGGCCATCGTGGTGCGGCGTACGGCCGGGTCGGGGGCGACGGCGGGCGGGCCGCTGATCTCGAGATGGGGCTGGTCCCAGCGCTGCTCGCGCGGCGTCCCCCACGACCCGGCGACCGTCTCCCAGAACGGCCGGACCGCGGCCTGCGGGCCGACGATCGTGGTGATCGTCCGGCCCCGGGCCAGGGCCCGCTCGGCGAACACCCGCGCGTCGTCGGGACCGGCCTGTACCGGCACCAGGTTGGCGCCGACGTGGCAGGCGGCGCAGAGCTCGCCGTCGACGAACCGGCCCCACACCTCGCCGCCGAGCCAGCGCGGCTCCAGGTTGGTGGTCCGGGCACGGTAGGCGGCGAACACGTTGACGACCGGGTCCTGGGCGGCGAGCCGCTGGAACGCGTCGAGGTCGGACGCGTTGAGGACGCGTACGCCGTGACGGGTCGTCAACACACCCGGAGCCTACGGCCCGGCGCGACCCGCGGCACCCACCCTGCCGACCGTGCGGCGGGCGGCTGGGCCGGCCCCGCCGATCACCCCCGTGGCCGGGGCCGGGTCCTAGGACACCGAGACGCTCGCCTGACCGCCTTCGACGGGATCCATGCCCTCGGCGATCCGCATCGCCTCCTCGATGAGGGTCTCCACGATCTGGCTCTCGGGGACGGTCTTGATGACCTCGCCCTTGACGAAGATCTGACCCTTGCCGTTGCCGGAGGCGACGCCGAGATCGGCCTCGCGGGCCTCGCCCGGGCCGTTGACGACGCAGCCCATGACCGCGACGCGGAGCGGGACCTCGAGGCCGTCGAGGCCGGCGGTGACCTCGTCGGCCAGCTTGTAGACGTCGACCTGCGCGCGACCGCACGACGGGCACGACACGATCTCGAGGCGACGCGGCTTGAGGTTGAGGCTCTCGAGGATCTGGATGCCGACCTTGACCTCCTCGACCGGCGGCGCGGAGAGGGAGACCCGGATCGTGTCGCCGATGCCCTGGCTCAGCAGGTGGCCGAACGCCACCGCCGACTTGATGGTGCCCTGGAACGCAGGACCCGCCTCGGTCACGCCGAGGTGGAGCGGCCAGTCGCCGGCGTCGGCGAGCATCTCGTAGGCCCGCACCATGACGACCGGGTCGTTGTGCTTGACCGAGATCTTGAAGTCGTGGAAGCCGTGCTCCTCGAACAGGCTGGCCTCCCACATCGCGCTCTCGACCAGCGCCTCGGGGGTCGCCTTGCCGTGCTTCTCGAGCAGCCGCTTGTCGAGGCTCCCGGCGTTGACGCCGATCCGGATCGAGGTGCCGTGGTCCTTCGCGGCCGCCGCGATCTGCTTGACCTGGTCGTCGAACTTGCGGATGTTGCCCGGGTTGACCCGGACCGCCGCGCACCCCGCCTCGATGGCGGCGTAGACGTACTTCGGCTGGAAGTGGATGTCGGCGATGACCGGGATCTGGCTCTTCTGCGCGATCGCGGGGAGCGCGTCGGCGTCGTCCTGGCTCGGGCACGCGACCCGCACGATGTCGCAGCCGGAGGCGGTCAGCTCGGCGATCTGCTGGAGGGTCGAGTTGACGTCGCTGGTCAGCGTCGTCGTCATCGACTGCACCGAGACCGGGTGGTCGCTGCCCACGCCCACCTTGCCGACCCGGATCTGGCGGGTCGGGCGTCGTGGGGCCAGCACCGGGGGCGGCGGTGCGGGCATGCCCAGGTCGATCTCGGTCATGCGGCCAGTCTAGGAGGCCCGCCCTTCCGGGCCGATTCTGCGCCCGCCGCGGGCCGGGCTCAGAACGGCAGCTGCACCGGCACGAAGATGTCCGCCACGATCAGCACCAGCCCCATCACCAGCAGCACGCTGGCGACGACGTACGCCACGGGGAGCAGCTTGGCGGCATCGACGTAGCCGGGGTCGGGCTGTCCGCGGAGCCGGGCGATGCCGCGGCGTGCGGCCTCCCACAGCGCGCTGGCGATGTGGCCGCCGTCGAGCGGCAGCAGCGGGATGAAGTTGAACAGCCCGATGAACAGGTTGAAGGTGGCGACCGCGGTCGCGAGCGTGGCGGCCTTCTCGGAGACCACGAACTGGTCGGACGCGGCGACCTCGCCGGCGATCCGCCCGCCTCCGACGATGCTGACCGGACCCTCGGGGTCGCGCTCCTCCAGCCCGACGAGGGCCTGGCCGACGTGCCAGACGCTGACCGGGAGCTCGGCGATGGCCTCGACGACGTGGACCGTGGTGCCGGCCATGAAGTCGGCGGTGTAGATCGGTCCGCCGGTCTCGAAGACCTCCCGCTGCACCGGCATCACGCCCAGGAAGCCGACCGGCGTCAGGTCCTCCGGGTTGTCGGCGTCGAGCGGCCTGGGCGTCACCGCGGTGACGATCCGGACCTCGCGCAGCTGGCCGTCGCGCTCGATGCCGAGCGTCGCGGCCTCCGAGCCGTTGCCCCGGATCGCCTCGCGGATCTGCTGCCAGTCGCTGACCGGCTCGCCGTTGAAGGAGACGAAGCGGTCACCCTCCTGCAGCTGGGCCTCGCTCGCCGGTGTGGGGTTGTTGCGCAGCTCCTCGGCCGTGCACGGCCGTCCGTCCTCGTCGGCGGGGACGATGCAGGGGATCACCTCGTCGACCACCGGTCGGGTCTCGACCCGGTCGACGTAGCCGATCGAGCCGAAGACGCCCCAGAAGAGGAAGAACGCGATGAGCAGGTTGACCGTGGGGCCGCCGGCCATCACGATCACCTTCTTCCACCAGGCCATCTTGTAGAAGAGCCGGTCCTCGTCGCCGACCTGGATGTGCTCCCACTCGGCCGCGCGGGCGTCGGAGATCAGCTGGGTGAAGATGCCGGTGTTGGACTTGCGGACCCGCACCACGCGGTTGCCCTCGTCGTCGTAGACCGGGTCGTCGCGGTCCTCGTCGAGGTCCTCGGCACCCGGAGGCAGCATCCCGACGATCTTGACGTAGCCGCCGAGCGGGATCGCCTTGACGCCGTACTCGGTCTCGCCGACCTGCTTGCTCCACACCGTCGGCCCGAAGCCGATGAACCACTGGGTGACCTTCCCGCCGAACATCTTGGCGGGGATCATGTGACCGAACTCGTGGAGCCCGATCGAGGCCAGGATGGCGACGAAGAAGATCACCACGCCCAGCGTGTAGTAGACGGCGGTCATGCGAGCCCTTCGATCCGGGTGACGGCGGCGGCGCGGGCCCAGGCGTCAGCGCCGAGCACATCCTCGACCGTGAGTCCCCCGTCCGAGGGTACGTCGTGGGTGGCCAGCACCGCACCGACTGTGGAGACGATGTCTACGAACCTTAACCGTCCGGCGCGGAACGCCTCGACGCACACCTCGTTGGCGGCGTTGTAGACCGCGGGCGCGGTGCCGCCCCGGGAGCCCGCGTCCCGGGCCAGTGCGACGGCCGGGAACGCCTCGTCGTCGAGCGGGGTGAACTCCCACGTCTCGGGGCGCGTCCAGTCGACCGCCGGGGCGGTGCCCGGCACCCGGTCCGGCCACGCCAGGCCGAGGGCGATCGGGATCAGCATCGTCGGCGGGCTGGCCTGGACGAGGGTCGAGCCGTCGACGAACTCCACCATCGAGTGGACCACGCTGGTCGGGTGGACCACGACCTCGATCCGGTCGTAGGGGATGCCGAACAGCAGGTGCGCCTCGATCACCTCGAGCCCCTTGTTGACCAGGGTGGCGGAGTTGATGGTGACGACCGGGCCCATGTCCCAGGTCGGGTGGGCGAGCGCCTCCTCGACGGTCACGTGGGCGAGCTGGTCGCGGGTGCGGCCGCGGAACGGCCCTCCGCTCGCGGTGAGCACGAGGCGGCGTACCTCCGCGGGTGTGCCGCCGCGCAGGCACTGGGCGAGCGCGGAGTGCTCGCTGTCGACGGGCACGATCTGCCCGGGCGCGGCGCGACCGGTCACGACCGGGCCGCCGATGATCAGGCTCTCCTTGTTGGCCAGCGCCAGCGTCGTCCCCGCGTCGAGGGCCGCCAGGGTCGGCCGCAGCCCGACCGCGCCGGTGATGCCGTTGAGCACCACGTCGGCCGCCATGCCTGCCGCCTCGACGCTGGCCTGCTCCCCCAGCCCGGAGTACGCCGGGCGGTGCTCGGCGACCTGCTGCTCGAACAGCTCGGGGTGGGAGCCCCCCGCGGTCAGCCCGACGACGCGGAACCGGTCGGGGTGGGCCCGGACGATCTCCAGCGCCTGGGTGCCGATGGAGCCGGTCGAACCCAGCACCACCACGTCGCGTCGCCTCACCCCGCCATCCTCCCAGTCCGGACCCGTCCGGGCCGAACCGACCGACGCCCGCCCTCGACGTCGAGTCGTGCCGGAATCAGACCGAGTCGTGCCGAGATCGCGTCGGGTGGTGGCTGAAGGCCGTACGTGGCACGACTCGACTCGAACCAGACACGGGTCGGCGGGTCAGGCGGTCGCGTCGAAGGCCTCCGCCACGACCTCGAACGCCTCCTCGAGGAGGGCGTCGGAGATCGCCAGCGGGGGCAGGAACCGGAACACGTTGCCCCAGGTGCCGCAGGTCAGCGTGACGACCCCCTGCCGGTGGCAGTACGCCGACACCGCGGCGGTCCGCGCGGCGTCCGGCTCCAGGGTGCCCGGTGCCGTCAGCTCGATCGCCTGCATCGCGCCCCGGCCGCGGACGTCGCCGATCACCGGGTGCCGCTCGCGCAGCAGCTCGAGCCGGCGCCGGATCGTGTCGCCGATCTCGCGGGCGCGTCCGGCCAGGTCGTGCGTCCGCATCTCCTCGATCGCGCCCAGGGCGGCCGCGCAGGCGACCGGGTTGCCGCCGTAGGTCCCACCGAGGCCGCCGACGTGCACGCTGTCCATCAGCTCGGCCCGTCCGGTCACACCGGCCAGCGGCAGCCCGCCGGCCATACCCTTGGCCGTCGTCACCAGGTCGGGGACGACGCCCTCGTGGTCGCACGCGAACCAGTCACCCGTGCGGCAGAAGCCGGACTGGATCTCGTCGGCGACGAAGAGCACGCCACGGTCGCGGCACCACTCGGCGATCGCCGGCAGGAAGCCCTCGGCCGGCACCACGAAGCCGCCCTCACCCTGGATCGGCTCGATCACGACGCAGGACAGGTTGTCGGCACCCACCTGCTTGTCGAGGACGTCCAGCGCCCGGGCCGCGGCCTCGGGACCGGTGAGCCCGTCGCGGAGCGGGTAGGACATCGGTGCGCGATAGACCTCGCCCGCGAACGGGCCGAAGCCGTGCTTGTAGGGCATGTTCTTCGAGGTCATCGCCATCGTCAGGTTGGTACGCCCGTGGTAACCGTGGTCGAAGACGCCCACGGCGTCCCGACCGGTGGCCACGCGCGCGATCTTGACGGCGTTCTCGACCGCCTCCGCACCGGAGTTGAACAGCGCCGACTTCTTCGGGTGGTCACCGGGCGTCAGCTCGCCGAGGGCAGCACAGACGTCGAGGTAGCCGTCGTAGGGCGTGACCATGAAGCAGGTGTGGGTGAACGCGTCGACCTGCTCGTGCACCCGGCGGGTGACCTCCGCGGCTGCGTTGCCGACGGTGGTGACGGCGATGCCGGAGCCGAGGTCGATCAGCGAGTTGCCGTCCACGTCGACGAGCACGCCGCCGCCGGCCGCGCGGACGAACACCGGGAGCACCGTGCCGACCCCGTCGGCGACGTACGCCTTCTTCTTCTCGAGGAGGGCCTGCGAGGCGGGTCCCGGCACGTCGGTGACCAGCCGCCGCTCCTGCGGCAGCCCCGGGCCGCCCGTCAGGCCGGTCACGGCTGCAGCTCCTGGATCCCCCACGGCGAGCCGTAGGCGGTCAGCAGGTCCAGGAACGGCACCGCGTCGAAGGCCTCCGGGCCGAGCACGCCGGATCCGGACCAGGTCCCGGTGGCGAGCAGCTCGAGGGCGATCACCGGGTTGATCGCGGTCTGCCAGACCACGCACTGGTGGCCGTACTCGCGCATCGCCCACTCGTTGTCCACGACGTGGTGGAGGTACGTCGACCTCGGTCGGCCGTCGGTGCCGGTGCCGGTCACCCAGAGGCCGGCGCAGGTCTTGCCGGTCATCCGCGGCCCGACGGTCGCGGGGTCCGGCAGCACCGCGGCGACCACGTCACGGGGGCTGACCTCCACCCCCTTCACCCGCACCTTCTCGGTGCGGTCGAGGCCGAGCGTGTGGAGCACCTTGAGGATGTTGATGAACTCGTCGCCGAGGCCGTACTTGAAGGTGACCCGCTTGCAGTCCACCCAGCGCGGCATCAGGAGCACCTCCTCGTGCTCGACGTTGACGCACTCGACCGGGCCGATCCCCTCGGGGAAGTCGAAGACCTCCGGCTCGCTGAACGGCTCGGTGGTGAACCAGCCGCCGTCGACGTCGGCGCTCGCGCGCTCCCAGACCACCGGCGGGTTGAGGCACTCCTCGATGGTCGTCCACATCGAGAACGACGGCGCGAAGATCTCGTGGCCCTCGTCGTCGGTGACCACGAGGTTGGCGCCGTCGCGGGTGCCGAGCTCGTCGATGTCGGTGAACAGGTGGTCGGCTGCGTACCGGGCGAACACGTCCGAGAGGCCGGGCTCGACCCCCATGCCGACCAGGGCGAGCCGGCCGGCCTGCTCCCACTGCCCCGCCTGGGCGAACTGCTCGTCGCCGAGCTTGACCCCGGCCTTGGCGTACGGGGCGTCGGGGTGCGGCCTGCTCAGCGACATCGCCATGTCGACGTAGTCGGCCCCGGCGGCGAGCGCGCCCTCGAAGATCGGCATGTTGAACACCGGGTCGACGGCGTTCATCACGTGGGTGATGCGGTGCTCCTGGCAGAGCGCGGTCACCGACCCGACGTCCGAGGCGTCGACCTGCGCCGCGACGAAGCGGTCGTCGGTGGCCGCGGCCCGCTGGGCGCGTGCCGCGTCGTAGTCGGCGACCACGATCGCCTCGAAGAAGGCGCGCCGGGCCGCGATGCCGGTGAACGCCCCGCCGACGCCGCCGGCCCCGATCAAGAGGATCCGCATGACTTCTCCTTGGGCGTCGTCAAACGTGGTGCATGGCAAGGCGGAGGAGCGAAGGCTGCCCGGGTTTGGCCGTCGAGCGACGAGAACGCCGCCAGGTGCCGCGTTTCATGGCGCCTACTCACCGATGTACGACATGACGTGCTTGATCCGCGTGTAGTCCTCGAGCCCGTACATCGAGAGGTCCTTGCCGTAGCCGGAGTGCTTGAACCCGCCGTGCGGCATCTCGGAGATGAAGGGGATGTGGGTGTTGATCCACACGCACCCGAAGTCGAGCCGCTTGGAGACCCGCAGCGCGCGGGCGTGGTCCTTGGTCCAGACGCTGGAGGCCAGCCCGTACTTGACGCCGTTGGCCCAGCGCAGCGCCTCGCCCTCGTCGGCGAACTTCTGCACCGTCATCACCGGTCCGAAGATCTCGTCCTGGATCTGCTCGTCGTCCTGCTGCAGGCCGGCCAGGACGGTCGGCTCGTAGAAGTAGCCGCGCTCCCCCCAGCGGGCGCCGCCGGTCTCGAGCCGCGCGTGGTCGGGCAGCCGGTCGACCATGCCGGAGACCCGGTCGAACTGGTTCTGGTTGTTGAGCGGCCCGTAGTAGGTGCCCTCGTCGGCCGGGTCGCCGGTCGGCATGCCCTTGGCGGCCTCGGTCAGCGCGGCGACGAACTCGTCGTGGATCCCCGGCGCGGCCAGCACCCGGGTCGCGGCCGTGCAGTCCTGACCTGCGTTGAAGAGCCCGGCGCCGGCGATCCCCTCGGCGGCCTTCTCGAGGTCGGCGTCGTCGAAGACGATGACCGGCGCCTTGCCGCCGAGCTCGAGGTGGACCTTCTTCAGGTCCTTGGCGGCCGAGCCCGCGACCTCCATGCCGGCCCGCACGGAGCCGGTGATGGCGACCATCTGCGGCGTGGGGTGCTCGACCAGCGTCCGGCCGGTGTCGCGGTCACCGCAGACGACGTTGAAGACGCCCGGCGGCAGGAACTCCTGGCAGAGCTCGGCGAACAGGGTCGTGCTGGCCGGGGTGGTGTCGCTCGGCTTGAGGACGATCGTGTTGCCGGCGGCCAGGGCGGGGGCGACCTTCCAGATCATCATCAGCAGCGGGTAGTTCCACGGCGTCACCTGGCCGACGACGCCGATCGGCTCCCGGCGCACCCACGAGGTGTGGTCGGCCATGTACTCCCCCGCCGACCGGCCCTCGAGCACCCGAGCCGCACCGGCGAAGAAGCGGAAGTGGTCGGAGACGTACGGCATCTCCTCCTCCATGGTCAGCCCCAGCGGCTTGCCGGTGTCGCGGCACTCGGCCCGGTTGATCTCGTCGATGCGCGACTCGACCGCGTCGGCGATCTTGAGCATCGCCGCCGCGCGGTCCTGCGGGGTGCTCTCGCCCCAGGACTCGAACGCGCGGTCGGCGGCGGCGTACGCCCGGTCGACGTCCTCGGCCCCGCTCATCGGGGCCTGGGCGTAGACCTCGCCGGTGGTCGGGTCGATCACGTCGTAGGTCTCGCCGGACGCCGAGGCGACCAGCTCACCGTCGATCACGTTGCGGAAGGTGGTGTCAGCCATGGCCAGACCCTAACCGGCCACGCTACGGATTCGGTAGGGGTGCGCCCCGTCCTGGAACGAAATCCGTTGTCCAGGCGCCACAAGGCCACGACGACCCGCGGCAGCTCGCGCCCGACAACGCCGCCGGCCCGGATGGGCGATGATGGCGCCCGTGAAGCGGACCACGATCGTGGGCCTCGTGGCCGTTCCCGTCGTCGTCGGCGGTCTCTACCTGCTGCTGCTCAACGGGTTCCTCGAGCTCACCGCCTGGCTGCTCGCGGCCGTGCTGCTCGGGATGCTCGTGGCCGCCGTGTGGGGCCTGCGGCGTGGGCACCGCGCGGGGCCGGCGCTGCTGACCGTCGGTGCCCTGGTGGTCGCGGGCTCGGTCGGGTGGTACGGCTGGAACCTCAACGGCAAGCTCGACGACATCACCCGGGTGCCGGACGCGGTGCTCGAGGAGGGGCGTCGGCCACCGGCTCCCGAGGAGCCCACCCGCGCGCTCGACATCCTGCTGATGGGCGCCGACAACCCCACCAGGCTGGTGGACAAGCCCACCATCGCCGAGCTGCTGGCCGCGGGCGACTGGAACCCCGGCGCCTACCGCAGCGACACGGTGATGGTCGTGCACGTCCCCGCCGACCGCAGCGCCGCGTACGTCGTGTCGATCCCGCGAGACTCCTACGTCACGATCCACGACGCGGAGGGCCGCCCGCGGGGGAGGAACAAGGTCAACGAGGCGTTCGCCGGCTACGGGCCGTTCGGCACCTGGCGCACCGTCGAGAACCTCACCGGGCTGCGGCTGGACCACATGGGGATCGTCGACTTCGGCGGCTTCAAGGACCTGACCACCGCGATCGGCGGCGTCGACGTCTACATCCCCGAGTCGGTCTACGACTCCAAGCAGAAGCAGCAGTGGGACGAGGGGATGGTGCACCTCGAGGACGAGCTGGCGCTGAAGTACGTCCGGATGCGCTACGGCCTGCTCAACGGCGACTTCGACCGCGTCGCCCGGCAGCAGAACTTCCTGCGCGCCGTGCTGCACAAGACCCTCTCCGCCGGCACCGTCGGCAACCCGGTGCGGTTCACCCACACCCTCGACGCCGTGGTCGGCAACCTCACCGTCGACCAGAGCTGGACCAACGGCGACCTGCGCAGCCTGGCGCTCGACATGCGGAGCCTCGAGACGACCGACGTCCGCTTCGTGACGCTGCCGTTCGCGCGCTACGACACCATCGACGGACTGTCGGTCAACATCATCGACCAGGAGCGCGCCGCGCGGCTCTGGCAGGCGGTGGCCGACGACGAGCTCGGCGACTACCTGCGCCGGTACCCCGAGGACGAGCTCCAGGACCCGCGCCAGGTCAGCTGACCGGCCCCTCGAAGACCGGCACTCCGTCGATCCACGTCGACGCCACCCGGGCCGCGCCGATCTCGGAGGCGGGTCCGGCGAACGGGTCCCGGTCGAGCACCACCAGGTCGGCGGGCGCACCCGGCCGCAGCACGCCGGCGTCGTCGCGGCGGTTCACCCACGCGCTGCCCGAGGTGTACGCCGCGAACGCGGTGGCCAGGTCCAGCGCCTGCTCGGGCAGGAACGGGTCGGTGCCGGCCCGGCCGGGCTCGCCGTACGTCGTCCGGGTGACGGCCGTGTGGATCGCGGCCAGCGGGTCGGGCGTCGAGACCGGCCAGTCGCTGCCCATGACGAGCCGCGCGCCCGACCGGTGCAGCGAGCCGAACGGGTACTGCCAGCGACCCCGCTCCTCACCGAGGAACGGCAACGTCAGCTCGGTCATCTGCGCGTCGTGGCAGGCCCACAGCGCCTGGGCGTTGGCGGCGACCCCGAGGCCCGCGAAGCGCGCGACGTCGTGCGGGTGCACGAGCTGCAGGTGGGCGATGTGGTGGCGCCGGGCAGGATCGGTGCCCTCGAACGCGTCGAGCGCCTCCCGGACGCCGCGATCGCCGATCGCGTGGACGTGGACCTGGAAGCCGGCCTCGTCCAGCGCCCGCACCGCCTCGCGGAGTGCGTCCGGGGCGACGAAGGAGTGCCCCGAGTTGTCGGTCGGGTGCCCGCACCGGTCGAGGTAGGGGGTGGTCAGGGCCGCGGTGCCGTTCTCGGCGACGCCGTCCTGCATGATCTTGACCGTCGTGGCACGGAACCGGCCGCCCGTCATCGCCTCGCGCCGCCCCACCAGGTCGGCCACCTGCTCCACGCCCTGCCGCCGCTCCCACCAGAGCGCGCCCACGACGTGCGAGCGCAGGTCGCCGTTGCCGGCGGCCGCGACGTAGGTCGACGCCGGGTCGTCCATCCCCGAGTACGCCCCGACGATCGCGTCCTGCCACCCGGTGACGCCGAGCGAGTGGAGGTAGGCCTGGCCGGCCATCAGTGCCGCCCGGTAGTCCTCCCCGGTGGTCGGTGGCAGCAGCCGCGCGACCAGGGCGGTCGCGCCCTCGTGCAGCGTGCCGCTCGGGTGGCCGTCGGCGTCGCGCTCGATCCTGCCGTCGGCCGGGTCCGGCGTGTCCCGGTCGATCCCCGCGAGCTCCAGGGCCCGGCTGTTGACCCACGCACCGTGGTGGTCGCGGTTGGGCAGGTAGGCCGGCCGGTCCTGCACCACGGCGTCGAGGTCGGCGGCCAGCGGCGTGCCGCCCGGGAAGGCCGGCATCGCCCAGCCGCCGCCGACGACCCACGGCAGCTCGGGGTGGTCGGCGGCGTACCGCGCGATGGTGGCGAGGCAGTCCTCCCGCGTCGCCGTGCCGGTCAGGTCGCAGCGCAGTCGCTCCAGTCCGCCCTGGATGGGGTGGACGTGGGCGTCGACGAAGCCCGGCGCGACCAGTCCGCCCGCGACGTCGACCACCTCGGCCCCGGCGGCACGTTCGGGCGGCACCTCGCCGACGGCGGCCACCCGGCCGCGCTCGAGCAGCACCGAGGCGGGGCCGAGGGCACGCTCACCGTCGAAGACGGAGCCGCCGGTGAACAGGATGCGGGTCATGGCAGATTCCTATCAGGACGCCGAACTCCTCGGCCACGACGAAATCCGTACATTCATCCCCGAATCTGCCACGGAATCGCTTGCACGCGGCGCGACGGGCCCGCATGATGGCCCCATGCCGTTCGACCACGACCAGCTCCAGCAGTCCGCCCGCGACCACCTCTGGATGCACTTCGCCCGACACTCGGCCTACGACAACGCCGACGTGCCGGTGATCGTGCGCGGTGAGGGGCCCTACATCTGGGACTCGAAGGGCAAGCGCTACCTCGATGCGCTCGCCGGGCTCTTCGTGAGCCAGCTCGGCCACGGGCGCACCGACCTCGCCGACGCCGCCGCGGCGCAGGCGAAGGAGCTGGCCTTCATGCCGCTCTGGTCCTACGCGCACCCCTCGGCCATCGAGCTGGCCGACAAGGTCGCGTCGTACGCCCCCGGCGACCTCAACCGGGTCTTCTTCACCAGCGGCGGCGGCGAGGCCGTCGAGACCGCGTGGAAGCTGGCCAAGAACTACTTCAAGCTCGTCGGCAAGCCGATGAAGCACAAGGTGATCAGCCGCGCCATCGCCTACCACGGCACCACCCAGGGCGCGCTGTCGATCACCGGGCTGCCGCTGCTCAAGCAGCAGTTCGAGCCACTGGTGCCCTCGACCTTCCGGGTGCCCAACACCAACTTCTACCGCGCCCCGGAGCGCAGCGACGACCTCGAGGCGTTCGGCCGCTGGGCCGCCGACCAGATCGCGGTCGCGATCGAGAACGAGGGCCCCGACACCGTGGCCGCCGTCTTCCTGGAGCCGGTGCAGAACGCCGGCGGCTGCTTCCCGCCGCCGCCGGGCTACTTCCAGCGGGTCCGCGAGATCTGCGACGAGTACGACGTGCTGCTGGTCTCCGACGAGGTGATCTGCGCCTTCGGCCGGCTCGGCCACATGTTCGGCTCGGAGCGCTTCGACTACCAGCCCGACATGATCACCTGCGCCAAGGGGATCACGTCCGGCTACGCGCCGCTGGGCGCGATGATCGCGACCGACCGGCTGATGGAGCCGTTCCTCAAGCCCGGTGCGATGTTCGCCCACGGCTACACCTTCGGCGGCCACCCGGTCTCGACCGCGGTCGGCCTGCGCAACCTGCAGATCTTCGAGGAGGAGCGGGTCCTCGAGCACGTCCGCGACACCGAGGGCGCCTTCCGCGCCACCCTCGACCGGCTGCGCGACCTGCCGATCGTCGGCGACATCCGGGGCGAGGGCTTCTTCTACGGGATCGAGCTGGTCAAGGACC
This sequence comes from uncultured Actinomycetota bacterium, assembly GCA_963723945.1. Classification (GTDB taxonomy): domain Bacteria; phylum Actinomycetota; class Actinomycetes; order Propionibacteriales; family Nocardioidaceae; genus Nocardioides. The sequence goes on from CAVRSW010000014.1 coordinate 79,224, forward strand.
AGGCGACCCGCGAGACGTTCAGCGACGAGGAGTGCGAGCGCATCCTCTACGGCTACGTGTCGAAGGGGCTCTACGAGGAGGGCCTCTACTGCCGGGCCGACGACCGGGGCGACCCGGTGGTGCAGCTCGCGCCGCCGCTGATCTGCGACCAGGAGCACTTCGACGAGATCGAGCAGATCCTGCGGGTGGTGCTCGACAAGGCCTATTCGATGCTCTGAGGCCGTGCCTGACGAGGCCGGCAAGGGAGGGACGTCGGGCGCCGGGGGGCGCTCGACGTCCCTTCGCCGTCCGGGGCCGGGCGGCCTCAGGAGTGGCGCGGGAACCCGAGGTCCACGCCCCCGCGCTCGGCGGGGTCCGGCCACCGCGAGGTCACGACCTTCTGCCGGGTGAAGAAGTGGATGCCCTCGGTGCCGTGCGCACGGGTGTCGCCGAACAGGGAGGCCTTCCAGCCGCCGAAGGAGTAGTAGGCCATCGGCACCGGGATCGGGACGTTGACGCCGATCATGCCCACGGTCACCTCGCGCTGGAACCGGCGGGCGGCGCCGCCGTCGGTGGTGAAGATCGCCGTGCCGTTGCCGTAGGGCGAGCCGTTGACCAGCGCCACCGCGTCGTCGTAGGTCGGGACCCGCACCACGCTCAGCACCGGGCCGAAGATCTCGTCGTCGTAGACCGACATGCCGGGTCGTACGTCGTCGAAGAGCGTCGGGCCGAGCCAGAACCCCTCGGCGGCGCCCTGCGGCTCGACGTCGCGACCGTCGACGACGAGCCGGGCGCCCTCGCGGACACCCGTGTCGAGGTAGGAGGCGACCTTGTCGCGGTGGGCGCCCGTCACCAGCGGCCCCATGTCGGCACCCTCGCGGCCGTCTCCGGTGGTGAGCGTGCCCATCCGCGAGGAGATGGCCTCCACGAGCCCGTCGCCGACGGGGTCGACCGCCACCACGACGGAGATCGCCATGCAGCGCTCCCCCGCCGAGCCGAAGCCCGCCGAGACCGCGGCGTCGGCAGCCCCCTCCAGGTCGGCGTCCGGGAGCACCACCATGTGGTTCTTGGCCCCGCCGAGCGCCTGCACCCGCTTGCCGTGGGCGGTGCCGGTCTCGTAGACGTAGCGGGCGATCGGCGTGGACCCGACGAACGAGACCGCGTCCACGTCGTCGTGGGTGAGCAGCGCGTCGACGGCGACCTTGTCGCCCTGGACGACGTTGAACACCCCGGACGGCAGGCCGGCCTCGGCCCAGATCTCGCCGAGCAGCAGCGCCGCCGACGGGTCCTTCTCGGAGGGCTTGAGCACCACGGCGTTGCCGCAGGCGATCGCGATCGGCACGAACCACAGCGGCACCATCGCCGGGAAGTTGAAGGGCGAGATCACGGCCACGACCCCGACCGGCTGCCGCAGCGAGTAGACGTCGACCCCACCGGAGACCCCGTCGCTGAAGTCGCCCTTGAGCAGGTGGGGGGCGCCGCAGGCGAACTCCGCCACCTCGAGGCCGCGCTGCACCTCGCCGAGCGCGTCGTCGAGCACCTTGCCGTGCTCGGCGGTGATCGCGGCGGCGACGTCCTCCCGGCGGCGCGCGAGCACCTCACGGAACGCGAACATCACGGCCGTACGCCGGGTCAGCGACATCTCGCCCCACGCCCGGCCGGCCTCGACCGCGTCGGCGACGACGGCGTCGACGTCGGCGCCGGTCGCGAGGGCCACCCGTCCGGTGACCTCGCCGGTCGCCGGGTCGTGCACGTCGCCGAACCGTTCGGCCGAGCCGTCCCAGCGCGCACCGCCGCGCCAGTGCGGGATCGTGGCGGTCATCGGGTCACCGCCGCTCGGCGCCGCCGCCACACCTCACCGACGATGACGAACACGAACGACACCAGGAACATGATCGACCCGACCACGAACAGCTGCGGCGGGAACTCCTTGAGCTTGGCGCCGTAGACGTACAGCGGGAACGTCACGGACTGGCCGGCCGTGAAGTTGCTGACGATGAAGTCGTCGAAGGACAGGGAGAACGCGAGCATCGCGGCCGCGACGATACCGGGCATCGCCAGCGGCAGCGTCACCAGCCGGAAGGTCTGCCACTCGTTGGCGTAGAGGTCCATCGCGGCCTGCTCGAGCCGGTTGTCCATGCCGGCGAGCCGCGCCTTGACGGTCACCACGACGAAGGACAGGCAGAAGAGCGTGTGCGCGATGACCAGCGTGGCGAACCCCAGCAGCCCGTCGACGCCGAGGGAGACGAACATCGCGAGCAGCGAGGAGCCCATGACCACCTCGGGGGTGGCCATCGGCATGAAGATCACGAGATTGGACGTCGCCCGCCCGCGGAAGGTGTGGCGGACCAGGGCGAAGGCCATCAGCGTGCCGAGCACCGTCGCGAGGACGGTGGCCGTGAGGCCCACCAGGATGCTCAGCCGCAGCGACTCGCACAGGCCGTCGGGCACGCAGATCGTCGTCCAGTTGTCCCACGTGAAGCCCTCGAACTCCGCCGTCGCCGACCGAGCGGTCGGCTGGTTGAAGGAGAGCGCGAAGATGTAGCCGATCGGGACGAAGGTGTAGATCAGCACCAGGATCCCGATGATCAGCACGAGGTGGTCGGCGAGCCAGCGGACCGGAGAGCGGCGGGGCGCCGACGGGGGCGACGTCGACGGTTCCCGAGTGGCCGGGTCGCGGTGCACGGTGGCGGTCACAGCAGGTCCTCCGTCCCGGCACGCCGGACGTAGAACACGACCATCAGCACCACGATCGCCATCAGGATCAGCGACAGGCTGGCGGCCAGCGGGTAGTTGTGCTCGGTCAGGAACGCCGCCTGGATCCGGTTGCCCACCATGTACTGGTTGGGCGTCCCCAGCAGCTCGGCGTTGATGTAGTCACCGCAGGCCGGGATGAAGGTCAGCAGCGTGCCGGACACCACGCCGGGCATCGACAGCGGCCAGGTGATCTTCCGGAATCCCGTGAAGGGGCTGGCGTAGAGGTCGCCGGCCGCCTCGACCAACCGGTGGTCGACCTTGTCCAGCGAGGCGTAGATCGGAAGCGTCATGAACGGCATGAAGTTGTAGGTCAGGCCGGCGATCACGGCGATCGGCGTGGCCAGCAGCCGGCCGTCCTCGGGGATGACCTGGATCCACTGCAGGAACTGGGTGACCGGGCCCTGGTCGGACAGGATCGTGCGCCACGCCAGGGTGCGCAGCAGGAAGCTGGTGAAGAACGGCGCGATGACCAGCACCAGCATGAAGTACTTCCACCGTCCGGCCTTGAACGCGATCGCGTAGGCCAGCGGGTAGCCCAGCATCAGGCACAGCAGGGTCGCGGTCCCGGCGTACACGAACGACCGCAGGAACAGGTTCCAGTTGTCCCGGAGGGCGTCGGCGTAGTTGGCGAAGTGCCACGTCATCGAGTAGCCGGTCTCGAAGGAGCCGCTCGGGTCGTAGAGCGAGGTGAAGAACAGCTGCACCGTCGGGAACAGGAAGAAGACCGCCAGCCACAGCATGCCGGGGACCAGCAGCAACCAGCCCAGGCCGCGGCGCTTCGACTGCTCGCCGTCGACGACCGGCCCGGTGGGGTCGGAGACCGTGGCCGGTCCTGTCGTCACTCGACGTCCTCCGGCCTCATCATCCCGGCCGTCGCGTCCTGGTGGGCGTCGAGCAGGAACGCGTGCGTCCCGGACCACTCGAGGTCGACCTCGGTCCCGTTGCCGAGCGGCGGCCGCTGCCCGGTGTTCTGCTCGAACACCATCAGCTCCTGGCCCCAGGGCATGGCGACGAGGTACTGGGTGGAGACGCCGACGAAGCTCACGTCGGTGACCCGACCGCCCGTGAGCCGGTTGTGGCCGTTCTTCGCGGTGGCTCCGGCCTCGCTGGCGAAGATCTTCTCGGGCCGGATGCCCAGCCAGGCCGACCGGCCGTCGACGTGGCTGCGGGAGCCGTCGACGGCGACCTTCTGGCCGTTGCAGTCGATGACCACGTCACCGCCGTCGGTGTCGACCACGTCGGAACGGATCAGGTTGGACTGCCCGAGGAAGTTCGCGACGAACGTCGTCGCGGGGTTCTCGTAGAGCTCGCCCGGCGCTCCCATCTGCTCGATGACGCCGTGGTTCATGACGGCGATGGAGTCGGCCATGGTCATGGCCTCCTCCTGGTCGTGGGTCACGTGGACGAAGGTGATCCCGACCTCCGTCTGGATCCGCTTGAGCTCGATCTGCATCTGCCGGCGCAGCTTGAGGTCGAGGGCGCCCAGTGGCTCGTCGAGCAGGAGCACGCCCGGCTCGTTGATCAGGGCACGGCCGAGGGCCACCCGCTGCTGCTGGCCGCCGGAGAGCTGGGTGGGCTTGCGGTCGCCGTAGCCGGAGAGCTGCACCAGCTCGAGCATGTCCGTGGTCTGCTGCCGGTAGTCCTTGACGCCGCGCCGCCGGAGGCCGAAGGCGATGTTCTCGGAGATCGTCAGGTGCGGGAACAGCGCGTAGGACTGGAAGACCGTGTTGACCGGCCGCTTGTAGGGGCGCAGCCGGGTCACGTCGTCGGCGCCGATGTAGACCCGCCCGGCGGTCGGGTCCTCGAGCCCTGCCACCATCCGCAGCGTCGTGGTCTTGCCGCAGCCGGACGGGCCGAGGAGGGCGAAGAACGACCCCTCGGGAACGGTCAGGGTCAGGTCGTCGACCGCCGTGAAGCTGCCGAACCGCTTGGTGACGCCCTCCAGTCGGAGGTCCTTGCCCTCAGCCACTGATCACCTCGTTGAACTGCCGCTGGAACTCCTGGGCCTTCTCGGTGTCCGTGGACATGAACTGGTAGCCGGACTTGATCGTCTCCTCGTCCGGGAAGATGAAGTCACTGTTGACGGCCGACTTGTCGAACTGCCCGATCTCGTCCTGGGCGCCCTGGACCGGGCAGAAGTAGTAGTTCCAGGCCGACAGCTTCGCCGCGTTCACCGGGTCATAGTAGAAGTTCATCATCGACTCGACGTTCGCCTTGTGCGTCGCCTTGTTGGGCACGACCATGTTGTCGGTCCAGATCATGAGGCCCTCGTCAGGTGCGACGAACTTGTACTTGCCGCCGCCGAGCAGGTTGATCACGTCGCCGCTCCACGCCTCGCACGCCACGATGTCCCCCGACTTCATGTCGTCGACGTAGTCGTTGCCGGTGAAGCGCCGCACCTGGCCGTTGTCGACGTAGCCCTGGAGCGCCTCGATCGCGGAGCTGAACTCCTCGTCGGTGAAGTCCTCGGGGTTGCTGCCCTGCATCAGGAGCGTGAGACCCATCGTGTCGCGCATCTCGGTCAGCAGCTCGACCTTGCCCTTGAGGTCGGATCGTGTGAGCAGCTCCTCGAAGCTCGAGACCGGGTCGGTGAGCTCGGAGTTGTAGCAGATGCCCGTCATGCCGCTCTGCCACGGGACGCTGTAGTCGCGCTTGGGGTCCCAGTCGGGCGACTTCAGGAAGTCGATCAGGTTGGCGTCGACGTTGGGCATGTTCGCGTGGTCGAGCTTCTGCAGCCAGCCCAGCTCGAGCATCCGCGCGGCCATCCAGTCGGTCACGACGAACACGTCACGACCGGTCGACCGGCAGGCCTGGAGCTGCGGCGACACCTTGGCGAAGAAGGTCTCGTTGTCGTTGACGTCGCCGTTCTGGTAGTCGACGGTGATGCCGGTCTCCTGCTGGAACTTCTCCAGGGTGGAGGTGTCGGACTTCTTCACCGGGTCGACGTAGCCGATCCAGTTGGAGAAGACGATCTGCTTCTCCTCGTCGCTCAGGTCGGTGCTCTGGCACTCCCCCGAGGCGATCTTCGCCCCTTCGGTGCCGCACGCGGCGAGGAGGCTGCTCGATCCGAGCGCCATGGCGGCGACGCCACTGCCACGGAGGAAGGACCGCCGCGAGAAGTCGAGCCCGCTCCCCATGCGGTGGGCCATCTGGGCTGCGATCCGGTCGGCTGCCGAGTCGCCGAAGGATCCCGGCCGGCGCAGGTTGGTCATGCGGAAGCTGCCTCCTCGGTGGGATGCTGTCGCACGGATCGTGTCATGCAGGGCCGGGGCAGACAAGTGATTCCGCACGTTTCGTTTCTATAACCTTCGGAATCGTTTGCCGTGTTGTGGCCCTTGTGTCCCGCCTGTGGAAGCATGCCCGCCATGAGCCGGAGGCAGGAGCGCAACGGGGCGGTGCTCGACGAGGTGGCCAAGGCCATCATCGAACAGCTGCAGCAGGACGGCCGGCGGTCCTACGCCGCGATCGGCAAGGAGGTGGGTCTCTCCGAGGCAGCCGTTCGACAGCGGGTCCAGCGCCTGATCGAGAGCGGAGTGATGCAGGTGGTCGCGGTCACCGACCCGCTCCAGCTCGGCTTCGCCCGGCAGGCGATGGTCGGTGTCGAGGTGACCGGCGCGCTCGAACCGGTGGCCGACGCGCTCGCCGAGCTCGAGGAGGTCGACTACGTCGTGATCACCGCCGGCAGCTACGACATCCTGGCCGAGGTGGTGTGCGAGAGCGACGAGCGGCTGCTGCAGCTGATCTCCGAGAAGATCCGCCGCATCGACGGCGTGCTGCGCACCGAGACCTTCATGTACCTCACGCTGCGCAAGCAGACCTACTCGTGGGGTGTGCGCTGAACGCGCTCTGGAACGACACGGCTCCGCCGGCGACCCCGTACGCCCCGCTCCGCGGCGACGCCGAGGTCGACGTCGCCATCGTCGGCGCCGGGTTCACCGGGCTCTGGACCGCCCACTACCTCGCCGAGGCCGACCCGACGCTGCGGATCGCCGTGCTCGAGGCCGAGACCGTCGGGTTCGGGGCGTCCGGCCGCAACGGCGGCTGGTGCTCGGCCCTGTTCCCCGCCTCGCTGGACTCACTGGCCCGGCTCGGCGACCGCGCCGGCGCGCTGGCCCTCCACCAGGCGATGCGCGAGTCGGTCGACGAGGTCGCGCGGGCGGCGTCCGCCGAGGGCATCGACGCGCAGCTGGCCAAGGGCGGGACCATCTCCCTGGTCCGCAACCGGGCCCAGCTCGCCCGGGCCCACGACGAGGTCGCCCACGCACGGAGCTGGGGCATCCCCGGTGACGAGCTCACGCTCCTCGACGAGGCCGGCGCGCGGGCCGTGCTCGACGGGACGCGGACGCTCGCCGGGCTCTACACGCCGGACTGCGCGGCGATCCACCCGATGCGGCTGGCCCGCGGCCTGGCCGCGGCGGTCGCCCGGCGCGGCGTCCGGGTGCACGAGCACACCCGCGCCCTCCGACTCTCCCCCGGCCGCGTCGAGACGACCGCCGGCACGGTGCACGCCGGCACGGTGCTGCGGGCGACCGAGGGCTACACCTCGGGCCTGGCGGGCGAGCAGCGGACGATGGTGCCGGTCTACTCGCTGGTGATCGCGACCGAGCCCCTGCCGGCCCAGACCTGGGAGCGGATCGGGCTGGCCCGGCGGGAGACCTTCACCGACCACCGGCACCTGATCGTGTACGGGCAGCGCACGGCCGATGACCGGCTGGTCTTCGGCGGCCGGGGAGCCCCCTACCACTTCGGCTCCCGGGTCGCCCCGCGCTTCGAGCGCGAGCACCGCGTCTTCGCCGGGCTCCGCGCGGCACTGGTCGACCTGCTGCCGGTGCTGCACGACGTCCGGATCACCCATGCGTGGGGCGGCGCGCTCGGCATCGCCCGCGACTGGTGCGCGTCGGTGGGCCTGGACCGTACGAGCGGGCTCGGCTGGGCCGGGGGCTACGTCGGTGACGGCGTCGCCACGACCAACCTCGCCGGCCGTACGCTGCGCGACCTCGTGCTCGGGCGCGAGACCGCACTGACCCGGCTGCCGTGGGTGGGACACCGCTCACCGCGCTGGGAGCCGGAGCCGCTGCGGTGGCTCGGCATCAACACCGGGCTCCGCGCGATGACCCTGGCCGACGCCGAGGAACGGCTCACCGGCCGACCCAGCGTCGTCGCGCGGGCCGTCGCACCGCTGCTCGGCTGACGGCCGGCGCGGGTGGGATGCTGGCGGCATGCCACGCGCCCTCGTCCGCCGCCCCGGCCCCCGGCTCGCCGAGGGGCTGCTCACGCACCTCGCCCGGACGCCCGTCGACGTCGACCTCGCGCTGCGGCAGTGGGACGGCTACGTCGCGGCGCTGCGCGCGGAGGGCTGGGAGACCGTGGAGGTCCCGGCCGCCGACGACTGCCCCGACGCCGTGTTCGTCGAGGACACCGTCGTGGCGTACGGCTACCTGGCGGTCATCACCCGTCCCGGCGCGGTCGAGCGCCGGGCGGAGACCGCCGCGACCGAGGAGACGCTGCGCGGCCTGGGCTTCCGGATCGCCCGGATCGAGCCGCCCGGGACCCTCGACGGCGGGGACGTCCTCAAGCACGGCGGCACCGTGTGGGTCGGCCTGGGCGGGCGCACCGACCGGGCCGGGGCCGACCAGCTGGCCGCCCACCTCGCACCGCTGGGCGCGCGGGTGGTGCCGGTGCCGGTGACCCGGGTGCTGCACCTCAAGAGCGCGGTCACGGCGCTCCCCGACGGCACCGTGGTCGGCCACGAGCCGCTGGTCGACGACCCCACCGTGTGGGAGCCGTTCCTGCCCGTGCCCGAGGAGCCCGGTGCCCACGTGGTGCTGCTGGGCGGCGACACGGTGCTGATGGCGGCCGACGCTCCCCGGACCCGCGAGCTGTTCGAGCGGCGCGGGCTCCGGGTGGTGGCCGTCGACATCTCCGAGTTCGAGAAGCTGGAGGGCTGCGTCACCTGCCTGTCGGTCCGGCTGCGCTGACCGGGCCGGGCGTCACTCCAGCCCGTTGTCCTCGGTGTGGTCGGGGCGGGTCGTGCTGTGGATCCAGGCGTCGAAGAAGCCGTCGAGCTGCTCGCCGCTGACGTCCTCGGCCATCGCCTCGAAGTCCTCGGTGGTCGCGTTGCCCCCTTCGTACGTCGTCACGAACTGCCGCAGCAGCGCCCAGTAGTCGGCCTCGCCGATCCGGTTGCGCAGCGCCTGGAAGGTCATCGCGCCGCGGTAGTAGATCGCGTTGGCGAAGATCCGGCTGCCGCCCGGGTCGGCGATCTCGAGGTCCCAGAACCGGTCCTGCGGCCCGCGCTTCTGCCACTGCCGCTCCAGCCACTTCGCGGGGTCCAGGTTGCGCGTGCGGTCGAGCTCGCGGTGACGGATCTCGAAGAAGGTCGCTCCGCCCTCGTTGAGCCAGATGTCGCGCCACCGCTGGACGGCGACGGAGTCGCCGAACCACTGGTGGGCCTGCTCGTGCACGACGAGCCAGTCGTAGTCACCCCGGCCGACCCAGAAGTAGGTCGGGATCGTCTGGTTCTCCAGGGCGAACCCGACCGGGAGGCTGGTGACCAGGCCGCCGGCGGTCGAGAAGGGGTAGTCGCCGAGGTCGTCCTGGAGCTCACGCAGCAGCCGCGGGGTGCGGCGGAGCATCCTCAGGCTCGCCGCGTAGCGCTCCTCGCCCAGCCGCTCCGACACCAGCAGCCGCACCGGCACGTCGCCGTGGTCGGTCTCGAGCCGCCTGGTCTCGACGTGGAAGGGTCCTGCGGCGAACATCGCCAGGTAGGTCGCCATCGGCTCGTCGGCCCGCCAGCGGTGGGTGACCCGGGAGCCGTGGCGCTCGCGGCCGACCGGACGGCCGTTGGCCACGACCTTCTTCCCGGACGGCACGGTGATCGAGATGTCCATCAGTGCCTTGTCGGCCGGGTGGTCGTTGGAGGGGAACCACCACGGCGCCATGTGGGGCTGGTTCATCGCCACGACCTCGTGGCGGTCGGCGAGCCAGTTGCTCTCCCCCTCGTACGAGCGGCGCTGCGGCAGCCCGGAGTAGGACACCCGCACCGTGAACTCCTGGCCGGCCGACAACGGCGCCGCCGGCAGGATCCGGACCTCGTGCTGGCGGGGCTTGGAGAACTCCGCAGCCGCGCCGTCGACGCGCACGCCGCGCACGGGGAGCAGGAAGTCGAGGTGGAAGGACGACAGGTCCTCGGTGGCCTCGACCGTGAGCCTGGTGTGCCCCGAGAGCCGCCCGCTGCCGAACCGGTAGCGGTCGTGGACGTCGTAGTGGGTGACGTCGAGGCCGCCGTTGCCGTCGAGCGGGAAGTAGGGGTCGCCGATCCCGGGCGCGCCGGGCTCGGGAGCGGCGCTCGCCGCGGGGGCGCCGAGGACCCCGGCCACGAGCGCGAGGGCGGTGGCCGGGACGAGGCGGGACAGGCGGCGCGGGGCACGCGGGACCGGCCTCCGGCAGGACGGTGTGATCACGACCACGAATCTAGACGACACGGCCCGATCGAGTGGACAACGGCGTCGTCGTGTGGTCAAACTCTACTAACTTAGTTGGATTACTAGAGAGAACCGTCACGACAGGAGTGCCCGTGCAGATCGTCACCGTCCCCCTCCCCCAGCTCGGCAACCGCTGCCACCTGCTGCACGACGGCAGCCAGGGCATCGTCGTCGACCCCCCGCGCGACCACGCCGTGGTCGAGAGGGCGGCGGAGGAGGCCGGCGTCGAGATCCGGGCGGTCGCGGACACCCACGTCCACAACGACTACGTGTCCGGCGCCCCGCTGCTCGCGCGTCGGCACGGTGCCGACTACCTCGTCTCGGCCGCAGAGCGGGTCGCCGTCCCGCACGTGGGCGTCCGCAGCGGTGACGTCGTCGACGTGGGCGGGCTCGCCCTCGAGGTGCTGCACGCTCCCGGCCACACCGAGCACCACCAGGCGTTCCTCGTGGGAGACGGCGCGGGTCCCGCAGCCCTGCTCTCGGGCGGCAGCCTGCTCCACGGCACGGTCGGCCGCACCGACCTGGTCTCGCCCGACCGCACCGCCGACCTGGCACGGGCGCAGTGGGCGACCGCACGACGACTCGCCGAGCTGCCGCGCCGCACCGTGCTGCTGCCGACCCACGGCTTCGGCAGCTTCTGCGCGGGTGGCGTCGCCGGGCAGGACGACAGCGGGACGGTGGGCGAGGAGCACCTGGTCAACCCGGCGCTGACCCTGGACCTGGACACCTTCGTCTCGGACCTGGTCTCCGGCTACGGACCCGTGCCCTCCTACTACCGGCACATGGCCGGCCTCAACCGGGAGGGTGCGGGGGACTCTCCGGGCAGGCCGGCCGTCCGCGTCACGGTCGAGGGCGTCACCGACGCCGTCCTCTCCGGGCAGTGGGTGATCGACGTCCGGCAGCGTCGGGAGTACGCCGACGCCCACGTCGCCGGCAGCCTCAACGTCGAGCACGGCCACCAGTTCGCGACGTACGTCGGCTGGCTGGTGCCGTGGCAGGACGACATCGTGCTGCTGGCCGACGACCCGACCCGGCTCGACGCCGCGGTGACCGACCTGGCCGGCATCGGGATCGAGGGCGTCGGCACCCACGTCCTCTCCTCCGGGACGCTGCTCCCCGCGAGCCTCCGCCGGGTCGGCTGGGAGGCGCTGCGCGAGACCGACCCGCGGCCGGTGCTGCTGGACGTGCGCCGGCACGACGAGTTCGACTCCGGCGGCGTCAGGGGTGCCCTCCACGTACCGCTCCACGAGCTGGAGGTGCGGCTCGACGAGCTGCCCGGCGGCGAGATCTGGGTCTACTGCCGCTCCGGCTTCCGGGCCGGCATCGCCGCCAGCATCCTGCAGCGCGCCGGTCACCCCGTCGTGCACATCGACGACGACCTCGTCCGGGTGGCCGAGCTGGAGCTGCCGCTCCGCGGCTCGGTCGCCGCCTGATCCAGCCACTGCCGAGGAGCCGCCCGTCCCGATCGTCCAGCGGATGAAGCGTGACCGGGTTCGCCTCACGGCGACGGTCGCACCCGGCCAGGTCGCCACCTGGTCCGGGCCTGATGCCTCCCGGACCGGGGAGCACGAGCACCGAGGGAAGACGGTGCAAGTCGGAACGAACGAGGGCACGTTCGTCCCGGCGCCTCCCCGGCCCGGGACGGACGGCTCCTGCACGGCTGGCCATGGGGCGTGATGGCCATCGCCGGCACCTTCGCGGGTCAGGCGCTGCGGCCGCCCTACGGGCTGACCAACCCGAGGCCGACCGACTCGGTCTGTTGAGGTCGGGCGGGCGCAGACGGGGCCGCGCGGTCGACCCGGCGGCCAGCGGTGGCTGACGCACCCTTCGTGACCCGCAGACGGGGCAGGAGCCACCGCCGACACTCCGCGCGACGTGGCGGCGGTGGCTCCCACGGTTCGGCTCGCGGGGACGGTGGAGGACACACCGCCGGGTCAGCAGCCCGACAGCGCGACCGGCCCCGGAGCGGTCCTCGCCGGACCGCCGTCGAAAACCGGTTGCCGTCGCGCGGCCGCACCGTCACCATGGTGGGGCCGGGCGGCGTCCGCCGCCCGTGCCCGTGTTCCGACCCGAGAGGAGGCGTGGCATGACCACGACTGTCATCGGCCTGTCCGCAGACCACACCCCTTCTCGCACCCGGAGCACCCGTGTCCTTCCACACCCCGCCGGAGACTGACCGGCACCCCGAGGGCATCGACCCTCGTTTCATCTTCGACTTCCAGGCGTACGACGAGCCCGACGACGACGCGCAACGCTGGACCACCTGGTACGACGTCGACCCGCTGTGCCGCGGACCCGAGCCGCGTCCCGACTGGGTCGTGACGTCGCGCGGCGCCGTCGACACCGAGCTCGGCGTCCTCAAGACCGGCAAGGAGGCCGACGTCTTCCTGCTGGAGCGCGCCGATCCGCACGACCCGGGCAGCGGCGTCGTCATGGCCGCCAAGCGCTACCGCTCCGAGGAGCACCGCACCTTCCACCGCGCGGCCAGCTACACCGAGGGCCGGCGGGTCCGCAACACCCGCGACGCCCGCGCCATGACCAAGAAGACCACCTTCGGCCGGTCGGTCGCCGCCGGCCAGTGGGCGTGGTCGGAGTGGCAGGCGCTGGTCCGCTGCCACGAGCTCGGCCTGCCGGTCCCCTACCCCGTGCAGCTCGACGGGACCGAGCTGCTCATGGAGTGGGTCACCGTCGACGGCGAGACGGCTCCCCGGCTGGCCCAGACCCGGCCGGACCGCCCGCTGCTGGTCTCGTACTTCGACCAGCTGCGCGACGTCCTGGCCGAGCTGGCCCGGCACGGGCTCGTCCACGGCGACCTGTCGCCCTACAACGTGCTCGCGGCCGGCGACCGGCTCGTGGTGATCGACCTGCCCCAGACTGTCGACCTGGTCGGCAACCCGGCGGGCATGGACTTCCTGCTGCGCGACTGCACCAACGTGTGCCGGTGGTTCCGGGCGCGGGGACTCGCGGTCGACGAGCACGAGCTGTTCGCGGAGCTGGTCGCGCACGCGTTCTAGCGTCGGGCGCGGAGGAGCAGCCAGCCGAGCAGCCCGTCGAGCACCAGGAAGGTGACGCCCTCGGGCTCGCCGTAGAGCGGCATCTTCAGCAGCGTCACCACGACGCCCACGGCGACCGCGACCAGCCCGACGCGGACCCGCAGCGCGGCGTCCAGGCCGGGGGCGAGCGCCGTGGTCAGCTTCAGCACGACGCCGGTCAGCAGCAGGGTCAGGATCGGGTAGTCGATCCACGGGCCGAGCCAGACGACGTCGGCGTCCGGGACGATCAGCAGGAAGTACGACACTCCCGCGAGCTGCAGTCCGCCGATCACGCCGGCGGCGACCCGCGCGGCGGTGAGCGCGGCGTTGCGGCTGGGGACTGCGGTGGAGGTGGTGAGGGTGCTCATCGGATCTGGCCTTCCGGTCGGTTTCGGGTACGCCGTGACGCTAGGTCCGCGGGACGTGCGGCCACATCGTGCCGGGGGCTGGAGGTGCGCTCAGCCCACGGGATGAGGACGCCGGCCGGTCGCTGGCCCTACGCTCGGCGCGTGTCGACCCGCTCGCTCCTGGTGTCCGGCGTACGCCGGTCGGACGTCGCGCTCACCGCCGTGCTGCTGGCGCTGAGCCTCGTCCAGGTGCTGTGGGTCCAGCCGCTCGGGAGCCTGCCGGTGAGCCTGCTCGTGACCGTCGTCGCCGTGGTGCCGCTGGCCTGGCGGCGCGCCCGCCCCGCGCTCGCCGCGACCGTCGGCACCGCCGCCTGGCTGGTCCCCACCGACGCGTTCCTGTTCGTCGGCTTCGTGGTCGCGATCCTGCTGTTCTTCGCGCTCGGCCGGTGGACGGCCGACTGGCGGCTGGTCGTCCTCGTGTGCGTGTGGGGGGTGGCGGTCGGCACCCTGGGCACGTTGCGCGGCCCCGAGGAGCCGGTGGCCGGCCTGCTCAGCACCTGGTTGGCGGTGCTGGCGCCCGCCGTGGTCGGCCGCGTCATGCGCGCCCAGGAGCAGGAGGCGGCGCAGCGGCTGGAGTCCGAGCGCGAGGCCACCCGGCTCCGCGCGGTCGAGGAGGAGCGCTCCCGGATCGTGAGCGAGCTGCACGACGTGCTCGGCCACGAGGTGACCCTGATCTCGATCCAGTCCGAGGCCGCGACGCAGGCCCTCGAGCTGGCACCCGAGCAGGCGGCCGGACCGGTGGCCGCCGTACGGGAGACCGCGCAGCGCGCCAGCCGCGAGCTGCGCGCCATCCTCGGCCTGCTCGGCCACGGCGAGCTCCCGGTCGCGACCGACGCCCGGGGGCTCGCGGAGCTGACCGATCGCGCCACCCGGCTCGGCATCCCGACCTCGCTCACCGTCACCGGCACCCCGTGGCCGGACGCGCCGCAGCACTGGCTGGCCGTCAACCGGATCGTCCAGGAGTGCCTCACCAACGCGGGCAAGCACGCGCCGGGCGAGCAGGTGGCCGTGGGCGTCGACTGGGCGGAGGACGGCGTGGGTGTCCGGGTGACCAACCCGGCGCCCGCGGTGGACACCGCAGGTTCCGGCCTCGGGCTGCCCGGCATGGCCGAGCGCGCCCGCCTGCTGGGGGGCACCCTCGACACCGGCTGCGACGGCGGCTGCTTCACCGTGACCGCGTGGCTCCCCGCGACCGTGGAGCAGCGGCCGTGACGTCGGTCCTGCTCGCCGACGACCAGGCGATGGTCCGCAGCGGGCTGCGGATGATCCTGGAGCTGCGCGGCCTCGACGTGGTCGGTGAGGCGGCCGACGGGGCCGAGGCAGCGGCCCTCGCGGCCGAGCTCGAGCCCGACGTCGTCCTGATGGACGTCCGGATGCCCGGCACCGACGGCATCGAGGGGCTGCGACGCATCGTCGCCGCCGGGCTGCCGTGCCGGGTGGTCGTCCTGACCACCTTCGACCTGGACCAGCACGTCTACGACGCGCTCCGGGCAGGGGCGGCCGGCTTCCTGCTCAAGGACGCCTCGGCCGAGCAGCTCGTCGGGGCCGTCGAACGGGCGGCCGCGGGTGAGGTGCCGATGGCGCCGCAGGTGACCGCCCGGCTGGTCGACCGGTTCCTCGAACGGGAGCCCGCGACCGGACCCGTGCCGCCCGGGGTCGCGGCGCTCAGCCCCCGCGAGCGCGAGGTGCTGTCGCTGGTGGCGGACGGCCTGACCAACCCCGAGATCGCCGAGCGGCTCGTGGTCTCGCTGGCCACGGTCAAGACGCACGTCCGCAGCATCCTCGCCAAGCTGGACGCCCGCGACCGGGTGCAGGCGGTGCTGCTCGCCCACCGCTACGGGCTGGTCGCCGAGCACTGAGGCACGCCCCACTCCGGCGCTGCGTAGGGTCGACGCCGTGAGACACCGCCGTGGCCGGGTCGTCGAGGTCGACGACCTCGACGACTTCGACCGCCGCCTCGCCGCGGGAGCCCACGACCTCAGCGGTTGGCGGTGCCGCTCGCTGGACCTGCGCGAGCGCGGGTGGTCGCTGCGGTCGTGCCGCGTCGCGGGCGCGATGTTCCTCGGCTGCCGGTTCGCCGAGGGTGACGAGGCCGACGTCGAGGGGCGCGGGGCCGTGGTCTTCCCGACGCTCCCCGATGTCCCGCTCGACCCCTACCGTGGCGCGCTCTACACCGCCGCCGAGCTCTACGGCGACGCCGGATACGGCAGCAGCCTCGACGCCCGCGGCTACGCCTGGGCGGAGTCCGGGCTCGACCGCGACGGACTGCTCGCCGCCACGCTGCACGACCACGCCATCGACGAGGCGCTCGCGACGTGGGTGGCGGGCCGCTCCGTCGTCGGCGTCATGGGCGGCCACGGCGTCGAGCGCGGGAGCCCCGGCTACGCCGACGCCGTACGGCTCGGGCGGTTGCTCGGCGACACCCACACGGTGGCGACCGGGGGCGGCCCCGGCGCGATGGAGGCGGCCAACCTCGGTGCCCGGCTGGCGACCGGGTCCGACGACGAGGTCGGGACCGTGCTGGCGGCCGTGGCACGGGTGCCCGGCTACCGCGGCCGGATCGGGGCCTGGGCGGGCGCCGGGCTCGACGCCCTCGCGAGCGTGGCCCGCACCTCCGACACCCTCGGCATCCCGACGTGGCACTACGGGCACGAGCCGCCCAACGTCTTCGCGTCCGCCATCGCCAAGTACGTCCGCAACGCGGTGCGCGAGGCCGTGCTGCTGGAGATCTGCGACGCCGGCATCGTGTTCCTGCCCGGGGCGGCGGGCACCGTGCAGGAGGTCTTCCAGGACGCCTGCGAGAACTACTACGCCGACCCGGCCTCGGTCGCCCCGATGGTGCTGGTCGGGCACCGCCACTGGACCGAGGAGCTCCCGGTGTGGCCGCTGCTGCGCCGGCTCGCGGACGGGCGGGCGATGGCCGGCCACGTCCACCTCGTCGACACCGTCGAGGAGGCGGCCGCGGTCATCGGCTGACCGGGTCCCTCACGACTCGGTGGCGGCGAGCTGGCCGCAGGCACCGTCGATCTCGCGGCCCCGGGTGTCGCGGACCGTGGTGGGGATGCCCTTCGCCTCCAGCCGACGTACGAACTCGCGCTCGTCGGCGGGGTCGGACGCGGTCCACTTCGAGCCCGGCGTCGGGTTGAGCGGGATCAGGTTGACGTGGACCCAGCCCCAGTCGCCGTGCGCGAGCAGCACGTCGGCGAGCAGGTCGGCCCGCCAGGCCTGGTCGTTGATGCCGCGCATCATGGCGTACTCGATGGAGACCCGCCGCTTGGTGGTGCGGGCGTAGTCCCAGGCGGCCTGCACGGTCTCGTCGACGGAGAACCGGGTGTTGATCGGGACCAGCTCGTTGCGCAGCTCGTCGTCGGGCGCGTGCAGGCTGAGCGCCAGCGTGACCGGGATCCCCTCCTCGGTGAGCTGACGGATCCGCGGCACCAGGCCGACGGTGGAGACGGTGACGCCACGCGCGGACATGCCGAGCCCGCCCGGGGCCGGGTCGGTGAGGCGTCGTACGGCACCGATCACGGCCCTGTAGTTGGCCAGCGGCTCGCCCATGCCCATGAAGACCACGTTGGAGACCCGGCCCGGTCCGCCGGGCACCTCGCCACGGGCGAGCGAGCGGGCGCCGGCGACGACCTGCTCGACGATCTCCGCCGTCGACATGTTGCGCTCCAGCCCGCCCTGGCCCGTCGCGCAGAACGGGCACGCCATGCCGCAGCCCGCCTGGCTGGAGACACACATCGTGACCCGGCCGGGGTAACGCATCAGCACCGACTCGACCAGCGCGCCGTCGAAGAGCCTCCAGAGCGTCTTGCGGGTGGTGCCGCGGTCGGCCTCCATCGTGCGCAGCGGCGTCATCAGCGGCGGCAGCAGGGTCGCGACCAGCTCCTCGCGCTGCGCGGCAGGGAGGTCGGTCATCTCGGCCGGGTCGTCGACCAGCCTGCTGAAGTAGTGGGTCGAGAGCTGCCGGGCCCGGAAGGCGGGGAGCCCGGCCTCGCTGGCGGCCTCGGCCCGCTCGGCCTCGGTGAGGTCGGCGAGGTGTCGCGGCGGCTTCTTGCGGCCGCGGGGCTCGTTCATGACCAGCGGCAGCGCGCGGGTGGGCTCCTGAGTGGGCTGGGTGGGCTCGGGCATCGTGTCCGATCCTCCCACGCCGGGGCGGTGCGCCCCGATTCGTCGGCCCGTCGTCAGCCCTGCTGCTGGCGCACCATGTAGTAGAGGACCAGCGAGGTCACCCCGAGCACCACCAGGGCCGTGACCAGCATGCCGATGACCATGTAGATCCCGAACCGGCGGGACCGGGGGTGGGCGACCAGCACCGCCGGGACGACCAGGGCGACCGCGACGATCGGGAACAGCCGCTCGGCGGTCTCGAAGGGGAACAGCAGGCGCAGCACGCCGGCGAAGCCGCCGGGCACGACGGTGACGAACATCAGGCCGGCGAAGAACCCGGCGAGCGCGACGAACGTGGGGTGGTCGCGGTCCCGGGTCGGTCCGGGCGTCTCGTCGACCATGCTGGTGGGCGAGGAGCCCTCGTTGGTCTGCGCGGTCATGGCGACCACGCTACGCCGCGGCCGCCGATCGGTCAGTGAGGCTCGACGGCGATGAGATCCGGCATCCGCAGCCCTCCCGACGGGCGCGAGCCGGGTGTCGACCCGGTGGCCACGGACCGGTCGGGCGGGCCAGCGGCCACGCGTGGGATGTGCGGCTGCGGTCGGCGCGCGGGCGGTCATGGCGCATCCGGGGGATCAGGGGGTGAACACGGTGTAGTGGAGCAGCAGCCAGATGGGGGCGATGGTGGCGAGCAGCGAGTCGAGCCGGTCCATCAGGCCGCCGTGGCCGGGGATCACCTGGCTCATGTCCTTGACGCCCAGGTCGCGCTTCATGACCGACTCGCAGAGGTCACCCAGCGTCGCCATCACCGCGGCGATCAGGCCGAGGACGACGCCCACCCACCACGGGCCGTCGAGCAGGTTGACGACGAGCAGCCACCCGACGACCACGCAGGAGACGACCGACCCGACGAGCCCCTCCCACGACTTCTTGGGCGAGATCACGGGGGCCATCGGGTGCCGTCCGAACAGCACGCCGGCGACGTACCCGCCGATGTCGGAGGCGATCGTGACCAGGATGAACACCAGGATCCCCCGGACGCCGTCGTCCCACGGCTCGAGGTCGCGTACCCCGCCCTCGGCCAGCATCAGCGCGACGAAGCTGCCGAGGAACGGCACGTAGACGAGGGTGAAGACCGAGGCCGTGGCGGTCTGGACGTACCCGTCCACGCCGCGGCGCAGCAGCCAGAGCATGGTGACCAGCGCGCTGACGGCGGTGGCGGTGACCAGGGCGGGGGCGCCCCAGAAGTAGGCGACCACCACCATCACGACGCCGCCGATCATCAGCGGCTGCTCCGGCAGGTCGATGTCGCGCGACATCAGCCCCTGCCGCAGCTCCCAGATCGCCACCACGACAGCCGCAGCGATGATCAGCAGGAAGGCGGTCTTCCAGAACGCCAGCGACGCCACGATGGCGGCGAGCAGCACCACGGCGGAGCCGATCGCCGCGGGGAGGTTGCGGCCGGCCCGACCGTGGTCCTTCGACGGGGCGGGGGTGGTCGTCATGCGGGCTCAGACCTCGAGCAGCTCGGATTCCTTGTGCTTGAGCAGCTCGTCGATGGTGTCGGTGTGCTTCTTGGTCGTCCCGTCGAGTCGCTTCTCGGCGCCGGTCACGTCGTCCTTGCCGACCTCGCCGTCCTTCTCCAGCTTCTCGAGGCCCTGCTTGGCGGTGCGCCGCAGGTTGCGGACGGCGACCCGGCCCTCCTCGGCCTTGGACCGGGCGAGCTTGATGTACTCCTTGCGCCGCTCCTCGGTCAGCTCGGGGAAGACGCAGCGGATGGTCTTGCCGTCGTTGGCGGGGTTGACGCCGAGGTCGGAGTCGCGGATCGCCTTCTCGATGTTGGCCATCGCGCCCATGTCGAAGGGCGCCACGATGATGGTCCGCGCGTCCTGGGAGGTGAACGAGGCCAGCTGCTGGAGCGGCGTCTGGGTGCCGTAGTAGTCGGCCGTGAGCTTGGCGAACATCGCCGGGTTGGCGCGCCCCGCACGGATCGTCGCGAACTCCTCACGGGTCGCCTCGACCGACTTGTCCATCTTCTGCTCGGTCTCGGAGAGGATCTCGTTGATCACGGCTGCTCCTGTGTCCTCGTGTCTCGCGCCGGTCAGCTGACCAGCGTGCCGATCTTCTCACCCGCCACGATCTTCGCGATCGCACCCTCCTCGGCGCCGAAGACGATGAGCGGCATCTTGTTCTCCATGCAGAGGGCGAAGGCGGTGGCGTCGGCGGCCTTGAGTCCCTGGAGCAGCACGTCCTGGTAGCTGATCGTGTCGTACTTGGTCGCCGTCGGGTCGAGCTTGGGGTCGGCGGAGTAGAGCCCGTCGACGCCCTGCTTGGCCATCAGCACCACCTCGCACTTGGTCTCCAGCGCGCGCTGCGCGGCGACGGTGTCGGTGGAGAAGAACGGCATCCCGGCACCGGCGCCGAAGATCACGACCCGTCCCTTCTCGAGGTGGCGCATGGCGCGGCGCGGGATGTACGGCTCGGCGACCTGGCCCATCGCGATCGCGGTCTGGACACGGGTGTCGATGCCCTCCTTCTCGAGGAAGTCCTGGAGCGCCAGACAGTTCATGACCGTGCCGAGCATGCCCATGTAGTCGGCGCGCGCACGGTCCATGCCGCGCTGCTGCATCTCGGCCCCACGGAAGAAGTTGCCCCCGCCCACCACGATGCAGACGCCGACGCCCTGCCGGGCCACCGCGGCGATCTCGCGGGCGATGGAGGCGACGACGTCGGGGTCGACGCCGACCTTGCCACCCCCGAAGACCTCGCCCGAGAGCTTGAGCAAGACACGATCGAACCTGGTCACACGGCTCCTTCCGGGACGGCTGCCGACTCCGGCGACCCTACCGTGCCGGGGTCGGCCCCGGTCAGCCGTCCTCGCGCTCCGCGCGGGCCACCAGCCCGTCGATCCAGAGCCGGTAGCGGTCGAACGCCTCGTGGTCCGGCCGGAGCCGCAGCAGCACCTCGGGGCGGTCGAGGGACTTCATGGTCCAGTTGTCGGAGCCGGTCAGCACGAACCGCTCCTGACCGCCGTCAGCCGCGGGGTGGGACACCACGGCCAGCTTGTGGTGGAGGTCGTCACCGTCGTCGTAGACCCCCTCGTGCACCTCGATCCCCGAGTCCGCCAGGACCTCACGGACCAGCTCCCCCACGCTCGGCCCGAGCACCACCTCGACGTCTGCGCCGGCCGCGTCCTTCTCGGCGAGCAGCCGCGCGAGGCCGATGCCGCGCTCGTCGAGCCAGGCGTACATCGCGACCTGGATCCGGGCACCGGCCGGCGGCACGTCCTCCAGCACCCCGCGGACCGGGTCGGTCGCCTCGGTGTAGCCCGGGTAGAACCACACCCGGGTGCGGCCGAGCTCCACCGGGTCCGTGGCCGGCACGTCGGGCAGCGTCCGCGAGAGCACCTCGAACCGTCGGTCGACCACCCGTCGCACGTCGGGACGGCCGACCCAGGACCAGACGTCGGTGTACTGGCCGGCCGAGTGGTAGGTGAGGTTCATCGAGCCGACCAGGACCACCTCGCGCGAGGACCCGGTGCGGGTGAACGACCACACCTTCTGGTGCACCCCGCCGGGGGCGAGCTGCACGAACGAGTCCGCGTGCCGGTCGGCACCGAGCGCCTCGCGCAGCACGGCCGGCGCCCGCCACTCCCCCGATGCGTGCCGGTCCAGCAGCACCCGCACGTCGACCCCCCGCTCGTGCGCCGCGGCGAGGTCCTCGGCCAGCGGTACGTACGAGAACGAGTTGCCCACGATCCGGATCCGCTCGCCCTCCGGCGTCCGACGGACCAGGTCCTGCAGCACCCGCAGCGTCGGGTTGCACTCCTCACGGCCCTCGGCGGCCGGGCGCGCCAGCAGCAGCCCGGCCGGGGCGTGGGCCGACGTACGGCCTCGCGGGGCGTCGCACGAGCGGGCGTCCTCGACGGACCCATCCGTGCAGCCCGCCAGCAGCAGCGCCGGCACCAGAAACAGCGCGGACCGGCCGGACCACGTGGTCCGACCGGTCCGCGCCGGTGCCGGGTGCGTCAGGCGCCGACCTCGAAGCGTGCGAAGCGGGTCACGTTGGTGCCGGCCTCGTCGAGGACGGCCTTGACCGACTTCTTGTTCTCGGTGACCGACGGCTGCTCGAGGAGGACGACCTCCTTGAAGAAGCCGTTGAGCCGGCCCTCGGTGATCTTGGCGATCGCCTGCTCGGGCTTGCCCTCCTCGCGGGAGGTGGCCTCGGCGATCTCGCGCTCCTTCTCCACCTGGTCGGTGGGGACCTCGTCGCGGGTCAGGAACTTCGGACGCATCGCCGCGATCTGCATCGCCGCGCCGCGGGCTCCCTGCTCGTCGCCGTCGAACTCCACGAGCACACCCACGGCGGGCGGCAGGTCGGCCGCGCGCTTGTGCATGTAGGAGACGACGTTGCCCTCGAAGTAGGCGACGCGGCCGAGCTCGATCTTCTCGCCGATGGTGATGGCGAGGCTCTCGACGACCTGGCCGACGGTCTTGCCGTCGAGCGGCACCGACCGGAGCGCCTCGGCGTCGGCGGCCTTGGCCTCGGCGGCCGCGTCGGCGATCCGCTGGGCGGTGGCGACGAACTCGTCACCCTTGGCGACGAAGTCGGTCTCGCAGTTGAGCTCGACCAGGGCGCCGCCGGAGGTGGCGACCAGCCCGGCCGAGGCCTCGCGCTCGGCACCGCGGGCGGCCATCTTCTTGCCCAGCTTGATGCGGATCAGCTCGGCGGCCTTGTCGAAGTCGCCCTCGGCCTCCTCGAGCGCCTTCTTGCAGTCCATCATCCCGGCCCCGGTGAGCTCCCGGAGCTTCTTGACGTCAGCGGCGGAGACAGCCATGTCTTCCCCTTCTCTCGTACTCGTCAGTGTGGTGGTCCGTGCCGGGCCCTCGCGGGCCCGGCACGGAGCGGGCCTCAGGCCTGGTCGCCGGCCTTCTCGTCCGCCTTGGCCTCGGCGTTGACGAACCCGGCGGCCTCGGCGACCTCGGCGGTGCGGAACCACACCTCGGCGTTGGTCCGGTCGTACCAGGGGCTGGACGGGGCGTGGAACTTCTTCGAGGTCTTGTTGCCCTTGATCTCGAAGCCGGCCGGCGCGTCACCGCTCTCGAGCGGCGCGGCCGAACCCGCACCGAACTCGCCCTCGGCGACGTCGGTGGCAGGGGTCTCGGCGGTCTCGGCAGCAGCCTCCGCGGCGGGAGCCTCCGCGGCGGAGCCTCCGCGGCGGTCTCCGCGGCCGCCTCGGCGGCGGGTGCCTCGGTGACGGTCTCCGCGGCGGGCGCCTCGGTCGCAGCCTCGGCGGCGGCGTCGGCGGCGGGCGCCTCGGAGGCGGCACCAGTGGCCTCGGCGGCCGGGGTGTCCTCGGTGGCCTGGTCGCCGCCGGTGGCCTCGACGGCCGCCTTGTCGGCGTCGCCCTGCAGCAGCTCGCGCTCCCACTCGGCCAGCGGCTCGTCGGTGGCGACGGCGTCGCCCGACGCGGCGGTGTCGGTCTTGGCGCCGGAACGGGCGATCAGGCCCTCGGCGACGGCGTCGGCGACCACGCGGGTCAGCAGGCCGACGGCGCGGATGGCGTCGTCGTTGCCCGGGATCGGGTAGTCGACCAGGTCGGGGTCGCAGTTGGAGTCGAGGATGCCGATGATCGGGATCCGCAGCTTGCGGGCCTCCTCGACGGCGAGGTGCTCCTTGTTGGTGTCGACGATCCACACCGCGGACGGGGTGCGCCCCATCTCGCGGATGCCGCCCAGCGACTTCTCGAGCTTGTCGCGCTCGCGACGCATCTGCAGCAGCTCCTTCTTGGTGCGGCTGCTGCCGGCGACGTCGTCGAAGTCGATCTCGTCGAGCTCCTTGAGCCGGTTGATCCGCTGGTGCACCGTCTGGAAGTTGGTGAGCATGCCGCCCAGCCAGCGCTGGTTGACGTACGGCATCCCGACCCGGGTGGCCTGCTCGGCGATGGCCTCCTGGGCCTGCTTCTTGGTGCCGACGAACATCACGGTGCCGCCCCGGGCGACGGTGTCCTTGACGAAGGCGTAGCAGCGGTCGATGTAGGCCAGCGACTGCTGCAGGTCGATGATGTAGATGCCGTTGCGCTCGGTCATGATGAAGCGCTTCATCTTCGGGTTCCAACGACGGGTCTGGTGACCGAAGTGGACGCCGCTCTCGAGAAGCTGGCGCATGGTGACGACTGCCATGGAGATCTCCTGTGGTCGCGAGGCGCCCCCGTCTGCCCGACCTTCGACTGTGCGAGCACAGCAGGTCGAACCGGGTCACGCCCACGCTGGGTGGTTTTCAGTTGCTGCCTCGGGCGGGTGCCGTCGGCCCTGACGCTCACGCGCGATCCGACCCGACCGGCTGGTCAGGACCGAGGATCGACGCCCACGGGCGGTCGGAGCCAGGGATGCACTCCGTCGTGGTCTGCGAACGTGCGAAGTCAGCCCGTACGGGACGGACTGCTCTCGACACGATAGTCGACCGCCTCGCCGGTCGGCGAATCCGAACGGGTCACGACGCCCGGGGCCACGAGGCGTCCACACGGCCTCCCCGGTCCAGCCCCTCCACAGCCTGCGCCGTCTCCCTCGTCCCACCCGTCGCCACGGCCCCAGGGTGGTCGCATGACCACCCTGATCCGCCTGCTCGCCTCCGTGGCCGTCGCCGCAGCGATCATGCTCCCGCCGCCCACGTCGGCCGTCGCCGCCACCGACCCGGTGGGGCAGTGGCCGCTGCAGCCGGCGCCGGAGGTGGTCCGCGGCTTCGATCGCCCGGAGTCGACCTGGGGGCCGGGCCACCGGGGCGTCGACCTGGCCGGGCAGCCCGGGCAGCCGGTCCGCGCGGCGCTGCCCGGCCGGATCGCCTTCGCCGGCTCCATCGCCGGGCGGCCGGTCGTCACGGTTGCTCACGGCGGCACCCGCACCACCTACGAGCCGGTCGCGACCACCCTCCCCCGTGGCACGCCGGTCGCGGCGGGCGCCGCGATCGGATCCCTGGGGGTCGTGGGCTCGCACTGCTTCCCCCGCGCCTGCCTCCACTGGGGCTGGATCCGGGGCGAGACCTACCTCGACCCGTTGCGCCTCGTCGGCGGTGGCCCGGTGCGGCTGCTGCCGCTGGGCGGCCTGCCCTCCGACGACGGCGGAGCCGAACCAGCCCTGGCGTTGCCGAGGACCTCCCCGTACGCCGGCTGGACGCCGCCCACGGCAGCGGTCCGGCTCTGGCCGTGACCCCGGCTGTCAGGCGCGCGGGTGGGCCTGCTGGTAGGCCTTCCTGAGCCGGTCGGTGGTGACGTGGGTGTAGAGCTGGGTGGTGGCGAGCGAGGCGTGGCCCAGCAGCTCCTGCACCGAGCGCAGGTCGGCGCCCCCCTCGAGCAGGTGGGTCGCGGCGGTGTGGCGGAGTCCGTGGGGACCGAGGTCGGGCGCGCCGGGGACGTCAGCGATCCGGCGGTGGACGAGGGTCCGGACCGCCCGTTGGTCGATCCGCCGGCCCCGCGCACCGAGGAACAGTGCGCCTCCGGCTCCCTCGGCCAGCAGCGCCGGCCGGCCGAGTGCGAGCCAGCGGTCGACGGCCGCCGCCGCCGGGCGGCCGTAGGGCACCGTCCGCTCCTTGCGCCCCTTGCCGAGGACCCGCAGCACCTGACGCTCCCGGTCGAGGTCGTCGACGTCGAGGCCGACCAGCTCGCCGACCCGGACGCCGGTGGCGTAGAGCAGCTCCAGCATCGCGACGTCGCGCAGCCCGGTCGGTGACCCGTCATCGGCCAGCCGCGCCGCCGCCTCGACCAGTGCCCGCGCCTCGTCGGCACGCAACACCGACGGCAGGGTCCGGTGAGCCTTCGGGGACCCCAGGCTGGCCCCCGGATCGACCGGGACCCGCCCGGTGCGGGCGAGCCAGGCGGTGAACACCCGCGCCGCCGCGGCGCGGCGAGCCAGGGTGGTCCGTGCCTTGCCCCGGCTCTGCTGGTTGGCCAGCCAGCTGCGCAGGGTGCGGAGGTCGAGCTCGTCGAGCGAGGAGATCCCGAGGCGGCCGGCGTGCTGGAGCAGCCCGGCGAGGTCACCGAGGTAGCTGCGGACGGTGTGAGGCGACGCGTCGCGCTCCGAGAGCAGGTGGCGCTCGTAGTCGGCGAGGACCTGCGCGAACGCCTCGGGGAGCGCGTCCGAGGCGCTGCCCTCGACATCGGTGCCCATGCGGGGATGGTAGGGCCGTCATCGCCCCGATCGCCGGAGGTCGGCGAGTGCGCGGTCGCCGAGTCGCCACCCGGGGCCGTCGAGGACGACGAAGTCACGCTCGGTGAGGTAGGCCAGCGCCCGCTGGGTCTCGAGGATCGCCACTCCGGCGGCAGCCGCGATCGTCTCGAGGCCGGCCGGCTGGTGGAGCGGCACCGCCTCCAGGACCTGGTGGTGGCGCCGTTGGAGCCGGTCGCGCGGCCGCTCGGGGCCGCGGGGCTCCTCGGGGAGGTCGCGACCCGATCCGCCCACCAGCTCGAGCACGTCGGCCGGACCGGTCACCAGTGATGCTCCCGCACGGAGGTGGACGTGGACCCCCTGCGACTGGGCGCTCGTGACCGGCCCCGGCACGCCCATCAGCGGGCGCGACAGGTTGATCGCCCAGTGGGCGGTGTTGAGGGCGCCACTGCGGACCGCAGCCTCGACCAGGACCGTGCCGCGGGTGAGGGCGGCGATGACCCGGTTGCGGGCGAGGAACCGCATCCGCGTCGGCGCGCAGCCCGGCGGCAGCTCGCTGACCACGGCGCCCGTGGCCGCGAGGTGGTCGAGCAGGCCGCGGTGGGCCGTCGGGTAGGCGCGGTCGACGCCGCACGCCAGCACGGCGACCGAGGGGCCACCGGCCGCCACCGCACCCCGGTGGGAGGCCTGGTCGATGCCGAAGGCAGCACCGGAGACGTGGGGTCGTCCGGCGCGGGCGAGCCCCGCCCCGAGCTCGCGGGCGACGTCCTCGCCGTAGGTGGTGGCCGACCGCGACCCGACGACCGCCACCGATTCGGTGAGCTGGTCGAGGCGCACCGGTCCGCGGACCCAGAGCCCGATCGGTGGACCACCGAGCTCCTGGACCGCCTCGCAGTGGGCCAGGTCGTCGAGCTGGGTGGGCCACTCGTCGTCACCCGGGACGACGAACCGGATGCCGAGGCGCTCGGCGCGCTCGAGGTCGGCCGCCGGGTCGAGGTCGACCAGCCGGGGTGCGGTGTCGTCGACCAGTCGTGGCCCCGGGGCGCGACCGCGGGTGGGCTCGTGTTCTCCCCGCTGGGCCACGACGTCCTGGAACAGGCTGACCGCCCCCACGTGGCCGACCGCGGCGGGCACGCGGGTGTCCCCGGGCTCGGCCAGCCGGGTCAGCCCGGCCCGAGCCAGCCGGTCGTCGATCACGAGGCCACCCGCCGGAGGGCCGAGGACAGCAGCGGCTCGCCGGTGCGCAACCGCAACGCCGTGTCGGTGTCGGCGAGGGACGGTGCCGCCGCCCCTCGCAGGTCGGCGATCGTCCACGCGATCCGGTGGACGCGGATCGCGCCGCGCCGGCTCAGCTTGCCGGCGTACATCCGGTCGTCGATCACCTTCTGCGCCTCCGGCGACAGCGGCCAGTGCCGCGCCAGGGCGGGACCGGGCGCCTGGCCGTTGAGCCGCCAGCTCCGCCCGGCGTAGCGCTCCTCCTGGAGGGCGCGCGCCGCGGTCACCCGTTCCCGCACCACCGCCGACGGCTCGGGCAGCGCCCACGGGTCCCGCTCGTCGTGGGGCCGCAGCGGCTCGAGGTGGCGGGTGATGTCGATCCGGTCGGTGATCGGTCCCCGGACCCGACGCCGGTAGTCCTGGCGCTGGGTCTCCCGACAGGTGCACCGGTTTCCTCCGGAGTCGGCGCGGTAGTCGCCGCACGGGCACGGGTTGGCGGCGAACACGACCAGGCCACGCGCCGGGTAGGTCACCGCGTCGTCCCCCCGCGCGATCGTCACCTCACCGCTCTCGAGCGGTTGCCGGAGGGCATCGATGACGTCGGTGCGCAGCAGCGGGAACTCGTCGAGGAGCAGCACCCCGGAGTGAGCCCGGCTCACCTCGCCCGGCCGCACCCGACCGGTCCCGCCACCGACGATGCTGGCCTTGCTGGCGTCGTGGTGGGGGGCCGAGAACGGCGGCCGCGCGATCAGCCGGTCGCCCTCCTCGAGCGCACCTGCCAGCGAGTGGAGTGCCGTGACCTCGATCGACTCCTCGATCGTGAGGTCGGGCAGGATCGAGGGGATCCGCTCGGCGAGGGTGGTCTTGCCGCAGCCCTTGGGCCCGCTCAGCAGGAGGTGGTGGCCACCGGCAGCCGCCACCTCCGCGGCGAAACGGGCGTCGGCAAGGCCCAGCACGTCGACCATGTCGACCTCGTCGAGTCGCTGCTGGCCCCGCCACGAGAGCAGGTGGCTGCCGGACATGGGGGCGACGGGCGGCGCCTCGGGCACCTCCTCGCCGGTGAGCTCGGCGAGGACCTGGCCAAGCGACCGGACACCGAGCACCTCGATGTCGGGGACCAGGGCCGCCTCGTGCGCCTGCGGCTCGGGCACGAAGATCCGCCGGATCCCCCTGCGCGCCGCGGCCAGGGTCATGGGCAGGACGCCGGGCACCGACCTGAGGCTGCCGCCGAGGGTGAGCTCCCCGATGAACACCGACCCCTCGACCTCGGCGGTGGGCAGCTGGTGGTCGGCCTTGAGCACGGCCAGCGCGATCGCGAGGTCGAAGTGGGTGCCGCCCTTGGGCAGGTCGGACGGCGAGAGCAGGATGGTGACCCGCTTGCTGGTCGGCCACGGGAGGTTGGTGTTGTGGACCGCCATCTGGCAACGGGACGGCGCCTGGTGGAGGGAGACGTCGCACCGGCCGACCATGGTCAGCCCGGCCTGGCCCGGAGAGACGTCGGCCTGGACGTCGACCAGGTGGCCGACCGCCCCGTCGAGGGCGATGGTGGGGGTCGTCGCGATGGACATCAGCCGATCCCCCGTACGTGTTCCACGAGCGCCCGGCCCCGGCGCGGGCGCAGCACGGCGACGAGGTCGACCCGGGTCTCCGGTGGCTGGACGCCACGCGCCTCCACCCACCGCACGGCGAGCCGCCGGAGCCGCTCGAGCCTGGCGTCGGTGACCGCCTCGTGCGGGGTGCCGTGGTCGAGAGTCGTGCGGGTCTTGACCTCGCACGCCACGAGCGTCGCCCCGTCCCTGAGGACCAGGTCGAGCTCGCCCTCGTCGCACCGCCAGTTGCGGTCGAGCACCACCATGCCCTGGGCGACCAGGTGGTCGGCGGCGATCCGCTCGCCGTAGCGCCCGACCGCCTGGTGGTGGGTCCGTGCCGTGTCCGTCATCTGCTGACCTCCTGGCCTGCACGCTTCCCCACCACGGGGACACGGGCCGTGCACTGAGGGTCCGGCTGTGGAGACCCGAACTCATCGCCGACCTGTGGACGGAAAGTGGTGGACTCGCGCTAACGCACCAGTCCGACCAGACCCTGGTCAGGCAAGGTGATGGCGGCGTTGGGATC
Source organism: uncultured Actinomycetota bacterium (assembly GCA_963723945.1). GTDB lineage: Bacteria > Actinomycetota > Actinomycetes > Propionibacteriales > Nocardioidaceae > Nocardioides. Next base: position 108,485 of record CAVRSW010000014.1, read on the forward strand.
GACACTCATGGTGATGTTGGTCGTGTTCCCATTCAAGGCGATGCTGGAGGCGACGTATTGGGCGTTGGTGAGGTTCTGACTCCCGCCACCTCCGATGATGAACGGATCGGCGTTCGGGACCATGAACACGCCTCGCACCGACAAGCTGCCGCTACCGCCCATGCTGAACGAGGTGCTCGAGTTGCTCGCACTCTCGCTCCACAACGCCAGATCCTCGAGTCCGTTGGGGTCTGTCCAGGCGCTGACCGCTGTGGCCGTGGGGTCGCCCGTCGCCGGGTCGGTGGTGGCGTCCAGCGTGTCCGGCGCGGTCCAGTCGACGGTTCCGCCGTTCTGGGTGAACTGACCACTACCGAGGCCGCCCCCGCAGGGGGTCGTCGTCGGCGCGGTGCCCGTGAGCGTCGGCACGCAACCGGTGCTCTGACCGCCCATCAGCATGGCCGTCGTCCGGCACATCCTCAACAACCCGTTGTGCTTGAAGGTCCCGGACCGGACGAACAAGACCGCCTTGCTGGAGTTCTGGCCACTCGAGCAGTTGCCCGCGGCGTCGACGTTCCCGGCTGTGTTCATCTCAAACGACCGGCCGTTGCTCACGTCGATGGCATCCGGCTTGGGAGTCGTGAAGTGGTTGCCGACGTATACGTGGTGCGCGGCTGGCATCTTGAGCAGCGACCCGGGGCTGACCACACCACGGAAGTAGATCGTCCCCGCCGGGATCGTCAGTGTGGAGCCGTCGCCGCTGAATCCGGCGTTGCTGACACACGGGATATAGAGCCTGGTCGCCGCCGTCATTCCCATTGCGTTGATCTCGCTCTGGGTGGGCTTGCAGACGTCGCTCGCGACGAGGGTGGTGTACCCGGGGGGTGCGCTGGTCGCCCCCGCCGTGAACACGCCGTTCGCGAGACTCATGGCGCCCTTCACGCCCGTGGAGGTGGCTGCACTGCCAAAGTAGCGCTCGTCCACCAGCCGTCGGGTGGTCAGGCCCCGCCCAGTGACCTCGGTCTTGGTGCCCGCAGTTCCCGAGAGCGCGGACGTCCCGTAGGCGTAGTCCAAACTGTCGCGGACGATCGAGCCACTCAGGCCGTTGAGGACAGCGACGCTCGTGATCGAACCGGGTTTCGCGGGATCCGCTGCGAGGGGGTTCGACGCCTGCGGGGCGGCGTAGGCGACGATCCCGCTCGCCGAGAGGCCGCCGTACACCCAGCTGTTGTTGCCTCCGTTGCAGCCGACCCCGTCGCTATCGGAGTGGATGGTGCCCGCCTGGGTCTTACCGTCGGACGACATCGCACCGAGGACGCGGATGAAGGATCCACCACCGCTGGCTCCGGTCTTGAGCACCGGGCACCCGGTGCGCTTGAGCAGAAGCATCGCAGGCGCGCTCTCGCCGGGAACGGCCTTGACGCGTCCCACGGAACGGATCGCCGTTTCAAGGTCCGACGAAGTCGCCAAGCTGCCGAGCCCGGACTCGCGGCTCTGCGCGATGGTGACGGCGAGGTTGTCGCAGCCTTGGTAGGTCGAGCCGCCGTTGTCTCCGCTCGTCGCAGGAAGCGAGTCCTCGCTCCACGAGCTCGGTGCGAGGTCGTAGCCGCTCTCGATGGTGACGTTGAGGGTGACGCCTCGCGACGTCCCGCTCCACGTCCATTTGGCCCAGGTGGACCTGTCGGTAGGCTTGCATGCAAGGTTGCGCAAGGCGGCGTCCGAACAGCCGCTCGCGGTTGTGTTACCCAGCCCGTCGCGCCAACCGACGTTCTCGGTCAGCGAGGAGAACCGCGGACTGTTCACCTTGAGATACCTCATCGCGGTGCAGACTCCGGCGTACGGGTGAGGCACGCCGTCGCCGGTATTGAGCCCGTGCAGACCGGCCAACGTCGCCTGATCGGCAGCGGAACGGTCGATCTGACGATCGATGCGCACGAGCCCGAAGTCCAGAACCATGGCCGTGATCACCAACAGCAAGGTGAGGACCAAGGACATGACGATCGCCACAGCGCCGCGCTCGTCCCGCGCCTTCACGATGCTGTGCACGTCGAAGCCAGCCTTCGGCTGTAGTAGGCGACCGACTCCGCACGGATGTCGAACTCGAGGTTCGGGACCATCAGCAGCTGAATGGTCCGGGGCCGCTCAATCCAGACCAGCACTGCGCAGCTCCCTGCGGCCATGGATGAGGGCGCGGTGGGCGCCGCGCCACAGTTGGCACCGACGTACTGATATGGGGTGGTCCCGTCCGCGCGGAGCAAGGTCACGCAGATCTGGTCGTCGGTGATCGTCTCTCCACCGTTGAAGTAGACCTGCTTGACGCGGTCCTTCACGGACGTTGCCCAGCCGGCCGCGCCAACGTCGGCGGCGGCGCCGTATCGCGCGGCCTCACGTGCGGCGTTCGTCGCCGAGAGATGGTCGGAAAAGGTCATTCCGGTCGTGATGAGCCCGAAGATCAGCATGAAGAGGAGCGGCATGACTAGGGCGAACTCGACGGCGGCAGCACCGCGGTCGTCTCGCGACGAATGACGTGACACGCCCGCACCCCCTCGGATCCTTGCTCGAGCAACGAGAGCCTAAGGTCCGGCCCGAGCCGTGTCCGGCGAATGTGAAAACCCGTCGCACGACCGGTCTGATCAGCCCTTGGGAGGGTCGATCTCCTGCGGCGAGAGCTCCTCGACGTTGACGTCCTTGAAGGTGAGCACCTTGACGTTGCGGGCGAACCGGGCCGGGCGGTACATGTCCCACACCCAGGCGTCGGTCATGGACACCTCGAAGAACACGTCGCCGGACTCGGTCCGGGCCTTCACGTCGACCTGGTTGCACAGGTAGAAGCGCCGGTCGGTCTCGACGACGTACTTGAAGATCCCGACGACGTCGCGGTACTCGCGATAGAGCGTGAGCTCCATCTCCGTCTCGTACTTCTCGAGGTCTTCCGCGCTCATCCGGTGTGCCCCCGGTGGATCCGGGCGACGCCGAGCGAAGCTCTCCCCGCGGCTGGGGTGTTCATCGGGCTTCCTCCACCAGCTCATTGTGCACCTCGGGCATCGGCTCGAGGCCCGCGGCCCGCCGCACGTTGACGAACCGCATCCGGTGCTCGGGACAGGGGCCGTTCCGGGTCAGCGCCTCGGCGTGGACGTCGGTGATGTAGCCCTTGTGGGTCTTGAAGTCGTACGCCGGGAAACGCTCGTCGAGCCCGGTCATGATCCGGTCCCGGGTGACCTTGGCCAGCACGCTGGCCGCCGAGATGCAGGCCGCCACCCGGTCCCCCTTCCACACGGCGAGCCCGGGCACCCCGAGCCCGTCGACGGGGAACCCGTCGGTCAGCACGTACGCCGGGGGGACGTCGAGCAGCGCCACGGCCCGGCGCAGCGCCTCGACGTTGGCGACGTGCATGCCCAGCCGGTCGCACTCGTCGGACTCGATGACCACGACCGACCACGCCACGGCCCGCTTGACCACCTGCACGTAGCACCGCTCCCGGGCGCGCTCGGTGAGCAGCTTGGAGTCGGCGAGGCCGGGGACGATCCCGGCGCGCCCGGCGGGCAGCACGGCGGCCGCGGCCACCAGCGGCCCGGCGCAGGCTCCCCGACCCGCCTCGTCGACGCCCGCGATCGGCTCGATGCCGACCCGGCGCAGCGCGCGCTCGTAGCCGTAGAGCCCGGCGTCGCGCCGGACGGTGAGGCCTCGGGGCAGCTGCGACACGACGCCCTCAGGACCGGTCGGGCACGTCCGCGAACGACTCGGGACGTCCGACCACGTCGAACCGCTGGAGCGGCCACAGCAGCACCAGCACCTTGCCGACCACGAGGTCGTCGGGGACGAACTCGTCGCCCGGCACGCACTCGGTCTCGTCCGGACGGCACAGGTGCACCGTGGAGTCGGCGGAGTGGCCCCGGTTGTCGCCCATGACGAACACGTGGCCCTCGGGGACCGGTCCGGCCTCCCAGCTGCAGTTGGCGACCATCGGGCCGTTGCAGCGGGTGCCCTGCTCGCGGATGTAGGAGTCCTCGTCGAGCGGCACCCCGTTGACCGAGATCCGGCCCTTGTCGTCGCAGCAGGTGATCGTGTCGCCCGCGACGCCGATGACCCGCTTCACCAGGTGGCCGCCCTCGGGGTACAGGCCCACCGCGGCCATCGCCTTGGCGACCACGTTGTCGGGGCCTGCGGCCTCCGAGTCGGTCAGCCAGCCGCCGGGGTCCTGGAAGACCACGACGTCACCGCGCTGCGGCTCGCCGCCGAACCAGTAGGAGACCTTCTGGACCAGGATCCGGTCGTTGCGGATCAGGCCCGGCTCCATCGACTCCGAGGGGATGTAGAAGGCCTGCGCGAGGAACGCCTTGATGCCGACGGCGAGCAGCAGCGCCAGGACCAGCAGCAGGATCGTCTCCTGCCACAGGGGCAGGTGCTTCTTCTTCGCAGGCCGCTCACGGGAGGACGGGGACGCGTCGTCGCCGTCGGAGACGGGGGCGGGTGTCCCGCGGTCCTCGGAGGTCACGCGCCGAGCCTAACCAGATGCCCTAGGGAGATCCGGCTCAGGACTCGCGCCGCTCCTTGATCTTGGCGGCCTTGCCGCGGAGGTTGCGCAGGTAGTAGAGCTTCGCCCGGCGCACGTCACCGCGGGTCACGACCTCGATCTTCTCGAAGATCGGGGAGTGGAGCGGGAAGGTGCGCTCGACGCCGACGCCGAAGGAGACCTTGCGGACGGTGAAGGTGCGGCCCACTCCGGAGCCCTGCACGCGGATCACGACGCCCTGGAACTGCTGGACGCGGGACCGGTTGCCCTCGACCACCTTGACGTGCACGTTGACGGTGTCACCGGCGCGGAAGTCGGGGACGTCGTCCCGCTTGACCTGGGCGCCCAGCTCGGCGATCACGTTGTTCATGGTCTCTCCTCGCAGGTGCCACAGGTCAGCCGCGGAATCGAGTGTCTCGACACGGTGGCCCCGGTCTGGGTGGCCGGCGGCGCCCGACTCCCCCTGTGGCAGGAGCCCGACGCAGGCCTCCCTGCCGGACTGACGTCCTCGAGGAGACCCGTGATGGCCGACGGGGCCGAGGGGCAAGTCTGCCAGAGCCGACCGGTCAGCGCGAAATTGGAGTCCGCGGGGAGCCGACGCGCACCCTAGCGCCGCTTCGTCAGCCTCACCGCACCCGGGACGTCGGGGTGCTCGCCCCGCATCCGGTAGCCGGCGCGCTTGTAGAACCGGTGGTTGCCGGTGCTCCCCGCGCCCGTGAAGAGGGAGTACGTCGTGGCGTCGTCGGGGGCAGCCGCCTCGACCGCCGCCAGCATGAGCCGGCCGAGCCCCTGGCCCTGCAGGTCCGGGGCGACCATCAGCCGACCGACGTCCCAGGCGTCTCCCTCGACCCGCGCCCGGGCCGCGGCGACGAGCCGGCCGGAACGGCGCAGCGTCAGCACCGTCCACTCCGGCAGCCACCGGCGTACGTCGTCGAGGGACTCGTGGAGGGCCGGGACCCACGCGTCCGGGTTGGCCTGCTGCTCCTGCATCCAGCACGCCCGCTGCAGGGTCAGGATCTCGCCGGCGTCGGCGGGGACCGCGCGCCGGACCTGCTCCGCCCCCGGCACGGCCGAGGCCGGCAGCAGGTCCGGGCGTCGCTCCGCCGTCCGGGCGAGGGACTGGCGGTGGCGCCACGCCGCGATCGCCGCGTGGTCGCCCGACAGCAGCACCGGGGGTACGTCGTGGCCGCGCCAGCGGGCGGGCTTGGTGTAGCCGGGGTACTCGAGCAGCCCGGCCTCGTGGGACTCCTCCAGCAGCGACTCCGCGTTGCCCATGAACCCCGGGAGCAGCCGGGCGACCGCCTCGACGACCACCAACGCCGCGACCTCGCCCCCGTTGAGGACGTAGTCGCCGATCGAGAGCTCGCGGACGTCATGGGTGGCGGCGTAGTGGTCCGGCACCCGCTGGTCGATGCCCTCGTAGCGGCCGCAGGCGACGACCAGGTGCTCGTGGGCGGCCAGCTCGCGGGCGACCGCCTGGGTGAACGGCGCGCCGCCGGGGGTGGGGACGACCAGCGTCGCGCCGGGCGTGAGCACGGCGTCGAGCGCCTCACCCCACGGCTCGGGCTTCATCACCATCCCGGCTCCGCCGCCGTACGGGGTGTCGTCGACGGTGCGGTGACGGTCGTGGGTCCACTCCCGCAGGTCGTGGACGTGCACGGCGAGCAGGCCACGCTGCCGTGCCCTGCCTGCGAGCGAGAGCTCGAGGGGCGACAGGTAGTCCGGGAAGATCGAGACGACGTCGATCCTCATCAGCGAGCGACCTCCTCGGTCGGGTCTCCCATCCCCGGCTCAGCCGAGGGCCAGCCGGTCGACGTCACGGACGTCGCGGAGGGGGTTCAGGGCGCAGCCGCCGATGGCGTAGATCGCGTCGCCCACGTGCACGTAGCCCAGCCCGTGCCGGGCGAGCGGCAGCGCGTTGGCCTCCTCCCACGTCCCCGAGGCGAGGTCGAGCACGTACGAGAGCTCGTGGTAGGAGACCCACACCCTGCCGTCGGCGACGACGACGCCGGCGCGCGAGACCGGCTCGGGCAGCCGCGGGCCCTTGCTCCACGTGTCCGTCCCCGGGTCGTAGAGGTCGACCAGGTCGGTGGGCTCGTAGCCCCGCCAGCCGCCGAGGACCATCAGCCCGTCGGGCGTCGCGACCGTGTCGTGGGAGTCGCGCACGTGGGCCATGGGGGACTTCGCGGTGGACCAGGAATCGGTCCGGGGGTCGAAGACGTCGACCGCGGAGACCTTGCCGTCGTCGTCGCGGCCCCCGATCACGTAGAGCCTGCCCTCCCAGGCGGTGACGGTGTGGGCGTAGCGGCCGTGCGGCAGCGGGGGCAGCTCGCGCCACTTCCCGGTCCGGGTGTCGAGGACGGCCGAGAAGTCCGTCGCGTGGCTCTCGGCGTCGAAGCCGCCGAAGGCGTAGATCCGGGGGCCGACCGCGACCGTCTCGAACGACGCCACGCCGACGGGCATCTCGACGTCGGAGGTCTCCCAGGTGCCGGTGCGGGTGTCGAGGACCTCGATGGACGTCAGCCGGTTGCCGCGCTCGCCGGTCATCCCGCCCAGCGCCCAGATGTCCTGGCCGATGACGGCCGTGCCGAAGTCGTCACGCGGTACGTAGAGCCCGTCGAGGGCCTCCCAGTCGGGGTAGTCCTCGGAGCGGGTCGGCGGCCCCACGACCT
>CAVRSW010000015.1:0-183026 GCA_963723945.1 uncultured Actinomycetota bacterium
GATCGCGTGCTTGCCGACCGCGAGCAGGTCGACCTCGACGTCCATCTTGGTCGGGGTGACCACCTCGACCCGCTTGCCGATGTCGGCGTTGGACATCACCTTCAGGTCGGCTCGGGCCGCGGAGCGGGCGCCCCGGCTGAAGTCGGCGAAGGAGTTGTCGAACGTGTCGCGGGGGTAGCTGCCGCCGACGTACGCGTCGGTCAGCCACCGGACGGCGATCGTCGAGACCCGATCCTCGACGAGCCTGGCGTCCGTGCGGGGCAGCTGACCGGTGACCTGTCCGAGCCTGGTCACCGGCTCGATCTCGAGGGTCGGCGCCTCGCTCGGCTCACCGAGGCTCGGCGCCGCGTCGTCGGGCGCCTCGTCGCTGCTGCACGCCCCGGCCAGCAGGCCGAGGCTCAGGGCCAGCGCGGGGGCGAGCAGGCGGGTCCCGGGACGGGTACGGCGGGCGCGTCTCATGGGCTCGTGACTCCCTTGGTCGTGTGTCGGGCGCCAGCCTGCCCCAAACCCGGGACGCGGCTGCGCATTTGCGTGCGTGTGCGACTAGCCTTGACAGCACACGACATCCCCGCGCGCAGACCGGAAGAGGCGAAAGCGATCGTGCCGCAGTCCGAAGGGTTCCAGTCCCCCGAGACCTCCACCGACTTCGGAGCCAACGAGTGGCTCGTCGAGGAGATGTTCGAGCAGTACCAGCGGGATCCGAAGAGCGTCGCGCCGGAGTGGGTGCGCTATTTCGCGGACAACGGTACGTCGGGTCCGAACGGCGACGGCAACACCCCCTCGGGCCCCGACGAGGCGCCCCAGGAGGCGCCCCAGGAGGCGCCCGCCAAGGTCGAGGCGAAGCAGGAGCGGAAGCCCGCTCCCCAGGAGTCGAAGCCGGCGAGCAAGGAGAAGCAGCCCGCCGCCGGCGGTGACGCGAAGCCGATCGCCAAGCCCCGTCCGCAGAGCGCCGCGGCCGAGACGCCGAGCAGCAACGACAAGCCGGTCGCCAAGGACCCCAAGCCGGCCGCCAAGTCCGAGGCCGGCGACGAGCCGAGCTTCACCGTGCTGCGCGGCATCCCCGCGGCCACGGTGCGCAACATGGACGCCTCGCTGAGCGTCCCCACCGCGACCTCGGTCCGCTCGGTGCCGGTCAAGCTGCTGTGGGACAACCGCACGGTCATCAACAACCACCTCGCCCGCGCCCGCGGCGGCAAGGTCTCGTTCACCCACATCATCGGCTACGCGCTGGTCAAGGCGCTCCGGTCGATGCCGGAGATGAACAGCTCCTACGCCGAGAGGGACGGCAAGCCCAACCTGGTCACCCCGGCCCATGTCAACCTCGGCCTCGCGATCGACCAGCAGAAGCCCGACGGGACCCGCCAGCTCGTCGTACCGTCCATCAAGGGCTGCGAGACGATGGACTTCGCCGCCTTCTGGACCGCGTACGAGGAGATGGTCCGCAAGGCCCGCAACAACAAGCTGACGATGGAGGACTACAGCGGCACCACCGTCAGCCTCACCAACGTGGGCGGCCTCGGCACCAACCACCCGGTCCCGCGGCTGATGCCCGGCCAGGCCGCGATCTTCGGCGTCGGCGCGATGGACTACCCGCCCGACTGGCAGGGCGCCTCCGAGGAGGCGATCGCCCGCAACGGGATCAGCAAGGTCATGACGCTGACCTCGACCTACGACCACCGCGTCATCCAGGGCGCCCAGTCCGGCGAGTTCCTCAAGCGGCTCCACGGGCTGCTGCTCGGCGAGCACGGCTTCTACGACGAGATCTTCCGGTCGCTGCGGATCCCGTACGAGCCGATCCGCTGGGCCCGCGACATCGCGACGTCCCACGACGACGACATCAGCAAGCAGGCCCGGATCCTCGAGCTGATCCACGCCTACCGGGTGCGCGGCCACATGATGGCCGACACCGACCCGCTGGAGTATCGGCAGCGCAGCCACCCCGACCTCGAGGTCGAGTCGCACGGGCTGACGCTGTGGGACCTCGACCGCGAGTTCGCGACCGGCTCCTTCGGCGGCGAGCGGCCGTTCATGAAGCTGCGCAACATCCTCGGGATCCTGCGCGACTCCTACTGCCGCACCACCGGCATCGAGTACATGCACATCATGGACCCGGAGCAGCGCCGGTGGATCCAGCAGCGGGTCGAGCAGCCGCACGTGAAGCCGCCCCGCGAGGAGCAGCTGCGGATCCTGCTCAAGCTCAACCAGGCCGAGGCGTTCGAGACCTTCCTGCAGACCAAGTTCGTGGGCCAGAAGCGGTTCTCGCTCGAGGGCAGCGAGACCACGGTCCCGCTGATCGACGAGATCTGCGAGGAGGCGGCCGGGGCCGGCCTCGAGGAGGTCACGATCGGCATGGCCCACCGGGGCCGGCTCAACGTGCTGGCCAACGTCGTCGGCAAGAAGTACAGCCAGATCTTCCGTGAGTTCGAGGGCAACATCGACCCGCGGACCGTGCAGGGCTCGGGCGACGTGAAGTACCACCTCGGCGCCGAGGGTGAGTTCGTCTCCGAGCACGGTGACCGGATCAAGGTCTCCGTGGCCGCGAACCCGTCCCACCTCGAGGCCGTCAACCCGGTGCTCGAGGGCATCGCCCGGGCCAAGCAGGACGTGCTCGACCGGGGCGAGGAGTTCCCGGTGCTGCCGCTGCTGGTCCACGGTGACGCGGCGTTCGCCGGTCAGGGCGTCGTCGCCGAGACGCTGAACCTGTCCCAGCTGCGCGGCTACCGCACCGGCGGCACGATCCACCTCGTCGTCAACAACCAGGTCGGCTTCACCACCTCCCCGGGGGCGTCGCGCTCGTCGCTCTACTGCACCGACGTGGCGCGGATGGTGCAGGCGCCGATCTTCCACGTCAACGGCGACGACCCCGAGGCCTGCATCCGGGTCGCCGGGCTGGCCTTCGCCTACCGCCAGCAGTTCAAGAAGGACGTCGTCATCGACCTGGTGTGCTACCGGCGCCGCGGTCACAACGAGGGTGACGACCCGTCGTACACGCAGCCGCTGATGTACGACCTGATCGAGCAGAAGCGGTCGGTGCGCAAGCTCTACACCGAGTCGCTGATCGGTCGTGGCGACATCACGATCGAGGAGGCCGAGCAGGTCCTCAAGGACTACCAGCAGCAGCTGGAGCGGGTCTTCACCGAGGTCCGGGAGGCCTCGACCGAGGCGCCGGACGACTGGACGACGGTCCCCGACTACCCCGAGAAGAGTGCCGGCGCCGCGACCACCGCGGTCTCCCACGACGTGCTGAAGCGGATCGCCGACGCCTACGTCACGCCGCCCGAGGGCTTCACCGTCCACCCGAAGGTGATGCCGCAGCTGCAGCGGCGCGCCTCGGCGATGACCGAGGGCCCGATCGACTGGGGCACCGGCGAGATCCTCGCCTTCGGCGCGCTGCTGATGGAAGGTCGCCCGATCCGGCTGTCCGGCCAGGACTCCCGGCGCGGCACGTTCGTCCAGCGGTTCGCGACGATCATCGACCGCACCAACGCCGACGAGTGGACCCCGCTGAGCAACCTCACCGAGGACCAGGGGAAGTTCCTCGCCTACGACTCGCTGCTCTCGGAGTACGCCGCGCTCGGCTTCGAGTACGGCTACTCGGTGGCGCGTCCCGACGCGCTGGTGCTGTGGGAGGCGCAGTTCGGCGACTTCGTCAACGGCGCCCAGATCGTCATCGACGAGTTCATCGCCGCCGGCGAGACCAAGTGGCGCCAGCAGTCCGGCGTGGTCATGCTGCTCCCCCACGGCTACGAGGGCCAGGGGCCCGACCACTCCTCGGCGCGGATCGAGCGGTTCCTCACGATGGCGGCCGACGAGGCGTTCGTCGTGGCACAGCCGTCGACGCCCGCGTCGTACTTCCACCTGCTGCGGCAGCACTCGCTCGGCGAGGACCACCGGCCGATGGTCGTCTTCACGCCGAAGTCGATGCTCAAGCGCAAGGAGGCGGCCTCGCAGCCGGAGGACTTCACCTCCGGCGAGTTCCGGCCGCTGATCACCGACGCGAACGCCGACCACGACAAGGTCGAGACGCTGCTGCTCTGCTCGGGTCGCGTCACCTGGGACCTGATGGTCGACCGGGGCAAGCGTGAGAACGGCGACCAGTTCGCGATCGCCCGGGTCGAGCAGCTCTACCCACGGCCCACCGAGGAGATCGACGAGTACGTCAAGTCGTTCCCGAACCTCAAGGCGATCCGCTGGATCCAGGACGAGCCTCGCAACATGGGCCCGTGGCCGCACTACGCGCTCAACGTCGTGCCGGCCCTGGGCCGCCACGTCGAGCCGGTCACCCGGGCGGCGTCGTCCTCGCCGTCGGTCGGCACCGTGAAGCGTCACGTCGAGGAGCAGAAGGCCCTCCTCGACCGCGCCTTCGCCTCGCCGGACGAGGCCGCCGGCACCGACTACTGATGTACTTCACGGATCGTGGCCTCGAGGAGCTCGAGAAGCGCCGGGGTGATGAGGAGGTCACCCTGGCCTGGGTCGCCGAGCGGCTGCAGGAGTTCGTCGACCTGAACCCGGAGTTCGAGACCGCCGCCGAGCGGTTTGCGACGTGGCTGGCGAGGCTGGACGACCCGGAGGACTGACGCGCTGGGGACAACTCAGTCGTTGGCGGTGGCGACCCACCAGGCGGCGACCTGGGCGCGGGAGCGGACGCCGAGGCGAAGCCGGATGCGCTCGAGGTGGCCCTCGGCAGAGCGTTCGGCGATGCCGAGGCGGTGGCCGATCTCGCGGTTGGTGAGGCCCTCTGCGACCAGGGCGGCGATCTCCCGCTGTCTCGCGGTCAAGGTCGGCGCCGGGGTCGACGCGTCGACCCTGAGGCCGAGGAACGTCCGGATGGTGGTGACCAGCAGCTCGGCATCGCCGACGTAGGGCAGGTGGGACCGCCCCGGCAGCGTCTGCAGCCGCGCACCGGGGACGGTCGAGGCGATGAGGTGCGCCTGGTCGAGGGGCGCCGCCCGGTCCTGCTCACGATGGACCACGAGGGTGGGCGCCCGTACGTGGCGCAGCGAGTCGGTGACGTCGATCCGGTAGCACAGCCCCAGCAGAGCAGTCGCGGTCGCGGGCGAGGCCGCCTCGCGCTGGTAGGTGCTCAGGGCCGCGCGGGTCCCGGACGTCGCGTCGGGCGCGAAGATGTCGGTCAGCACGTCGGCCCCCAGGCCCCAGCTGGTGGCCACCAGGCCGATGACGTGGCTCTGGAGCTCCGGGGTCCCGATGTCGGCTCCCCTGGCCCAGCCGCCGTACAGCACGAGACGGTCGACCGTCTCGGGATGCCGCGCTGCCCACTCGATCATCAGCGGTACGCCGAGCGAGCTGGCCACCACGTCCGTCCGCTCGACGCCTGCGGCCGCCAGGACGGCGGCGATCACGTCGAGCTCGCTCTCGCGTGACGGCTCGACGGACGACCGGTCGGAGAGGCCGCAGCCCGGACGGTCGTAGCGCAGCAGGGTGCGGCCGCGCCCCAGGCTCTCGAGCATCCTGCGCTCCACCGGGAGGGCCCAGCTGAGCTCCAGGTGGCTGAGCCAGCCGCCCACGAACAACAGGGGCGGCCCGTGCCCGGCGCTCGCGTACGCCACCTGCACCCCCTGGCGCGTGCGGGTCGACGCCAGCCGCTGCTCCACCCACGCCTCCCTCCGGTCGGCTGGACCCAGCGTGCTGCACGTGGGGGGAACGCACCAGCCGTGCGGGGCGCCAAGTGGGGTAGTTCCCCGCCTGACGCAGAGGGCGTGCTCCTCGCACGCTGGGCAGATGCTCAACCACGCACACACCCCTGAGGCCCGGACCCGCACCACGCTCGCGACGGTGCTGGCGGCCGGGTACGCACTGCTCCGCCGGCCTCCACGGCACCTCCACGGTCGGTCAACGACTCCGACGGACGCTGTTCGTCACCGAGCCGAGGAGCCAGCGATGAACACCGTCAACCATCTCGTGACCCAGCCGCCGGACCAGGCGAGCGTGCCGGACGACGGCCGGACCGCCCAGGTCCTGCCCCTGCACCCCACGACGGTGCCGACGCGCGACGTCGTGCCCCTGCGGCTCCCGGGCGGCCGCGTCGTCGAGCTCCGTCCGCTGCGACGCGGGGAGCGGGACCCGCTGCTCGCGGTCTTCGAGGGCATGTCGTCGGCCTCCCGGGCGCGGCGCTACCTCACCGGGATGGTCCGGCTGCCCTCGGCGATGCTCGAGCCCCTCACCGGCGTCGACGGCCACCGCCACGTGGCGTGGCTCGCCTCGGCGGAAGGGCGACCGATCGGCATCGCCCGCTACGTGCTCGACGGTGCCGGCGTCGCCGAGGTCGCCATGGAGGTGGTCGACGACCACCACGGCCTCGGCATCGGAACCGCCCTCGTGGACGCGGTCACGACCGTCGCCGCCGCTCGCGGCGTCCGCCGGGTGCGCGCGTCGCTGACTCCGGACAACGAGGCCTCGCGACGCCTGGTCACCCGCATCGGGGTCAGGCTGCAGGTGGTCGGGACCCTCCTGGAAGGCGTGGGCCAGCTGCGGCTCCTGGACCCCCCGCGGGTCGACCGGCGGGCCGTCCTCGCGCTGGCCGGGGGCGCCGGGGACCAGGACGCCGAGTCCTCCCCTGTGCCGTCCACCACACCTCAACGGAACCTCAACGGCCTCCACGGAGGCTAGGGGCCTGGCCCACACCCACCCTCACGAGAGGAACCTCCATGTCCACCACGCACACCGACCACGCCGAGGTCATGACCGAGCTGCGCACCAAGCAGCAGCGGGTCTGGAGCTCCGGGGACTACAACAGGATCGCCGCGCTGACGGTGGCGGTGAACGAGACAGTCGTCGCGAGCGCCCAGGTCGCGCCGGGCGAGTCCGTCCTCGACGTCGCCACCGGTACCGGCCACGCCGCCCTCGCTGCAGCGCGGGTCGGTGCCCGGGTGACCGGGATCGACTACGTACCGGCGCTGCTCGACATCGCCCGGCAGCGGGCCGACGCGGAACGGCTGGACGTCGCCTTCGTCGAGGCCCCCGCCGAGCAGCTGCCCTTCGCCGACGGCAGCTTCGACGTCGGCGTCTCGGCGATCGGCATCATGTTCGCCGCCGACCACGACCGCGCAGCCGAGGAGCTGGTGCGCGTGGTCCGGCCGGGTGGACGCATCGCCGTGGCGTCCTGGACCCGCACGGGATTCGTCGGCGGCATCCTGGGGATCGTCGGCCGGCACGTGTCGCCGCCGCCCGGCGCCCAGTCCCCGGTCCGGTGGGGCGAGGAGGACGTCGTCGCCGAGCTCCTGGGCGACGGCGCCGAGCAGGTGAGCTCCTCCCTGCACACCGTCACCCAGCGGTTCAGCGACGCCGAGGCGTTCGCCGACCTCTTCCTGACCTACTACGGCCCGACGCACTCGGCGGCCCGACGGCTCGACGAGTCCGGTCGTGCCGCGTTGCGCAGCGAGCTGGCCGCCCACGCCGAGGCGAACGCCCGCCCGGGGACCGACGGCCTCGTGACGGACTGGGAGTACCGCGTCGTGCGGGCCACCCGCCGCTGAGCACCCCGCCCGACGGCCGTCCGGACAACTACGCTGAGCGGCATGGGCGGAGAACGCTTCTCCCACCAGGTCGCTGCGGTGCCCCGCTTCGGCCTCCTCGGTCCCCTGCGGGTGACCGACGGTGACGGTCGTCTGGTGCCGCTGGGCGGCCCGCGGGCCCGGGAGCTCCTGGCGTTGCTGCTGCTCAACCCCAACCGGCCGCTCAGCAGCGAGTACCTGGTGACCGCGATGTGGGGCGAGTCCCCCTCCGACGGCGCCGCGACCACGCTCCGCACCCACGTCGGCGCCGTACGACGGGTGCTGGCCGCCGCTGGAGCCGGGGACGCGCTCGGCACCCAGCCGGGGGGCTACCGGCTGGCCCTGGATCCGGGCGACCTCGACGCCGAGGTCTTCGCCGGCCTGGTGGACCGCGGCAGGGAGGCGCTCGGGCTCGGCGACCCCGGCCACTCCGCCGCGCTGCTGGGCGAAGCCCTCGCCCTCTGGCGCGGCGACGTGCTGGTTGACCTCGGACCGCCTGACTTCGCCGACGTCGCCGTCGCCCGGCTCACGGAGCTCCGCGTGGGCGCGGAGGAGACCGCCATGGCCGCCGCCCTCGCCCGCGGCCAGCACCGCGAGGTGGTGGGGCGGCTGCAGGAGCTGGTCGCTGCCCACCCCTTTCACGAGGGGCTCTGCGGGCAGCTGGTGCTGGCCCTCTATCGCTCGGGCCGGCAGGTCGACGCGTTGGCGGCGTACGCCGAGACCAAGCAGCGCCTGAGCCACGAGCTGGGCATCGACCCGGGCCCGGAGCTGCGGGCCCTCGAGACGGCCGTGCTCCGCCAGGACCCGGCTCTGCTACCTCCTGCCGCCGGCACCGGCCCGGTCACCGAGGTGGGGCCGGCCCCGACCGCCCTTCGGACCCCCCTCCCGACGCAACCCCCCGATGCCGTGTTCGCCGCTCTCAGACGCTCCGCCATGGTCGGCCGGAAGGCGGGGCTCGGCACGACGACACAGGCCTGGCAGGACGCGCGCAACGGTGGCCGGGTGCTGCTCGCGGTGGGCGGACCCGCGGGAGTGGGCAAGTCGCGGCTCGCTGCCGAGCTGGCACACCTCGCCACGCAGGACGGCGCGACCGTCCTGATCGGACGCTGCGACGCGGCCGTGCCGTACGCCGCCCTGACCTCGGCCCTCGCGGGCAGCGCCGCCGCCCGACAGCTGGCCGCTGACGCACCCCCCGGCGTCCGCGCCCGGCTGCACCCGCTGCTGCCCCTCGATCCTGGTGCGGGGATCGAGCCCCCGGGTGCCGGTGACCCCGATCAGCGTGCGGCCCTCGCGCGCGCGTTCGAGTGGCTGCTTGCCGGCCTGGCCGCGGAGGCCCCGGTGCTCCTGGTCGTCGAGGACGCCGAGCAGCTGACCGAGGAGGAGTCCAACCTGCTCGCAACGCTCGCGACGGGGCTGCCCGAGCGGACCCTGGTGACCGTCTGCTTCCGCGACCCTCCCGGGAGCCGCCACCCACCCGTCGCCGACCTGCTGGGCCGCCGCGGCGTCTACGAGCTGACCCGGATGGTCTCCCTGGAGGTGCTCGGCCACCCGGACCTGCGGGAGCTGGTGGAGGTCATGCATCCGGACGCAGCAGCGCCGCCCGCGTTCGTCGAGGCGCTCTGGGAGCGGACGGCAGGCAACCCGTTCTTCGCCCGGGAGCTGCTCCGGGACCTCGACGTGGCGGACCTGCGCGCCGGCCGGCTCGGGCAACGGCTGCCCGCCGGGCTGCGGGGCGTGCTACGACACCGGCTCGGTCAGCTCCCCGCCGACACCCGGGCCGCCGTCTCCGCCGCTGCGGTGCTCGGCCGCGAGGTCGAGCTGACCCGCCTGGGCCACCTGCTCGAGGAGCGCGAGGAGCACGTGGTCAGCGCGCTCGACCAGGCGCTGACCAGCGGCTTCCTCGTCGAGGCCGGACAGTCGTGGGCCGGTGGCTACGCGTTCCCGCACGAGCTGATGCGGGACGCCGTGTACGCCGAGATCCCGGTCCCCCGGCGGCAGCGGCTGCACCAGCGGGCGATCGCGGCCGTCGTGGGCACCCATCCCACCGACGCCGACGTGATCGCCGCTGCCGGCCACGCCCTGGAGGCCGGGCCCGCCGCCGACCCGGCCGAGGCGGCGGGCCTCGTGGACCGCGCAGCGCACCTCGCGGCGGCCGGCTTCGGCTTCGAGGCGGCCGTGCGTCTGGCCGAGGCCCGACTCCCCCTGCTGCGCAGGTTCGCCTCCGCGGCCGAACAGGCCGGGGCCGAGGTGGAGGTCGCCCGGGTGCGGCTTCGGGCCGGCCGCGGCTACGACCGCGTGGTCGAGCTGCTCGAGCGGGCGCTGGGCACCTATCTCTCCCTCGGTGACACCGAGGCCGCTGGCATGGTGCACAGCCGACTCGGTGGGGCGCTCGTGGTCCCGC
Source organism: uncultured Actinomycetota bacterium (assembly GCA_963723945.1). GTDB lineage: Bacteria > Actinomycetota > Actinomycetes > Propionibacteriales > Nocardioidaceae > Nocardioides. Next base: position 9,913 of record CAVRSW010000015.1, read on the forward strand.
ACCCCGACATGGACGTCGTCCGCGCGCTGGAGCACTTCGCCGCCGCCGAGCGGCTGCTGCCGCCGTCCCTGGAGCTCTTCAGCCTCCACCGGGGTCGCCTCTCCGCGGCGATGCATGCCCTCGACAGCGCGACCATGGCTGCGGCCGCCGCGCGGTGCTCCGCGATCGCGGAGGCCACGGGCCGCCCGGAGCTGGCAGTCGTCGCCGAGTGGGGCCGGGGCTGGCTCGCCCTCGACCTCGGCCGGCCGGACACCGCGCTGGCCCACCTGGAGGAGGCGTGGTCGCGGGCGCGGGCCGTGGGCGACCCCGTCGTCGGCTGGCCCCCGGCCAACGCGGCCTCGCTGATCTGCACCGTCTACCTGCTGGACCCGACACAGGGACGCATGTGGTGCCGACGCGGTCTCGGCCAACCCCGCGTCGACCGCCTGGCCCACCAGCACGACGCCCTGGCCGACCAGCTGGTGCTGGCCCTGGCCACCACCGGCGAGCTCGAGGTGGCCAGACGGGCGGCGGGCCGCCTGCCCGAGGAGGCGGTGGGGCGCCGGCTGGTCCGCTTCCTGCTCGGGGAGTGGGAGGACGCGGCCGACCAGTGGCAGGCGGCGCTGGACCACGACCTGGCGGCCGGTGACCGGCACGACGCGGTCGCGAACGCCCGGTGGCTGGCCGACGCTCTGGTGCTGCTGGGCGAGGAGCGGCGCGCGGCCGAGGTGCTGCACCAGGGCCTCGAGGTCGCCGCCACGGCACCCCAGGTGCCCAGCGAGGTCTGGCTGCGCGCGCGCCTGGCCGGGCTCGACGCCACCGACCCCGACCTGGCCGCCGCCCACCTGGCCCGGTGCGAGACGGTGCTCGCCGGCGGGGACGACTGGCGGGGGCTGGTGGGCGAGGTGGCCCTGGCGCGCGCCGCCGTGGCCCTGCGGGTCGCCGACTGGCGGAGCGCTGAGGTGGCCGCGCAGCAGGCCGCCACGACCTTTGCGGCCTACCGGCTGCCGTGGCGGCAGGCCGCGGCGCTGCAGGCATGGGGGGATGTGCTGGCGGGATCCGGACGGTCGGCCGAGGCCCGTGACCGGCGGGCCGAGGCCGACGCCCTGCTCACGCGCATCGGGGCCCCGGCGCGGTGGCAGGGAGCCCCGTCCGCGGGGGCTGCGGGGCGGCGCGCGACCTCAACGGGACCTCAACGCGCGCGCACCACACTCGCACCATGACCACGCGCACCATCGCCGAGGACCCGCCGAGCGACGCCGCCCCCGCGGACACGTTCGACGCCGTGATCGTGGGCGCCCGCTGTGCCGGCTCCTCGCTGGCCGTCCGGCTGGCCCGCGACGGCTGGCGGGTGGCCGTCGTCGACAAGGCGCGGTTCCCGAGCGACACCCTGTCCACCCACGTGATCTTTCCCGACGGCGTGGCCCAGCTGGACGAGCTCGGCGCCCTGGAGCGCCTCGAGCTCCGACACCACCTCGCGCCCGCCCGCTACTCCTGGCGGGTGCTGGGGCACGAGGTCGCCGGCTCGTTCACGCCGGTCGCTGGGCACGATCGCGCGCTGTCGGTGCGCCGGGTGAGCCTGGACGCCGTCCTCGTCGAGCTGGCCCAGGATCACGGAGCCACCCTGCTGCAGGACCGCAGGGTCACCGGTCTCCTCGGGGTCGGCACCCCTCACGACCCGGTGCGCGGAGTCGTGCTCGACGACGGACGCGAGCTGCGGGCACGCTGGGTCCTGGGCGCGGACGGGCAGCGCTCGAGCGTGGCCCACCACCTCGGCCTGGAGCGGCTCGAGGAGCGACGGGGCGAGGTGGCGATGCTGCTCGGCTACTGGCGCGGGCTACCGGCCTCCGACTGGATCCGCCTGGACATGCACGAGCGCTCGGCGTTCATGGCCGCTCCGTGCGAGGACGGCCTGCACCTGCTCACCGTCGCCGGCCCGTCGGACCTGACCCGCGGCACGCCGGCGGACCTCGAGGCTCGCTACCGCCAGTCGCTCCTGGACTTCCCGGCCGTGCTCAACCCGCGCGTGCTCGCGGCCGCAGAGCTGGTCTCCCCGGTGATCGGCGCACCGGAGACGATGATGCGCGGCTACTATCGCTCCGCCGCCGGACCCGGCTGGGCCCTGGTCGGCGATGCCGGACACTTCAAGCACCCCACGACGGGCCAGGGCATCGGCGACGCGCTGGCCCAGGCGGAGCACGTCGCGCAGGACCTTCTCGGCGGCGGTGACCTGGCGGGGTACGAGCAGTGGCGGGTCGAGCGGTCGGCCGAGGCCTACGAGTTCTCCTTCCGGGCGGCACGGCTGCCCGAGCCGCTGACCGCCGCCCGCTACGCCGGGCTGGCCGCCGACCCGGTCGCCGGCCAGCAGTTCCTGGACACGTTCACCCGGCGGACCCGGCTGGCCGACGTGTTCACGCGTGAGCGGTCGTTGCGCTGGCGTGCCGCGGCGGCGTACGAGGACGGGCTCCACCGGCTGGTGGCGCTGGTCGACGGTCTCCCTGCCCGGGACCTGCGGACCCGGGTGCCCGCCTGCCCCCTGTGGTCGGTGCACGACCTCGTCGCTCACCTGTGCGGGGTCGCGGAGGATGCCACCCGCGGGCAGTTCTTCGAGGGTGCCACCGAGGCCTGGGCCGATCCCGACCTCGCCGCGCAGCGGGAGGCCTGGACGGCCGGGCAGGTCCAGGCCCGTCGTGACCTCGACCGGCATCGGCTCGTGGCGGAGCTGGAACGACACGGCCAGGCCCTGGTCCGCGCCCTGCGCCGGGGAGGAACCGCCGCGACCGACGTCCCGGCCTGGATGCTCGGGGCCCCCGCTGCCGACCTCGCCGCCCACCTCGGCGACCTGTGGGAGGCGCTCGGGCTGTCCCCCGAGACGGATGCCCTGGTCACCCGCTACGGGTTCGCCAGCTACCGAGCCTGGCTGGACCAGCGCACCACGGCCCGCGGGCTCGCACCGCTGCGCCTCACCGACCGCACCGACCCTGCCTCCGCGTGGGTGCTCGGCGGAGAGGGTGAACCGGGTGCCTCCGTGGAGGCGGACGCGTACGACCTGTTCCGTGCGATCAGCGGGAGACGCCGCCTCGATGACGTGCGGTCCTGGTCGTGGCGCGGCGACCCGACGCCGTACCTGCCGGTGCTCTCGCCCTATCCGCAGCCCTGACCACCCTCGCCATCCGTCGAGGCGCCGCGCCGATCGCGGGCACCCGACTCGGCCCGCCCTCGCCGGCGCGGTTCAGTGCGCTCACCCTGCTGGTCGTGGCGAACGCGGTCTCGATGACCGCGAACGTCCTCATGACCGTCGCGGTGCCGTGGCTGGTGCTGACCACGACCGGCAGCGCCGCCGTCGCCGGGATCGCGGTCTTCGCCGGTGCCGCCAGCGCGACCGTCGGTGGCCTGGTGGCCGGACGCGTCGTGGACGCGCTCGGGGCGACCCGCACCAGCGCCGTCGCCGACCTCCTCAGTGGACTCGCGGTTGTGCCGCTCCCCGTCCTGCTCGCGCTCGACGCACTGGAGGTCTGGCAGGTCGTGCTGCTGACGGTCCTCGGCACGCTCGCCGACGCGGCAGGCTCGGCCGCGCGGCAGAGCCTGGTGCCGGCGGCGGCCCGTGCCGGCGGACACCGGCGCGAGCGCGCGAACGCGCTGTTCACCTCCGCGGAGCATGTCGGCTATCTGCTCGGCGCACCGGCAGCCGGCCTGCTCATCGCCGGCTTCGGTGTGGGGCCGACGCTCTGTGTGACCGTCGCCTCGTTCGCGTTCGCGGCCCTCCTCATACGCGGGGTCGTGGACCTGCCCGTCGGCCGCGCTGTCGCTGCGACGGCCCGATCTGCCGGCCTCCGCGAGACGCTCTCGTTCATCTGGGGCGATCCGACGCTTCGCGCGCTGCTGGTCTTCCCGACCACGGCGGTACTGCTCGTCGGACCTCTCGCCGCCCTCGTGCTCCCCGTCCTGGCGCGGGTGGTCTTCGACGACCCGGTCGTGCTGGGCGTGATGGTGGCCGGCTACGGCGCCGGCGGGTTGCTCGGCGCGGTCGGGTACGGCGTGCTCGGGCACCGCGTCCCGCGGCGCGCGCTCTACCTCGGCATCTTCGCCGTGTGGCCCTGCGCGTACGCCGCGATCCTGCTGGTCCCGCACCTGCCCGTCACCCTCATCATGCTGGTCACGCTCGGCGTCGCCGCCGGCGCGCTCGTGCCGCTGCAGGCAACCATCCGGCAGCAGCGCTCACCCGAGCACCTGCTCCCCCGGGTCGTCGGGCTCAGCACGGCCACCATCCCGGTCGCCGTACCGACGTCTGCCCTGGCCACCGGATTCCTGATCGAGGGGCTCGGCCTCGACCTGGCCTGCCTGGTGCTGACCGCCGCCGCGCTCCTCGTGGGCGCCTGCGTCCTGGCCAGCCCGTGGACGCGGCACCTCGACACGGCTGAGTGACTCCGGTGGTGCTGATCCGCTGCCGCACGCGACGAGGTCACTCACGGCCCGCGGGCGGGCGCCCGTGTGCCCTGAGCTCGGCCGTGGCGTTCCCGGCGGCGGCCCAGGGACCCGGGAGGTCGATCACGGCCAGCGCGGACGTCGGCATCGGCACCGAGCGACCGGTCAGGCTGGCCACGAGGTCCTCGACCCCGGGGTTGTGGCCGACCAGGACGACGGTCGACACCTCGCCGGGCAGCTCCCGCACGACGCCGAGGAGCGCGTGGGCCGAGCCGGCGTACACGCGATCGTCCTCCCGGACCGGCGGAGGGACCGCGAGCTCGGCGGCAGCGAGGCCCCAGGTCTCACGCGTGCGTGCGGCGGGCGAGACGACAGCCAGGTCGATGGTGCCGGCGTTGTCCGCCAGCCATCGCCCGGCCTCGGGGACCTGACGCCGTCCTCGGCCGGCCAGCGGTCGCAGGTGGTCGGGTTCGCCGCCCGACCAGTCCGACTTCCCGTGCCGCAACAGGATCAGGGTGCTCACGTGCCTGATCATCGTGCATCGCACCAGCCCCAGCGGGCCGCCCTCACTTGCGGCGCAGGGACACCGGGGCGAGCATGAGGAATGACCCGGCCGAATCGCAGCGGGACCAGGCGTGGCCTCGTCGTGGGACTGCTGCTCGTGGGAACGGTGGTGGCGATGCTGTGGGCGCTGCAGCGTCAGCTGATCTACATCCCGGACCGCACGCCGGTGCCCCCTGCCGCAGACGTCATCGCCGGTGCCCGCGACGTCACGCTCCACACGGCCGACGGGCTGGAGCTGGGTGCCTGGTTCGTCCCGACGGCCGGTCCGGCGGACACCGGGTGTGCGGTCCTGGTCGCGCCCGGCAACGGGGGCAACCGGGCCAGCAGGGCCGCGCTCGCCGAGGAGCTGAGCCGCCGCGGGCTCGCCGTGCTGCTCATGGACTACCGCGGCTACGGCGGCAACCCGGGCGACCCGAGCGAGGACGGCCTCGCGGCCGACGCGGACGCCGCCGCGGAGGCCATGGAGGAGCTCGGCTACCCCGCGCACCGGACCCTCTACTTCGGCGAGTCCCTGGGCACGGGCGTCGTCGCGGCTCTCCAGGCGCGGCACCCGGCGGCGGGGTTGGTGCTCCGCTCGCCGTTCACCGAGCTTGCCGACGTGGGAGCTCACCACTACCCCTGGCTACCGGTGCGCGCACTGCTGCGCGACCGGTTTCCTGTGGTGGAGCACCTCGTCACCAGCGACGTGCCGGTGACGGTCATCTACGGCGACCGCGACTCGGTGGTCCCCTCCACGCTGAGCGCCCGGGTCGCGGACCGGACCCCGTTCCTGGCCGAGCGGGTGGTGCTCGCGGGCGCCGACCACAACGACCCGGTCATGTTCGGGCCGCGGGTGGCTGCTGCGGTCGCGCGGCTGGCGCACAGCGTGGCCTGACCCGCTGCGGTCGCTCCGCTGCCGGGGCAGCGACACGCGGTCGTCGTAGGGTCGGGACGTGGATGCGGGGTCGGTGCGCCTGCGGGCGCGCGTCGAAGAGTGTCTCTGGCCGCTGGTCGAGGCCTTCCTCGGTTCGCACGAGGTGGCAGGCCTGGCCGTGGCGGTGGTGCGCGAGGGAGAGGTCGTCTCGCGTGGGTTCGGTCTCCGAGATCTCCGCAGCGGCGCCCCGGTCACTCCCGAGACGATGTTCCACCTGGCGTCGGTGTCCAAGCCGTTCGTCGCGACCGCGATCGTGTCGCTGGCGACCGCGCGAGGCGCCGGCGGGCCCGTGCTCGACCTGGATGCCCCGATCGTCGAGTGGGTGCCCGAGTTCACGCTGGCCGACGGCCGGGCAGCGGAGGTCACGGCGCGCGGTCTGCTGAGCCACTCGAGCGGCCTCCCGGACGTCTCGGACTACGGCTGGCACGACCCTCAGCTGGGCGACGACGCGCTCAGCGACTTCGCTCGCAGCGTGTCGGACTGGCGGCTGAGGACGGACCCCGGTTCGGCGTTCTCCTACTCCAATGCCGGGTTCGAGCTTCTCGGGCTGGTGCTGGCCAGGGTCACGGGCACGACCTTCGAGGAGGCCGTCACGCAGCTGGTGCTGACCCCGCTGGGGATGCGGACCAGCACGTTCCTGCGCGGCGAGGTGCCCGAGCACCTGGCTGCCTCACCTCACGTGGGGATGCCACTGTCGGTGCCCGAGGGTGCCTATCCCTACACGCGCCGCCATGCCCCCAGCTCGACCCTGCACTCCAACCTGGTCGAGATGTGCCGCTGGATGGTGGCCCACGTCGAGCCGACCGAGGTGGGTGCTGCGGATGACGGGCAGGGGGCACGGCTGGACCCCGGGCTGCGCGACCTGATGTGGCGGCCGGTGGTGCCGGTGGGTGATCCCCCGTGGGAGCAAGCGGCGGGTCTGGGCTGGGCCGTGGGCCGCTACGGCGGGCACCGGGCGCTGAGCCACAGCGGTGCGGACCCCGGCTTCGGATCGAAGCTCGTGCTGGTGCCCGAGCGGCGTACCGGGGTCGTCGTGCTGGCGAACTCCAACACCGTCCCCACCGGGGCCATCGCCGCGGCAGCGCTCGACATCGTGCTCGCCGATCCCGCCCCCACGGAGCTCCCCGGCGTGTCGCCCGACGAGTGGGGCGAGGGCGTGGCGGAGCTGCGCGCACAGCTGCCTCCGGTCGTCGGTCCCGTCGCCGAGAAGCTGGTCACGTCAGGTCCGGACGCCGCAACAGCGGTGTTCCACCGACTGGCTGCGGCCGAGCCTGCTGAGCTCGACCTCACCGATGAGGGCTTCGAGGACGCCGTGTGGGGTGCGATCGAGCTGCACCGCACGAGCCTGGTCTGGCCCCTCCTGCGGCTGTGGACGACAGTGCGCCCCGACTCGTCCGTCGCCTGGACGATGACCGGTTGGGCACATCAGGTGGACGGGGACGTCCGCCTGGCGAGGAGCCTCCTCCGACGCGCCCTCGACCTCGACCCCGCGAACGACGACGCCGCGCTGATCCTGGGCAACCTCCCGCCGGCGTGACCCGGGTGGCCAGCCCGCTCAGGGCAGGATGCGGATGGTGAACTGCTGGGTTGCCGACTGGCCGCCACTGTCGTTGACCCGGACGGTGAAGGTGAAGGTGCCCGCCGTCGTGGGGGTGCCGAGCACCCGCCCGGGGGAGGCCTGGACGGACAACCCCGGTGGGAGGGTGCCCGCGACGTGCGACCACGAGTACGGCGGGACGCCTCCGGCCGGGAACAGGCTGGCCTCGTACGCCACGCCGACGGTGCCGTCCCGGAGCTGGTCGGTGCCGTTGGTGACCACCAGTGGGCTCGCCGGGTCCACGGTCAGGGTGAAGGTCTTGGTGGCGGTGTTGCCCGCTTGGTCGCGCGCCCGGACCGTGAACGTCGTCGTCTGGACCCGGGTCGGGACTCCGGTGACGGCGGTGGTGCGGGACAGCCGCAGGTCGTTGCCGGCGAACCGGAGCCCGTCCGGCACCGTGCCGCTCACGAGCGACCACCGGTACGGGGTGCCCTGGCCGCAGCAGGCCTCGATGAACCCGGCGTAGTTCTCCCCGACCCTGGCGTTCGGGAGCGGAGAGGTCGTGATGATCCTGAACAGCGTCTGCGCCTGGACGGTGAGCACGGCCGAACGGGTGACGCCGTTGTAGGTCGCGGAGATGGTGGCCGTGCCCACGGCCGACGCGTTGATCGAGACCGGGAACGCTCCGGTCGAGCTGTTCGCGGGCACCGTCACCGTGGCAGGAACCGTCGCGATGGACGTGTTGCTGCTGGCCAGGGAGACGGTCGCCCCTCCGGTGGGTGTCAGGGCGGTGAACGCCAGGGTGGCGGAGGTGCCGGTCGTGCCGGTCTGGACGGTGGCCGGACTCAGGGTGAGGGAGTCGAGCGCGCCCCCCGGCTGCGGCGGTGGGGGTGGCGTCACGGTCAGGACGGCGGTCCGGGTGACCCCGTTGTAGGTCGCGGAGATCACCGAGGTCGTGGTGGACGTGACCGGGGTGGTGGACACGAAGTTCACCGTCACCCGGCTGTTGACCCCGGCGGGCACGGTCATGGTGGCCGGGACCGTGGCCACGGGGTTGCTGCTGGAGAACGCGACGACCGCTCCGCCGGCGGGAGCAGGCGCGGTGAGCGTCACGGTCGCCGAGGACGACGAGCCTCCCTGCACGCTCGCCGGACCGAGGCTGACCGTGTCCAGCGTGGCGCTCGGCGCCGGAGGTGGCGGCTCGGCCGGGGCGGTGACGGTCATGGTGGCGGTGCGGGTGACGCCGCCGTACGTCGCGGAGATCACCGAGGTCGTGGTGCTGCTGACCGCGCTCGTCGCCACGGCAGAGGTGGCGGCCGACGTGGCCCCGGCGGGGACGGTCAGGCTGGCAGGGACGGTGACGGCAGCGGGGGTGCTGCTGGTCAGCGACACCACGGCGCCGCCTGCCGGTGCTGGGCCGCTGAGCGTCACCGTCGCCGAGGCGTTGGCGCCACCCTGCACGGTGGAGGGACTGAGACTGACGGCGCTCAGGGCGGCCGCCGCGGAGACCGTGCACCCCGACAGTCGGACGTTGAGGGGCGTCGCCGAGCCGTCGTTCACGTCCACGGTGCAGTCGGCCGGCCGCGTGTAGCCCGTCCGTTCGATCCTGAAGCTGCCCGAGCTGCTGCTGGTGGTCATCTGGACGCCGTCGACCGTGATCGGGCGGTTGGCGGCTGCGCTGCCCTCGATCCGGAGCCGGTCGCCGCTGACCTCCGCGCGCGAGACGTTGACGGCCGCATGAGCGGGCACGGTCAGGGCCACCCACATGATCGCCGCGAGCGACACCAACGCCAGCGCGAGTCGACTCCGACGACCGGTCATCTTGGCCTCCCTGGCACCCAGCCCCCCGCCTGCCGCCCGAGCCCGACCACGCTGATTGTTCCCCTGGTGACGCCCCGGCGCCATTGACCAATGGTTCTACGACCTGGGGCCGGCCGCCTCGGTGCGGGTCGACGCAGGACCTCCCGGGCCGTCCGCGACCGAGCCATGGACGGCCGCCCCGGTTCGTGCCACGGTGGAACGAGGCCCTGCTGGGAGGTGATCACCATGGAACAGTCCGCACAGCCGATGGCCTGCCCCGACTGTCACGCCCTGACCGACGACCTGGCCGCTCACGAGAGCTGGCACTCGCGGCTCGTCCACGACATCGCGGTCGCGGTCGACCAGGAGAACAAGCGCCGCGAGGCATCCGCCACGCACTGATCCTCCGGCGCTGCGGAGCACCGGCAGCCGGCGTGCCGCCGTCGGCCGGCCGTCGGCGGGAAGCCGTGCCGGCCGGCGCCTCACGCCCCGGCGTCCGGCGTGAAGATCGACTCGATCGGCTGGCCGAACACCGCAGCGAAGGTGAACGCGAGCGGCAGGCTCGGGTCGTAGCGCCCGGTCTCGACGGCGTTGATCGTCTGCCGGGAGACCCCGCAGCGGTCGGCCAGCTCGGCCTGGCTCCAGCGCTGGGTGGCCCGGAGCTCACGCAGCCGGTTGTTCATCGGGGCAGTCGGGTGCGCAGGTCGGCCACGGTCAACCAGACCAGGATCCCGCCGAATCCGATCAGCGGTACGGCAAGTCGCAGGCTGCCCACCCCGACCGCGTCCAGCAGCATCGCGACCTGCAGGGCCAACAGCACCGCCGCGAAGGCGACTGCCATGCTCTCCAGCTGGACCTTGCGCTGGTACTCGTCACCGCGGCGGAAGTTGCGGACGAGCACGACCGCCACCGACACGACGAACAGCACGCTCAGCGCGAACCAGAGCCAGTCGACCTCGTCCGTGCGGGCCGGGTCGCTGCCCAGCGCCAGCGTCGCTCCACCGAGCACCGCGACCGGCAGCCCCTCGACAAGCACGGCACGCCGCGCGTCCCGGTCCCTGGTGCTGTCGCCCTCGCGCGTCCTCATGCCTCGAAATGTAAAGGCTACTTGTCATTCCGTCAAGGACGCTTGACGCGACCGGGTCAGTGACGCAGCTGCGAGGCCAACGGGCAGTCGAAGGGAGCCCGCGCACGCAGCCCCACGTGGTTGAGGTAGTCGATGACGATGGCGTACGACGCCCACAGCCCGACCTCGGTGTAGGCCACCTCGCTCTTCTCGCAGTGGGCCCGCACCAGGGGCCGGGCGTGCCGGAGGTTGGGCCGCGGCATGCTCGGGAAGAGGTGGTGCTCGATCTGGTAGTTGAGCCCGCCCATCATGGTGTCGACCAGCGGCCCGCCCCGGACGTTGCGCGACATCAGCACCTGGCGCTGCAGGAAGTCGATCTTCATGGTGCGGGGGACGATCGGCATCCCCTTGTGGTTGGGCGCGAACGACGCGCCCAGGCACACCCCGAACACGGCCATCTGGACGAAGAAGAAGGCCGCGGCCTTGCCGGGCGGCAGCAGCAGCAGCAGGCCCACGACGTACGCCGTGAGCCGGGTGATCACCAGGCTGGCCTCGGTCCACCGGTGGCGCACCGGCTCGCGCCCGAGCACCGTCGCGACGCTGGCCCAGTGCAGGTTGAGGCCCTCCAGGGTCAGCAGCGGGAAGAACAGCCACCCCTGCCTGCGGAGGAACCAGCGGCCTGCCACCGTCGTACGGGTCGCGGCGATGTCGCGGGTGAAGGCGAGCGCGCCGGGGGCGATGTCGGGGTCCAGGCCCTCCTGGTTGGGCTTCGCGTGGTGGCGGTTGTGCTTGCCCCGCCACCAGCCGAAGCTCAAGCCCGCGAACACCGCCGACAGGATGCGCGCGGTCCAGTCGTTCCAGGCGGCGCTCACGAAGATCTGCCGGTGCCCCGCGTCGTGGCCCAGGAAGCCGAACTGGGTCACCAGCACTCCGAGGCCGGCGGCGAGCAGCAGCTGCCACCACGAGTCCCCCAGCCAGACCATGGCGGCGACGAGGCCGCCGAAGGCTGCGACCAGCCCGACGATCCACGTCCAGTAGTAGCCGTAGCGGCGTCGCATCAGCCCGCTCTGCCGGATCGTCGCCGCCAGCTCGGTGTAGGTGCCCGTGGCCGCCGGGGCCCGGCTCTGCCGGGGCTCGACCGGGTCGTCGGGCAGTACGAGTTGTTGCGCCGTCATCGGACGCCCTTCCGCCGTCGGGTGCGGCGTCGTCGGGGTCCGGGGCGACGTGCCGTCACTGTCACGGTATCCACGAGCGCAAGAGGGTGCCGCTCCGGACGGGAGCGCCGGTCAGGCCCTGAGGACCTTGTCCATCGACCTGCCCCGGGCCAGCTCGTCCACCAGCTTGTCGAGGTAGCGGATCTTCTGCATCAACGGATCCTCGACCTCCTCGACGCGGACCCCGCACACCACACCCGTGATCGACGACGCCTGCGGGTTGAGGCGCGCGTAGGCGAAGAAGTCCTCGAAGGTCGTGCCCGCCGCGAGGTGAGCGCCCAACGCGGCCTCGTCGAAGCCGGTCAGCCACTCGATCACCTCGTCGAGCTCGGCTTGCGAGCGCCCCTTCCGCTCCACCTTGGCCACGTAGTGGGGATAGACCGACGCGAAGCTGGTCGTGAAGATCCTGCTCATGCGCGCGAGGGTAGTCGGCGGTCAGCCGCGCAGGCCGTCCTGGATCTCGGCGAGCGCGGTGGCGAGGTCCACGGTCGGCGTCCAGCCCCAGCCGCGGGCGCGGTGCGCGAGGATCTGGCCGGTCCACGCCGGGCGGTCGTGCCAGACCGGGTCGAGGCCCAGGGCTCGGGTGACGGTGCCGTAGTAGTCACCGTGGGTGGCCGGGCCGGCAGCGACGTTGACGGGCGTGCACTCCCCCGCCACCGGCCCGGTGGCGGGGTCGGCGGCGGCTGCGATCCGGCCGGAGGCGAGGTCCGCGGCGAGGGCGGTCAGGTCGTCGACGTGGACCCAGGCGAAGGTGGCGTCGGGGTTCGCGCGACGGGCCTGCTCGTCGTCGCGGAGGGCGGCGGGACGGAGCGTGTTCCAGATCGAGGTCTCACCTGCGCCGAGGACCGCGGGCGGGCGGAGCAGCACCCGGGTCAGGCCATCGACTCCCCCAAGTGCGGTGTCGGTGTCGCGCTTGGTGACCGGGTAGTCGCCGGCCTCGTCGCCCACCAGCGCGGAACCCTCGTCGACGTCGCCGACGCCGGGCGAGCGGTCGTAGACCGCCGCGGTGGAGACGTGCACCAGCCGCTCGACCCCGGCCGCGGCGGCGGCCCGGGCGATCGTCGACGTCCCCTCGACGCCGATCCGCTGCTGGGTCGCGCGGTCGCTGCCCATCGGGTGCACGGTCGTGACGACCGCGCTCGCGCCGTCGACCACGGCAGCCGCAAGCTCGGGATCGGTGAACTCACCCACCCGCTCCTCGACGCCGGCGAGCGAAGGCGCGGTGCCGGGACGACGTACGACGGCACGCACTGTCGCGCCCCGCGCGACCAGCGCCGCGCAGGCCCGGGCACCGACCAGGCCGTTGCCGCCGGTGACCACGACGACGGGAGGTGGTGGGGTCATGCCACCACCCTGTCACGATCCCGACGAAGGGCAGGATGGCGCCATGACGACCTCCTCTTCCTCCTCCTCGCCGACCCGTCGCTCCGTGCTCGTCACCGGAGGCTCCCGCGGCATCGGCGCCGCCATCGCCCGCGCCTTCGCCGACCAGGGCGACCGGGTCGGCGTCCACTACGGCCGCTCGGAGGAGCGGGCCGAGGCCGTGCGCGCCTCGCTCCCGGGCGAGGGCCACGTGACCGTCCAGGCCGACATGGCCGACCCCGACGCGGTGCGCACCTGCATCGACACCGCCGCCGAGCGGCTGGGCCGGCTCGACGTCCTGGTCAACAACGCCGGGGTCTTCCTGGCCCACCCGCCCCTGTCCACGTCGTACGACGACTGGCAGGCGATCTGGTCCCGGACGCTCGCCACCAACCTGACCGGCGCGGCCAACGCGATGTTCTGCGCCCTCCCCCACCTGCGGGCCGCCGGCGGCGGGGCGGTGGTCAACGTGTCGAGCCGGGGCGCCTTCCGCGGCGAGCCGAACAACCCGGCCTACGCGGCGTCGAAGGCCGGGATCAACGCGTTCGGGCAGTCGATGGCCCTCGTCCTCGCACCGCTCGGCATCTCGGTCGGCACCGTCGCGCCCGGCTTCGTGCAGACCGAGATGGCCCGTGAGGTGCTCGAGGGCGAGAGCGGCGACGCCGTCCGCGCGCAGTCGCCGTACGGTCGGATCGCCCGTCCCGAGGAGGTCGCCTCCGCGGTGGTGTGGCTGGCGTCGCCCGAGGCCACGTTCTCCACCGGGACGATCATCGACGTCAACGGCGCGTCCTACCTGCGGAGCTGATCCTCGGGTCCGGACCCGGCGACGCTGATGTTGACGTTGACGCCCTGGCCGTCGACCGGACCGACCAGACCGCCGAGCACGCCCATCACGACGCCGATCGCGACCAGCTGCCCGATGGGCGGCCCCTGCTCGGCCGGGCGGTCGCGCTGCCACCGGTAGTAGCCGGACCGGCAGAACTGGGCGAGGGCGGCGATCGTCACCAGGGAGGTCGCGAGTGCCGCGAGGGTCCTGAGGAGCTCCCCGAAGCCGTCGGACACGAACAGCGCCACCAGCTCGAGCACGGCGAGCAGGACCGCCAGCACCCAGACGACCACGACCCGCGCCGCACGCCCCCGCAGCACGCCGGCAGCGAACCAGCCCACGACCAGCCCGCTCAGCAGCATCGACACCACCGCGAGCACGGCGCCGTTGTCCTGGAAGCCCCGTTGGGCGACGGACACGACCTGGCCCGCCAACCATCCCCACGACATCACCCACGCGGACCCCGGAAGTGCGGGCCCGGGCACGGTCGCCCGTCCCCCGTCGTCGCTCAACCGCGCATTCTGGCGGGGTGTTCGAGAACGGGTGTGGAAACACGCCGACGCGGCGGATCCACGACCCCGCCTTCGAGCACCGGCGACGACCCGACGGGGCCGGCCGTCACCTTCCACCCGGCGGACGTCACCTTCCCGACCCGCGGCTCTGCCACGATGTCGCCATGACCAACACGAGCCCCGTCGAGTGCTGGCTGACCGACATGGACGGCGTCCTCGTCCACGAGGAGACACCGCTGCCCGGAGCCGCGGACTTCCTGGACACGCTGCGCAAGCACGAGCTGCCGTTCCTGGTGCTCACCAACAACTCGATCTACACCCCGCGCGACCTGCGGGCACGGTTGCTGCGTGCCCACATCGACGTCCCCGAATCGGCGATCTGGACCTCGGCCCTCGCCACCGCACAGTTCCTCGACGACCAGCGGCCCGGCGGATCGGCGTACGTCGTGGGCGAGGCCGGGCTCACCACTGCGCTGCACGAGATCGGCTACACGATGAGCGACCGCGACCCGGACTACGTCGTCCTCGGCGAGACCCGGACCTACTCGTTCGAGGCGATCACCCGGGCGATCCGGCTGATCGAGGGCGGCGCCCGCTTCATCGCGACCAACCCCGACCCCAGCGGGCCCAGCCCCGACGGGACGCTGCCGGCCACGGGCTCGGTGGCGGCGCTGATCAGCACCGCCACCAACCGGCAGCCCTACTACGTCGGCAAGCCCAACTCGCTGATGATGCGCTCGGCGCTCAACCAGCTCGAGGCCCACTCCGAGACCACCATGATGATCGGCGACCGGATGGACACCGACATCGTCAGCGGCCTCGAGGCGGGGCTCCGGACCATCCTGGTGCTCAGCGGGTCGACGCCGCCGGACAAGGTCGACGCCTTCCCCTACCAGGCGACCAAGGTGCTCGACTCGATCGCGGACGTCATACCGCTGGTGGCCCAGCTCGACCCGAACCGGGGCTGACGCCGACTCAGTCCTCGGTGTCCTCGGCGGCCCGGCGGGCCGAGTCGCGGATCTCGAACACCTCGGTCGCGAAGCCGCCGAGCGCCCCGGCGACGTCGCGCACCGCGGTGGTGACGATCGAGGTCACCTGGCCGACGGTCGAGGCAGCGGCCTCGACCGTCGTCTGGACGGCGTCCTTGCGGATCTCGCCGCGCGTGAGTCGGTCCTTCATGGGGACATCCTCACGCGGCGACGGCCTCCCCGCCAGCCCGCTCCCCGTCCGTGGACGCCTGCGGCGCACCCGGGAGCGCGAACCGGCAGATCTTCTTCGCCACGCTCCACAGCTGACCGCCGAGCCGGCCGGTGTTGTAGGGCAGGTCGTAGCGCTCGCACAGGTCGCGGATCTCCCCCGAGACCTGCGGGTAGCGTCGCGCCGGCAGGTCCGGGAACAGGTGGTGCTCGATCTGGTGGGAGAGGTTGCCGGTCATCAGGTGGAACAGCCCGCCGGCGGCCCCGCCACCGGTCGCCGGCGGCCTGAAGTACTCCACCTGCAGCGCGTCGGATCCGTCGTACGCCTCGCGGACTGCCTCGACCAACGGCCCCGGTCCGCACAGCCAGGTCGGGACCTCGCGGAAGCCGGGCACGAGCCGCTCCAGCCACATCGGCGTGAACGCCGGGTCCCCCAGCTCGGGGTGGAGCAGGTGGACGTCGACGCCGTAGCCGGAGCGGCGGACGTCGGCGAGCTCGCGGGCGTAGATCTGGTGGTCGGGGCTCTGCGCGTAGTGCAGGAAGGTCACCCGGCCCCGGTGCGTACGACGCTGCAGGCTGCGCAGCATCGACATCACCGGCGTGATGCCGGAACCGCCGGAGACCAGGATGATGTGCTCGGGCACTCTTTCACCACGGCTGTCCGGCAGCACGAAGTCACCTTCCGCCTGCGAGAGGTGCACCAGCTGGCCCGGCTGCGCCTGCTCGACGAGGAACCGGGACACGCTCTGCCCCGCCGGCCGGTCGTGGTTGGCGCGCAGCGTGATCGTGAACCGGTCGCCGGGGCGCGAGTCGGGGCTGGAGACGGTGAAGACCCGCGTCGTCCGACGCGCGCCACCGAGCTCGACCCCGAGCCGGACGTGCTGGCCGGCGCGGTGGCCCTGCCAGGTGCGGGTGGGCTGGAGCGTGATCGTGGCGACGGGCGGGTGGCCGGGGACGTCGACCTCGCGGGTCACCCCGACCACCCGGGCGCGGACCTCGTGGACCGTCCACATCGGGTCGATCTGCTCGAGGTAGCGGTCGACGCCGTGCGGCGAGGCCAGGGCGGCGAGCGCCCGGGAGCGGAGCACGGTCTGGGTGATCCCCATGCCTGCCTCCTAGGTCAGTGAACAGTCGTTCACTCAAACTGTGGCCAGGGACCCCCTCCGCGGTCAAGTGTTCCGCACTGTGTTGGTGCACACATGTTCCTCGTTAGCATGAGGGTCGTGACCCAGACCCGCGGCGAGCGCAAGGAGCAGACCCGCCGCGCCCTCCTCGACGCCGCACTCGAGCTGGCCGACGAGCAGACCCTGGCGGCGCTCTCGCTGCGCCAGGTCGCCCGCGCCGTCGGCATCGTGCCGACGGCCTTCTACCGACACTTCGACTCGCTCGACGACCTCGGGCTGGCGCTGGTCGAGGAGTCCTTCGTGTCCCTGCGGTCGATGATGCGCGCCGTGCGCCGGGACGACCCTGCCTTCGACGAGATCATCGACCGCTCGCTGGACGTGCTCGTCGAGCACGTCCACGCCCAGCGCGGCCACTTCGCCTTCATCGCCCGCGAGCGGGCGGCCGGGCCACCGGTCGTGCGCGAGGAGATCCGGCACCAGATCGAGCTCTTCGAGCGTGAGCTGGCGACCGACCTGGCGCGGATCCCCGGCACCGGGGACTGGTCGCCGGAGGACCTGCAGGTGCTCGCCAACCTGATCGTGACCTCCGTCGTCGCCACCGCCGAGCAGGTGATCCACGCCCGCCCCGACGCCGAGGACCGGATCGTCGCCCGCGCCCGCACCCAGCTCCGCATGGTGCTGGTGGGCGCGCTCAACTGGCGCTCCCGCGGGTCCGACGTGCCCTAGGGTCCGGCCATGGGACTCGCCGCCGACCTCGACTACCACCACAGCACGGCCAACCCGGTGCAGCGAGCCGGTCGCTGGCTCGCCGGCACCCGCGCCGGTGGCTGGTTCTTCTCCCGGACCCTGCGCCACCTCGACGACCTGGTGGGTCGGCTCAGCCGAGGCCGTCAGAGCGCACCGGGGCTGCTCACCGGCATCGCGGTGCTCGACCTGACCACCACCGGCCGCAAGTCCGGCCAGCGCCGCACCACCCACCTGATCGCCACGCCGTACGCCGGCAACCTGGCGCTGCTCGGCACCAACTTCGGCCAGGAGAGCACCCCCGCCTGGGCGCTCAACCTCGAGGCGGAGCCGCGGGCGACCGTGAGGTACCGCGGCCGCGACCAGGACGTGGTCGCCCGGCCGGCGACCGACGCCGAGGCCGAGGAGGTCTTCGCGCTGGCCGCGACCTTCTACGTCGGCTACCGCAACTACCGGCAGCGGGTCGGCGAGCGACGCCGGATCCGGGTCTTCGTGCTGGAGCCCGTGGGCTGAGCCCTCAGCGAGGCTTGATCGAGAGGTCCGGGACGGACGCGTCCTCCCCGAGGTCGAGCACCCCGAGGATCGCGTCGGACACCGTCGCCGGACGGATCCACTGGCCGGGCTCGTAGTCCTTGCCCTCCTGGGCGTGGACCCGCTCCTGCATCGCGGTGGCGGTCCGGCCGGGGTAGACCGAGGTGACCCGCACGCCGTGCTCGGCCTCCTCGGCGCGCAGCGAGTCGGCCAGCGCCTTCAGCCCGTGCTTGGACGCGGCGTACGCCGCCCAGGTCGGGTGGGCGACCTGACCGGCACCGGAGTTGACCAGCACCACCGTCCCGCGAGCGGTGCGCAGCGCGGGCAGCAGCGCACGGGTGAGCAGCGCCGGCGCGACCAGGTTGACGTCGAGCTGGCTGCGCCAGGCCTCGGCGTCGAGCTCGGCCACCGGGCCCAGGCTGACCACGCCCGCGGCGTGGACGACCCCGTCGACCCGCTCCCCCGCCGCGGTGGCGACGGCCGGCACCGAGCCGGGGTCGGCCAGGTCGGCGACCACCAGGTCGGCCTCCGGGAAGTCCGGGCGCAGGTCGTCGGCCCGCGCCGCGGACCTCACCGGCAGCACCAGCCGGTCGCCACGGTCGCGCAGCGCCGCGGCGACCAGCGCGCCGATGCCGGACCCGGCGCCGGTGACGACGTACGTCCGGCTCATCGGGTGAGGACGACCTTGCCGAAGAGCTCCCCGTCGGCCATCGCGGCGAAGCCGTCGCGCGCCTGGTCCATCGGCAGCGTGCGGTCGATCAGCGGCCGGGCACCGGTGGCGTCGAGCATCGTGATGAGTGACGCCAGCTCACCGCGGGTGCCCATCGTCGAGCCGATGACCTGCAGCTGGAGGAAGAAGATCCGGGTGAGCCCGGCGTCGTCGACGTCGGGTCCGGAGGTCGTGCCCGACACCACGATCTTGCCGCCGACGCGCAGCGAGCGGATCGAGTGGGACCAGGTCGCCTTGCCGACGGTCTCCATCACCGCGTCCACCTTGACCGGCAGCCGCTCGCCGGACTCGAAGACCTCGTGGGCGCCCAGCTCGAGCGCCCGGGCACGCTTGGTGTCGTCGCGGCTCGTCGCGAGCACCCGCAGCCCGCCGGCGCTCGCGAGCGTGATCAGGGCGGTGGCGACGCCACCGCCCGCGCCCTGGACCAGCACCGTGTCGCCGGCCTTGAGGCCGCCCTGCACGAACAGCATCCGGTAGGCGGTGAGCCACGCGGTCGGGAGGCAGGCCGCCTCCTCGAAGGACAGCGAGGCCGGCTTGGGCACGAGGTTGCGGCGCGGGACGGCGACCCGGTCGGCGAAGGTGCCCTGGTAGCGCTCGGAGAGCAGCGACCGCTTCGGGTCCATCGTCTCGTCGCCGCTCCACGACGGGTCGCTGATCACGGCCTGCACGACGACCTCGTTGCCGTCCTCGTCGACGCCGGCGGCGTCGCACCCGAGGATCATCGGCAGCGCATCCTGCTTCAGGCCCACCCCCCGCAGCGACCAGAGGTCGTGGTGGTTGAGCGAGGCGGCCTTGACGGTGACCGTGGTCCACCCGTCGGGGACCTCCGGGTCGGGGCGCTCCCCGACCACCAGTCCCTGCAGCGGGTCCTCGGCGTTGAAGCTGTCGGCGTAGACGGCGAACATGCCGACCACGCTAGCGGCCGCCGCCGCGTCACCCTTCGGGCGGCCCGGACCACGCATCCCGCGGTGGGTTGTCCACCGTCCCGCCGGGGACAACGGTGGACAGCCCACCGGCGACACGCGACCCGGTGCGCCGGACGGTGGCCGGTCCACCGCCCTACGGGAAGGAACGGTGGCTCACTCACCGCCGGCCCGGCAGCGCACCGTACGACGTCCTCAGGCGCGGGCGACGCCGTCGTCCCGGGCCGCCTGCGCGACCGCCGAGGAGACCGCGGGACCCACCCGCGGGTCGAACGGCGACGGGATGACGTAGTCCTCCCGCAGGTCCTCCCCCACCAGTGCCGCCAGCGCCTCGGCGGCGGCGAGCTTCATCCCCTCGGTGATCGCGCGGGCGTGGACGTCGATCGCGCCGCGGAAGATCCCCGGGAACGCCAGGACGTTGTTGATCTGGTTGGGGAAGTCGGAGCGGCCGGTGGCCACGACCCGCGCGTGCCGGTGGGCGACCTCGGGGTGCACCTCGGGGTGGGGGTTGGCCATCCCGAAGACGATGGCGTCGTCGGCCATGCTGGCGACGACCTCCTCGGGCACGGTGCCGCCGCTCACCCCCAGGTAGGCGTCCGCCCCGGCCATCACGTCGGCCAGCCCGCCACGGCGACCGGTGAGGTCGGCGGTGTCCCGGGCGAGCGCCTGCTTGACCGGGGTCAGGTCCGACCGCCCCGAGTGCAGCACCCCGCGCCTGTCGAGCACGGCGATGTCGGTGATGCCGGCCTCGAGCAGGATCCGGGTCACCGCCACGCCGGCAGCGCCCGCACCCGAGACCACGACCCGGGTCGTGCCGGGGTCGCGACCGGTGAGCCGCAGCGCGTTCTGGAGCGCGGCGAGCGCGACGACGGCGGTGCCGTGCTGGTCGTCGTGGAAGACCGGGATGTCGAGCCGCTCCTTGAGCCGGTCCTCGATGTCGAAGCACCGCGGGGCCGAGATGTCCTCGAGGTTGATGCCCCCGAAGCTCGGTGCGAGCCGGACGACGGTCTCGATGATCTCCTCGGTGTCGGTCGTGTCGAGACAGATCGGGACCCCGTCGACCCCGCCGAAGTCCTTGAACAGCACCGCCTTGCCCTCCATGACGGGCATCGCCGCGGCCGGACCGATGTCGCCGAGGCCCAGGACGGCGGTGCCGTCGGTCACGATGGCGACCGTGTTGGGCACCCACGTGTAGTGGCGGGTCAGCGACGGGTCGGCCGCGATCGCCTCGCACACCCGGGCGACGCCCGGGGTGTAGGCCAACGACAGGTCGTCAGGCCCGTCGAGGCCGACGGTCGGGCGGATCGCCATCTTGCCCCCGACGTGGAGGTCGAAGACGGGATCGCCGGCGTGCGGGTGATCGGGGACTGCCATGACCGCCGATGCTCCCACAACCGGCGCGATCCGGGCGTCCCCGTCTCACCGGTCCCGCAGCCGCACCGGCCGGGGCCAGACCCTCGCGAGGGCGACGCCGAGGACGTCGGAGTCCGCGACCGGGCCCCGGTGGCGGGAGTCGACGCCGTCGGGGTTGTCCCCCAGCAGCCACCAGGCGGGCGCCCCGGTCCGGGTCTCGGACCGCCGGTCGGCCCGCTTCACGGCCAGCGTGCCGTCCGCGAACCGGGCGACGACGACGCTGCCGGGGCGAATCGGGGCGCCGTAGCGGACCAGCAGCCGGTCGCCCGGCGCCAGCGCGGGACGCATCGAGTCACCGCGTACGACGGCCCATCCCAGGGGGATCCGGGCCACCTTCAGGGGTGAAGACACGCGGAGTAGTGTCGCAGGGACGACCAGATCCCCAACGAAAAGGACACACAGAGGATGTTGGACAAGCTGTTCGCCCCGACTGTCGAGGTCTCCGCCCACTGCGACCTGCCCTGCGGTGTCTACGACCCCGCCCAGGCCCGGATCGAGGCCGAGTCGGTCAAGGCCATCATCGAGAAGGTCGCCGACAACGACGACCCCGACTTCCGCACCCGCGCGATCCTGATCAAGGAGCAGCGCTCCGAGCTGGTCAAGCACCACCTGTGGGTGCTCTGGACCGACTACTTCAAGCCCCCGCACTTCGAGAAGTACCCGCAGCTCCACACCCTGGTCAACGAGGCCACCAAGCTCGCCGGCGCCACCGGCACCAAGGGTGAGCTCGACGCCGGCAAGGCCGACGAGCTGCTCGCCAAGATCGACGAGATCGCTGAGATCTTCTGGGAGACCAAGAAGGCCTGACGCCTCACAGCAGGTCGCTGCCCTGCGCATTCACTCACTGGACGCCGCCTCGGTCCGCAGCGAGTCCGCCAGCGGACCGAGCGCGGCGTCCGGCACGTCGCGGGTCTGGTCCTCGTCGCCGCGAGCGGCGGATCGTTCCGTCGCTGCCGGCGACCGAGACGGCAGCGGCAGACCCTGCGAGTGAGCGGCGTCGCCGATGGCCCCCCACCTCCACCGGTCGCCCACAACTTGTCAACGTTCAGGCAGTTCTCCGCTGCAGCGACCTATGGTGCTCACGACGACCGTTCGCGGCCGTGACTCCATGGGGGTGGACATAGCATGTTCGTCAGGCTGGTCGTCGCCCTCGCCCTTCTCCTCCCCGCGCTGAGCGTCAGCAGCAGCGACGCCGCGCAGGCGGCCGAGTCCTGGCGGGACCGAGGCTGGTACGGGTGGTTGGTGATCGACACCACCACGGAGGACTCGGGTCAGTCACGAGACACCCACCTTCGACTGCGTGTGGAAGGGTTCAAGGCCACGGTTGCCGAGGCCGGCGGGACCTGGGTCTCCGTCGACACAGGCCCCCCGTGCACCCGCACCACGGACATCACCATCCTCGGGCCGGGTCAGCCGGAGCCCTTCGGCAGCAACGCTTTTGCCGTCCTGCCCGGACCTGGTGGGGCGAACGAGTACACGCTGGAGGCCTACGACCTGCCGTGGCTGCAGCACACGATCACGAGCTGGTCGGGGAGCACGTGCGGCCCACCCATCGAGGACACGCGGACCGGCTTCATCAGCGAGGCTGCCGGGTGCGGCGCGTTCGACTGGGAACGGGACCCCCCGGGGTTGGTTCCGTGCCACGCCCTGGACACGAATCACCTGCGGGGGTCGGCTGACTACACCGAGCAGATGACCGAGGGGTGGACCCGGGACGTCGTGTCGTGGGACCTGGCGGCCGATCCGGCCGAGGATCCCTGCCTGGAGCTTCCTGACCACTGCCTCGACGACGACCTGCAGCCCGGCACCGGAGTGGTGACCACGGCGCCGACGGGCGCGAACGGCACTCTGGGCTCGGCCTGCGGTCCTGCCTCGTTCACCTGGCGACACGTCACGCTCTCCAAGACCTCGGTGGAGAAGGGCGAGAGCGCCTGCGTGTTCCTCGTCGGGAACGACCTGGCGAAGACGCTGCTCGACGTCGCGATCACACACGACGTGCCGATCGGCACCGCCTTCGCGGCCATCGTCCTGCGTGACCTCGTCGGCGAGTGGTCGGGGTCCGACAAGGCATGGGTCGCGGCAGAGCTGGCCAACAAGGCGATCCTGGAAGCGCTCAAGTCGGCCATGGGCACCATCGCCAAGCGGTTCGGGCCGATCGCCATGGTGGGAGATGTGGCTGGGCTTCTGGCCATGCCTGTCGCCGGCGCCTGGGTGGTCAAGCAGGTGCGCGACAACGACGCCTGCATGCAGGTGATCGTGGACCGCGAGAGCACCGGCCTGAAGGTGGACTGGTCCCTGGTCTACGCACACAGCTCGGACGCCAACAAGAAGAGCGCGAAGGTGTACCGGAAGGTCAAGAGGTTCGGGCCCGACGTGGCGAAACCCGTGTTGCTGAACATGCGCTGCACCACGTCCGGTGGGATCACGGTCTCCGGGGACGGGTCGGCCGCGATGTCGCCGAAGAAGACGAGCTACCTGCGCTACGAGTAGCAGGAGTGCGGCCTCGGCAGCACGTCGTCCCGGCCGTGGCAGCGTGGGGCCGGCGGCGGCTCATCCGAAGGTCGCGACCGGGGCCCCGAAGATCGCCTCGTCGGGCACGACGCCCAGACCCGGACCCTCGGGGAGCCGGAGGTGCCCCTCCTCGACCCTGATGCCGCCCGCCGGGTCGTAGTGACCCTCGATGTACGGCTGCGCGACCCAGACGCCCTCGTTCAGGCGCGGCTGCACCGTGGCCCCGACGTGCGTGCACGCCGCGGCGATGATGTCGCCGCCCCACGCGTCGTCACAGCTGTGCGGCACCGAGCGTGCCTCGCAGATGTCGCGGAAGGCAGCCATGCGCTGCAGGCCTCCGAGCCGGGTGACCTTCATGCTGAACCCGTCGCACAGCCCCTGGCCGACGGCACGGACCACCGTGGCGAGGTCCACGGCTGCCTCGTCGAGGTAGACGGGATGGCGGAGCTGCGGACGGATCGCGACGATCTCCTCGATCGTGTTGCACGGCTGCTCGAGGACGAACGGCACGTCCGGGCACTCACGGCTGAGTCGCAGGGTGTCCCGCGTCGTCAGTGAGCGGTTGCCGTCGACGGCCAGCCGGACCCGGTTGCCCACCCGCTCCCACACGGTGCGGACCACCTCGATGTCGGTCTCGATCGGCCGACCTCCGACCTTGATCTGCAGGCGGGGATAGCCCTCGTCCGCCCGCTCGGCGGCCACCTGCGCCACGGCCTCGGGCTCCCCGATCCCGGTGGCGAAGTACGACGGGACTCGCTCGGTCGCGGCTCCTCCCAGGAGGTCGGCGACCCGGACCCCCAGCCGCTTGCCCGTGAGGTCGTGGGCCGCGATGTCGATCGCCGCCTTGGCGTAGTGGTGCCCGGCGAGCAGGCCGTCCATCCGCCGGTGCAGGTTCAGGATCTGCATCGGGTCGTGGCCGAGCAGTCCCGGCGCCATCTCCTGCAGTGCGGCACGCGCCCCGCCGGCGTGGTGCGGCTGGTAGGTGGGCCCCACCGGGCAGGTCTCGCCCCATCCGACGAGCCCGTCGTCCGAGGTGATCCTGACCAGTGTGGTGTCCAGCTCGGTCACCTCGCTGCTCGCGATCCGGTAGGGACCGTGGGTGACCGGAAGCCGGTGGGCGTACACGGCGATCTCGGCGATCTTCATCGGAGTTCTCCACGGGTGGTGTCGACGTCGACGCCGCGGCGCCCCCGGTCGACGGACCGGACCGCGTCACGGAGCCTGTCGATCATGCCTGCCATGGTGACAGTGACCCACGGGGCCCGTCCTGCGCACACCACCACGCCCGCACCACTAGTCTCGGCAGCGACACCATCGAGCGAGGAGGGCCGCCGGGCATGACCACCAGCCGCGACAGCCCACGCGCCGACGTCGAGCTGCGGATGCCGGCGGACGGCGCGTACGTCTCGGTGCTGCGCTCGACCGCGGCCGGCCTGGCCTCGCGACTGGACTTCGACCTGAGCAGCATCGAGGACCTGCGGGTCGCGGTGGGCGAGGCATGTGCGCTGGCGCTCCCGCAGGCCGACGCGGACAGCAGCCTGACGGCGGGGTTCCACGTCTCCCCCAGCCACCTGACGGTGAGCGTCGCCGTCACGGGGGCGGACGTCCGCCCCCCGGACCACGACAGCTTCGCGTGGCAGGTGCTCGACACCCTGGCCACGGACGCGACCGCCGAGGTCGTCGACGGCCGGCTGGCGATCATGCTGACGGTGGGCGCCGAGCCCGTCGCCGGCTAGTCACTCCTCCGAGAGCGCCTGGAGGCTCGCCGGGTGGAAGATCCCGGCCAGCACCACGACCGCGACCACCGCCAGCCCGACGGCGACCAGGGTCGTGGGCTCACCGCGGAAGCTCCACGCGAGTCCCAGCTGGATCAGCTGGGCGAGCACGGCCGGGCTGCGGGCCCACGTCACCCGCCGGTGCAGCAGCAGGGCGCAGAGCAGCAGGCCGGCGCCGTAGACCACGAAGAAGATCGCGGTGGACAGCCCCATCGTCAGCCGGACCGCGCTCAGGCTCACGAGCTCGGCGACGGCGAGCAGGACGAGGACCGCGCCCTCGACGGCCACCAGCGAGGCGGCGACGGTGAGGGGGGCGGACTGGTCGGAGCGGGGGCCGGTCACGTGTGGCAGCCTAGGAGCCTGCTGAAACCGGGGTGAAGGGTGTCACGCGTCACGGAATCGAGGGCGCGGGGGGGTTGTTTCACGATCAAACTCTTGCGACGCTAGGGGATCGCTCGTGAAAGCGTTCACTTTGCGCGCATTGAGCATGTCCCCCGCGTTCCAACAGAAAGAGGGAAAGCCCAGTCATGGATTGGCGCGACCGTTCCGCGTGCCTCGACGAGGACCCGGAGCTGTTCTTCCCGATCGGCAACACCGGTCCGGCCATCCTCCAGATCGAGGAGGCCAAGCAGGTCTGCCGACGCTGCGAGGTACGCGAGCAGTGCCTTCAGTGGGCCCTCGAGGCGGGGCAGGACCACGGCGTCTGGGGCGGCCTCAGCGAGGACGAGCGCCGGGCCCTGAAGCGGCGCAACGCGCGGGCCAGGGTCCGCACCGCCTGACGGCTCACTCCAGGGGTACGTCGATCGCGACCCGGGTGCCCCGTCCGACGGGCCGGGGCCCGATGTCGAGCTGACCCCCCAGCTCCGACTCCACGAGGGTGCGCACGATCGAGAGACCCAGGTGGGTCGACTCGGCGAGGTCGAAGTCGGCCGGCAGGCCCGCACCGTCGTCCTCGACGGTGAGGTGCAGCCGCCCGACCAGCCGGCCCGCGCTCACCCGGATCAGTCCGCCGGCGCTGCCCTCCCCGTAGCCGTGCTCGACGGCGTTCTGCACCACCTCGGTCAGCACCATGGCCAGCGCGGTCGCGACGTCGGAGGCCACCTCGCCGAAGGAGCCGGACCGCTCGACCCGGACGTGCTCCCCGGCCAGCCCGACGTCGGTCACCATCCGTCCGAGCCGGTCGGCCACGTCGTCGAAGGCCACCTGCTCCTCGACGGCCGTGCTGAGCGTCTCGTGGACGACCGCGATCGAGCCGACCCGGCGTACCGCCTCCTCCAGGGCGGCCCGGGCCTCGGGAGCGTCGATCCGCCGGGCCTGCATCCGCAGCAGCGCCGCGACCGTCTGCAGGTTGTTCTTCACGCGGTGGTGGATCTCGCGGATGGTGGCGTCCTTGGTGACCAGCTCCCGGTCGCGGCGGCGCAGGTCCGTGACGTCGCGCAGCAGCACCAGGGCGCCGATCCGCTCCTCCTCCGGCTGCAGCGGCACCGAGCGCAGGATCACCGCCACGTCGTCGGCCGCCAGCTCGGTGTCGCCGTGGATCCGGCCGGCCAGGACCGCCGAGAGGCGCTCCTCGTCCGGCCGTTGCCGCGAGGGGACCAGGGCTCGGGCGACGTCCGCGAGCACCAGTCCGTCGAGGTCGCCGGACAGGCCGAGCCGGCGGAAGACGGAGAGCGCGTTGGGACTGGCGTACCCGACCCGCCCGGTGGCGTCGACCCGGACGAACCCGTCGCCGACCCGAGGCGAGTCGGCGTGGTCGCTGCGCTGCCCCGGGACCGGGAACGTGCCCCGGGCGATCATCTGCGTCAGGTCGGCCGCGGTCTGCAGATAGGACAGCTCGAGCCTGCTCGGGGTCCGGACCCCGAGCAGGTTGGTGTTGCGGCCGATCACGGCGATCACCCGGTCTGCCCGGCGGACCGGGATGGTCTCGACCCGCACCGGGACGTGGTCGCGCCACTCCGGGTCGCCCTCACGCACCAGCCGCCCCCGGGCCAGCGCCTCGTCGAGCATCGGCCGCCGCCCGGCGGGGACGAAGCTGCCGATCACGTCGTCGACGTACGCCGTCGGGCCGGTGGTCGGGCGCATCTGCCCCGCCGCCCAGAACCCGCGCCCGTCGCGGTCGGGCAACCACAGCACCAGGTCGGCGAACGACAGGTCGGCGATGATCTGCCAGTCGGCCTGGATCAGCTGGAGCCAGGCCACGTCGTCGTCGTCGAGGTCGGTGTGGCTGCGCACGAGCTCGGTCATCGACGGCACGGGTAGAGCGTAGGCGTCAGGTGCGTCTCACCCGCTCGATGGACCGGGCGGTCGGCTGGCAGGATGGGGCCCATGGCCCGGTCGTACTGGAAGCAGGTGCTCGATCGGGGGCTCCAGGTGCCGACCGACCGCCCGCTCGACGACCTCACGGCCGAGCTGACCGCGATGCTCGGCTCCCCCGACCCGGCGCTGCGCGACGGCACCGCCTACCCCGCCCTCGGCACGTGGATCGACCGCGGTGTCTACGACGACCTGATGGTCGGGCTCGGCGACGGCATGGCCGCCGGGCTGCAGGCCGGGCTCGGCGAGAGCGGCACCGACTCGGTCTTCCGGCGGTCCTTCAGCGTGCTGGTGCTGGCCACCGTGATCGAGCGCGACACCACCGCGCACCTGCTCCCCGCCGACCAGCTGCTGCGCTGGGGCGACCGGATCGTGTCGTGGTTGCTGCGGGAACGCGACCTGCGCGGCTACGTGCCCGGCAAGGGCTGGGCCCACGCCGTCGCCCACGGCTCCGACGCGATCGCCAGCCTCGCCGGTTCGCGCCACTTCGGGCCGACCGAGCTCACCGTGCTGCTCGACGTGCTCGCCGACCGGATCCTGATGTCGGAGGGCCAGCTGGCCTCCGGTGAGCCCGACCGGGTGGCCTCGGCCGTGATGGCGGTGCTGCGCCGCAACCTGGTCCCGGTCAAGGTCGTCGAGCCGTGGGTGGCGCGGCTGGTCGCGGGCGGGAACCCGTACGACCTCCGCGGCGACCTCGACCCCTACCTCGAGACGAACAACGTCCAGCAGCTGCTGCGCTCGCTCTACCTGCAGCTCGCGGTGTCACCCCAGCCGCCCGCCGACAAGGCCGATCTCGTGCTGGTGATGGTCGACGCGCTGCGCGCCACCAACCCGTTCACCCTCGCCCGCTGAGCCGCTGTCGCCTGTTCACTACCCTTGAGTAGCCTGCTGGGCATGACCGACCTCGACGACTCCGCCTCCGCCTCCCCCACCGCCGCCGGTGACGGCAGGGAGCTGAGCGGCCACGCCGGGGAGCTCGCCGTCGCAGTGGCCCGCACCCACGGCGTCGAGGCGATGTTCACCCTCTCCGGCGCCCACGTCTTCCCGATGTACGACGGCGCGGTGAAGGCCGACCCGCCGATGCGTCTCGTCGACGTGCGCCACGAGCAGACCGCGGCCTTCGCGGCCGAGGCGACGGGCAAGCTCACCCGCGTCCCGGGGCTCGCCGTGCTCACCGCCGGTCCCGGCGTCACGAACGGCGTCAGCGCGATCGCGCAAGCGCAGTTCGCCGGCTCCCCGATGGTCGTGGTCGGCGGCCGGGCACCGGCCAACCGGTGGGGCAGCGGCAGTCTCCAGGAGCTCGACCAGCCGCCGATCCTGGCCTCCATCTCGAAGTCCGCCTCGACCGTGCACACGGCCGACGCGGTGCTCGACGGGTTCCACGACGCGTTCACGGCCGCCGCGTCGCCCCACCGAGGACCGGTCTTCGTCGACGTCCCGATGGACGAGTTCTTCAACTCCGCGTCGGGCACCGTCCCGGCCGCCGGCCGCGTCCGTGGCGCGGAGCCCGACCCGGACGCGATCGGCGAGGTCGCCGAGCTGCTGGCCACCGCCTCGCGGCCGGTGCTCGTGCTCGGCACGGACGTGTGGGCCGACGGGGCCGAGGAGGCCGCGCTCCGGTTCGTCGATGCCGCCGGTGTCCCGACCATCACCAACGGCATGGGCCGCGGCGTCGTGCCCGGCGGCCACCCGCTGCTGGTCACGAAGGCGCGCAGCCGCGCGCTCGGCGGCGCCGACCTGGTCGTGGTCGTCGGCACGCCGCTGGACTTCCGGCTCGGCTACGGGGTGTTCGGGGGGAAGGAGGGGGCCACGCCCGCCCAGGTGGTCCACGTCGCCGACTCCCCCGGCCAGGTGTCCGGCCACGCCGACCTCGCAGCCTCGGTCGCGGGCGACCTCACCGCCGTGCTCGACGGCCTGCAGCAGGCGCTCGAGCAGGTCGTACGCCGTCCCGACTGGGCCGGCTGGGTCACCGACCTGCAGGACACCGTCCGGGCTGCCGTGGCCCGCGACGCGGAGCTGCTCGGCGCCGAGGCCGACCCCATCCACCCGGCGCGGATCTACGGCGAGCTGGTGCCGAGGCTGGCCGAGGACAGCGTCGTGATCGGCGACGGCGGCGACTTCGTGAGCTTCGCCGGCAAGTTCGTCGAGCCGAAGCGACCCGGCGGCTGGCTCGACCCCGGCCCCTACGGCTGCCTCGGCGCCGGGCTGGGCTCGGCGATGGCCGCCCGGCTGGCCCGGCCCTCCTCGCAGGTCGTGCTGCTGCTCGGCGACGGCGCGGCCGGCTTCTCGCTGATGGACGTCGACAGCCTGGTCCGCCACGACCTGCCGGTGGTGATGGTCTGCGGCAACAACTCCGCCTGGGGCCTCGAGAAGGGTCCGATGCAGATGATCTACGGCTACGACGTGGCCGCCGACCTGGCCCAGCAGACCCGCTACGACGAGGTCGTCAAGGCGCTGGGCGGCGCCGGCGAGACGGTCACCGACCCGCGCCAGATCGGCCCGGCGATCGACCGCGCCTTCGCGTCAGACGTGCCGTACCTCGTCAACGTGATCACCGACGTCGAGGCGGCCTACCCCCGCTCCACCTTCGGGGTGTGATGGAGCTGCGGCGGGCGACCGTCGACGACCTGCCGGCGGTCGGCGACCTCACGGTGGCGGCCTACGACGAGTTCATGGGCGGCCCGGAGGACGGCTACGTCGACCACCTGCGCGACGCGGCCCGGCGGTTCCGGGAGGCGGAGCTCTGGGTGGCGACCGAGGACGCAGCGCTGCTCGGCACGGTCACCTACTGCCCGCCCGGCTCCCCGTGGCGGGAGATCGCGGACGACGACGAGGGCGAGTTCCGGATGCTGGCGACCGACCCCCGCTCTCGCACCCGCGGCGCCGGCACCGCCCTGGTGCGCCTGTGCGAGGAGCGGGCACTCGGCCACGGCGCGACCAGACTGGTGCTGTCGTCGCTGAACGAGATGACGGCGGCCCACCGGATCTACGGCCGGCTCGGCTTCACGCGGTTGCCGGAGCGCGACTGGAGCCCCGTCCCCGACGTCCACCTGATCGCCTTCGTCAAGGAGCTGGCATGAACGCGTCCCTGGCCGCCACGCTGACCTTCACCGTCGGCGACGACGACACGGCCTCGGCCCTCGGCAGCGGCTCGCTGCCGGTCCTCGCCACCCCCCGGCTGCTCGCGTGGTGCGAGGCCGCGACCTGCGCTGCGATCGAGCCCGCCCTGCCCGACGGCGGCACCTCCGTCGGCACCCGGGTCAGCCTCGAGCACCAGGCCGCCTCCCCCGTCGGGTCCGAGGTCGAGGTGAGTGCCTCCGCGACGTACGTCGACGGGCGGCTGCACCGCTTCACCGTGGCCGCCCGCCACACCGGCGACGGCAGGCTGGTCGGCACCGGCGAGGTCACCCGGGTCGTGGTCGACGCGGAGCGGTTCCTCTCGCGGCTCTGAGACGCCCGGTTGAGCCGGCCGCTCAGGCCGCGTCGCGGAGGCGTGCGGCCAGCGCGGCGAGGTCCGCCGGACCGGTGCCGCAGCAGCCGCCGACCCAGCGCGCCCCGGCCGCGACCCACGACTCCGCGAGGTCGGGGCCCAGGGGTGCGCCGTAGGCCCACTGCTTGGCGGCGCTGTCCCAGGTGCCGCCGCGGTTGGGGTAGGCCACAGCCGGAAGCCCGGTCACGGCGACGGCCTGACGCACCGCACCGAGCACGTCGGCCTGGTCGGAGCAGTTGACGCCGGCGGCGAGCACGCTGGTGCTGCCCGCCACCACGGCGTACGCCTCGGCGAGCGGCTGCCCGGCACGAGTGGCGGACCCGCTGACGGAGTAGCTGAACCAGGCCGGCAGCCCGAGCGCGTCGAGCAGCGGCACCAGCACCTCGGCCTCGGCGCTGTCGGGGATCGTCTCGACGGCGAGCAGGTCCGGTCCGGCGGCGGCGAGCAGCTCCAGTCGCGGGGCGTGGAAGTCACGCAGCCGGGCGGCGGGTACGCCGTAGCGACCGCGGTACTCCGACCCGTCGGCGAGGAACGCGCCGTACGGGCCGACCGAGGCGGCCACCAGCAGCCCGGGGCGGGTGTCGGCCAGCTCGTCGCGGACCTCGCGGGCGAGGGTGACGCTGCGGGTCACCAGGGCGCGGGCGCCTGCCTCGTCGTGGCCCGCGGCCACCAAGCCCTCGACGCTGACCTGGTAGCTGGCGGTCGTCGCCACCTGCGCGCCGGCGAGGTAGAACTCGCGGTGCGCCTCGGCGATCCGCTCCGGCTCGTCGGCCAGCAACCGGGCCGTCCACAGCGCGCCGCCGAGATCCGCTCCCCGCGCCTCCAGCGCCGTCGACATCCCGCCGTCGAGCACGGTCACCCGGTCCATGTCGCCCATCGTGCTCCCCGGGTGCAGCGCCTGGTCCACCGGCCCCGGAGACGACGAACCCCCGACCTCGTGGCCAGGGGTGCGTGTGCGTGTGACAGCGGTCAGCTGTTGGGACGCTTGCCGTGGTTGGCGTTCTTCTTGCGGCGAGCGCGCCGCTTGCGGCCGGTCTTGCCCATGGTGTCCTCCTGGGTCGAATGCTCGGAGCAGTCTCTCAGAACCACGGACGCCGGAACAATTCGGAGCTCGGGTCAGGCCTCGGTGATGCTGATCTGCACCGCGCGGATCTGCACCATCACCCGCTGCCGGAGGTCGGTCGGCGCGGCCTCGGAGCAGGACCGGGCGACGACGGCCTTCACCGTTCGCTGCAGGTCGAAGCGATCGAGGCAGGGACCGCACTCGTCGAGGTGGGCCTGCACCGCGGTGCAGTCGGCCTCGTCGAGCTCGTTGTCGAGGAAGTAGACGATCCGTTCGAGGTAGTCGGCGCAGTCCGTGCCGGGATCGTGCTGGTGGCCACTCACTGATTTCCCCCCTTGCCGCCGACCGGGAGCAGGTCGTGGGCGTGGACGTAGTCGGACAGCATGTCGCGCAGCTGCCGCCGACCCCGGTGGAGCCGCGACATCACGGTGCCGATGGGCGTCTCCATGATCTCGGCGATCTCCTTGTAGGCGAACCCCTCGACGTCGGCGAGGTAGACGGCCAGCCGGAACTCCTCGGGGAGCCGCTGCAGCGCGTCCTTGACCTCGCTGTCGGGGAGCCGTTCGAGCGCCTCGGTCTCGGCCGACTTCAGGCCGGAGGAGGTGTGGGACTCGGCGCGCGCGAGCTGCCAGTCCTCGACGTCCTCGGTCATGGCCTGCTGCGGCTGGCGCTGCTTCTTGCGGTAGTTGTTGATGAAGGTGTTGGTCAGGATCCGGTAGAGCCAGGCCTTGAGGTTGGTCCCGGGCCGGAACTGGTGGAAGGAGGAGAAGGCCTTCGTGTAGGTCTCCTGGACCAGGTCCTCCGCGTCGGTCGGGTTGCGGGTCATGCGCATCGCGGCCGAGTAGAGCTGGTCGAGGTACTGCATCGCGTCGCGCTCGAAGCGCGCGGCCCGCTCGTCGTGGGTCTCGGTGGCCACGTCGACCTCGGCCCCGTCGGGGGCGGTCGGGTCGACGGTGTCGGCGGAGTCGTCTGTCATCGTCCCCCAGCCTACTGCGGCGCCGGGACGGTCCATCGTTGCGAGCACAGGGCCACAACGCGCTCAGTGGCCCGCTGATTCCCCGGCCACCTCGCGGACGATCCACTCCAGGGTCGCCTCGACCACGATCCCCTCGGCCTCCTCCTGGCTGATCGGGCCCCGCTTCGGCACCGAGAAGCCGTGGTCGCCGCCGGGGACGACGCTCATGTCGACGTGGTCGAGGTCGTCGGGGAACTCGTCGGGACCACCGAACGGGTCCCGCTCCCCCTGCACCACGAGGGTGGGTACGCCTGCCCCGGCGAGCTCGTCGAGCCGGCTCTTCTCCGGCCTGCCCGGCGGGTGGAGCGGGAACGCCAGGGCCAGGCAGCCGGCCGCTCCGAGCCCGGTTGCGCAGCGGGTCGCCGACCGGGCGCCGGCCGACCTGCCTCCCACGACCAGCGGGGCGGAGGGACGCAGCCGCCCGGCGGCGGCGCGCAGCCCGTCGTCGAGGGTCGCCGGTGGGGTGGCGACCTTGCGCCCGGCCACGACCCACGGCTGGTCGAAGAGGACCACGGTGACCCCGTTGCGCGGGAGGTGGTGCGCGAGCGCCTGCAGGTCACGGCTGCCGACCCCGGCACCGGCGCCGTGGCTCAGCAGCAGGGTCGCGGTCGGCCGCCGGGCCCGGAACGTCCAGGAACGGCCGTCACCGTGGGGGGTCGGCACCCGCGACTCGATCATGCGAGTGACTCCTCGAGCGGGATCGGCTCGACCAGCTCGGGACCGTTGTTGCGGACGTTGCTGACCAGGGTCGAGACGGGGTAGGCCTCCAGCCGACCCGGGGCCGCGGGCACCAGCAGCGGGAGCAGGTCGTCGGCACCCGAGGTGGTCGGGTCGAGCCAGGCACCCCAGCGTTCGGGCTCGACCATCAGCGGCATCCGGTCGTGGATGTGGCCCAGGGAGTCCTCGGCCTGGGTCGTGAGCACGGTGCAGGTCCACAGGAATCGGGCCGGGTCGTCCGTGTCGTCGCGGGTGGGGTCGCGCCAGATCTCGTAGAGCCCGGCCATCGCCAGCACCCCGCCGTCGGCCGGGCGGATGAAGAACGGCTGCTTGCGGGGCTTGCCGGCCGTGGTCTGCTGGCTGGTGGCGTACCACTCGAAGTAGCCGTCGGCCGGCAGCAGGCAGCGTCGACTGGCGAACGCGCGCTTGTAGGCGGGCTTCTCGGCGACCGTCTCCATCCGGGCGTTGATCATCCGGCTGCCGATCGAGGGATCCTTGGCCCACGACGGCACCAGCCCCCACCGCAGCGACCGGAGCTGGCGCCGCGGATCGTCGTCGGAGTCGCGTGAGGGCTTGCGCTCCATCACGGCGTAGACCTCCTTGGTCGGCGCCACGTTGTAGTCGGCCTCGATCGGCCGGTCCAGCCGGCTGTCGACGACCTCGAACTCCTCGACGAGGTCCTCGGGCTTCCGGCTCGAGGCGTAGC
This sequence comes from uncultured Actinomycetota bacterium, assembly GCA_963723945.1. Classification (GTDB taxonomy): domain Bacteria; phylum Actinomycetota; class Actinomycetes; order Propionibacteriales; family Nocardioidaceae; genus Nocardioides. The sequence goes on from CAVRSW010000015.1 coordinate 44,362, forward strand.
GACCGCACATGTGCCCACCCTAGGGCGGTCGGCCGACACCCGTCGCGGCTGAATCGTGTAAGAAGGAGGGCATGACGATCTCGCGACTGCTCGCCCGGCCGATGCTCTCCTCGATGTTCGTGGTGGGTGGCATCAATGCCCTGCGCAACGCCGAGGCCCACGCCACGAACGCTGCGCCGGTGACGGAGAAGGTCACCCCCCTGCTCGAGCGCGCCCTGCCGAACGCGCCGATCCCCTCCGAGCCGGTCACCCTGGTCCGCATCAACGCGGTCGCGCAGATCGGCGCGGCACTGGCCCTCGCCACGGGTCGCGTGCCCCGGCTCTCGGCGGCCCTGCTCGCCGCCTCGCTGGTGCCGACGACGGCGGCCGGCCACCGCTTCTGGGAGGAGTCCGACCCCGCCCTGCGCAGCAACCAGAAGATCCACTTCTTCAAGAACGTGTCGATGCTCGGCGGGCTGATGCTCGCCTCGGTCGACACCGAGGGCAAGCCCGGTGTCGCCTGGCGCGCCCGCCGCGCCGCGCGTGACGCCCGCCGCGAGGCCCGTCACATCGCCGGCACCGCCCGCCGCGAGGCCCGGCTGGCGGCAGCCAAGATCGGGTGAGTCCCGACGGCCACCGATAGCCTGCGGGGGTGACGACCAGCACCCGCTCCGCCGACTGCTGGGCCGACCCGTGGCCCGCTCCGCGCGCCCGTGGCCCGGTCGACGCGGTCGTCTCGCTGCCGGGCAGCAAGTCGATGACCAACCGGGCGCTGGTGCTGGCGGCGCTCGCCGACGGCCCCTCCGTCGTACGCCGTCCGCTGCGCTCACGCGACACCACGCTGATGGTCGCCGGCCTCCGGGCACTGGGCTGCGGCATCGACGACGCCGGTGACGACTGGGCGGTGGCACCCGCCGGGCTGCACGGCCCGGCCGCGGTCGACTGCGGGCTGGCCGGCACCGTGATGCGCTTCCTGCCGCCGGTGGCCGGGCTCGCGACCGGGCGGGTCGACTTCGACGGTGACCCCCACATGCGCAACCGCCCGGTCGGCGAGGTGCTGACAGCGCTGCGGGCCCTCGGCGTCGCCGTCGAGGGCGACGCACTGCCCTTCACCGTCCGCGGGGACGGCAGCGTCCCGGGCGGCACGGTCGTGATCGACGCCAGTGCCTCCTCCCAGTTCGTGTCGGCACTGCTGCTGGCCGGCGCCCGCTTCGAGCACGGCGTCGACGTCCGTCACGACGGCAAGCCGGTCCCGTCGCTGCCCCACATCGAGATGACCGTCGCGATGCTCCGCGAGCACGGCGTGGCGGTCGACGACGCCGACGCCCACCGCTGGTCGGTCGCTCCCGGCCCGATCTCGGCGCGGACGAGGACCATCGAGCCGGATCTCTCCAACGCCGCACCCTTCCTGGCGCTGGCCGCGGTCACCGGCGGCACCGTGACGGTCCGCGACTGGCCGCGGGAGACCCACCAGGCCGGCGACGCGCTGCGCGACATCCTGGCCGCGATGGGGTGCGAGGTCAGGTTCACCGACGACGGCCTGCGGGTCTCCGGAACGGGTGCGCTCCGCGGCGTCGACCTCGACCTGCACGACGTCGGGGAGCTCACGCCAGCCGTCGCGGCGCTGTGTGCCCTCGCCGGCACGCCGTCCCACCTGCGCGGAGTCGGGCACATCCGGGGCCACGAGACCGACCGGCTGGCCGCCCTCGCCCGCGAGCTCGGCCTCCTCGGCGCCGACGTCACCGAGCACGCGGACGGCCTGGAGCTGCGGCCGGCGGCGCTGCACGGCGGGACGTTCGAGACCTACGCCGACCACCGGATGGCCCACGCCGGCGTCATCGTGGGCGCAGCCGTCGACGGCGTACGGGTCGCCGACGTCGGCACCACCTCCAAGACGTTCACCGACTTCCCCGAGTTCTGGGCGGCGCTGCTGTGAGCGGCCGCTACACCGAGCACGACCAGGAGCACTACGAGCGACCCCGCCGGCACACCCGGCCGCGCACCAAGGAGCGGCCGACCTACGACGACGCCGTCGACGGGACGGTCGTGACGGTCGACCGTGGCCGTTTCACGCTGCTCGTCGACGACACGACCGTGACGGCGATGAAGGCCCGGCCGCTGGGCCGCAAGGGTGTCGTCGTCGGGGACCGGGTCCGGGTCGTGGGCGACGTGTCGGGCGACGACGGCGCGCTGGCGCGGATCGTGGAGGTCGCCGAGCGGACGACGGTGCTGCGCCGGACCGCCGACGACGACGACCCGGTCGAGCGGGTGATCGTCGCCAACGCCGACCAGCTCGTCGTCGTCACGGCGCTGGCCGACCCCGAGCCCCGGCCGCGGCTCATCGACCGGGCGCTGGTGGCGGCGTACGACGCCGGGATGCGCCCGCTGCTCTGCCTGACCAAGGCCGACCTCGCCGACCCGGAGACGCTGCTCTCGACCTACCGGTCGCTGGGCGTCCCGTGGGTGGTGACCCGCCGCGGCGGTGACCTGGCGGAGGTGCGCGACGCGCTGCGCGGGCGCACCAGCGTGCTGATCGGCCACAGCGGCGTGGGCAAGTCGACGCTGGTCAATGCCCTGGTGCCGGACGCCGACCGGGCCATCGGCCACGTCAACGCGGTCACGGGCCGGGGTCGGCACACCTCCACCTCGGCGCTGATGCTCCCGCTCCCGGACGGCGCGGGGCGGATCGTCGACACACCGGGCATCCGGTCCTTCGGCCTCGCCCACGTCCAGCCGGAGTCGCTGATCGAGGCCTTCCCGGACCTCGACGAGATGACCGAGGACTGCCCCCGCGGGTGCACCCACGGGGCCGACGAGCCGGAGTGCGGGCTCGACGACGCCGTCGCGGAGGGCACCGTCGACGTCGAGCGCGTCGAGTCGTTCCGGCGGTTGCTGGCAGCGCGCAGCGAGACGACGTACTAGAAGGCCTCGACTATCTGGTCGAGCAGCTGCCGGGCGCCGGAGTCGCTGCTGAGCACGACCAGCACCAGCACCACGGCCGCGAACCCGACGAGCAGGATCGGCAGCACCATGCGCAGCACGCCGGTGCGGGGGTTGAGCACCCCGGTGAGGACGACGAGGATGAAGAACCCCGCTCCGGGGAGCAGCAGCCGGTCGGCGTACTCGAGGTGCGGGGCGACCATCGGGTTGTCGAGCAGCGACGGATCGGTGTCGACGAGGCGCCGGCCGCTGACGTAGGCGACGAGGATCGCCACGAAGGTCAGGATGCCGCTGACGAGCATCGGGATCCGCCAGAAGTCCCGGCGCTCGATCCGCACGGCGTAGACGACGGCGACGACCGGACCAGCGACGCCGAGCAGCAACGCGACGGACGCCGCCACGGTGTGCAGCGTGTCCGCGTCGAGGTCCATGTCAGGAAAATAGCGGCCCGGGGCGCCCCGCGAGGGGCAAACCGCGGCGTGGCGCGGCCCGGTCTAGCCGGAGGGCGAGCCCCACACGGCGCGGGACCCGGCCCCGGTCAGCACCACCTGGACCGGCACCGCGTGCCACGGTATCGGCGTGCCGGGAGAATAGTGTGAGCGTCGTGCCCGACTACACCGATGACCTCCGCCTCGCCCACGTGCTGGCCGACGACGCCGACTCGCTGACCACCGGTCGCTACAAGGCGCTCGACCTGCACGTGATGAGCAAGCCGGACCTCACGCCCGTGACCGACGCCGACCAGGCGGTCGAGGAGAGCATCCGCCGCACGCTGTCACGGGTCCGCTCCCGCGACGCCGTCATCGGCGAGGAGGGCGGCACCTCGGGACACAGCCAGCGGCGGTGGGTCGTCGACCCCATCGACGGCACCAAGAACTTCGTGCGCGGCGTCCCGGTGTGGGCCACCCTGATCGGGCTGGTCGTCGACGACGAGGTGGTGCTCGGCGTGGTCTCGGCCCCGTTGCTGCAGCGCCGCTGGTGGGCCTCGGCCGGTCACGGTGCCTGGACCGGGCGGTCCCTGCTCAAGGCGACCCGCTGCCAGGTCTCCGACGTGCGCCGCCTCGACGACGCCTCGCTGTCCTACTCCTCCATGTCCGGCTGGGACGAGCGCGGCCGGCTCGACGACTTCATGTCGCTGGCCCGCCGCTGCTGGCGGACCCGGGCCTACGGCGACTTCTGGTCCTACATGCTGCTCGCGGAGGGCGCCGTCGACATCGCGGCAGAGCCCGAGCTCGAGCTCTACGACATGGCGGCACTCGACGTCATCGTCCGGGAGGCGGGCGGCCGGTTCTCCTCGCTCGACGGCACCGACGGGCCGTTCGGCGGCAACGCGCTGGCCTCCAACGGCCACCTCCACGACGCTGCCCTGGCGTTCCTGGGCTCGCTCCCCGACGACGAGGGCGACCCCGACACGGCTCCCCGACGTCACGGTTCGGTATCGGAGCTGCGACGGCCGCGCGAGGAGTGAGAAGCGCGGTTCCGGTCGGCGGTGCCGCAGGCTAGCGTGGACTCATGCGCATCGGCGAAGTGCTCGGTTCCAAGGCCAGCAAGGACGTCATCACGATCACCCCCGACGCCGGGGTGCGTGACCTGATCGCGCTGCTCGCGGACCACAACGTCGGAGCGCTCATCGTCAGCACGGACGGCACCTCGGTCGACGGCATCGTCAGTGAGCGCGACGTCGTACGTCACCTCCACCACGACGGCACGGTCATCAACAACACCGTCGGCGCGATCATGACCACCTCGGTCGAGACCTGTGCCTCCGACACCCCGCTCGACGAGCTGATGAAGGTGATGACCGAGCGCCGGGTCCGCCACGTGCCGGTCGTCGACGACGGCCAGCTGGTCGGGATCGTCTCCATCGGCGACGTGGTCAAGCACCGGATGGACCAGCTGCAGTTCGAGCGGGACCAGCTCGACAGCTACGTGCACCGGTCCTGATGCGGGCCACGGCTGCCTGACCCGTCGCGAGCATGCCGCTCTGGGTGCAGGCCGGGCTGTGGGGCCTGCTCTCGGGGGGCGCCCTCGTGGTCGGCGCGGCCATCGCCTGGCTGGTCGACCTGCCGCGCACCGTGGTTGCGTCGGTGCTGGCCTTCGGGGCCGGCGTCCTGATCTCGGCGCTGGCCTTCGAGATGGTCGACGAGGCCGAGCGGAGCGCCGGCCTGGTCCCCACCGTCACCGGCCTGCTCGGCGGCGCCGTCGCCTACGTCGCCGCCAACGTCTGGCTGGCCCGGCGCGGCGCCCGGAACCGCAAGCGCTCCGGTGACGACATGCAGCCCTCGGAGGCCGACCAGCAGGGCAGCGGGACCGCCATCGCGGTCGGCGCGCTCCTCGACGGCGTCCCCGAGTCGGTCGTGCTCGGCCTCTCCCTCGTGGGCGGGGGCGGCGTCGCGGTGCCGGTGCTCGCCGCGATCGTCGTGTCCAACCTCCCCGAGGGGCTCTCGAGCGCGGCCGGCATGCGCCGCAGCGGTCGCAGCGCGACGTACGTCTTCGGCGTCTGGGGCGGGATCGCGGTCGCCAGCGGGATCGCCGGTGCCCTCGGGTGCCTGCTCCTGCAGGGGGCGTCGGCCGCGACCGTCGCGACGATCACGGCCGTCGCGGCGGGGGCGATCCTGGCGATGGTGGCCGACACGATGATCCCCGAGGCGTTCGAGCGGACCCACCTCTACGCCGGGCTGCTGGCCTCGCTCGGCTTCGTCGCGTCGTTCACCCTCTCCCGCGCCGGGTGAGGAGGCCGTGGGCTAGCGTGGCGGGCATGGAGAAGCCCGAGATCGACTTCGTCGACCCCGAACCGCCCACCGACCTCGTCGTCACCGAGCTCAGCGCGGGTGACGGCGACGAGGCCACCGCCGGATCGACCGTGTCGGTCCACTACGTGGGGGTCTCCCACTCCACCGGCGAGGAGTTCGACGCCTCCTACAACCGCGGCACTCCCCTGGAGTTCCGGCTCGGCGCCGGCCAGGTCATCGCGGGCTGGGACCAGGGCGTCCAGGGCATGAAGGTCGGCGGCCGGCGCCAGCTCGTGATCCCGCCCCACCTCGGCTACGGCGATCGGGGCGCGGGCGGCGTGATCAAGCCCGGCGAGACCCTGGTCTTCGTGGTCGACCTGCTCGCCGTCCGCTGAGGGGCCGCACCACCACCCACCGACGGCAACGGGGCCGGCGCACAGCGCCGGCCCCGTCGTCGTGCTCGGACTGGATCAGGGCACCTGGGAGATCCGGTCCGTGGGTGTCGGCTCGACGCCGTCCTCGATGTTGGCGAGGAGGTAGTCGCGCAACGAGTCGATGTCGAGGCCACCGGTGACCCGGTTCTGACCCTGGTCGCGCAGGACGGTGAAGTTGTCACCGCCGTCGGCGATGAAGTTGTTCATCGCCACCCGGTAGGTCTGGTCGTCCTGCAGGACGACCATCGGGGTGCCGGAGTCGCCGTCGTCGTCGACCATCACGTCGCCGACGATCGCGGGAGCGTCGATCGCCGCCGCGTCGGAGGCGTCCCACGTGTAGGAGAGGCCCGACACCTGCAGGATCTTGCGGTTGGTGCCCTCGTTGCCACCGTTCCACTGCTGGTTGAGGACCGCCTTGATGTCCGCCCCGGTGAGGTCCATCGACGCCACCAGGTTGTTGAACGGCTGCACCGCGAACGCGGCGCCGTAGGTGATGTTGCCGGCACCGTCCTCCACCAGGTCGGCACGGATGCCGCCGGGGTTCATCAGCGCGATGACCGGAGCCCCGTTGTCGTCGATCGTGTCGTCGATCTTCTGGGCGTCGGCGATCAGGTTGCCGAGCGGCGAGTCACCGCCGTTGGCGTCGCCCGCACGGAGGATCGTCTGGTTCGGCGTCGCCACCGGCGCGATGTGACCGATCACCTCGTCGCGGATCGGGGCGACCAGCTCGGTGTACTCCGCGATCAGGTCGAGGATGCTCTGCGAGGTCGGCTCGGTCTCACCGTTCTCGACGATCATGTTCTCCGCGAAGGCGGCCGGCCGCACGATGTCCCCGGACTCCGGGTCGATCAGGAAGTGCAGCTTGGAGACCATCCGGCCCAGCGACGAGGCGCTGGTGAGCAGCCGCGGGTGACCCTTGGGGTCCTGGACGACGCAGTTGTACGGCTGGTGGGTGTGGCCGCTCACCACGGCGTCGATCGCGGGCTTGAGGTTCTGCGCGATCTCCAGACCCGGGCCGCTGACGCCGGTGCAGTCGTTGTACGCCGTGGCGTCGGAGGGCGCGACGCCCTCGTGCAGCAGCACGACGATGGACTTGATGCCGCGCTCCTTCAGCGCCGGCACCAGGGCGTTGGCGGTCTCGACCTCGTCGGCGAAGTCGATGTTCTTGATCCCGGCCGGACTGACGATGGTGTCGGTCGCTTCGAGGGTCATGCCGATGAAGGCAACCTTCTCGCCCTCGACCGTCATCACCTTGGTCCCGGGGAAGGCGGTCGCCCGCTGGTGCTCCTCCTCACGCTTCCACATCACGTTGGCGCCGAGGTAGCGGAAGTCCGCACCCTCGAAGCCCTTGCCGCCCGGGCAGGAGTCGGCGCCGTTGAGGCCGTCCCCGTCGTCGAGGCAGCCACCGTGCTGCATCCGCCTCAGCTCACGAACGCCCTCGTCGAACTCGTGGTTGCCGACCGAGGCGACCTGCAGCCCCAGCTCGTTCATGGCCTCGATGGTCGGCTCGTCGTGGAAGGCAGCCGAGAGCAGCGGGGACGCGCCGATCAGGTCGCCCGCGGCGACGGTGATCGGCGTGGCACCGGCGGCCCGGGACTTGGCCCGCTCCTCCTTGAGCAGGGCCGCGAGGTAGGCGGCACCGCCCGCGGGGGTGTTGTTGATCCGGCCGCTGGAGCTGGTCGACGGCACGACCTCGAGCTGGCCGTGGAAGTCGTTGAGCGCGAGCAGGTCGAGCTTGACGTAGTCCGAGGCCTTGGACTTGGCGACGTACGTGCGCTGGGCGTCCCGGCCCGGGTCGGCCGTGGCCGTCGACGCGAGCGATCCGGCGGCCAGGCCGACGGTCGCCAGGACCGCGACCGCGCCTGCGCGGACCTGTCGTGAGCGGAGCTGCATGAGGCAGTGGTCCCTTCAGGAATGGATGGTCGGGCGAAACCTAACCCGTGCCTTCCGCCTCGAACAGCCCCAAAAGGTGACGATCAGGTCTCGGTCACCATGGCAGGTTGTCACCGGCGGACTCGTCCGCGACCCGGGCCGCCAGGCCCCCCATCTCGACCACGTCGCCGCGGCACAGCTGCCGGCCGCGCCGGGTCTCCACCTCGCCGTTGACCCGGACCAGACCGGCCTGGACCGCGGGCTTGGCCTCGGCACCGCTCTCGACCAGGTTGGCCAGCTTGAGGAACTGGCCGAGCCGGATCGACTCGTCGGTGATCGCGACGTCGATGATCATGCGGACCGCCCCCTCACACCAGCACCGTGACGGTGTGGATCAGGACGCCCACGAGGCCACCCACGAGGGTGCCGTTGATCCGGATGAACTGCAGGTCGCGCCCGACGTGGAGCTCGATCCGCCGTGCCGCCTCCTGCCCGTCCCACCGCTCGATCGTGTGCGTGATGACGGTGGTCAGCTCCTCGCCGTAGCGGTCGACGACGAAGACGACCGCGTCGGCGGCGACCCCGTCCAACCGCCGACGCAGCTCGCCGTCGGCGACCAGCCGTTCGGCGAAGCCGACCAGCTCCGCCTGCAGCCGGGTCCGGAGTGCGCCCTCGGGATCGTGCAGCGCACCGACGAGGGCCTTGCGCAGCGCGTTCCACAGCGAGACGCCGGTGGCGGTGAACTGCGGGTGGTCGAGCAGCCGGTTCTTCAGCGCCTCGGCCCGGGCCTGGGTGTCGAGGTCGAACAGCAGGTCCTGGCCCAGCTGGCCGAGCATCGAGTCCAGGGCGGCACGGGCATGGTGGTGGGGGTCGTCGCGGATGTCGGCGATCCAGCGCACCGCCTCCACGTGGATCCGCGAGGTGACCGCCTCGTTGAGCCGCGGCGGCGCCCACCAGGGCGCCCGCTCGCTCAGGACCTGCTGCACCGTCTCCGGGTTCGCCACCAGCCAGCGGTGCAGCTCCTCGAGCGCGAGGTCGACCACGCCGTGGTGGAGGTCGTCGCGCACCACCTCGACGAGGAAGGTGCCGATCAGCGGCGCGATCGGCTCCTCCCGGAACCGCGGCACCATCACCGACTCCACCAGGTCGGCGATCTGCTCGTCTCCGATCTTGGACAGCCCGATCCCTGCGACCTCGCTGATCTCGTCGACCACGCGCCGCGCGTTGTCGGGACTCGACAGCCACCGACCGACGCGTCGTGAGATCTCCGCGGCCGCGACCCGCTCGCGGATGATCCCCTCCTGCAGGAAGTTCTCGCCGAAGAACTCCTGCAGCCCCTGGCCCAGCGAGTCCTTGCGGCGCGGGATCAGGGCGGTGTGCGGGATCGGCAGCCCCATCGGGTGCTTGAACAGGGCGGTGACGGCGAACCAGTCGGCGATCGCACCCACCATCGACGCCTCGGCCCCGGCGTTGACGAACCCGAGCAGGCCCTCCTGGCCGAGGGTCAGGGCGTAGACGACGGCGGCGGCCCCCAGCAGCCCGACCGCGACGGTCCGCATCCGACGCAGCCCGCGGCGGCGTACGGCATCGGCGGCGGGGTTGGGGGTGATCATGGTGACCGGATCGGTCGTCGTGGCGCTCATTGCCCTCGATTCTCCCCCACCGGGACCCGACTGCCACAATGTCGCGTCATGGCGCGCACCGTGATCACCTTCGGGACCTTCGACGTCTTCCACGTCGGGCACCTCCGCATGATCGAGCGCGCCGCCGCGCTCGGCGACCGGCTCGTGGTCGGGGTGTCGGCCGACGAGCTGAACCTCCGGAAGAAGGGGCGCGAGCCGATCTTCAGCGAGGCCGAGCGGGTCGAGATCGTGGCCGCCCTCAAGCCGGTGTCGGACGTGTTCGTCGAGGAGAGCCTCGAGCTCAAGCGCGACTACGTCCTGCAGTACGGCGCCGACGTGCTGGTGATGGGTGACGACTGGCAGGGCAAGTTCGACGAGCTCAACGACGTCTGCGAGGTCGTCTACCTCACGCGTACGCCCGCTGTCTCCACCACCGCCCTGATCGAGAAGATCTCGACCAGCGGCTGAGCCCACCGTCCTGCCCGGCCACCCAGGGAGCCTCCATGCGTCGTCAGATCGTCGGTGCCGCGCTGTGCCTCGGCGTCGCCACCTCCGCCCTGGTCGTCTCCGCCGGAGCCGGCGGCGCAGACGCAGCACCCGCGGCGGCGCCGGCGGCCCCGGGTGACACCACCGCGGCCGAGGCGGCCCTCGACGGCGCGGTCGACGTGCTCGCCACCGACGAGCCCGCGGACCGGGCCCCCGACACGTCCCCCGAGGCGACGCTCGCGCTGCGCGACCTCGCGGTGGCGCTGCCCCGGCTCGCCGGCGCGGACCGTGACCGCGCCGAGGCCCTGCTCGCCCGGCCCACCGACGGCCGCCGCGACCCGTACGGCGACGGATACACCGTCCCGTCCCGGCGAGACTGCGCCGTCCACGTGTGCGTGCACTGGGTCAACCGCACCCGGGACGCCCCGCCGAGCCGACGCTGGGTGACCAGGACCCAACGGGTGGTCGGGTCGGTCTGGCGCACCGAGGTCGGGGACATGGGGTTCCGGCGACCGCTCGCCGACCGGGGCAGCGGCGGCAACCGGCGTCTCGACGTCTACCTCAAGGAGCTCGGCGGCCAGGGCCTCTACGGCTACTGCGCTCCGGAGCCGGCCGGCTCCGGCCGACGAGCGCCCGGCTACTGCGTGCTCGACGACGACTACGCCCGCAGCCAGTTCGGTCGCGCACCGGGCCAGACACTGCGGGTCACCGCGGCGCACGAGTTCCTGCACGTCGTCCAGTTCGGCTACGACTTCCGCGAGGACCCCTGGCTGCTCGAGGCCACTGCCACCTGGATCGAGGAGCGGTACGCCGACGGCGTCGACGACAACCGGCAGTACCTCGCCGAGGGCCAGGTCGGCACCCCGGCGGAGCCGCTCGACAGCCTGGACGGCCTCGCGGAATACGGGAACTGGGCGTTCTTCGAGCACCTCGCCCAGCAGTTCGGCGACGGGATCGTCCGCCGGACCTGGGAGCAGGCCGGCGAGGCGCCCGGCGACGGCGGCGCGTACTCGGTCCAGGCCCTCGCCCGGGCGCTGCCGGGGGAGGCGTCGTTCGGCTCGGTGTTCGCGGACTACACGATGGCGCTCAGCACCCCCGCGGCCAGCTTCCCCGAGGGCTCCGCGTGGGGGCCCGCGAGCTTCGTGACCAGCCGCAGCCTCGGCCCCGACGACACCCGCGACAGCTCCCACAGCCTGGACCACCTGTCGTCCAAGGCGACCCGGTGGGTCCCGGGCGGCGGGCTCGACACCAGCGACTGGCAGCTGCGGATCGGCGTGGACGGCCCCCCGTCGGCCGCCGCGCCGGTCGCCGGCGTGGTCCGCGTGAAGCCCGACGGCACCACCGAGCGCACCGAGCTCCCCCTCGACGCCGAGGGTGACGGCCAGGTGACCGTGCCGTTCAACCAGATCGAGGCCGACGCCGTCCACGTCGTCCTGGGCAACGCCTCGGCCCGCTACGCCTGCCACCGCGGCACGGTGTGGGCGTGCGACGGCGTCCCGCGCGACGACGACCGCCAGCTGCGGCTCTCGCTGGCGGTCGTCCGGCAACCCTGACCCCTGCTCGCGGCGCGACCGCCCGCCACGCCGTACGGCATCACCTTAGGCTGCGGCGTGTCCTCGGCCGGGCCCGCAGGTGGGCCCGCTCCCCCTGCTTGCCGAACAGGCTGAGCAGCTCGACCGGGCGCTCGCCGGCCGCGGCGAACCAGTGCGGCACCCGGGTGTCGAACTCCGCCGCCTCCCCGGGCGCGAGCTCCACGTCGTGCTCGCCGAGGACCAGGCGCAACCGGCCGTCGAGGACGTAGAGCCACTCGTAGCCCTCGTGGGACTGCGGGTCGGGCCCGCGCCCCGTGCCGCCCGGGAGCACCAGCTTGTAGGCCTGGATCCCGCCGGCCCTCCGCGACAGCGGCACCATCGTCATCCCGTGGTGCTTCACCGGCCGCAGGTGCACCCGCGGGTCGCCGGTCGGCGGCGCGTCCACGAGCTCGTCGAGGGTGACGCCGTGGGCGCGCGCCAGCGGCAGCAGCAGCTCCAGGGTGGGCCGGCGTGACCCGGACTCGAGGCGCGACAGCGTGCTGACCGAGATCCCGGTCGCGGTCGAGAGCTCGGCGAGGGTGGCGTCGCGCTGCTGCCGCAAGGTCCGCAGCCGCGGTCCCACCCCGGTCAGGGACTGGTCGGTGTCGTCGCTCATGTCCCACAGTTTGCCATTTCGGCAAGATCCTTTGCCAACCGCGTCACGGGCCTGCAGGCTGGAGCCCATGACGACACAGATCCTGGATGCCTACGACGTGGTGGTGGTCGGTGGCGGCGCCGCCGGCCTCAACGGGGCGATGATGCTGGGACGCTCGCGGCGCTCGGTGCTCGTGGTCGACTCCGGCAGGCCCCGCAACGCGCCGGCGTCCGCGGTGCACGGCCTGCTCGGCCACGACGGGACGCCGCCCGCCGAGCTGCTGGCCCGGGGTCGTGAGGAGGTCAGCCGGTACGGCGGCCACCTGCTGACCGGCGAGGTGACCGGCGCGGCCCGCCACGGTGACGGCTTCCTCGTCACGCTCGGCGACGGCACCTGCGTCCGCGCCCGGCGGCTGCTGGTGACGACCGGCCTGGTCGACGAGCTGCCCGACGTGCCGGGCCTGCGGGAGCGGTGGGGCCGCGACGTGCTGCACTGCCCCTACTGCCACGGCTGGGAGGTCCGGGACCAGGCGATCGGCGTGCTCGGGACCGGGCCGATGTCGGTCCACCAGGCGCTGCTGTTCAGCCAGCTCAGCGCCGACGTCGTCTTCGTCACCCACGCGGCTCCCCCGCTCGAGGACGAGCAGGCCGCGCTGCTGGCGGCCCGCGGCGTCCGCGTCGTGACCGGCGAGGTGCGCGGCCTGGAGCTGACCGACGACCGGCTCAGCGGGCTCCGGATGGCCGACGGCACGGTCCTGCAGCGCGAGGCAGTCGCGGTGGCGACCAGGATGGTCGCGCGGGCCGACTTCCTCGGAGACCTCGGCCTGCGACCCGTCGACCACCCGTCCGGGATGGGCGTGCACCTGCCGGCCGAGCCGGTGACCGGCCGGACCGACGTGCCGGGTGTGTGGGCTGCCGGCAACGTGGTGGACCTGTCCGCACAGGTGGGTGCCTCCGCGGCCGCCGGCGCGATGGCTGGTGCCCACATCAACGCCGACCTGGTCATGTCGGACGCGCAGCGGCTGAGTGCTACGTCCGTCGGCTGAAGCGGAGGTCGCCGTTGGGGAGGCGGCGTTGGTCGTAGTGGTGGTCGTGGGCGCGGTGGTGGTGCCAGGAGCAGAGCAGGACGCCGTCGTCGAGGTCCGTTCGGCCTCCGGCGACCCAGGGGACGCGGGCGTGATGGGCCTCGCACCACGCGGCCGGGATGTCGCAGCCCTCGGCGCGACAGCGCCGGTCGCGGACGGCCATGGCCTTGCGCTGTCCGGGGGTGAACAGCCGGCGGGCACGGCCGAGGTCGAGCACCTCGGACTCCCCGCCGAGCACAGCGGGGACGATCGACGCGTTGCACGCGAGCCGGCGGGCCTCGCCGGCGCTGATGGGCTGGTCGCCGACCAGGGCCACGCCGACGCCGGTCAGCAGGGTCTGCAGGTCGAGGGTGACGATCACGGTGGTCGCGTCGCCGCCGTGCCGCGGCATCCGGCGGGGGTCCACGCTCTCGAGGAACGCCCGGAGCGCGTCGCCCAACCGGCGTCCGTACGGTCGACGGTCGTGCGCGTGCTCGTCCGGGCCGGCTCGGCGGGGCGACGTGAAGGCGTCCAGGTAGGTCAGCAGCCGGTCGGCCACGGCGTCGGCGACCCGGCCCCGGAGGTCGGTGGTGCCATCACCCCGGCGGCGCGTCGTCAGCCACGTGTCGCGGGCGGCTGCAGCCTCCTCGCGCTCCAGCGCCCGCCGCTCCTGATCGTCGGCGACCTCGGGGGCGACGACGTCGAGGACCCGGCGGCCGAGGATCCGCAGCTGCCGCGGACCGAACCGTGCGGCCTCGGCCACCAACCGCTCCTCCGCCAAGCGCTGGACGTCGGCGCCGACGTCGTCGGGCAGCTCGTCCAGCGCCCGCGTGATCACCTCGGCCTGCCCGGCGTTGACGACGCCTTCCCGCAGCCCCGCGGCCACCCGCTGCCACCGGGCGTCCAGCGCCTGGCCCAGGCGCAGGTCGCGCCGGCACTCACCTCGGTCCAGCCGCGCCGCGTGGCCCAGCCACTCCGCCTGGTCGCGGGCACCGTCCGCCTCCGCGACGTCGGCGGCCGAGGCGAGGACCCGCAGTCGCAGCTCCGCCAGCCGCCCCGTCAGCTCGGTCAGCAGCAGCAACGCCTCCCGCTTGTCACCGGTGCGCATGAAGCCCGGGTCGACGTCGGCGACGTCCTTCAACGCGGCGTCGATCGCCACCGCACATCCCAGCACCGGATGGGGCTGGTGGAGATGGTCCATGACGCGCTCCGCAGGCTCGATCGACTGACGCGTCCGGGGCTGTGCCGGCTCTGACCCGTGTCGTCGAACCCGACGCGCCCTGCGGGCGAACTGCCGGAGCGCCGGCGGCGAGATTGTCGGGACCGGTCGTGCAATGCAGCGCTCTCCCACCAGAGTAGAACGTGTGTTCGAACGAGTCAAGCACTCGCGCACGCCGATGAGCGGTGCGGCTATGCGTGCCCGATCACGTCGAGGTCACGCAGCGCGAATCGCAGGTGCTCCCAGCTCTCCTCGAGGATCACGTGCAGGCACTGGCGCACGGTCTCGGCGTGCTCAGGGTCGTGCGGGTTGCGCCGCTCCTCGTCGAGCACCTCGTCGGTGACGGTGCCCAGGTAGTCGCGCACCATCGCGGCCCGGTCCGCCCGTGCGGCCAGGACGTCGTCATAGGGCGGGGTCTCCGGGACAGCGCTGCGGTGCCCGAGACCGAGGGGATGGAAGTCCGCCTCCCCGAGCCCCAGCACGCCCTGGCCCAGCCAGATGTCGATGGCGTGCACCAGGTGGCGCAGCGTCTCCGCGAACGACCACTCGTCGTCGATCCTGACGTCGACGGACCCGGCGGGCAGCGCCGCTGCCCGCTCGATCGCCGCGTCCCACGCCCGGTCCACGGTGGTCCATGCCGCCCGCAGACCAGCCGGGTCCTGCGCCCGTCGCTGGCTGCGGCCGGGGAAGCGGCGATCCAGCTCCTGCTCGACGAACGACGTCACGTCGACCCCGTTCACCCGCAGGCCGGGGCCCTCGCCCAACCACGGGGCATCGATGTCCATCCCGACGACCTGAACTCCGCGCATCACCACGTCCGTGAGGTCGCACTCGACGAACCGCGCGCCCCGCAGGTCCCGCTCGACGAACTGCTCGGGCTCGGCCACCGGCTCAGTATAGGAAGCCCGGACCGGTCGCCCCGGACGTCGGTAGTGTCGCCAGATGCGGCCGCTCCGGTACTCCATCAACGTCACCCTGGACGGGTGCTGCGACCATCGTGCGATCCCTGCGGACGACGAGCTGCACCGTCACGCGGCCGAGAACATCGCACGGGCGGACGCCCTTCTCTTCGGCCGGGTGACGTACGAGCTGATGGAGTCGGCGTGGCGGCCTCCGGCGCAAGCGGGGGCGAGACCCGACTGGATGGAACCGTTCGCCGAGACGATCAACGCGGCCAAGAAGTACGTCGTGTCGAGCACCCTCGAACAGCCCGACTGGAACGCGGAGCTCGTGCGCGGCGATCTGGGTGAGGCCGTTCGGCGGCTCAAGGAGGAGCCGGGCAACGGACTGTTCGTCGGTGGCGTGACGCTCCCCCTGGCACTGACCGAGCTTGGCCTGATCGACGAGTACGAGCTCGTGGTGCACCCCAGGCTTGCGGGCCACGGGCCGGCGCTGTTCGCGGGGCTCTCTGAGCAGGTCGACCTCGAGCTCGTCGGACGGAAGGAGTTCGGCTCGGGGGCCGTCGCGATGCGGTACGAGCCTCGACCCTGACGCCGCCCCATCCGTCCGCGTTGCGCGCTCTGCTCGTGGTTCGCCTGGCGGAGCTGGCCGGCCGCTACTCCCGGACCCGCCCGGTCTCGTACCCCCACATCGCGACCTCCACCCGGTTCCGGGCGCCGAGCTTGGCCATGAGGCTGCCGATGTGGGTCTTCACCGTGCTGAGGCTGATGTGCAGCTCGGCGGCGATCTCTGCGTTGGTGCGACCCCGCGCGATGGTGAGCAGCACCTGCTCCTCGCGTTCGGTGAGCGGGTCGAGGGGCTGGGCGGGAGGTGCTGCCCGACCCGTGCCCGCGAACGTCGACAGCAGCCGGCGGGTGATGCTGGGCGAGATGAGCGAGTCGCCCCGGGTGGCCGCCCGGATCGCCTCGCCGAGCAGCTCGGGTCCGGCGTCCTTCAGCAGGAAGCCGGTGGCGCCGGCCAACAGCGCACCGTGCACGTACTCGTCGAGGTCGAAGGTGGTGATCACCACCACCGCGACCGGGTCCTCGACGCCGGGACCTGCCAGCAGTCGGGTCGCCTCCACGCCGTCGAGGACGGGCATCCGGATGTCCATCAGGCACACATCGGGACGGAGCTCGCGGGCCAGCCGCACCGCTTCCTGCCCGTCGCGCGCCTCCCCCACGACCTCGATGCCGTCCAAGGTGCCGAGGATCAGCCGCAGCCCGGTCCGCACGAGATCCTGGTCGTCGGCGACCAGGACGCGGATACTCATGTCGGCACCCGTCGTGGAAGCGTCGCGACGACGGCCCAGCCACCTCCGGGGGACGGGCCTGCGTGGCACGTGCCGCCCAGGAGCAGGGCGCGTTCGCCCATCCCTGCGAGACCGAAGCCTGCGTCCGGGTCGGGATCCCCCCGACCGGAGTCACCGTCGTCGCGGACGGCGAGGCTGACCGCTGACGGGTCCCCGGCGACGCGCACGTCGACCAGGGTGGCGTTCCTGGCGTGCCGCAGCGCGTTCGTGACCGCCTCCTGCGCGATCCGGAACACGGCGGCGTCGATCGCCCGCGGGAGTGCGGCCAGGTCACCCGAGACCGTCACCTCCACCCGCGGCCCGGCCGGCGAGGCTCGGCACAACCGCTCGAGGTCGGCCACCCCGGGTTGCGGGGCGTAGTCGGCGGGCGCCTCGTTGCGCAGGACGCGCACCATGGCGCGCATCTCCGCGAGCGTCCGCGACGCCTCCTCCTCGATCACCGCCAGGGCCTCGACCGGTGACGAGGGACTCGTCGCCGCGAGAGCGCGCCCGGCCTGGGCCTGGACGGCGATGGCCGAGACGTGGTGGGCCACCGTGTCGTGCAGCTCGCGCGCCAGCAGGATCCGCTCGTCCGCCTTGACCTGCTCCCACCGTCGTTGCCGGGCGCCCTCCTGTGAACGCACGGCCAGTCCGAGGGCGAAGGCGGTCATCAGCACAGCGACGCCGCCGATGGCGTCGGCTACCCCGGTCCAGTTGACGGAGAGCGCGAGGGTCGCCGGGACCAGGATGACGGCCAGGCCCGCCGTCGCCTCTCGCCCGGAGCCCCACCGGAAGAGTGCGTAGGGGAATACGAGGAAGTAGACCATCGTGTACATGTCGAGCGCCGGTGCGTCAGCCGCGATCAGCCCGATGTCGACGGCAAGGGTCACGCCGAAGGCGGTGGCGACCACTGCGAGCGGGTGGGTACGCCGCCACAGCACCAGGGGCGCGAGCCCCACCGTCAACGCCACCGACAGCCCCGGGAGCGGCAGGTCCTCACGCAGGACGCCCTCCAGCACCCCGGTGACCGTCACGACCGCCAGCAGCGCCCAGTCCCGCCATACCCGAGCCGGCGGGGCCGAGGGCCGGGGTTCCTGCAGCAGGGACCGCAGTGGGTTGCTCACCCCCTCAGCGTAGGGATGCAGCGCCGCCGGGGGACCGGCCGAAAGTCTGACCCCGCCCCCGGCCGAAGGCACGACCGGCTCGGAGCCTCACGGCCGATGCCCGACGACCTCGAGCGGGCGAGGGTTGTCACATGATCACTGTCGAGTCACTGACCCGGAGGTACGCCGGCTTCACCGCCGTCGACAACGTCTCCTTCACCGCCCTGCCCGGTCGCGTCACCGGCTTCCTCGGCCCGAACGGCGCCGGCAAGTCCACCACGATGCGCGTGATGGTCGGCCTGACCGTCCCGACGTCCGGCACCGCGACCATCAACGGAGAACGGTTCGCCGACCTCCCCAACCCCGGCCTCAAGGTGGGCGTCCTCCTGGACGCCTCCGCCCAGCACGCCGGTCGCACCGGACGCGAGATCCTCACGATCGCCGCCGACACCATGGGTCTGCCCCGCGGCCGCGTCGACGAGATGCTCGAGCTCGTCAGCCTGACCCCCACCGAGGCCAAGCGCCGGGTGCGTAACTACTCCCTCGGCATGCGCCAGCGTCTGGGCATCGCCACGGCACTCCTCGGAGACCCCCGGGTGCTGATCCTCGACGAACCGGCCAACGGGCTCGACCCTGCCGGGATCCGGTGGATGCGCGACCTGCTGACGCACTTCGCCAGCCAGGGCGGCACCGTCCTGTTGTCCTCGCACCTGCTCCACGAGATCGAGGTCATCGCCGACGACCTGGTCGTGATCGGGAACGGCAAGATCGTCGCTTCCGGCAGCAAGGAAGAGCTGCTGGCCGCAGCGGGGACGCTCGTCCGGTCGACGTCACCGCGCGACCTCGCGCACGCCCTCGAGCAGGCCGGGATCCCCAGCACGCTCGCCGGGGACGGCTCGGTCCGCACGGACGCCGACCCCGCTCGGGTCGGGGCCTTGGCCCTGACAGCGGGCATCGCCCTCACCGAGCTCCGCTCCGCCGAGGGCGCCGGGCTCGAGGACATGTTCCTGTCGCTCACTGCCGACACCCAACGCGAAGGAGTTGCGGCATGACCGCCACGACCATCTCTCCCGACACCATCGAGGCCGCGCCGGCCCGAGGGATCGTCCGTCCCATCCCGACCACCCGGCTCGTCAAGGTCGAGCTGCGCAAGATGTTCAACACCCGCTCGGGCTTCTGGATGCTCGTCAGCATCGGTGTCCTGTCGGTCATGGCGACCGGGGCGGTCCTCATCTTCGCTCCGGACAGCGAGATCGCCTACGAGAACTTCGCCGCGGCGATCGGCTTCCCGATGTCGGTGATCTTGCCGATGATCGCGATCCTGGGCGTCACCAGTGAGTGGAGCCAGCGCAGCGGGCTCACGACGTTCACGCTGGTGCCGAGCCGCGGCCGCGTGATCGGGGCCAAGGCGTTCGCGACCTTCGTGGTCGGGGTCGTCTCGATGGCCGTCGCGTTCGCCGTCGGGGCCCTCGGCAACCTCGTCGGTGCGGCGATCAACGGTACCGACGCGATCTGGGACGTCACGCTCGCACACTCCAGCCAGATCCTGCTCGGCAACCTGGTCGGCATGGCCATCGGCTTCACGCTCGGTGTCGTGCTGCGCAACTCCGCGGCAGCGATCGTGGGCTACTTCGTCGTCTCCCTCGTCCTGCCGGGCATCCTTGCCCTTCTCGCCCAGGTGCGCTCGTGGTTCGCCGACCTGCAGCCGTGGATCGACTGGAACTACACGCAGGTCGCCTTGTTCGAGAACGCCACGGACACGGCGAGGGAATGGGCGATGCTGGCCTCGACCACCGGCATCTGGATCGCGCTCCCGCTCGTCATCGGACTGCTCTTCCTGCGCCGCTCCGAGGTCAAGTAGTCGGACACACAGGAGGCGGAAACCGACGCTCATGTGTGAGTGCCGGACATCGCCGTCTCGTCGTGGACCGGTCCGGCTCGACCGAGCGCTGCCGAGTGGCCGCACCGAGACCATCGGCACCGACCCGGCCGAGACCGACCCGGCACGCGTCGGTGTCGTCGTCTGACCCGGGCGAGCGAGCTCCGGCGGCCATGACGTCGTCATGCCACCCAAGAAGGACACCACCATGACCACCTACACCCCACCACCTGAACCAGGCCGCACCGCTCCACGCAGGAGCCGCCCGGTCCCCCTCGTCATCGGCATCCTGCTCGCGCTCGTGGGCTTCCCGCTGCTGCTCGGAGGCCTCGGCCTCGGCTGGGCGATGGCCACCCAGCGCGACGACGACGGGTTCTTCAGCACCCCGACCGAGCAGCTGACCACGGAGACGGTGGCGCTCTCCAGCGAGGTCGTGGACTTCGGCGAGGCCGGTCCCGACGACTGGTGGGCCGACCGTGACCTCGCCACCGTGCGGCTGAGCGCCCGGTCCGCGGACGCATCGGCCGTCTTCATCGGGATCGCACCGAGCGCCGACGTCGCGGGCTACCTGGGCAGCGCGTCGTACGACGAGATCAGCGACCTGCGCACCGACCCGTTCGGCTACTCGCTGACCCGGCGTGGCACCGGCGGTGACCTGAGCGCGGCGCCCGCGGACCAGGGTCTCTGGACCGCGCAGAGCAGCGGCCCCGGCACCCAGGCGCTGACCTGGGACCTCGAGCCCGGCACCTACACCGCCGTGGTCATGAACGTCGATGGCACCCCCGGCGTCGCGGTCGACCTGTCCGCGGGCGGACGCCTCGGCTGGCTGGCACCTCTGGCATGGAGCCTCGGCCTGCTGGGCGGCGTCCTGATCCTCGGCGGCGCACTGCTCGTCGTGTACGGCGCCCTGCCGCCGGGACCGCGGGTCCCCCGCCAGGCCGCGCCCGGTCCGCCCCCGGAAGCCGTCCGGCCCGACACCCCGGTGACCCTGGTCGGCGCGAAGGACCCGCAGCTGAACCGTGGGCTCTGGCTGGTCAAGTGGCTCCTGGCGATCCCGCACTTCGTCGCGCTCGCGCTGCTGTGGCTGGTCTTCGTGGTGCTCACCGTGGTGGCGTTCTTCGCGATCCTGGTCGCCGGCCGCTACCCGCGTGACCTGTTCGACCTCAACGTCGGCATCCTGCGGTGGACCTGGCGGGTGCAGTTCTACGCGACGGCTTCGATCGGCACCGACCGCTACCCGCCGTTCACCCTCGACCACGCCGACTACCCGGCCGACCTCGACATCGTCTACCCCGAGCGGCTCTCGCGCGGGCTGGTGCTGGTCAAGTCGTGGCTGCTGGCGCTGCCGCACCTGATCGTCCTGGGCGTGCTCGCGGGCACGTGGCAGTTCGGTGACGCGGACGGCTTCCAGTTCGCCGTCGGCGGTCTGATCGGTGCCCTGACGTTGGCTGCCGGACTGCTGCTGCTGTTCACCGGCCGCTACCCGGCGCCGTTGTTCGACCTGCTGGTCGGCCTGAACCGGTGGGTCTACCGGGTGACCGCGTACGTCGCCCTCATGACCGACACCTACCCGCCGTTCCGGCTGGACCAGGGCCCGGCGGACCCCGGTGGCGTCGCGCCCACGCCGAGCACCCCCGATGCGCCGGCCACGACCGGTCTCGGCTGGCCGGCCGAGGAGCGTCGTCCTGACCGTGAGGTGGAGGTGTGACCATGCCTGCCGCCTCCGTGCTCCCCGCGAGCACCCGGCCGAGCGGTGCCGGGTCGACGGAGTCGTCGCGGCCCTCGGCAGGGCTGGGCATGGTCCTCTCGCCGGTCGTCATCTGGCGTCTTCGCCAGGACGAGACGACGACCTCTGGTTCTGCGTAGGGAGCGTGCCCACCGTCCGCTCGTGCCGCTGGTCGGGCCACACCACCCATCGTCGAGGACGGGGCGCATCAGTCCATCAACCCTGGTACGGCGGCGCGACGCCCCAGCCCCAACGTGGAGTGGGTGCCTGCCCGATCGGGCCGGCCTCCGGCTGGGAGTTCTCCATGGCCAGCCGGGTACCCCACTCGAGGTACCCGATGATCGCGGCACGGAACTCCGGGTCGGCGGGCAGCCCAGCATCGTCGGCGGCCAGGCTCATCGTGGCGGCGAACCGATGCCGTTGCTCAGGCGTGATGGCCAACCCGAGGTGGTGGCGGAGCATTGATTCGTACCCTCCGTGCTGCTCCGTGTACGTCTCCGGTCCGCCGAGCACCTCGGCCCACCAGTCTGCGACGTGAGCTCGGTGACGCGTCGAGACCCCGCCCGGGAAGAAGCCCGACAAGACGTCGTCGGCTTCGACTCGGTCGTAGAAGCAGTCGATCATCCGGCGCAGCGGGACCAGACCGCCTGCCCACTCGTACAACGTCGGCAACCCCGGTTCGTCGACCTCACCCATGGCGCCAGTTCACCTCACCCGCAGGTCGGCCGCACCCGAATTCCGTGATCGCGAGGCTCTCCGCGTGCCGTCTACTCGGACGTACGGAGCAACGCCGGCGTCTGCCGCCATCAGCAGCCCGACCGCTGAGTCGTCCACCGAGGGTGCGGGGCACGGCAGACGAGGTGGCGTACGTAGCCAGGAACCGCGCACCGGCTCGTGCCCGGCACCGAGCCGTGGCGCTCCCGCCGTGCATCAACCGCTCAGGCGTCGAAGTCGACGGTGACGACGTCGCTGACGGGGAGGCTCTGGCAGGTGAGCACGAAGCCGGCGTCGACCTCGGCCTGCTCGAGCGCGTAGTTGCGCCGCATGTCGACCTCACCCTCGCGCACCAGCGCCCGGCAGGTGCCGCAGACCCCGCCCTTGCAGGCGAACGGCAGGTCGGACCGGGACGCCTGGGCGGAGTCGAGCAGCGTGGCTGCGCGCGACATCGGCGTGGTCGAGCTCAGCCCGTCGAGGACGACGGTGACGTCGCTGGTCTCACCCTCCAGCTCGGGTGCCACCCGCACCAGCTCCGGCGGCGGCTCGTCGACGTAGAACAGCTCGACGTGGACCCGCTCGGGCGGGACCCCGAGCTCGGCGAGCACGCCGCGGGCGTCCTCGATCATCGCGAACGGGCCGCACAGCCACACGTGGTCGACGCCCTCCACCGGCACGAGCACCTGCAGCAGCCGGCGCAGCCGGTCGGCATCGAGCCGACCGGAGAAGAGCTCGACGTCGCGGGGCTCGCGGCTGAGCACGTGGACGACCTGGAACCGCGGGCCGTGGAGGTTCTTGAGGTCGCCGAGCTCCTCGGAGAACATCACCGAGCCGCTGGTGCGGTTGCCGTAGAGCAGCGTCACCTCCGAGCCCGGGTGGCCGAGCACGGTCGAGGCGATCGAGAGCATCGGCGTGATGCCGGAGCCCGCGGAGATGCACAGGTGGCGGCCGCCCTCGGTCGCGTCGGCGCGCCAGCTCCCGGTCGGGGTCTGCACCTCGACCTCGTCGCCGGGCACCACGTCGTGGACCAGCCACGAGGAGAACAGCCCGTCGGGGATCTCGCGGACGCCGATCCGCGGCCGGGCACCGACGGGGGCGCAGATCGAGTACGAGCGGCGGTGCTCCTGGCCGTCCAGGGTGCGGCGCAGCGTCAGCGACTGCCCCGCCTCGAAGGCGTACGCCGCGGCGAGGTCGTCGGGCACGTCGAAGGTCACCGCGACGGCGTCGTCGCAGAGCCGCTCGACGGCGGCGACGCGCAGCGTGTGGAACACCGGCGCGGTCCGCCCGGTCACCCGCTCGGCGGTCACGGTCACCTCAGATCTCCTTGACGTGCTCGAAGGGCTCGCCACAGTCGAGGCAGCGGTAGAGGGCCTTGCACGCGGTGGGGCCGAACTCGGAGGTGAGCTCGACCCGCTCGGTCCCACAGCGCGGGCACGCGACCTGGCGCCGCGTCGGCAGCAGCGTCAACGCGATCGGCCCGTCGGTCCGGGGGGCCGCACCGGGCGGGGAGATGCCGTGGTCGGCCAGCGCCGCCCGGCCCCGCTCGGTGATCCAGTCGCTCGACCAGGCAGGATGCAGCTCGACCCGGACCCGGACGTCGGGGAACCCGGCATCGCGGAGCCGGTGGACCAGGTCGTCGCGCATCGTGGCCATGGCCGGGCAGCCGGAGTAGGTCGGGGTGATCGCGACGACCACGGCGCCCTCGTCGACGGTCACCTCGCGCAGCACCCCGAGGTCCTCGAGGGTCAGCATCGGCATCTCGGGGTCGGTCACGGTGGCCGCGACCTGACGCGCCCGCTGGGCGTCGGCGGCGCGGGCCGCGGTCGGGATCACCATCGCCCCGCAGGGTGGGCACGAGCGACGACCTGCATCTCGGCGAGGACCCGGCTCAGCGACTCGGTGTGCAGCCCGTCGCGGCCGGTGCGCCCGTCGACCCCACCGAGCGCGCGGGCGGCCGGCCGCTCGACCTCGGCCGCCGCGAACACCTGGTCGAGCACGCCGTCGACCGCGTCCGCGACCGAGGCGGGGTCGACCCCCGCGCCGTCCGCGGCCATCCGCGACTCGACCGGGTGCGTCGCCACCAGCTCCTCGCGCAGCGGCCACAGCTGGTCGAGCGCCGCGAGCAGCCGGCGCCGGGACTCCTCGGTGCCCTGCGCGAGCGTCACGAACCAGCGGCCCGCGTAGTCGCGGTGGTAGGTCAGCTCCTTGACGCCCTTGGCGGCGACCGCGGCGAGCACCGGGTCGACGCTCCCGGTGAGCCGGGTGAACAGCTCCAGCCGCGCCACCGTGAGCAGCAGCAGCCGGCAGACCACGTGGGCGAAGTCGCCGTGGGGCACCTCGGCGAGCCGGACGTTGCGGAACTCCCCGGCCTCGCGGAAGTAGGCGAGGGCGTCCTCGTCCGGCACCGGCGAGCCGTCGGGCAGCGGCGGCACGACCGCGGCGTCTGCGGCCGCCGCCCGCGCGAGCAGCAGCCGGGCCTGGCCGAGCAGGTCGAGGGCGATGTTGGCGAGCGCGATGTCGTCCTCGAGGTCGGGCGCGCGGCTGCACCACTCCGAGAGCCGGTGGGACGTCACCAGGGCGTCGTCGCCCAGCATCAGGCAGTACGCCGCCAGGTCGGCGCCGTCGACCCCGGCCGGCACGGTGGTGTCGACCCCGGCCAGCGGGTCCTCGAAGTCGGTGCCGAACGCCCATTGCGAGGAGTCGCCGCCGAGCAGGCCGTCGTAGACCGACTCGTGGTCGTCGACGGCCGAGGGGTCGGGCGCCGCGTGGCTGGGCTCGTGGCCGGCCTCGGGGTGGGGCTCGTGGGTCACGGTCGCCTCACATGTGGGGGACGTCGTCGGGGATGGCGTAGAAGGTCGGGTGGCGATAGACCTTGTCGCCGCTGGGCGCGAACAACGGGTCCTTCTCGTCCGGGCTGGACGCGGTGATCGCGTCGGCCCGCACCACCCAGATGCTGACGCCCTCGTTGCGGCGGGTGTAGACGTCGCGGGCGTGGCGTACGGCCATCTCGTCGTCGGCCGCGTGCAGCGACCCGACGTGGACGTGGTTGAGACCCCGCTTGCCGCGCACGAACACCTCGTAGAGCGGCCACTCGGCCCGCGGCGGCTGCTGCTCGGTCATGCCGGCACCTCCGCTCGCCGGGCCGCGTACGCCGTGGCCGCCTCGCGCACCCACGCGCCGTCCTCGTGGGCGGCCCGCCGGTGGGCGATCCGCTGCGCGTTGCAGGGACCGTTGCCCTTGACCACCTGCATGAACTCCGACCAGTCGGGCTCGCCGAAGTCGTGGTGCCCGCGCTCCTCGTTCCAGACCAGGCCCGGATCCGGCAGCGTCACGCCCAGCGCCTCGGCCTGCGGCACGGTCATGTCGACGAAACGCTGCCGCAGGTCGTCGTTGGTGTTGCGCTTGATCCCCCACGCCATCGACTGCTCGGTGTTGGGCGAGTCGGCGTCAGGCGGGCCGAACATCATGAGCGCCGGCCACCAGAACCGGTCGACCGACTCCTGCACCATCGCGCGCTGCTCGTCGGTGCCGCGCATCATCGTCGAGAGCAGCTCGTAGCCCTGCCGCTGGTGGAAGGACTCCTCCTTGCAGATCCGGATCATGGCCCGGCCGTACGGGCCGAAGGAGGTCCGGCACAGCGGCACCTGGTTGCAGATGGCGGCACCGTCGACCAGCCAGCCGATGGTGCCGACGTCGGCGTAGGACAGCGTGGGGTAGTTGAAGATCGAGGAGTACTTCTGGCGACCCTCGATCAGCATCTCGGTCAGCTCGCCGCGGGAGACGCCGAGGGTCTCGCAGGCGGAGTAGAGGTAGAGCCCGTGGCCGGCCTCGTCCTGCACCTTGGCCAGCAGGATCGCCTTGCGGCGCAGCGACGGCGCCCGGGTGATCCAGTTGCCCTCCGGCTGCATCCCGATGATCTCGGAGTGGGCGTGCTGGGCGATCTGGCGCACCAGGGTCTTGCGGTAGCCCTCGGGCATCCAGTCGCGCGGCTCGATCCGGTCGTTGCGGCCGATGGTCGCGTCGAAGCCGGCCTGCAGCTCGGACTCGTCCGGGGCGTCAGGACGGAGCGTCGGGGACGTCGTCACGTCTCCTCCAGGGTGGGTCGGGGCGGGCATTTACGCACGACTCGGTGTCACCTAGAGTGTTACACGCATGCGCACGCGGATGCAATGTCCGTAACATCTCGATCGCTTCCGGAGGACCCGTGACCGACCTGCTCGAGAGCTATGCCGCCGGACGCTGGTTCCGGGCCACCGACGAGGGCACTCCCCTGCTCGACGCCGGGACCGGCGAGGAGGTCGCGCGGATCTCCAGCACCGGCCTCGACCTCGGCGCGATGGTCGAGCACGCCCGCCGGGTCGGCGGTCCGGCGCTGCGGGCGCTGAACTTCCACGAACGCGCGACCCTGCTCAAGGAGCTCGCGACCCACCTGTCCGGGCTCAAGGACGAGATGTACGCGCTCTCGACCCGCACCGGCGCCACCCGGCGCGACTCCCTGGTCGACATCGACGGCGGCATCGGCACGGTGTTCTCCTTCGCCAGCAAGGGCAAGCGCGAGCTGCCCTACGACACGGTCGTGCTCGACGGACCGCTCGAGCAGCTCGGGCGTGGCGGCACGTTCGTCGGTCAGCACCTGTGGACCTCGCGGCCGGGCGTCGCGGTGCAGATCAACGCCTTCAACTTCCCCGTCTGGGGCATGCTCGAGAAGCTCGCTCCCGCCTTCCTGGCCGGCCTGCCCACGATCGTCAAGCCCGCCGGCCAGACCGCCTACCTCACCGAGCTCGTCGTACGCCGCACCGTGGAGTCCGGCATCCTGCCCGAGGGGTCGCTGCAGCTGCTCTGCGGCAGCCCGCGCGGGCTGCTCGACGAGCTGACCGTGCAGGACTCGGTCGCCTTCACCGGCTCCGCCCACACCGCCGGGCTGCTGCGCAACCACACCAACGTGCTCCACGGCGGCGTCAGCCTCGGGGTCGAGGCCGACTCGCTCAACTGCTCGGTGCTGGGCCCGGACGTCACGACCGACGACCCGGAGTTCGACCTGTACGTCAAGGCCGTGGTCGCCGAGATGACGGTCAAGGCCGGGCAGAAGTGCACGGCCATCCGCCGCGCCATCGTGCCGAGCACGATGGTCGAACCCGTCGTCGAGGCGGTCTCGGCACGGCTCGCCACGGTGACCGTCGGCAACCCCGCCCACGACGACGTCCGGATGGGGGCGCTGGTGAGCCTCCAGCAGCGCGACGAGGTCCGCAAGGCGGTCCAGGCCCTCCGCGCCTCCGCCGACCTGGTCTTCGGCGACCCGGACCGGGTCGACGTGGTCGACGCCGACCCGGAGCGTGGCGCCTTCCTGTCCCCCCTGCTGCTCCGCGCGACCCGGGGAGCGATCGAGCCCCACGACATCGAGCCGTTCGGTCCGGTCTCCACCGTGCTCGGCTACGACACGGTCGACGAGGCGGTCGAGCTGGCGGCCCGCGGCAAGGGCTCCCTGGTGGGCTCGCTGGTCACCCACGACCCCGACGTGGCCCGCACGGTGACGCTGGGTGTTGCCCCCTGGCACGGCCGGATCCTGGTCCTCGACCGCGACGACGCGAAGGAGTCGACGGGCCACGGCTCGCCGCTCCCCATGCTGGTGCACGGTGGTCCCGGACGGGCCGGTGGCGGCGAGGAGCTCGGCGGCGTACGCGCCGTGCTCCACCACATGCAGCGCACCGCCGTGCAGGCGTCCCCCGACATGATGACCGCGATCACCGGTCGCTGGACGACCGGCTCGCAGCGGACGGTGGACCGGACCCACCCGTTCCGCAAGAGCCTCGCCGAGCTGGCGATCGGCGACACGGTCGAGACCGCGGGGCGCACCGTCTCGCTCGAGGACGTCGAGCACTTCGCGGAGTTCACGGGCGACACCTTCTACGCCCACACCGACCCCGAGGCCGCGGCGCAGAACCCGCTGTTCGGCGGCATCGTCGCCCACGGCTACCTGGTGGTCTCGCTGGCAGCCGGGCTCTTCGTCGACCCCGACCCGGGCCCGGTGCTCGCCAACTTCGGCGTCGACCAGCTCCGCTTCCTGACCCCGGTCAAGGCGGGCGACACGATCCGGGTGCTGCTCACCGTCAAGCAGATCACGCCACGCTCCTCCGCCGACTACGGCGAGGTCCGGTGGGACGCGGTCGTCGTCAACCAGGACGACGACCCGGTGGCGACGTACGACGTGCTGACGCTGGTCGCCAAGACGTGGGACGACGCCCAGGGCTGAGCACGCCGGTGCGGGGTAGGGTCGCGACGAAGAGCGAGGCGCGAGGACGACCCAGCGGTCCGGTGAGGACCGGCTGGCACGGTGACCGAACCCTGGAGGAGCTCGTGCACGACCTGGCCCACCCCCTCTTCTGCGTGGCCCGCGTCCGGGCCGAGGTCTCGTGACCTCCGCGCCCGCCGCCGACACCCGGCCCGCCGAGACGGACGACGAGAGCCCCGACGTCGCGGCCCCGCTCGACCTGCTGCTCCACGACGCCACCCGGAGCCCGATGCGGCGGTTCCTGCCCGGCATGTCGGGGGTCCGGTTCGCCGCGGGGCTCGCGCGCCGGCCCCGCCGCGTCGTCGGCCGCACGGTCCACCTCACCTCCGAGCTCGCCAAGGCCGGCCTCGGCCGCTCCGCGCTCGAGCCCCACGAGAAGGACCGGAGGTTCGCCGACGAGGCGTGGGCCAAGAACCCGTTCCTCCGGCGCACCCTGCAGGGCTACCTCGCGTTCGGCGAGACGATGCGCGGCCTGGTGCCGGACGCCGAGCTCGGCTGGGGCGACGAGCAGCGGATGAGCTTCATCGTCGACAACCTCGTCGAGGCGAGCGCCCCGAGCAACAACCCGTTGCTCAACCCCGTCGTCCTCAAGCGGGTCGTCGACACCGGAGGCGGAAGCCTCGTCAACGGCGGCCGCCGCTTCGTCCGCGACTTCGCGACCGCGCCGCGGGTGCCCTCGATGGTCGAGCCGGACGCCTTCGAGGTGGGCCGGGACATCGCGGTGACGCCCGGTGCGGTGGTGCTCCGCACCGACGTCTTCGAGCTGATCCAGTACACGCCACAGACGCCGAAGGTCCGCTCGGTGCCGCTGCTGATCGTGCCGCCGACCATCAACAAGTACTACATCATCGACCTGGCCGAGCAGCGCAGCCTGGTCGAGCACCTGGTCGCCCAGGGGCAGCAGGTCTACTGCATCTCGTGGCGCAACCCCGACGCCCGGCACGCCGACTGGGGGCTGGACACCTACGGCGGCGCGATCCTCGAGGCGATGGGCGCGGCGCGCAAGATCGCCCGGCAGGAGCAGGTGGCGCTGCTGGGCATCTGCTCCGGCGGGATGCTCGCGTCGATGGTGATGGCCCACCTCGCGGCCACCGACGACCTCGACCAGGTGTCCGCGTTCAGCCTCGCGGTCACGGTGCTCGACCAGCAGCAGGCAGGCCTCCCGAGCGCACTGCTCTCCCACAAGGCGGCCGCGGCGTCCACCAAGGCGTCCCAGGAGAAGGGCTACCTCGACGGCCGGGTGCTGGCCGAGGTGTTCGCCTGGCTCCGGCCCAACGACCTGATCTGGAACTACTGGGTCAGCAACTACCTGCTCGGCCGACCACCCAAGGCCTTCGACATCCTCTACTGGAACGCCGACCCGGTCCGGATGACGGCGGCGATGCACCGGGACTTCATGGAGCTGGCGCTCAGCAACGGCCTCACCCGTGCGGGCGGCAGCCGGATGCTGGGCAGCGACGTCGACCTCGGCGCGGTCGACACCGACTCCTACGTCGTGGCCGGGATCGCCGACCACCTGTGCGCCTGGGAGTCCTGCTACCAGACCACCCAGCTGCTCGGTGGCGAGTCCCGGTTCGTGCTCTCGACGAGCGGTCACATCGCCGCCATGGTCAATCCGCCGGGCAACCCCAAGGCGAGCTTCCAGACCGGCTCGACCGAGCACGCCGACACCGCCGACTGGCTCGCCGCGGCCCGCAAGGTCAAGGGGAGCTGGTGGGAGGACTACGTCGACTGGCTCGCCGAGCGCACCGGCCCGGAGCGCAACCAGCCGACCCGGCTCGGCTCCGCGGCGTTCGAGCCGATCTGCGACGCGCCCGGCACGTACGTCCATGACCGCTGAGTCCGCCTCCGGGGCCGGCCCGGCCCGCGACCGGGTGCGCACGCTGACGGTCCGGGGACTGCAGGCGCGGGTGGCCGTACGAGCCGCCCGAGGCCGGCTGGCCGGCGCGCCCCCGCTGCTGCTGTGCAACGGGATCGGGGCGAGCCTCGAGGCGATGCAGCCGCTGGTCGACCACCTGGACCCCGACCGCGGCGTGGTCCGGTTCGACGTGCCCGGGGTGGGCGGGAGCCAGCCGCCCCCGTTCCCCTACCCGATCGCCGCGCTGTCGTCGTGGGTCACCTCGCTGATGGGGCAGCTCGGCCACGACCGGTTCGACGTGCTCGGGCTCTCGTGGGGCGGCGGCCTCGCCCAGCAGCTCGCCGTCCAGTCCCGCAGCCACGTACGCCGGCTGGTGCTGGTCGCGACCGGCACCGGGTTCCTGATGGTGCCGGCCCGCCCGCAGGTGCTCGGGAGGATGCTGACGCCGCGGCGCCACCGCGACCCGGAGTACGCCGCCAGCATCGCCGCCGACATCTACGGCGGGACGATGCGCACCGATCCCGGCCGCGGCGCCGACCTGCTGCACGCCGCCACCCGGTCCGGCCCCAAGCGGGGCTACTACTACCAGCTCGCCGCGATGACGGGCTGGAGCAGCCTCCCGTTCCTGCGGCTGGTCCGGCAGCCCACGCTGGTGATGGGTGGTGACGACGACCCGATCATCCCCGTGGCCAACCCCCGGTTGCAGGCGCGGCTGATCCCCGGGGCGCGGCTGCACGTCTACCGCGGCGGGCACCTGGGGATCCTGACCGAGGCCGACCAGCTGGCCCCGGTCGTCGACGCCTTCCTGAGCGAGGAGACACCGTGACCGACCCCGACGTCCTGCCCCCCGAGGAGTCCCCCTTCTCGGACTTCCTCGGGTTCGAGCTGCTCCTCGACGACGCAGACCGCGAGCTGCTGAGCAGCGTCCGCGCCTTCCTGAACCGCGAGGTCGAGCCGGTCATCAACGACTACTGGACCCGTGCGGAGTTCCCGCACGAGCTGGTCCCCGGCCTGGCCGGTCTCGGCATCGCCGGCCTTCCGTACGACGGCCCCGGCTGCCCCGGACGCAGCACCCTCCTCGACGGCATGGTCTCGATGGAGCTGAGCCGGGTGGACCCCTCGATCGGGACCTTCATGGGCGTCCACGGCGGCCTCGCCATGGGATCCATCCAGCTCTGCGGGTCCGACGAGCAGCGCCAGCGCTGGCTCCCGGCCATGGCCCGGATGGAGCTGATCGGCGCGTTCGGCCTGACAGAGCCCGACGTCGGGTCGGCCATCTCCGCGGGGCTCGCCACCGGCGCGACCCGCGACGGCGACCACTGGGTGCTCAACGGCGAGAAGAAGTGGATCGGCAACGCCGCCTTCGCCGACCTGGTGATCATCTGGGCACGCGACACCGACGACGAGCAGGTCAAGGGCTTCGTGGTCGAGAAGGGCACCGACGGGATGACCTTCGACAAGCAGGAGGACAAGATCGCGCTACGGGTCGTGCAGAACGCCGAGATCCACCTGCACGACGTGCGGGTGCCGGAGGCCAACCGGCTGCAGCGCGCCGACAGCTTCCGCGCCACGGCCGACGTCCTGCGGCTGACCCGGATGGGCGTCGCCTGGTCGGCTGCCGGCTGCGCCCGCGGCGCCTACGAGCACGCGCTGCGCTACACCAAGCGGCGCCAGCAGTTCGGGCGTCCGATCGCGTCGTTCCAGCTGGTCCAGGACCTGCTGGTGAAGATGCTCGGCAACGTGACCGCCTCGACCGCCATGAACGTCCGCGCCTCGCAGCTCCAGGACGCCGGGCTGCTCCGCGACGAGCACGCGTCGCTCTGCAAGGCGTACGCCACGGTCCGGATGCGCGAGGCCGTCGGCTGGGCGCGCGAGGTGCTCGGCGGCAACGGCATCCTGCTCGAGCACCACGTCGGCCGCTTCGTCGCCGACGCGGAGGCGATCTACTCCTACGAGGGCACCCGTGAGATCAACACGCTGATCGTCGGCCGGGCCATCACCGGGGAGAGCGCCTTCGTCTGAGCGGAGGGCCCAGCTGCGCCCTCATCGCGGTCGTGTCGTGCCGTCCGCGGTCGCTGGTGGGCTGGTCCTCGTGCGCCGGTCCCCGGGCGTGAAACGCCTCAGGTCCACAACGAGTGGTAGGCGTTGAGCGCCGGCTGCCCGCCCAGGTGGGCGTACAGCACGGTCGAGTCCCGGGGGATCTCGCCGCTGCCGACCAGGTCGATGAGCCCGGCGAGAGACTTCCCCTCGTAGACCGGGTCGGTGATCATCGCCTCGAGCTCCGCGCCGAGGCGCATCGCCGCCATCGTGGAGTCGACCGGGATGCCGTAGAGCTCGCCCGCCCAGCCCTCCAGCACCGTGATCTCGTCGTCGCGCAGGTCGCGGCCGAGCTCGATCAGCTCCGAGGTGTGCCGGGCGATCCGGGTGACCTGGTCGGTGGTCTGCCCGAGCGTCGCCGAGGCGTCGATCCCCAGCACCCGCCGGCGCACCCCGGTGAGGTCCTCGAGGGCGGCGAACCCGGCGATCATGCCGGCGTGGGTGGAACCGGTGACGGTGCACACGACGACGGTGTCGAAGTGGACGCCGAGGGCCCGCTCCTGCTCGGCGACCTCGAAGGCCCAGTTGGCGAAGCCGAGCCCACCGAGCCGGTGCTCGCTGGCACCCGCCGGGATGGGGTACGGCGTGCCGCCCGACTCCTCCACCTCACGGATCGCCTCCTCCCACGAGTGTCGGATCCCGATGTCGAAGCCCGCCGGGTCCAGCCGGACGTCGGCGCCCATCATCCGCGAGAGCTGGATGTTGCCGACCCTGTCGTTGACCGGGTCCTCCCACGGCACCCAGTGCTCCTGCACCAGGCGGGCCCGGAGTCCGAGGTGGGCGGCGACGGCCGCGACCTGGCGGGTGTGGTTGGACTGCACGCCGCCGATCGAGACCAGCGTGTCGGCGCCGCTGGCGAGCACGTCCGGGACGATGTACTCCAGCTTGCGGACCTTGTTGCCCCCGAACGCCAGCCCGCTGCTGACGTCCTCGCGCTTGGCCCAGACCTCAGCCCCGCCGAGGTGCCCGGTGAGCCGGGCGAGGCGGTGCACCGGGCTGGGTCCGAACGTGAGGGGATGGCGCGGGAACTCGTGCAGCCTCATGGTGGCTCCTGGTCGTGGCGGGGCACCGAACCTACGCCGCCGCCGGCGGCAGCAGCCAGACGCTGGTCACCACCCGGCCCCGCGGGTCAGGATGCGGGCCGCGTCATCAGTCCCTTCGGGTCGAGCTGTGCGAGCAGCGCGTCCGCGATCTCGCCCAGCTGCGTCACCTGCTCCGTGGTGAGGGCGTCGATGACGTGGCGCCTGACGGTGGCGACGTGCCCCGGGGCGGCGGCCACGACCTGGTCCCAGCCGGCGTCGGTGAGGATCGCGTTGGTGGCACGACCGTCGTCCGGGCAGGGCCGGCGCTCGACCAGCCCGCGCTCCTCCAGGCGTCGTACGACGTGGGACAGCCGCGGCAGCGTGGCGTTGGTCCGCTGGGCGAGCGCCGTCATCCGCAGCGTCCGCTCGGGCGCCTCGGACAGCATGGCCAGGACGAAGTACTCGAAGTGGGTCAACCCCGCATCGCGCCGCAGCTGCGAGTCGAGCACGCCCGGCAGCAGCTCCACCACGGCGATCACCTTGACCCAGGTGTCGAGCTGTTCCTCGTCCAACCACGGCGTGTCCATGCTCACACCCTAGCGTCTTACTTGACGGCACAACTAATCCGTGCGATGGTGGGGTTACTTGAAACAACAACCAATCACTGAGGAGCACCACATGTCACACGTCTCGATCATCGGCGCCGGCACCATGGGCCAGGCCATCGCGGGCATCGCAGCCAAGGGCGGCCACACGGTCCAGCTCCTGGGCCAGGCCGACAGCAGCACCGAGGTGTCCGGCGACATCGTCGTCCTCGCCGTTCCCTTCCCCGCCGTCGCCCAGGTCATCGCCGAGCGCGGCGAGAGCCTCGCCGGCAGGATCGTGGTCGACATCACGAACCCGCTGAACTTCGAGACCTTCGACTCCCTGACCGTCCCGGCCGACAGCTCCGCCGCCGCCGAGATCGCTGCGGCCCTCCCCCAGTCGCACGTGGTGAAGGCCTTCAACACCACCTTCGCCGGCACCCTCGCCTCCGGTGAGGTCGGCCCGCAGACCACCACCGTGCTGATCGCCGGCGACGACGCCGACGCGAAGACCACCCTCGCCGGTGTCGTCACCGGCGGTGGCCTGAACAGCATCGACGCCGGCGGCCTGGTGCGCGCCCGTGAGCTCGAGGCCCTCGGCTTCCTGCAGATCAGCCTCGCCGCGCACGAGAAGGTCTCCTGGACCGGCGGCTTCGGCGTCGTCGCCTGACCCACCCTTCCCCACGCCAGAACGGAGCATCCCGATGACCGTCAACGCCGTCCGTCTCAACCACGCCGTGCTGTTCGTGGCCGACCTGGAGCGCAGCGTCTCGTTCTACCAGCAGGCCTTCGACATGCAGGTCATCGCCCGCGAGCCCCGCGCGAACGCCGCCTTCCTGCGGCTGCCGCGGTCGGGCAACCACCACGACCTGGGCCTGTTCGGCGTCGGCGCGCAGCCGCCGCGGCCGCGCGGCGGTCTCGGGCTCTACCACCTGGCGTGGCAGGTCGACACCATCGAGGAGCTCGAGCAGGCGCGGCACACGCTCGCCGACCTCGACGCCTACACCGGTGAGTCCAGCCACGGCGCGACGAAGAGCATCTACGCCCGGGACCCCGACGGCAACGAGTTCGAGGTCATGTGGATGCTCCCCCGCAGCAGCTGGGGCGAGTTCGAGAGTGCCGCTCCGGTCGAGCGGCTCGACCTGGCCGGCGACGTCCGCCGCTGGGCGGGCGTCCGCACCGCCGCCGAGCTGGTGCCGCTGGAGCCGTCGTGACCCCGGCGACGTTCGCGCCACCGGTCGTGGCCACGTACGGCAGCAACGACCCGGCGGACCCCCTGGTGGTCCTGCTGCACGGGCGCGGGTCCGACGAGCAGGCGATCCTCGGGCTGGCTGCCCACCTGCCGTCGGGCCCGGCGTACGCCGCGGTGCGCGCACCGATCGCGGAGGGCGGCGGCTACGCCTGGTTCGCCAACCGTGGCATCGGCCGGCCCGTCGCCGACTCGCTGCGGTCCACGATGGACTGGTTCCGCGGCTGGCTCGACGAGGTCGCACCCGCCGGTCGGCCGGTGCTGCTGGTCGGGTTCAGCGGCGGTGCAGCCTTCGCCGGCGGTCTGGTGCTCGACGACCCCGCCCGCTTCGTCGGGGCCGCGATCCTCTACGGGACACTGCCGTTCGACACCGGGCTGGCGACCGACACCGCGCAGCTGGCCCACCTGCCCGTCTTCCTGGCCCAGGGTGACGGCGACCACGTGATCCCCCGGGAGCTCCTCGACCGCACCTGGGACTACCTGTTGGCGGAGTCCGGCGCTCCCACCGTCGGGCACCGCCAGCCCGGTGGCCACGCGCTCACCACCGGGACGGTCCGCCAGCTGGGAGACTGGATCGCCCACCGGCTCGCCCAGGTCCTGCGCGACGGCGCGGTCCCGGCCGGAACCCCCACCTCGGCGAGCTGGCCGACGCTGCCGGGCGGCGCGCTCCCCCCGCGCCGGGGTCCGCGTCCGGACGTGAGCTGGACGATCCCGCAGCAGCAGCAGAGCCAGAACGCTCCCGAGGAGCTGCAGGAGCGCCTGCTCGGTGAGGTCCGGGAGCTGCCCGGCGTGGTGGTCGGCCCGTCCCACATCTCCGTCCCCGGTGCCCGGGGCTTCACGCTGCGGGAGGGTTCCACCGACGAGCACGCATTCCTCGTGCCCCAGTTCGGGGAGTTCGCCCACCTGCACCCGGCCCACGACGGCTCCCTGCACGTGGTCCTGCCCCCTGCGCTCGCCGCCGACGTCTCGACGAAGGGGTGGGGCCGCCCCCACATGTGGGCCGGGTCCCGGCTCTCCCCCGGCTTCATGCTGGTCCACGGCCCCCGCGACGACGACGAGCTGGCCACGGTCCGCGGCATCGTCGCCGCGAGCCACGCCTACGCCAGGGGATCCTCCCCCCGCTGAGCCACCCCTCGGGGGGTCGACGACTCCGGCGCCGGAGCCTGGTCAGCCGCTCGAGCCGGAGCCGCTGGAGTCGTCCTCGCCACCGGAGCGGGAGCTCGAGCCGCCGGACCCCGACCCCGAGCTCGAACCGCTGGAGTCACGGTCGGAACCGGACCCGTGCCCCGAGCTCGAACCGGTCGCGTCACCGTCCGAACCGGACCCCGGACCCGAGCTCGAACCGCTCGCGTCACCGTCGCCACCCGACCCCGGACCCGAGCTCGAACCGCTCGCGTCACCGTCGCCAACCGACCCCGGACCCGAGCTCGAACCGCTCGCGTCACCGTCGCCACCCGACCCCGGACCCGAGCTCGAACCGCTCGCGTCACCGTCGCCACCCGACCCCGGACCCGAGCTCGAACCGCTCAGGTCACCGTCCGAACCGGACCCCGGACCGGTCGAGCTGCCGTCCGTGCCCGAACCCGACCTCGAGTCGGTGCCGCTACGGCCCACATCGACGCCGGCCGAGTCGCCCTTCTCGCGGATGGGGCCGCTGACGGGCCGTGGCGGGGGTTGGGTCGGCGGTCGCTCCTCGACCAGGCGAGTGCCTTCGCTGGGCCCGCGCTCCATCCACAGGGGCGTGGGAGTGCGGCCGGGCGGCTCGAAGGCTGTCCAGTAGGCACTCCCGACCACCACGACGACGCCGAAGGCGATGAGGGCGAACAGCATCGACACCGCGCCTCCTGTGAGTCGCGACAGGGGGCGTGGGGCGTCGGCACGCACCGCAGGCGCGGCACGGAAGACCACGTTGCGGGACGGCTCGTGTGAGGAGTACCCCGGCATGCCCTCCATTCTGCGACTCCCCGTCCCGATCCGACAGTGTCCCTTGGTGCTAGTCCTCGGGCGCGTGGTCCAGGTTGCGTTCCGCCCAGATCGCTGCCTGGGTGCGGTCGGCCACGTCGAGCCGCTGGAAGATGTGGGTGAGGTGGGCCTTCACCGTCCGCTCGCTGATCTCGAGCCGGCGAGCGATGGTCTTGTTCGGCAGGCCGTCGCGCACCATGAGGAGCACCTCTCGCTCACGACCGGTGAGCTGGTCCGGAGCAGGGGCCGGGGCGCTGGAGCCACGCTGCGACAGCAGGATGCGGGCCGCCGTCGGGTCGAGGGGAGATCCGCCTCGCGCCAGGTCACGGACGCCCGAAAGGATGGTCTCGGGCTCGGAGTGCTTGAGCAGGTACCCGCTGGCCCCGGCATCGAGGGCACCCAGGATCCGGGTGTGGTCGCTGAAGGAGCTCAGGACCAGGACCTGGGCACCAGGGTTGTCGCGCACGATGCACCGGGTGGCCTCGATGCCGTCGGTCCCCGGCATCGACAGGTCCATGAGCACCACGTCCGGGCGCAACCGGTCCGCCATCTCGATCGCCTCGTCCCCGTCTCGGGCCGATCCCACGAGCTCGAGGTCGTCCGCCGTCCCCAGCAGCTGTGCCAGCCCGGACCGCACGATGGCGTGGTCGTCGGCGATGAGCACCCGGATGGCGTCCGCCGTGGGGTTCGTCATCTGACCGGCACCTCGAGCCTGACCTGCGTGCCCGCGCCGGGTGCGGACAGCACGGTCAGGGTGCCTCCGGAGTCGGTCAGCAGGTCTCCCAGCGTGCGCAGCCCGAAGTGCCCGACCTCTCGGCGGCGGTCCAGGGTCGACGCGTTGAAACCTCGTCCGTCGTCCTCGATCTGGAGGACCGCGAACCCGTCGGTCATCTGCGACCCGACCGTCACCAGCCGGGCGTCGCTGTGTGCGACGACGTTGCGGATGGCCTCTTGCGCCCCGCGGAACAGCAGGGCCGTGACCTCCGAGGTCAACCCGTCGATCCCCTGCAGGTCGAGCTCGACGGCGATGCCGTGCTGCTCGAGGTTGGCGGCCAGCTCGTGCAGAGCGGCGTCCAGCCCCATCGCGTCCAGGTTGGGCGGGTAGAGGTCCACCATCAGCGTCCGCAGCTCCGAGATGGTGCCGCGCAGCCGGGTGGCACCGTCCGCGATCAGCCGGGACCGGTCCTCCTCGGTCGCGTGACCCAGCCGTGTCGCGTCCAGGGCGAAGGTGAGGCCGGTCAGGTCCTGGATCACGCCGTCGTGCAGGTCGCCGGCGATCCTGCGGCGTTCCGCGTCCGAGGACTCCACGGCATAGCGCAGCAGCCGTTCACGTTCCTCCTGCTGCCGTACCAGGCGGCGGGCCAGGGACCAGGCGAACGGGATCTGCACCAGCTCCAGCACGACCAGCGCGCCGAGGGCGGGCGGTGCGAACCGCAGCCACGCCTCACGTCCCGCGTCGGCCACGGCGTCGTAGAGGAAGTAGGCCTCGAACAGCAACGGTTGCCCGTCCGTGCTCTCGACGCCGACATAGACCTCCAGCAGCTTGCCGAACTCGCTCTCGAACTGGTTCTCCGGCTCCTGGAGGTCGCTGATCTCCGGGTCGATGGCGCCCTGCTCGTTGAGGGCCGAGACCTCGTCGGGCGCCAGCGTGAACTGCTCCCCGATCAGCCGGGGGTCGTCGGAGTAGACGATCCGTCCGTCGGCGTCCCACAGCTTCACCCTCACCAGGGAGCCCTTCGGCACGACGGCTTGCAGCTGCTGCGAGAACTCCCGCAGGGCCTCGGGGTCCCCCGCGACGACCTCCGGGGTGAGGCGGGGCTCGACGACCGCCTCGGCGATCAGGAAGGTCGCCTCGCTGGCCCGGTCCATCGCCTGCTCGGTGCCGGTCTGGCGCGCCAACAGTGCGATCAGCCCGGCCAGCGCGCCGAGCACCAGCAACCCGGCGGCGGTGAAGCGCCAGAGCAGGTCGCGGGCACTCAACGGCTTCGATGCTCCCCTGCGGCTCCCCGGCAGACCGGGCACACGGGGCCACCTCATGCGCGGATCCTACGCGCGGGTCGACGCGCCGACCGGCCGAACGAGGCACCGGGCCTACCCTCGTCACGTGTCACAGGGGTCCATCCGGGGCGACGTCAGCAAGCTGCGGGCGCTCGCGGCCGCGCTCCGGACGGTCGAGCTGCCGGCCTGGCTGGCGCAGGCCATGGACCCCGAGGCGGTGACCGCGGAGCTGCGCGGCCGGATCGGGCAGGTCGTCCCGGACGCGCTCGAGCTCGCCGACGTCCGGCTGATCGACGTCCGGGCCCGGCGATCCTGGTCGCTCCGCTTCGACGCCGACGTGATCACCGCGGGCGGGGTCCGTACGGTCGTCCTGGTCGCCGATCGCCCGGTGCCCGGGGTCGAGCCGACTCCCCGGCACGGAGGGGCGCTGCTCCCCGGGCTCGGACTCGCCGTGACCGCGACGGACGGGGACACCGGCCTGCCCGCGCTCCCGACCCTGTCGGACGCGACCGCGGTCCGGCCGCTGCTGGAGACCGCCCTGCGCGAGGGCGGCCGACCGGGGCTCCGGCTCGAGGAGGTGCGGCCGCACCTCGTGCGCTACAAGCCGGGGCAGCGGGCCACGCTCGTCCTCGACCTGCGCTACCCGCCGGGCGCCGACCCGGCCTGGCCGCGGAGGATCGTCGCCAAGACCTCCCGCGGTGACGGCGGCGCCTCGACCGACGCGTGGATGCGTGCCCTGTGGGAGAGCGGGCTGGGTCGCCGGGGTGTTGTTCCGCGTCTTGCGGAGCCGTTGGGCTACCTCCCCGAACACCGGACGCTCCTGCAGCGCGCCCTTCCCGGCGATCGGACGCTGGCCGACCTGGTCGCGGATCCCGCCGCCCCCGCGCACGGGCCGGCCCTGGGACCGGCCCTGCACGGGACGGCGGACGGGCTGGTCGGGCTCCACGGCTCCGGGGTGGCGACCGGGCCGCCGCGGACGACGGTCGGCGAGCTGGAGACGGCCGGGCGGCTGCTCCAGAGGCTCGCCCCCTCGCTCCCGGAGCGGACGCGGACCGACGCCCGGGCGATCCTCGACTCGCTGGCCGTGCTCGCCGGTGAGGATCAGCAGCAGACCACCCCGGTCCACGGCGCGTTCCGACCGGCCCAGGTCCTGCTCGACGGCTCGCGCCCGGGCTTCCTGGACTTCGACGGCTTCGGTCAGGGCGAGCCGGCCTTCGACGTGGGCCGTTTCCTCGCGCGGCTGGGCGAGCTGGTCGCCGACCGCACCCGCCGCGCCCAGCTCACCCAGGCCTTCCTCGACCGCTACCGGGCCGGGGCTCCGCTTCCTGCCCAACGGACGGCGCTCTGGGTCTGTCTCGACCTGGCGACCGGCGCCATCCGGAGCTGGTACCGGGCCAGCCCTGCCCGGGCCGCCCTGCTCCTCGACCTGCTCGACGACGCCCTGGACGCCGACTGGTAGCGGGAGGCTCACTGACCACTCACCGCCGGCGTCCTGGTCACCTGCGTCGACCAGAGGCTGCCGAACGCCGAGGACCGGGACAGCAGCTCCTCGGGAGGCCCGACCTCGGTGATCCGCCCGTCCGACATCACGACCACGACGTCCGCGCTCCGCGCCAACGGCATCGAGTGGGTGACGAACAGCGTCGTCCGACCGTTCATCAACGAGAACACCCCGTCCAGGACCCGCCGCTCGCTCTCGGCGTCCAGCCCGGTGGTCGGCTCGTCGAGCACCAGGACCGGGGGGTCGCGCAGCAGCACGCGGGCCACGCCGATGCGCTGGCGCTGGCCTCCCGACAGACCGGTCCCTCCCGGGCCGAGCACGGTGTCGAGGCCCAGGGGAAGCTGCTCGATGAAGTCGGTGGCCCCCGCCAGCTCGGCGCACTCCGCGATCCGCCACGCCGGGGCCTCGCGGCCGTACGCGATGTTGTCCCGGATCGTCCCGCTGAACAGGATCGTGTCCTGCTGGAGCACGCCGACCTGCTCCCGCAGCCACTCCAGCGAGCACTCCCGGGTGTCGCGGCCGTCGAAGCGGACCACGCCCGAGGTCGGGTCGTAGAACCGGGCGACGAGCGCACCGACCGTCGACTTCCCGGCGCCCGACGCGCCGACCACGGCGACCGTGTGCCCGGCGGGGACGTGCAGGTCGACGTCCCGGACCGCCCACCGGTCCGGCGCGTAGCGGAACGACACGCTCTCGAGGCGGATGTCGCCGCTCGCCCGCCGGTGGCTCTTCGGCGCTCGCCCGCCGCGCTCCTCGAGCACCTCGTCACAACGGAGGATCTCGCCGATCCGCTCCAGCCGCGCCATCGTGCGAGCCCATCGCGTCGTCTGTCGGGCGATGTCGCGCAACGGCTTGTACAGCTTGCCGCTGTAGGAGACGAAGACCACCAAGGTCCCGGCGCTGATCCGTCCCTGCGCGACGCTGACCACGCCGAGGGCCAGGATGAGCGCGGTCGAGACGGCCCCGATCATGTCGACCAGGCCGCCGAACCGGGCCTCGAGCCGGACCGCCTGCACGCCCACGACGAGCCGTTCCTCGCTGCTGCGCTCGACCCGGTCGTGCTCGAACTGCTCGGTGCCGAACGCCTTGACCACCGGCATCGCGGCCAGTGCCTCGGTGGCCAGGGACGCGATCTCGCCGTCCTTCGCACGCTGTCTCCGGGCCGCTTCCTTCACCCTCTTCTGGTAGTGACGGATCACGAAGTACAGCGGTGGGGCGAGCAGGAACACCGCGGCGGTGAGGAGCGGGTCGAGGATGACGCAGACCACGAACATGCCGACGAGCATGAGGATGGCCGAGGCCAGGGCCCCCAGGGTGTCGGCGAACAAGGTGCCGACGGCGTTCACGTCGCCGGTCACGCGGGTGACCAGGTCGCCCTTGTGCCGTCGGGCGTGGAAGGCCAGCGACAACCGTTGCAGCTGGGCGTAGGTCGCCACCCGCAACGCGTGGACGATCCGCTCGCCTGCGCGGTTCAGCCAGTAGTCGACGTAGTACGACGACACCGCACCGACGGCCGCGATGGCCAGGACCGACAGCGCCAGGCCCACGAGCAGCCACCAGTCCTCCGGGGTCAGGTCGAACCCGTTGCCGCCGGACGCCCTCTCGGTGATGCTGTCGATGGCGAGCTTCAGGGGCCAGGGTGTCGCCAGGCTGGCGGCGGTCATCGTCGCGGTGCACAGCATGGCCCCGGCCAGGGATCTCCAGTGCCGGAGCAGGAACGGCCGCAACACCCGCAGCGTCCCGCCGTGGTCGCCTGCCGTCGTCATGTCCGCTCCTCCGCTCTGGTTGATCGTGTTGCCGACACGGCACCGGCCAGGACCTCGTCCGCGGCCGCGAGGTCGCCACCGAGGGCCTGCCGCCAGCCGGGGACGGGGCGACGGAGATGCCGGTAGCACCGGTTCAACAGCTCCGCCGCGGCGTAGCCGCGCAGGACGGCCGGGGCCGGCGGCGTCCCACCGGCGTCCTCGTAGGCCTCCGCCACGCTGCGCAGGAATCGGCCCGTGACCTCCGACGGCAGCCGGCGCAGACCGAGGTCGACCGCGAGCTCGGCGAGGTCCAGCGCCGGGTCGCCGGTCACCATCTCGTCGAGATCGAGGATCACCAGGTCGTGTTCCGAGAGCAGCATCTGGTCGAGGTGGAAGTCCCCGTGCAGCGGGTGGCGCGGCGACGGTGAGGTGCCGTGGAGGTACGCCGCCAGGGCCGTCAGCTGTTGCACCACCTCACCGAACCGCGGCTGCACCTGGGTGATCTTCCGCCCCTTCTTGGCGGCCTCGGCGGCGATGTCGGCGGGGTCGACGACCCGGTCGGGGAGGGCCAGTCCGGAGCGGTGCAGGGCGGCCAGCCACCGACCCACCTGCCCCGCGGCGGGGAGCAACCACCCCGGGGCGCCGCCGGGTCCTGTCAGGAGCGGCCGGCCGACGACCTCCCTGGTCCACAGGATCCGGTGCACTGCGTCGACCCCGAGCGGCTCGGCCACCCCGAGGCCGGCGGGAAGCTGCGCGTGGAGCAGCCGTTGGGCGGCATCGACGGCGAGCAGCCCGTCGTGTGCGAGCAGCTTGGCGTAGACGGCGGAGCGACCATCGGTGCCGACGAGGTCGCAGCGCACGGTCGCGCTCTCGCCGGGTTGCCACCTCACGACCTGGACGTCCTCGACCACGTGCCCGACGGCCAGGTCGCCGGGGACGACGGCCCGGACCCGCTGCGGGTCGACGAACAGCTTCAGGGTCGGCAGGGCCGGGTCGTCCGGGAACCGCCAGACCCTCAGGGGCAGGCCCGGGATCGGCGTCCCGGTCGCCTCGAGGGGTCCGCTCCCCTCGGTCCTGATCAGGAAGACCGGTTCGTCGTGACCGCCCTCGCCCCGGGTCGGCGCCCGCACCGTCGCCCAGCCTCGACACCGGATCGACTCGGGCCGGTGCGGATGCTTGATGCGTACGTCCAGCAGGTCGACCCTCACCGGCGGGAGCGGCAGCCCGAGCTGCCGGTGATGGCGTCGCACGGTGGCGGCGAGCCATTCCGGGTTCGCCAGGTCCGTCGCCCGCACGTTCACCGCCCCACCGCCGTCGTCACGCCCGCCGGCCGGGCGACCGCCCACTCGGCCGCCGCGAGGATCCGCCCCGCCCGGCGGTCGCCGTCGACGCGCAGGGCCCGCGCGGCGCGCAGCACCTTCCCGATGCGTCGCATGGTGCTGTGGCGACGCAGCGACTCGGGGTCGAGCACGCCTGCGGTCGATCGGTAGCCGGCCATGAATCCTTCGGCGACAGCTGCGGAGTACAGACCCTGGCCGAGTGCGTCCACCTCGACGAGGAAGCAGGCGACGTCCGCCTCCGGCTCACCCCGGGCGAACCGGTCGAAGTCCAGCAGGCCGGGGACGGGATCCTCGCAGACGAGCCACTGCGAGGGATCGGGCGAACCGTGGACCGTGACCGTCCGGCCCTCACCGGACGACGGGTCGGCCCCCACGGTGTCGAGCAGCCGCAGGACCCTCTCCCCCAGCGCGGGCACCAGCCGGGAGGCCTCGGCTGCGTAGCGCTCCGTGCGCAGCACCTGACCCGCGACGGTGAGCCGGCGCGACGTCTCCAGCCCCGACATGTGCAGGCTCCCCAGCGCCGCGCCCATCCGGGTGGCGAGGGCGGGTGCCGCCGGTCGGGTCAACCGCTCGGTCGCCGGCGAGCCCGCGACCTCGTGCTGCCACAGCACGAACCGGTCGGCGTCGTACCCCGCGGGCCGCGGCACCCGCAGGCCGAGGCGTCCCGTCGTCGCTGCCTCGGCGAGCCGTTCGGACAGCTCGTGGCGCACGGCGGCACGGGTGTCGCTGAAGACCTTCGCGTACGCCACCGGGCACGTCGGGAGGTCGGTCGGCCCGGTGACCCGCACGGTGGCACGGCGGCCGCGGTGGTAGCGCACCAGTGTGGTCTCGGCGC
This sequence comes from uncultured Actinomycetota bacterium, assembly GCA_963723945.1. Classification (GTDB taxonomy): domain Bacteria; phylum Actinomycetota; class Actinomycetes; order Propionibacteriales; family Nocardioidaceae; genus Nocardioides. The sequence goes on from CAVRSW010000015.1 coordinate 89,007, forward strand.
CGCGCAGCCGTGCGGCCGTCGCGGCCACCGGGTCGTCCGTGATCGGTGCGACGCTGACCCAGCCCACCGCTCCGGCCCTCGCCAGGTGCGGCGCGTCCACGCCGTCCGGCCGGGACACCCAGCACTCGACCGACACGGCATCCTGGGGGCGGGGTCCGAGCGCGACGACCAGCTCGGCGAACGGCCCGGCGCCTGGCCGGAGCGCCGAACGGAGCGTGAGCGGCGCGTGTCGGGGAACGATGCCCATGGCGCGCGCCGCGTGGCCGACCACGGGGAGGTGGGCCCCCGCGTCCAGCGCGGCCAGCGCCAGTCGGTGGCGCTCGTGCACCGACTTCATGACCCACCCCCGTACCGGCCGTGCGCCGTGATGCCGGCCAGCTCGCCGATGGACGTGGTCCGGACCGTGGAGTGCCGGGCGGTCAGCCCGAGCAGCTCGTCGACCCGGGCGAGCTCGTCGGCGTCGGTGACGGCGTGGTGCAGCATCACCCCGATCGGGTCGCCGGCCCGCACCTGGTCGGCCAGTCGGGACGCGAGCTCGGAGGGGGTCCACCGCACGCCCTTGCGGTGGCCGAACCAGTCGAGGGTGACGGGCACCTCGGCCAGCCCCGGCAGCCGCAGCGGGGGGGCGGTGTGGTCACGGGACAGCACGCGCAGGTCGTGGGTCAGCAGGGCGGCTCCGGTCTCGGGCGTGCACCGGTTCCACGGAGGGGTGAACACCGGCTCCACGTCGGCCTCGCCGAACCAGTCGAGCAGGAGCCGGCGACCTGTCGCCACGTCCGCGGACTGCCGGGTCAGGTCGCGGGACGGCCCGAACTCGTGCTTGCGCCCGGTGGCCTCGTGGTTGACGTGGGAGAGACCGTGCTGGTGGAGGCGCACAGTGCCGGCGTCGATGCGTCCCCGGAGTGCGTCGGCGAGCGGCCGCCCCACCAGTGACGGGATCACGGCGAGGTCGACCCCGACCCGGTGCGCCTCGAACCGGTCGAGCAGCGCCGCCAGGCGTCGGTCGTCACGGCCGGCGTCGTCGTCCCGGAAGAACACCCGGCAGGTGTCCGGCTGCTCGTCCAGTGCCCGCCGCACGGGGTCGAGCCAGCTCATCGCGCACGCACCATCGGGTGGCCGAGGCCGGCCGCGGAGTCGTGGGAGTGCCCGGGGCGCCCGATGCCCACCCACTCGTAGCCGGCCCGCGCCGCGGCGTACGGATCGAGCATGTTCCTGCCGTCGACCAGCAGCGGTCGCGACATCGTGGCGGACACACCCGGCTCGAGCAGGCCGCCGTACTGCGGCCAGGCGGTCACGATCACGGCGGCATCCGCCCCGTCGACCGCCTCGGCGAGGTCGCGGGCCAGGCCCACGCCGTCGGGAAGCACCGTCGCGGCCGCGGTGCCGACCACGGGATCGTGGGCGACGACGACGGCTCCCTCCGCCGTCAGCCTCTCGGCCAGCACCAGCGCGGGTGACTCGCGGACGTCGTCGGTCCACGGCTTGAAGGAGACACCCAGCAGGGCAACCCGGGCGCCGGCCAGCGTGCCGAGTCGTGCCGCCAGCGCCGCGACCACGCGCCGCTTCTGCAGCTCGTTCACCTCGATCACGGCCGAGAGCAGCTGGAAGTGGTAGCCGCTGTTGCCCGCCAGCTGCTTGAGCGCGGCCACGTCCTTGGGGAAGCAGGAGCCTCCGTAGCCGAGCCCGGCCTCGAGGAACTCGGCCCCGATCCGGCGGTCGAGGCCCATGCCCTCCGCGACGACGCTGACGTCGGCACCCACGTTCTCGCAGACGTTCGCGATCTCGTTGACGAAGGAGATCTTGGTGGCGAGGAACGCGTTGGACGCCAGCTTGATCATCTCGGCCGACGCGAGGTCACAGCAGCGCAGCTGGCCGCCCAACGGTGCCCACAGACGCGCGACCTCTTCCGCGTCCGACCGGTCGTCGGCCCCGATCACCACCCGGTCCGGGCGCATCACGTCGCCCAGGGCGGTGCCCTCGCGGAGGAACTCCGGGTTGGACACGTACGTCACCTGGTCGAGTCCGCGACCCCGGAGGTGACGCCGGACCCGGGCCCCGGTGCCCACCGGGACGGTCGACTTCATCGCCAGGATCATCGGCGGCACGTCGTCGGGAATCCGGTCGATCACCGACTCCACCCTCGACAGGTCGGCGTCGCCGCTGGCCAGCCCCGGGGTGTCCACGGTCACGAAGACGATCCGCGCCCGGCCGAAGACGTCGGCCGCGTCCAGCGACCAGGTCAACCGGTCGCGGTGCTGGAGGAGCAGCTCGGACAACCCGGGCTCGACCACCGGGACGTCGCCGGCACGCAGCCTGCGGATCTTCTCGGGATCGATGTCGACGCACACGACGTCATGGCCGAGGCTGGCGAGGGTGGCAGCCGTGACCAGGCCCACGTATCCGAGCCCGATCACCCCGACCGGGTCGGAGCGGTCCGCTGCCGACGCGAGCCCCATCGCCGGCCGGGGCCGAGGCATGACGTCGCGGGCCGCGCCCGGCTCCAGCCCGGCCAGCTCCGTGACGACCCGGGCGGTGGTCGTGCGCCCGGTCAGGTCGAGCCGCACCGGGCTCGGCCTAGAACCGGCCAGCTCGACGAGCTCGGTGAGAAGTCGTCCGGTGCCGAGCTCGCCGGTCGGCACCATGCGCAGCGCCCCCACGTCCTCCAGCCGTCGAGCCCGGCTGGTCTGCTCGTCCTCGCGCCCGTCGCTGAACGGGACCACGACCGATGGCGTGCCGGCACGCAGGATGTCCATCGCGGTGTTGTAGCCGGCCTGGCTCAGGGACAGTGCGGACCGTCTCATCTCGGCGGCGAGGTCGTCGACCCGACGTACGGCGTGCAGCTGCGGCGAGTCGGCCGCCGCGTGCTGCAGCCACTGCCAGACCGGCTCGGGAAGGAACGGACCGGCGACGAGGGTGGTGCTCAACCCGGTCCGCTCCGCCAGCTCGGCATGCGCCTCCACGGCTGCGCGGAAGAGCGGCTCCCCCACCATCCCGCCCCCCGCGGACACCAGGAGCCTGGGCAGCCGGTGCCCGTCGTCGTGAGGAAGCGGCGGCGGGGCGACGAAGCCGGTGTAGTGGACGGGGATCCGCAACGGGCTGCGTGGGGTGAACGTCTCCTCGAGCCGGGCGAACGCCGGGTCCGAGTGCACGAGCACCGCGTCGAAGAACGCGTTGGCCCGCTCGGCAGCACGTTCGTCGTGCCCGGCCTGGTCGCGACGACCGCGGACCAGGATGTCACGGAGGCTGCACAGCACCAGGGGCCGCCGAGGGCCCCCGGCCCGCGCGGCCTCCAGCAGCGGAAGCAGCTCGAACTCGAACTTCTTGCGGCCGAAGGGGTACAGCTCGACCAGGAGCACCTGCGGCGACTCGCGGTCCAGCACGTCGAGGATCGTGCGCCGACGCTCCTGCTGCGCCGCCGCCACGCTCCAGTCCGGGTGGAGGCTGACCAGCTGGTAGTCGTCGTCGTGGCCCAGCGGTGGCAGGTTCACGACACGCACCCCGGGAGGCAGCCTGGTCCCCGCCGGAAGGCGTCCACCGTTGAGCAGCGTCACGTCGCAGGTGCCGGTGAGCGCCTCGGCGATCGCCAGCGAGCGAGCGAGGTGGCCCAGCCCGAGCGAGTGCTGGCAGTAGAACAACAGGCGGGCACGGCTCATCGGAGCACTCCTCGGTCCAGGGCCGCGTCCGCGGCCACCATGAGCTCGTCCAGGCGGGCCAGGGCGGCCCTGTTGACCCGGTTGACGGCGCGCAGGGCGCGCTCGGCGAGCAGTGCCGCGGCGGTGTGCCACGCCAGCGACGTCGGGTCCGGGAGGGCGCGGCGCTCGCCGTACCCGCCCAGGAAGCGGACCTCGAGCCGTGCCGCCTCGGCGGCGTCGATCTCGCCGATCGTGGCCGCGTAGCGCAGCCGCGCGAGCAGGCTGCCCAGGTCGGCTGCCGCGGGGCCGCGGCCCATCTGGTCGAGGTCGATCAGGGCCACGCTGTCCCCGGCGAGGAGCGCGTTGCCGGGGTGGCAGTCCCCGTGCAGGACGACGTCCGGTGTCGGGGCAGGCTGCGACGTCCGGAGCCGGCCGGCGAGACGCTCGGCGTGCTGGGCCACGTCGGGACGGGCGCGGCCGACGATGCCGGCGCAGTGCTCGACCCGGTCCGTGCGCAGCCTGCCGAAGTCGGGCAGTCCGTCGATGGCGCGGCTGTCGTGCAGCCGGGCCACGGCGACGCCAAGGTCACGCATCGCTCGCGCGAGGTCCTCTCCGGACAGCGCGTTCCAACGCTGGCCGGGCATCGCCTCCATCACGAGCAACCCGCGGGCGTCCGACCACGCCAGGCAGACGGGAGAGGAGACCGGGTCGGAGGTCCGGTGCAGCTCGCGGGCCACCCGGTGGTGGCGTTCGGCCAGCACGGAGGGCCTGACGGCCTGCGGCCCGTACGCCTTGGCGTAGCCGAGGATCGCACCCCCGCCGTCCAGGGCACGGACGGTGACCGAGCGCTCGGGGACGTACTGGACCACCTCGGTCCGCCGCCATCCGGGCAGCCGCATCTCCTGGGCCAGCGCCGGGTCCGGCGCCACCAGCCAGCCGAGGTCGCCGAGCTTGCGGTCGCGCGGGAAGCTCCACCACACCGCGCCGAGGTCGGCGTCGTGGGCGACCGCCCTGAGTGGTCCGGCCGTGGATGAGGTGCCCGGGGCGACGGCCCGCTCGTAGGCGGTCCGGTCACGTCCTCCGGGGAAGAGGCGAGCGGTGACCAGGTGGTCCCGCCCGCCGACGCCGAGCCGGTAGACCGCACGGAGGCTCTCGCCGACCCGGTACTTGACGCGCACCAGCGAGCAGCCGTCGAGCTCGAGCGGTCCCTCGGTGCCGAGCAGTCCGGGCAGGCGTCCGGCGACCGCGTCCGGGTCGAGCAGCAGGTCGCGTCCCGGGAGCGCGCGGTCGGGCGCCAGGGCCGGGGTCGTCACCACGTCGGTCATGCGCGTGCCTCCCGTCCGCGTCGTACGGACGCTCCGGTCGCCGTCAGCTGCAGGCGCACCCGACCAGAGGACCCGTCGACCTCCACGACCAGCCCGCCACCGCTGGGCCGGACGGTGACCTGCGGCACCTCGTCCCCGGGCACGAGGACGGTGACCAGGTCGGCGTCGGCGCGGTCGCCGGCCGAGACGAGCACGACGGGCGCCGCGTGCCTGACCCCGTAGGCAGGTGAGACCCAGCCGGGTCCGATCCCCACGTCTCCGTAGCCGTCCGGCACGACCAGCGTGGACCGGGGCGTGGTCACGACGGCCTGTCCGTGGGCCCGCCGGACGGCAACCCGGCCCTCGGCGTGCCGGTCCAGGTGCCAGTGGGCGGTGTAGTCGTGGGCGCTGCTGGCGCGCAGCCGGTCGTGGACCACCCAGTAGTCGGCATCGACCAGGGCGAGGGTCCGGGTGTGGACGGCGTCGTACTGCGGGCTGACCACACGGCCGCACAGGGCGTCGAGGCCCGGTTCGGTGTGCCGCCACAGCAGTCGCGCGATCGAGACCGGACCCTTCGGCTTGCCCCGGCGGTACGGCGTCTGGTCGAGGCCGTCCACGGTCACGGTGTTGTGAGCGGCGGTCCCCTTGAACCACGCTCGCCAGCCGCTGTCGTCCTCGGCGTAGGTGTACCGCCCGGGGTCGACGGCGACGGGGTGGCCCTGGGCCATCAGCTCGACGGACAGCTGGTCGTAGTGGCCGTGACCGCCGTCTCCGAGCGGCCCGCAGTCCAGGACGCTCCACCGCTCGTCGGTGTAGGCACGGCCGTCGTCGCCCCAGCCGCTGCGCTGGACGAAGTAGCCACCGACCGGGAAGCTCGCGGTCCGGGTCGCGGGCGGCGACCCCTCGGCACCTCCGCTGGCTGCCCAGAGCAGGTCGGGTCGGTCGAACAGCTCGCCCGCCCGGCGCAGCAGGGTGCGGTAGTCGCCGGGATCACCGTCGGACAGGGAGGGGGTCCAGCCGTCGGGTCGCTGCAGGTGCAGGGCCACGTCGCACATGGCGCGCGTCCGCTCCTCCAGCACCAGCGGGACGGGGATCCCGGCCAGGCGTGCGTTCTCGATCGTGCCGACGAAGGAACGCAGCACGATCATGTGGTAGTCGCTGGAGCACTCGCACTGCACCCCGTCCGGGAAGACGTCGGTGGCGGCGTTCTCGGCGAGGGCGGCCACGGCCTCGGTCGCCTGCTCGTCGCGCCCGAAGGCGAGGGCCAGCACCAGCAGCGCGTAGAGCTCGAGGGTCCGGTGGTTGCGGGCCGCCGTGAGGTGCTCGCGCAGGTGCTCGCCGTCGGCCAGCAGGCGCTCGCTCAGCCGCTCGGCCAGACCGGGACGCAGACCGTGCCAGGTCGGCCCCTCGGCGAAGCGCTGCCAGGCGTACAGCCAGTTCTGGATGCGGCGTGCGGACACGTCGGAGGTGTCGTGCCCGACCGGCACCTGGTCGCAGAAGGCGAGGACCAGGTCCTCCCACGCCGCCAGGCTCTCGGGATCCGCGTGCTCGACGTACTCGTGGGCGAGGGCCAGCCCCTCGTAGCACTTGACCCACTCGATCCGCCACTCCTCGTCGTGCGGCGGCCCGCCTCGCACCCAGTCGGGCGTCCGGCCCAACCGCAGCCGCAGACCGGCGTGCGTGAAGATGCCGGCTCGCGCGTCGGAGGCGACGGAGAGGTCGCGGTGCAGGTCGTCGATCACGCACACGAACGGGCGCGGCCGGGCCAGCGTCCCACCGCGTGGGTCGGTCATCGGGCCGGTCATCGGGCTGCCCCCTCGAGCAGGCTCGCCATCCGGCGCGCGTTCGTCAGCGCGTCGAAGTCGCGGGACACCGTCACCGGGCCCTGCCCGGCGAGGTGCTCCCGCAGGGCGGGGTCGTTCGCCACCCGGGCGAGCGCATCAGCGAGGGCGGCGGGGTCGCTCGGCGGGACCAGCAGCCCGTTCTCCCCGTCGCGGACCAGCTCGGGGATGCCGGACACCGCGGTGGTGACGACCGGGAGCCCTGCCGCCATCGCCTCGACCAGCACGTTGGGGATCCCGTCGCGGTCACCGTCGTCGGCGACCCGGCAGGCCAGGGCGAGGACCGTGGCCTCCTGGTACAGCCGCAGGAGCTCGGGTTGACCGCACGGCCCGCGTACGTCGACGACGTCGCCGAGACCGAGCTCGTCGACCAGCCCGCGGACCGTCGGGGTCGCGTCCCCGGTCTCGCCGACGAGCACCAGCTCGAGGTCGACGCCCCGGTCCCGGAGCAGCGCGATCGCGCGGAGCAGCACGTCGAAGCCCTTCTTCGGCACCTGCCGCCCCACGCTCACGACGCGCAGCAGCTGCTGGCGCCCCGGCACCGGTGGCGTGGTCCCGTTGCCGGCCGACTCCAGGAGCCGCGCGAAGTCCGGGTTCAGCCCGTGGTAGACGAGGTGGACCTCGGCCTGGGGCGCCAACCGCCGCAGGTGCTCGACGTTGGCGCGGGTGCACGTCGCGACGAACGTCGCCGCACGCAGCTTGCGGGCGAGCAGACCGGCCGGGTTCAGGGACTCGCGATAGATGTCCTTGGCGTGCCCGGTGAAGGAGAACGGCAGGCCGCAGATCATCGCGGCCAGCCAGGTCACCGTCGTCGTCCCGTGGGCGAAGTGGGCGTGCAGCCGCTCGACGTCACCGGCCCGGTCCACCTCGGCCGCCAGCGCCACCGCCTGCAGCAGCTCCTTGGCGTACAGGCTCCGCGGCCGCCAGCCGTGGCGCGCGCGCCAGGACTGTGCGAAGGCGGCCGCGACGGCCCGGCCCAGCCCGACCGGGTGCTGGCGTGCCGCGCCGAACAGGGCCGGGCGGAAGGCGCCGAGGTTCTCGCCCAACCAGTGGGTCAGGGGGCGCCCGGACAGCGAGGTCGTGTCGGGCAGGTATCGCGGTTCGGCGCAGATGCGGTCGACCACGTCGTGGTGCTCGGTCTCCTCCGGGCCCTTGATCACGAACAACCGGACCGGGACGTGGAGCTGCTCCAGGCGCCAGATCTCGCTGGCGATGAACAGCTCCGAGCGACGGGGGTAGCCCTTGAGCACGTAGCCGACGGTCCGCTCAGGCATGGATCTCCTCCAGGGCGGCGCAGAACGCGGCGGTGCAGTCGGCGAGCGCGAACCGGGTCTCCGCGAGGGTCCGGGCTCGCGCGCCGAGGGTCCTGCGCAGGTCGGGTCGGTCGACCAGCTCGGTGATCGCCGTGGCCAGCGCGTCCACGTCACCCGGTGGCACGAGCCGGCCCGTGACCCCGTCACACACGGCCGTCGCGATCGCACCGACGTCAGTGGCGACGACCGCGCGGCCACTGGCCATCGCCTCGAGGACGACGTTGGGCAGCCCGTCCCGGTCCCCGCCCGCGTCGACGACCGACGGCACCACGACGAGGTCGGCGCGCGCGTAGCAGTCCGGGAGCGCGTCGTGGGCGCGCCGCGCTTCGACCGCCACGGTCCCGTCCAGCCCCAGCCGACGGACCTGCGCGAGGATCTGGGCGCGCAGCGGGCCGTCCCCGACCAGCCGCACCTGGATGTCTCGCTCGATCCTCGCGACCGCGTCGAGCAGGACGGCGAAGCCCTTCTTCTCCACGAACCGGCCCACGGCGAGGACCTCCACCCGCGCCGAAGGGGGGCGCGGCCTCTCGCAGAACGCATCGAGGTCGACGCCGTGGGGGATCAGCCTCGGCCGGACCCCGGCGGCGGCCACGGTCGCCGCGACGTCGGCGTTGCACGCCCGCACCCACGACGCCTCCGCGGCCCGGACCGCCAGCTCCTCCGGTGCGACCTTCCGCGCGTCGAGGGCATGGACGCTGAAGCCGTACGGGACGCCGAGCAGCCTCGCCGCCCCGGCGGCGACCTCGGTGGGGAGGTGGGCGAAGTACCCGTGCACGGCCGACAGCCCGCTCCCGGCCAGGCGGGTCGCGAGCTCCTCGGCCTGGCTCGTGGCGGTGCCCTCACCGAGGACGGTCACCACCGGCTCCAGCTCGACTGCGGCAGCATGGCGGAGACCCGGCTCGCCCGGCTTGGTGGCGAAGACACCCACGAGCATGCCCGCCCGGTGCAGTGCCCGGAGCTCGTTGAGGGCGAAGGTCTCGGAGAGCCGGGGCCAGCCCGAGACCACGACGGCCACCCGAGCACCGGAGCCGGCGTGGTCGGATCGCCGCTGCGCTTCACAGGTGCTCGACACGGGACCCCTCCAGCCGGTGCCGGGTGTCCAGGACGTACGCCGCGTGCTGGAGCACCGCGTCGTAGTCGAACGCGTCATGGTCGGTCACCAGCACGACGGCGTCCTGCGCAGCCAGCTCGGCCGGCGACAGCTCGGCACGTCGTACGTCGACGTCGGGGAGCACGTCCTCCACGACGTGAGGGTCCACCACGGTCACCACGGCACCGGCCCCGACGAGGTGACCGACGAGCCGGACCGCGGGCGACTCGCGGGCGTCGGAGGAGTTGCGCTTGTACGCGAGCCCGAGCAGCAGCACCCGGGCACCCGACATGGCCAGGCCGCGGCGGTTCAGCGCCTGGACCAGCCGCGTGTGCACGTAGTCCGGCATGTGGTCGTTGACGTCGTTGGCCAGCTCGACGAACCGGAACGCGCGACCGAGCCGGCGGCGTACCGTCCAGGACAGGTAGCTCGGGTCGATCGGCAGGCAGTGACCGCCCACGCCCGGACCCGGCGAGAACTTCATGAAGCCGAACGGCTTGGTGGCGGCCGCGTCGATGACCTCCCACACGTCGAGGTCGAGGTCGTCGGCCACCATGGCCAGCTCGTTGACGAGGGCGATGTTGACGTGGCGGAAGGTGTTCTCGAGGAGCTTGGCCAGCTCGGCGGCCCCCGTGGAACCGACCCGGACCGTGTCGGTCACGAGGGTGCGGTAGAAGGCCTCGGTCCGCGCGAGGGAGCGGGCGTCGATGCCGGAGACGAGCTTGGGCGTGGTCTCGAGCGTCCACACCGCGTTGCCGGGGTCGATCCGCTCCGGGCTGTAGCCGACGTGGAAGTCGATGCCTGCGCGGAGGCCCGACCCGGACTCCAGGCAGGGGACGAGCAGGGACTCGGTCGTGCCGGGATAGCTCGTGGACTCCAGCACCACCAGGCTGCCCCGCACCAGGAACGGCGCGAGCGCCACCGCCGCGGACTCGACGTAGGTGAGGTCCGGCCGGCCCTCGTCGAGCGGGGTCGGCACGCTGATGACCGCGACGTCGAACCCCTCGCACCCGACGGGGGTGTCGGTGACGCGGTAGCGGCCGCTCGCCAGCGCCTCCTGGACGGTCTGGGACGGCACGTCCTCGACGAAGGACTCCCCCGCTGCGAGCCGCTTGACGCGTTCGACCGACACGTCGAAGCCCACGACGTGGTGACCGGCCGCCACGGCGCGCATGGCGAGCGGGAGGCCGACGTACCCCTGGCCGGCGACGACGACGTGGAGCGGCAGGTCCGGCATCACGAGCTCCGCGCCAGCCCGAGCGCGCGGACCCCGTCCCGGTCGCGGCCGGCCTGCCGGTCGGCCACCCAGTCGAGCTCCGACCGCAGGCCCTCGGTCAGGCTGACCACCGGGCGCCAGCGGAGGCAGTGCCGCGCCCGGGTGGTGTCGGCCCGGGTACGGGTCACGTCACCTGCCTGCGCGCCGGACCTGACGACCGGGACCGGTCGTCCGGCCATGGCGCCGATGGTCTCGATCAGGCTGCTCATGCTCGCCTCCTCGCCGCCGCCGACGTTGAGGAGCGGAGCGGGTTCGCTGGCGTGCATGGCCCGGACGGTCGCGTCGACGGCGTCGTCGACATGGGTGAAGTCCCGCGACTGGCGGCCGTCGCCGAGGAGCGGGAACGGCGTCCCGGCGAGTGCCGCCTCGCAGAGCCTCCGGATCGCCATGTCGGGGCGTTGCCGCGGCCCGTACACCGTGAAGTACCTCAGCCCGACCACCTCGAGGCCGAGCTCGCGGTAGACGTCGGCGAGCCGCTCGCACGCGAGCTTGGTGACGCCGTACGGCGAACGGGGCACGGTCGGCGAGGTGTCCTCCCGAGAGGCAGCGTGCGACCCCTCGCCGTACACCGACGACGACGAGGCGTAGACCACCCGCGGGCACCCGGCCCGGCGGGCGGCCTCGAACAGTCGCTGGGTGCCCAGGACGTTGTCGTGCAGGTACTGGGCGAAGCCGACGCCGAAGCTGCTGCGCACCCCCGGTTGGGCGGCGAGGTGGAACACCACCGGCCGGTCACGCAGCAGCGCGTCGAGGTCGTCGCTGGCCACGTCGGCCGTGACCTGGTCGAAGCGCGGCTCGTCGGCCAGGGCCGCCAGGTTGCGCTGCTTGTCCGTCGGGTCGTAGTAGCTGGAGAACGAGTCGATGCCGACCACGGACCAGCCGTCCGCCACCAGCCGCTCTGACAGCGTGCTCCCGATGAAGCCGGCGCTGCCGGTGATGACTGCCCGCATCGTCCCTCCCGTGGTGGCGTACGGCCGCGTGTCCGGTGCCGGATCGGCAGGGGTCTCTTGCCGTCCCACTCAGGGTGCGGAGATTCGGGAGGTTTCCTCAATTGCACCTTCGTCGCCGTGCCGGTGCCCCCTGGTCGTAGTCCGCGGGTGGTACCAACGTCCATCTGGCGAGGGGCGTCACCCGCGGGTGATGCTCACGAGCGTGGCCCGTTATCTCTTCTTCTCCCACGACGGCTTCGGCCTGGGGCACGTGCGGCGCAACACCCTCGTCGCACGCGCGCTGCTGGCGCGCGAGCCGGAGGCGGAGATCACGATCGTGACGGGTCTCGCGGTGCGGCCGACCTGGGAGGGGCTGGGGTCGATGCGCATCGTCCACGTGCCCCCGTTGCTCAAGGACTCCGCCGGCAGCTACCGGACCGAGGGAAGCACGTTCTCCGAGGCCGTGGAGCTGCGTGCCCGGAAGTTCGAGGAGGTCGTGACCCGGTTCTCGCCCGACGTGGTCGTGGTGGACCGGCACCCGTACGGCGTGGCCGGCGAGCTCCGGCCCGGCCTGGACCGCGCGGTGCGCGACGGCGCCGCGCTGGTGCTCGGGCTGCGCGACATCCTCGATGACGCGGCCACGATGCGTCGTGAGCTGGCGGGACCGGGGTGGGACGGCGCGGCCGACCTGTACGACCAGGTCCTGACGTACGGCGAGCGGGTGTTGTGCGACCACGAGGCGGAGTACGGCCTGCCGGTGACACCGAGCTACTGCGGGTGGGTGGTCGACCGGGTCTCACCCGGAACCCGGGACCGGACCCTGCTCGTGGTCACCGGAGGCGGAGGGGGTGACGGCGACGACGTCTACCGGTTGGGGATCGACGTGACCATGGCCCGACCCCAGCTGCGGACGGTGCTGGTCGCCGGGCCGTACGCCGACTCGACGCTCGCCGACCGCCTCGCCGAGGACACCGAGCCCGGGCAACGGGTGCGCGTGCTGCGCAACATGTCCGACTGTGCGGCGCTGATGACCCGCGCGGGCGCGGTCATCCAGATGGCCGGCTACAACTCCACGCTCGAGGCGCTCGCTGCCGGGATCCGGCCGATCCTCGTGCCACGTCGCGCGCCCCGCCGGGAGCAGGCGATCCGCGCGATCCGGCTGGCGGCGATGGACGTGGCCGACGTCGTGGACGGCGAGGTGTCGCCCGGCGAGCTGGCCTGGCTGCTCGGCCGGCCCCGCGACCTTCCCCCGGGTGCTCTCGAGTCGGCCGGCATCCGGCTCGACGGTGCTGAGCGTGCCGCCGCGGCCATCCGCGAGCTCAGCCGAGACCGTCCTCGACCGAGTCGACTCGGTCGAGCACCGAGGTCGCCTCGCCCGGCGCGACCCGTCCCTTCATCAGCCGCTTGGCGAGCTGGGTGAGCTGGAGGAGGGCGAGGAACCACCGCCACCGGCTCCGGTCGATCGGCTCTCCGGCGCGGGCGGCGTACGCCGCCAGGTAGGCGTGCCGGGCGTGCTCGGCCTGCTCCACGGACAGGCCGAGCTCCCGTGGCATCGCCACGTACATCCCCGCGACCTCGGACAGCGGATCGGCGTAGTGGCTGTCGTCGAAGTCGATGACCGACCACCCGCTCGGGTGGCACAGCACCTGGCCCGGGAGGAAGTCCCCCTGGCAGAACACCAGCCGACCGTCCTCGGGCGCGGTGCGCTCCAGCTCGGCGTGGACCGCACGGGCGCGACCGGCGACCGACGGCATGAAGAGCGCGATCCCCTCGGCGGCCCGGCGCGACTCGTGCAGCCAGTACCCGGTGCCGCGCGCGGACAGGCCCTTGACCCCCAGCGCCTGCAGGTCCCGGTGCAGCGAGCCCAGCTGGTCCATCGCGTCGCCGAGGTCCAGTCCGGCGAGCGCGACGTTGAGCGGCTGACCGGGCAGCTCCTCGAGGTAGAGCGCGTGGCGCGGCGGTTCCAGGCGCAGCAGCCGAGGGGCTCGTACCGCCGTGGCCCGTCGGGCCGTGGCCCGGTTGACGGCGAGCAGGGCGACCGCCGCGCGGTTCAGGCCTCCGGTCCCCTTGGCCTTCACGATGACGCTGGCGGGGAGTCCGGCGCCGTCGTGCAACCGGTAGGTCAGCCTCCGGAGCGGGATGTAGCGCAGGATGTCGATGTGCTCGATCCGGCCGTCCCGGCGGAGCGGGCCGTCGTCATCGTCGAGCCAGGGCAGTGCAGGATCGGACGGGAACTCGTGCAGCCGCGGGGACGACGACGGCTCCACGCAGTAGAGCGTGCGCGCTCCGAACCCGTGCGGCGCCGTGGGATCCCGCTGCTGCGTGGACCAGTAGAACCGCTTCAGGGCGACGTCACCGTCGGTCCCGGGGACGGCCCGCAGCTCGGCGTGCACGGTCACGTCGAGGCCGTCGTGCCGCTCGACCTCGGCCCGGACCGCGGGTCGCAACCGATCGAGCAGCGGCTGCACGGGAGCGTCCGGCTCGACGGCGGGGAAGAACCCGCTCGGCATCACCGCCGCACCACCGCCACGGTCGCCCCGTCGCCCATGTCGCGGATGCTACGCCCGGGGCTCCCGGATCCCTCCCGGGACGCTGAGCCGCGGGTCGGGACTGACCGCGTCAGTCCAGCGGGGAGTCGGTCTCACTCACGACCAGGTCGGTCGGTGCGTTGTGCACGGCGGGGACCTGGCCGAGCCGGCCCGCCTGGTAGTCCTCGAACGCCTGACGGATCTCCGCCTCGGTGTTCATCACGAAGGGACCGGCCCAGGCGATCGGCTCACGGATGGGTCGGCCACCGAGCAGCAGCACCTCCATCGCCGGCAGGTGGGAGTCCTGCGACGAGGAAGCGCCGACGGTGACCGCGTCACCGGCGCCGAGCACGGCGAGCTGGCCCTGGCGCAGGGGTCGCTGTTCCGCGCCGACGCTGCCGCGTCCGGCGAGCACGTAGACCAGCGCGTTGAAGTCGGCCCGCCACGGCAGCACCAGTCGTGCGCCCGGGCTCACGGTCGCGTGCAGCATGACCATCGGCGTGTACGTCGTACCGGGGCCGCTGGTGCCGGCGACGTCTCCGGCGATGATCCGCACCAGTGCCCCGCCGTCGTCGGAGGCCAGCAGCGCGACCCGGTCGCCGTCCAGGTCCTGGTAGCGCGGCGGCACCCACTTCTGCTCGCGGGGCAGGTTCACCCACAGCTGCAGCCCGTGGAAGAGCCCGCCGCTGGCGACGGTCGCCTCGGGCGGGGTCTCGATGTGGAGGATGCCCTTCCCGGCGGTCATCCACTGGGTGCCGCCGTCGCTGATGAGACCGCCGCCACCCTGGCTGTCGTGGTGCTGCAACAACCCGTCGATCATGTAGGTGACCGTCTCGAACCCGCGGTGCGGGTGCCACGGCGTCCCCTTGGGCTCACCGGGGCCGTAGTCGACCGCCCCCATCTGGTCGAGGTGGACGAACGGGTCGAGGTCACGCAGGTCGGCGCCGGCGAACGCCCGCCACACCGGGAATCCCTCACCCTCGACACCGGCCGGCGCGGTGGTCACGCTGCGGACCGGCCGCTGGTGCGTGGCCATGGGGTCCAGCTGCGGCACCCTCGGCAGCACGGTCAGGTCGTCCACAGTCACAGCGGGCATGTGCGCCTCCAGCGGTTCACCGGGTCGGCCTCCCAAGCCGACAGTGACCACGCTAGCAGCGGCGGTCGACTGCCGAACCGTCCGTGTGGCGGCCACCTGACGAGGCTGCTGGGCCATGCGATCCACGCACGGGTACGGCTCACGACAAAATGGCCCCCGACCTGCATTGCTGCAGGACGGGGGCCATCTCTTTCGTAGCGGGGGCAGTGTCCTGGTTCAGGACATCCCGGACACATGTCTCACGACATCCCGGACTGATGTCTCACGACATCGGCGACAACCGGTCGAGCCTCGAGCATGCCGAACTCCGGGGCATCAAGGGCCCGCCTGGTCATCACCGCCATCACCCTCGAGAAGCGCACCGTCGCCGAGGTCGTCGCCGACTATGGCGTATCAAAGTCCTGGGTCTACGAACTCCTGGCCCGGTACCGGGCCGAGGGTGAGGACGCCTTCGAGCCACGGTCAAGACGACCGCTGACCTCACCGAACGCGACACCGACAGCGACGGTCGAGCTGATCCTGCGGCTGCGGAAGCAACTACGCGAGGCCGGGTTGGACGCCGGCGCCGAGACCATCGAGTGGCACCTGGCCCACCGCCACCAGATCACCGTGTCCCGGGCCACGATCCACCGGATTCTGACCAGGTCCGGTGCGGTGAAGCCGGAGCCGTCCAAACGACCGAAGTCGTCCTACCTCCGCTTCGAGGCGGCGATGCCCAACGAGACCTGGCAGTCCGACTTCACCCACTACCGACTCACCAATGCCATGGGCTGTCCCGGCGCGGACGTCGAAATCATCACCTGGCTCGACGACCACTCCCGCTACGCCCTGCACGTGTCGGCACACCGACCGGTCACCGCACGAACCGTCCTGGAGACCTTTCGACAGGCCGCTGACCTGCACGAATACCCCGCATCCACGCTCACCGACAACGGCATGGTCTACACCGTCCGACTCGCCGGCCACGGCCGAGGAGGCGGCAAGAACGCCTTCGAAGCCGAGCTCAGGCGACTCGACATCGTCCAGAAGAACTCCCGGCCATCACGGCCCACCACCTGCGGGAAGGTCGAGAGATTCCAGCAGACCATGAAGAAGTGGCTACGCGCCCAGCCAACCCAGCCCACGACGCTGGCCCAGCTGCAGGCCATGCTCGACGCGTTCGTCGAGGAGTACAACCACCGCCGACCGCACCGATCGCTCCCCCACCGCGCCACCCCGGCGACCACGTACAACGCACGGCCCAAGGCCAGCCCGAGCGGTGACCGCAGCACCGACTCCCACGACCGCACCCGGCACGACATCGTGTCCACCGCCGGGAACGTCACCCTGCGCATCGCCGGCACAACTACGCCACATCGGCGTCGGCCGAACCTACGCCCGCACCCGCGTGATCCTGCTCGTCCAGGACCTCCACGTCCGCGTCGTCAACGCCGCCACCGGCGAGCTCATCCGCGACCTCATCGTCGATCCCAGCAAGGACTACCAGCCCAAGAACACCCCGAAATGACAAAACACCCGAACCTGCTTCCGCAGGTCCGGGTGTCCGGCATGTCCTGAGACATCACATTCGTAGCGGGGGCAGTGTGCTGGTTCAGGAGATCGGCGACAGATGTCTCAAGACATAGGCGACACGTGTCGCAGGTCATCGGCGACACTCTCGGCGGGCTCGATGCTCGGCCATGCCGCAGCCCACGTCGAAGGCCCGCCTGGTCATCACCGCCCTGTTCGTCGACCACCAGACTCCCGCTGAGGTCGCTGCCCGGTACGGCGTGCACCGCGCCTGGGTCTACAAGCTCAAGGCCCGTTACGAGGCCGAGGGCGAGGCGGCTCTGGAACCTCGATCGCGGCGCCCCAAAACCTCCCCCGGTGCCCTCGAGGCCGAGGTGGTGGACCTCATCGTGCGGCTTCGCAAGGAACTGGCCGAGGCCGGCCTGGACGCCGGACCCGAGACCATCGCCTGGCACCTGACCCACCACCACGGCCACCGGGTGTCCAGGTCGACCATCAGCCGCCACCTCACCGCGGCCGGGCTAGTGATCCCCGAGCCGAAGAAGCGGCCGAAGTCCTCCTACGTCCGGTTCGAAGCATCGATGCCCAACGAGACCTGGCAATCCGACTTCACCCACTACCGGCTCACCCGTCACGACGGCCACCCCGGCGCGGACGTGGAGATCATCAGCTGGCTCGACGACTGCACCCGCTACGCCCTGCACGTCACCGCACACCAGCGGACCACCACCCCGATCGTGGTCACGACGTTCCGAGAAGCCCTTACCCGGCACGGGATTCCCGCGTCCACGCTCACTGACAACGGCATGGTCTACACCGTTCGTCTGGCCGGCCACGGCCGCCAGGGCGGCAAGAACTCCTTCGAGGCCGAGCTCAGCCGCCGCCACATCGTCCAGAAGAACTCCCGCCCAGGTCACCCCACCACCTGCGGCAAGACCGAGCGGTTCCAGCAGACGATGAAGAAGTGGCTGCGCGTCCAGCCGGTCCAGCCGAGCACCATCGCCGAACTCCAAACACTCCTGGACCTCTTCACCGACGAGTACAACCACCGACGGCCGCACCGCTCCCTGCCCCACCGGGCCACCCCCGCGACGCTCTACAACTCGATGCCGAAGGCGCTGCCGGGCGCGACCACCGACCCCGAGACCCACGATCGAATCCGGCACGACCGCGTCGACAAGGCCGGCTCGGTGACGTTGCGCCACAGCAGCCGACTACACCACATCGGAATCGGACGAACCCACGCCGGAACCTGCGTCATCCTGCTCGTCCAAGACCTCGAGATCAGGGTGGTCAACGCCGCCACCGGCGAGCTACTGCGAGAACTGATCCTCGACCCCAGCCGCGACTACCAGCCCACCGGAGCACCCAAAGGCCCCACCCGCAGAACCCCGAAATGAACAACACCCGGACCTGCATTCGCAGGTCCGGGTGTCGCCGATGTCTTGAGACATCACATTCGTAGCGGGGGCAGGATTTGAACCTGCGACCTCTGGGTTGGATCGGCAACTTGCCGACCGCTACCGAACGCTGCGGGATGCCACCGGATCCTCCGTGTTGATGAGGAGGAGTCCTCGCTGACAGTTCCGACTTTACCCGAGATCCTCCTATCGCTTCCGGCTGTTCTTGGAGGGTTGATGGAGAGCGATCGAATCCTCTCGTCACTTAGGCCCGCCGACGCTGAAGGGGAGAGTACAAGCGAAGGCCCTGGACGCTCCCGCTGGTCATCACCAAGGCGTGTGATCAGAAGGCGGTGTTGAGCAAGTTGTCACGCGGTCGGACCCGCAGACCGGCGCGGACGCGCCTGGTGCGGTCGAGCCCGGGTCACGGAGGCGCGGTGAAGACCCGACGCCAAGGTGCTGCACACCGCCCAGAAAGACGCGGCCACGTCAGCTCAGGAGTTGCCGACCTGAGTTCTGGAGGTCGCAGCATTTTCCACCGCTCTTGAGCCCTTTTGAGCCAGATTGTTCGAGATGCCGGGGCTGAGGATGAGTGGAGTGACGGTGCTGCTCGCCCCGACCGGCTAACGGGGTGCACTTCCGACCGCGCGAGTCCGCCGGTGCCTAGCCCATGCGAGCCGAGGTCTGACGCGGCTCGCGGCCGGGCGCTCCTGGAGTCGGGCGGGCGGCGAGGAGGGGTGGGTCAGCGAGGCTGCGCACGGGCCGACCGTCCTGGGTCTCGCGGTGTTCCTGGTCTCCGCGGCGCTCCGCGCGTTCATCGCGTTTGGCGCACAATGGGCACGGCTTCCGCAGGCCCGGGCGAGGCGTCTGCTCGTCGCTCATGACCGGTCCTGGAAGGCCGGGACGACGTCGCGGATGAAGAGCTCGAGTGACTTCTTCTTTTCCGCGTGGGGCAGGCTGTTGTCGCACCAGAAGCTGAACTCGTCGACGCCGAGTTCCTCATAGTGACGCAGCCGCTCGATGACCTCGTCGGGGGTGCCGATCATGGCGGTCTTGTGCAGTGAATCCGGCTCGAACTCGGGCCGTTCGGAGAACTTCGACTCGGGGCTGGGCTCGAGGAATCCGTTGACCGGGGTGCTCTTGTTGCCGAACCAGGCGTCGAAGGTCCGGTAGAACCGGGAGATCGCTTCAGCGGCCGGTCGCCACCCGTCCGCGTCCTCGGCGGCGTGGACGTGGGTGTGCCGCAGCACCATCAGCTCCGGTCGGGGCACCTCTGGGTGGTTGGTCACGGCGGTCTCGAACTTGTTCTTGAGGTCCTCGACCTCCTCGTCGCCCTTCATGAGCGGTGTGACCATGACGTTGCAGCCCTGCCGGACGGCGAAGTCGTGGGAGTCGGGGTCGCGCGCCGCGATCCACATCGGGGGCGTGGGCTGCTGGATAGGCTTCGGGACGCTGGTCGACGTGGGGAACTGCCAGATCTCGCCGTCGTGGGCGTAGTCGCCCTGCCACAGCTCGCGCACCGCTGGTACCAGTTCGCGCAGGTGCTTGCCGCCGTCGGACGCTGCCAGTCCGCCAGCCATCCGGTCGAACTCGAACTGGTATGCGCCGCGAGCCAGACCTACTTCCATCCGACCGTTGCTGATCACGTCGAGCAGCGCACACTCGCCGGCGACCCGGATCGGGTTCCAGAACGGCGCGATGATCGTGCCCGCACCGAGACGGATCGTCTCGGTCTGACCAGCGAGGTAGGCCAGCAGCGGCATCGGACTGGGCGAGATCGTGTACTCCATCGAGTGGTGCTCCCCGGTCCACACCGTGCCGAAGCCTCCCGCCTCGGCCATCAGTGTGAGCTCGGTGAGGTCCTCGAAGAGTTGCCGGTGGCTGACCTGGTCGTCCCAGCGCTCCATGTGCACGAACAACGAAAATCTCACGACTGCTCCTCGGTTCCTTGTGACGTGTTGGCGGTGTCCATCTCGTGCAAAGTCAGGTCACCGGTCGCCCAGTGGGCACGCGGCACCTCCCGCACGATGACGCGGATGTGTTGCGGTTGGGTGTTCACCGTGCGCAGGACCGCCTCGTGCACCTCGTGAATCATCGTGCGGATCTGCTCGGGTGACCTGCCCTCGGCGAGAGTGACCTCGATCAGCGGCATGGTCGTCAGCTCCGCATGATGAACGGGTCGGCGACGGGCTCCTCGCTGGTGTTGATCCAAACGCTCTTGAGCCGGGTGTACTCCTTCATGGTCTCGGTGCCGTGCTCGACACCGACGCCACTGTTCTTGAACCCCTGACGCGGCGACATCGGCGACATCGCGCGGTAGGTGTTCACCCAGATCGTGCCGGCCTCGAGGCGGGACGCGACCCGGTGCGCCCGCGCCAGGTTCGACGTCCAGACACCGGCCGCGAGACCGTACTCGGTGTCGTTGGCGAGGCGGACGACTTCTTCCTCGTTCTCGAACGGCATGATCGCTGCGACCGGCCCGAAGATCTCCTCGCGGACCACGCGCATGTCGTTGTCGACGTCCACCAGGACAGTGGGCTCGTAGAAGTAGCCCCCGAGGCCGCCGTCGCTCGGTCGCCCGCCCGTGAGCACGCGGGCGCCCTCGGTGCGGCCGAGATCGACGTACGACGCAACCTTGTCGCGCTGGTCCTCGAAGGCCAACGGGCCGAGCTCGGTGGCGTCCTCGAGGGGGTCGCCGATGCGGATGCTGCGGGCGCGCTCGGTGACGCGCTCGAGCAGCTCGTCGTAGACCGAGCGGTGCGCGAAGACCCGGCTGCCGGCGATGCAGGTCTGGCCGGCCGCCGCGAAGATCCCGGCGACGACGCCCATGGCGGCGTTCGAGACGTTGGCGTCCTCGAAGACGATGTTCGGCGACTTGCCGCCGAGCTCGAGCGTGGAGCCGATGAACCGGCCGGCCGCGGACGACGCGATCCGGGCGCCGGTCGCGGTGCTACCGGTGAACGAGACTTTTGCCAGCGCCGGATGCTCGACCAGCGCCGCACCTGCCTCGGCGCCGAAACCGGTGACGACGTTCACGGCGCCGGGCGGGAAGCCAGCCTCGATGGCGAGCTCGGCGAGCCGCAGGACCGTGGCCGAGGTGTACTCGGACGGCTTGATCACCACGGTGTTGCCCGCACACAGGGCTGGCGCCAGCTTGCTGGTGGTCAGGGTGAGCGGCGAGTTCCAGGGCGTGATGGCGCCGACCACCCCGAGCGGCTCGCGCGTCGTGTAGTTGAGCACCTGCCGGTCGGAGGTCGGGATCACGGAGCCCTGGATCTTGTCGGCCAGGCCTGCGTAGTAGAAGTAGTACTCGGGCAGGGTCGCGAGCTGGCCGCGCATCTCACGCAGCAGCTTGCCGTTGTCCTGGCTCTCGGACCGGGCGAGCTCCTCGGCATGCTCGCCGATCAGGTCGCCGAGGTTGCGCAAAAGGCGACCGCGACGGGTCTGGCTCAGGTCGCGCCAGCGCGGGTCGTCGAACGTCGCCCGCGCCGAGTCAACGGCCGTGGCGACGTCGGACGAGCTGCCGCGCGCAGCTCGGTAGAGCACCTCGCGAGTGGCGGGGTTCGTGCTCTCGAAGTACTCACCAGACGCGGGCGCCGCCCACTCGCCACCGATGAAGTGCTGGAGGGTTCTCTGGTCAGACATGTGCGTCCTCTCCGATGAACGTGGTCAGGCACTGGACGAGCTCGCGGGGACGCTCGACGGGAAGCATGTGTCGGGCGTCGGGGACGACGACGGCTTGGCAGTCCGGCATGGCATCCGCGAGCCGCCCGGTCATCTCCGGCGTGGAGCCCGGGTCGAGACCGCCGGTCACCGCCAGCGCGGGCACCGTGATCCGGCCGAGCTCTGGCCCGATCTCGGCATCGCCGGTCGCGAAGACGCGGTAGCAGTTCAGGAAGCTGTCGCGATCGTTGGCGAGCAGCGTGGCCTCGGTACGCCGGACCAGGTCTGCGTCGACGTCGGTCCCGTCGTACCACCGGTGCAGGGACGCGGCCGCGCTGGCGGCGAAGTCGTTCTCGGCCATTCGCAGCCGACCGAGTACTGCCTCGCGCTCCTTCGGCGTACGCCGGCACACCGAGCTCACCGACGTCAGCGTCGCCGCCAGCTCGGGGCGGTGACGAGCGAGGCGCTGCGCGACGAGAGCCCCGAGGGAGAAGCCCACCAGATGCGATCCGTGAGGGACCTGGTCGGCCACGCCCTCCGTGAGGTCGGCCAGCGTGACGCCGGCGGGAGCCGGTGGGCGCGACCCGTGACCGGGCAGATCGGGGGCGATCACCTCGAAGGCGTCGGACAGCTGCGCGGCAACCGGGGCCCACATCGTGTGGTCGAGGCCCACGCCGTGCAGCAGCACGATGGTCGGCTTGGTCATGCATGCCTCATTCGCTGGTCACTGTTCGGTGGACAGGGGAGCGAGCCGCTGCTGGGGACGGCCCTGGGCCGCAGCTGCCAGAGCAACGACGATCTCGTCGGGGTGCGGGGCGTCGGCGATCCGCACCTCGATGCTCTGGTGGTGCGAGCGAATGGTGGCGTCAGTGATGTGCTTGAGCGGGATGTCGAAGGCCACGCCCGCCGGGCCGCGCTTCTCGACGGCAGGCAGCAGGGTGGTGGCGCTGGCTGCCTTGCGGAAGTGGTCGCCGAACTTCAACGTGTGGATCAGGCCGGACCCGTGCTCGATCTCGCCGTTCAGGCCCACGATCGCGGCCTTCCCGTACGCCTCGGCAGGCGCCTCGAGCACGTCCAGTACCTGGGGCGCGAGCAGAGCACCGAGGTCGGACGCGGTCGCGTCGATGCCCTCGGTCAGGTCCTCGACGAATCCCTGGCCTGCCCACGGGTTCTCGAGGACGGCGGCGACGACGGCGATACGGGCCGGCGGCCAGACCTCTCGGCCCCCCTCCGTGCGGATCTCCTCGACGACGGTCACGATCTTGCGCACCTTCATGACAGAACACTCTCCAAGCTCTTGGTGGTGATGGCGGGGTCGGTGGTGCGGTCCCCGATGCGGGGATGCGGACGGGGGCCGGTCGACGCGGCGGCGACGATTACAAGCTCATCCGCGCGGGGTGCGTCGGGCACCCGGGTGGTCACGGTCTGATAGTGGCTGCGCGTCGCCGCCTGGGTCTTGTGCCAGAGCGGGACGACCAGCGTCTCGCCGGCCTCGGCGCGTGCGTCGGCGAAGCAGATGATCGACTCGCCCTCGAGGAACTCACGCATCAGGTTCCCGAAGTACGGCGTGTGGATCAGCGCACCGCCGTGCTCGATCTCCCCGGCCGTGCCCACGATCGCAGCCTTGCCGAACGCCTCGATCGCGCCCACGCCACCCAGCGCCGCCGCGAGCCGCTCGCTCAGCAGACGGGCCAGGACGGGAGCGACGCGCGCCACCGCGTCGGACAGGTCCTGGGTGGGAAAGGTGCCCACCCACGGATTGCGCAGCACGGCGGCGACGCTGGCCTGCTGCGCCGGCCGCTCGGGCAGCGCGCCGGCCTCGGTCACCACGGCCTCGCGGTAGACGACCAGCTTGCGGAGCCCGATCCGCGACTTTTCCAGGTTCTCTT
This sequence comes from uncultured Actinomycetota bacterium, assembly GCA_963723945.1. Taxonomy (GTDB): domain Bacteria; phylum Actinomycetota; class Actinomycetes; order Propionibacteriales; family Nocardioidaceae; genus Nocardioides. The sequence goes on from CAVRSW010000015.1 coordinate 112,477, forward strand.
GCATGCCACAGGACCATAGTCAGGTCTGTGGCATGCGTCAAGAGTTGAGCCTCTTCGGCCCGTACGAAACATCGGCCAGGCGGCACTATCTCTAGAGTTTGAGCGCGGAATCCGGATGATCTGCGACCCGTGGCGACGAATTTGAGCGGAGGGGATTGACACCCGCCTGTGATGTGCCTACCGTGCTGTTGCATACAAGAGCAGCAGGCTGGTGACACTGGCTCGACGCTCGGAGACTGAACGGATGCAAGGAGCACCATGTCCAGCGACCTCAGCACAGGCCCCACGGCCGCGACAGCCGCGACGCCGACCGGCCCCCCGTCCACGACGCCGTCGGGCGCCGAGCGCGGTCACGACACGGACGAACCTGGTCCGCGCGTGACCGGCAAGCTCGGATCCGTCTTCTGGACCTCAGTCGGTGTCTCGGCGATCTTCGTCGCCTGGGCGGTGTTCTTCACCGAGAACCTGAACACTGTGACCACGAAGTCGTTGACCTGGGTCACGGAGAGCTTCGGCTGGACCTACCTGGTGGTGACCCTCGGCATTCTGGTCTTCCTGGTGTTCCTGGCGTTCAGCCCCGCCGGCGACACCCGCCTAGGCAAGGACACCGATCGACCGGAGTTCAGCACCCCCACCTGGTTCGCCATGATCCTGAGCGCGGTGATGGGCATCGGCCTCGTCTCGTACGGCGTCGCGGAGCCGATCTCGCACCTGACGACGCCGCCGCACGGCCTCGCCGAGCCAGGCTCGTCCGAGGCGGCGGTGCGAGCACTCCAGTACTCCTACTTCGACTGGGGCCTGCACGCCTGGGCGATCTTCGCGGTGTTCGGCTTGGCCATCGCCTACTCCACCTACCGCAAGGGCCGGCGGATCCTCGTCAGCCAGCTGTTCGTCCCGCTCCTGGGTGATCGGGTAAACGGCCCGATCGGCAAGACGATCGACGTGCTGGCGGTCTTCGCCACCCTGTTCGGCACCACGACGTCGCTGGGCCTCGGTGCCCTGCAGGTGAACAACGGTCTCGGCTCGCTGTTCGGCGTTCCCGTGAACAACGTCACCCAGGTTCTGATCATCGCTGCGGTCACCGCGATCTTCACGATGTCGGCCGTGACCGGCGTGAACAAGGGCATCAAGTTCCTCAGCCAGGGAAGCGTCGTCCTCGCGGGCGCGCTGTTCGTGTTCATCCTCGTGGTCGGCCCGACGGTGTTCGTCGCGAACCTCTACATCGAGTCGATCGGCATGTGGGCCAGTGACTTCTTCCGGATGAGCCTGCAGGGCACCGCGTTCGGCGGGCTGGAGTGGATGCAGTGGTGGACCTACTTCATGATGGCCTGGTGGGTCTCGTGGGGCGCCTTCGTCGGTGTCTTCCTCGCGCGTATCTCCAAGGGGCGCACGATCCGCGGCTTCATCCTCGGCGTGCTGGTCGTCCCGAGCGTCGTGTTCTTCACCTGGTTCACCGTCTTCGGCGGCACCGCCATTCACGTCGACATGTTCGAGGGCGGAGACATTGGTGCGAGGACGGCTGTCGACATCAACAGCGCGTTCTTCGCGACGCTGGACCACTTCCCGCTCGCGACGATCACGTCCGCGATCGCGATCCTGCTGGTCGTGATGTTCTTCGTCTCGGGCGCCGACGCCAACACCTACGTGCTCAGCATGATGACGTCCGACGGCTCCCTCACCCCGCGCCGTACCGTCCTGATCCTGTGGGGTGTGCTCACCGGCATCACCGCCATCGTGCTGATGCTCGCCGGGGGCCTGTCGGCGCTCCAGAACACCGTGATCGTCGCGTCGCTGCCGTTCCTGGTGATCATCGCTGGCCTGGCAGTGTCTTTCTGGAAGGAACTCGCGGCCGACCGTCGCGCCGCCGCTGCCGACCAAGTCGCCGCAGCCGCAGACCTCCCGACCGCTGCCCGAGTAGAGGAATAGCCATGCCCGACAACGATGACCGCCGCGCCCGGATCGAGAAGGCGTGGGACGCCGCTTGGGACCGAGGCGAGGTCGACGAGCTCGACGACCTGCTCAGCCCCGACTATCGCCGACTGGGCAGTGACGGCTCGGCCGAGACCCTGACCGAGTTCAAGGCCTCGATCATCTCCACTCGATCGGCCTTCCCCAACCTGGTCACCACGATCGACGAGATCGTGGTCGAGGGCGACCGGGCCGCCATCCGGTGGCACAGCGCAGGCAACCACGAGCACTCTTTCCTCGGTGTGCCCGCCACCAAGCGGGAGGTGCGGGTCAGCGGAGCCACGTTCGCGCGGTTCGAGGACGACCGCATCGTCGAGGAGCACGTCACCTGGGACCCGCGCTCACTCCTCACCGCGCTCGGCATCATCAGCGTGGGACAGGACCTCTGATCGCCATGACAAGGAGCACCCTGATGGCCAGCACGCCGACCACGCCCGACCTCGACTTGATGAAGCAGGTGAACCGGCAGTTCGTCACGGGCGTCACCGTGGTCACCGCCATGGATGAGAACACGCCACGCGGGCTCGCGGTCAACGCGTTCTCCAGCATTTCGCTGGACCCGGCGACAGTAATGGTGTGCGTGCAGCGGACCTCGTCGACCCACGACTGCCTGTTCCGCGCCACCCACCTCGCGATCAACATCTTGTCGACCGACCAGCTCGACGTGGTTAACAAGTTCGCGGTGAAGTCCGAAGACAAGTTCGCCGGGCTCGAATGGACGCCAGGCCCGTTCGGCAGCCCGTTGATCGAGCGCAGCAGCGCCCAGATGGAGGTCGAGATCCGCGAGCGGCTTCAGGCCAGCACACACACGGTTTTCATCTGCCGCGTCGTGCACGCGGCCGTCGAGGACCGCCACCCCATGGTCTACGCGGCGGGCCAGTTCTTCGACGGCGGCGCGCTACCGCCACTGGCATGATGCCCCGACGCGACGACGAAGGAGGTACGCCGTGAGCAGCGCGACCGGCACCGGCAACGGCTCGATCCAGGGCCGGGTGATCGCCGAGATGAGGCGACGCATCATCACTGGTGACATCAAGGCAGGAGTGAACCTCTCCGAGCTCGCGCTGGCCGACGAGTTCGGCGTCTCCCGAACGCCGGTGCGCGAGGCGCTCAAGCAGCTGCAGACCGAGGGTCTGGTCGAGATCCGGCCACGTGTCGGCACGTTCGTCACCACGCCGTCGCGACGTGAGATCACCGAGCTGTTCGAGATGAAGGAGCTGCTCGAGGGTGCGGCGGCCCGGCTGCTCGCCCAGCGTGGCCGCGTCCCGGAGATCGACCGGCTCGAAGAGAACCTGCGCCAGGCCGACCGCGCCGTAGCCCGTGACGACCGCGAGCGCTACGCCGAGCTGGTACAGGAGTTCCACGACCTACTGATCCTCGGCGCCGACAACAGCAAGCTCGAGGCGCACTACCGGACACTCATGAACCAGCTCGCCTACTCACGACTGGTCAACACCTCCCTCAGCCAGCCCGGCCGGCCCCTGCAGTCCGATCGAGAGCACCACAACGTGCTCGAGTTGATCATCGACAAGGACGGCGACAGCGCCGAGCGGGTGATGCGCGAGCACGTCCGGGCCAGCCGCCGCGCCTTGCTCGCAGGTCTCCAGCCGTAAGCCCCGACTCCAACCCTCGCTCCGAAAGGCCGTCCCCCATGGCGCTGACGCACGCCGTCGACAAGTACATCGCTGACCTCGAGCCCGCCCAGGGCCTCTTCCTCGGGGGCATCTGGCGGGCCACGGACACGACGTTCGAGGTCGACGACCCCGGCACCGGGCGGGTCATCACGGCCGTCAGCGACGGCACCGCCACGGATGCGACGGCCGCCGTCGACTCGGCCTACGCCGCCCTGCCGGCCTGGCGTGCGGCCTCGCCACGCCGTCGATCGGAGGTGTTGCGCGCCGCGTTCGAGCTGATGCTCGCCGACGTCGACCGGCTGACCGAGCTGGTCATGGTCGAGAACGGCAAGAGTGAGGCGGACGCGCGCGGCGAGGTCGTGTACGCAGCCGAGTTCTTCCGCTGGTTCGCCGAGGAGGCGGTCCGCACCGGAGGCTCCTACGGCGAGTCACCGGCCGGAGGCACCCGCACCGTGGTGACCCACCGATCGGTCGGCGTCGCCGCCCTCGTCACGCCCTGGAACTTCCCGGCAGCCATGGCTACCCGCAAGATCGCTCCCGCCCTCGCGGCTGGCTGCACCGTCGTCCTCAAGCCGGCCGCCGAGACACCGCTGACCGCGCTGGCCATCACCCGGATCCTCGCCGAGGCGGGTGTCCCGGCCGGGGTGGTCAACCTCGTGCCGGCAACAGATGCCCCAGCCGTGGTATCCACATGGCTCCAGGACCAGCGGGTCCGCAAGATCTCCTTCACCGGCTCGACACCGGTCGGTCGTGCTCTGCTGAGGCAGGCCGCGGATCGAGTCGTCAACCCCTCCATGGAGCTGGGCGGCAACGCACCGTTCATCGTCGCCGACGACGCGGACCTGGACGCCGCCGTCGAAGGGGCCATGATCGCCAAGTTCCGCAACGGCGGGCAGGCCTGCACCGCGGCCAACCGGTTCTTCGTGCACGAGGACGTCGTGGAGGAGTTCACCGCCAAGCTCGGTGCGGCCGTCGAGGCCCTGCGCGTCGCGCCCGCCAGCTGCGAGGGAGCCCAGATCGGGCCGGTGATCTCGGCGAAGGCTGCCGAACGCATTGAGCAGACCATTTCCGACGCGGTGGCCGATGGAGCTCGGGTCACGCACCAGGCAGCCGTGCCCGAGGATCTGACCGGCCACTTCGTGGCGCCGCTGGTGCTGCGCAACGTTGCACCCGACGCCCCGATCGTGTCCGAGGAGATCTTCGGCCCCGTGGCGCCGATCGTCACCTTCGCCACGGACGAGGAGGCCGTCGCGTACGCCAACGCCTCGGAGTTCGGACTCGCCGCCTACGTGTACGCCGGCGACCTCCGCCGCGCGCTGAAGCTGGCGGAGGCGCTCGACGCCGGCATGGTCGGTGTCAACCGGGGGCTGGTCTCCGACCCCTCGGCTCCGTTCGGCGGCGTGAAGCAGAGCGGCCTGGGTCGCGAGGGTGCCCGCGACGGTCTGCTCGAGTTCACCGAGACCCAGTACCTCTCTGTCGACTGGTCCGCCGCCGGCTGACCGCGAGAGCGGCTGATCACGCGGGACGACGACGGGCATCGGGGCGAGGACCGCACCCAGATGTACGGACTGCTGTGATGTACGAGCCCTCTGTCCCACCACCTCCGAGAAGCGCGCGCCAAAGCCCCGTGGGTTCCCCGACGCACGCCCAGCACAGCCCTACCAGTTCCCGGAGTGGGTTCGGTCGTCTATCAGGCACGCCAGTTCCCAAATGACGCTCACGGTCCTGATCCGCCGCGTTCCGAGGGCCAGCAGGGCGTGTCCTTCCGCCGCCAGTCGGCGCGTTTCGTTTCGCAGCGCGACACCCCTGTGAGGCCGCCTCTGCCGCTGATTGCATACTGCCGCGGATTCGCTCTCTCGATTCGCGCGAACGGGAGCGCGAGTGCTACCCGGGTTGCGGGGACTCGGCGTGTTGTTTGACGGCGGCCTGATCCTCCTCGCGGGTTCGTATGGTGCCGTGGCCGGTCTCGATCCGCTGCCGCAGGCTCTCGGTGATGTAGTGGCGCCAGGCGTCATAACAGACGTCGAAGCACTCGTCGCCTGACGCGATGCCCTCGTGCGTGAAAGTCACCTGCGTCTGGCTGCCGTCGGAGGCGATGTCGAAGCGGCCCGTCGTCCCAATCCACTCGCCCGTCTCGGCGATGAAGTCGAGGTAGCCGTCGGTGAACTCCCACACCACCCGTTCGCCAGGGACGAGCTCGGCGGTGTGCTGCTTGGAGTAGTGGATGTCTGGCACCAGGTAGAACCAATCAGCATCCGGTTGATCGGTCCGGCCCACGATGTTGGTCGCGCCCCACCAGGAGCGTACGTCGATGATGGCCTCGTAGGCCTCCTGCGGCGTCGCATTGACGGTGATGGAGTGGGTCAGGTCGCTCATGCGTCGATCCTTTCGTGATCGTGTCGGGGGAATCTCAGCGTTGAACTGACTGCGCCCAGCGCCGCGATGACAGCGAGGGCGACGAAGGCGGCTTGGAAGCCGTCGAGGCCGGCCTGGGATGCGAGCACTGTCGCCACCACGGCCACGCCGACCGCGCCACCGATCTCGCGAGATGTCTCGACGAGCCCGGACGCGAGGCCGGTCAGCCGTTCCTCGACGCCGGAGAGTGCGGCGATCTGGACTGCCGGCGCCGCTGCCCCCACCGCGATCCCGGCGAGCAGGAACGCCGGCAGCAGGTCGGTCCAGTAGTCGGCATCTGCCGGAACGCGGGCCAGCAACAGCATGGCGATCGCGAGCAGTGCCTGGCCGCCGATCAGCAGCTTTCGAGGGCCGAGCACGGCGGCGAGCTTGGTGCCGGTGAGGCCCGCGGCGAAGAACGAGATGCCCGACGTGGCCACCCAGGCGACGCCGGTCTTCGTTGCCGAGTAGCCCAGCACCTGCTGCATCAGCAGCGTGCCGAGAAAGATCAGCCCGAAGAAGGTGCCGAAGGTGAACAGGGCGCTCATGTTGGCGGACACCAGCGTGCGGTTGCGCACCGCGATGCCCGGGACGAGCGGCTCCCGCGAGTTCGACTCGACGGCGAGAAACGCGACCATCATCGCCGCTGCGCCGGCGAAGAGGCCAAGCGTCGACCACGCCGTCCACCCGTCGTCCGGTCCCTGGCTCAGTGCATAGACGGCCAGCAGGATGCTCCCGGTGAGCGTCACGGCGCCAGCGATGTCGAACGGTTCCCCGGTGGCTTCGCGCGCCTCACCCCTAAGAGACCGCGCCGTCATCGCGATTAGGGCGATGCCGATCGGCACGTTCAGCAGGAAGATCGCCCGCCAACCCGGCCCGTCGGTCAGTAGTCCGCTCGCGATGACGCCGACCGTCGCCGAGATCCCCGCAACGGCGCCGAAGAAGCCGAGGGCCCGATTGCGTGCGCTGCCCTCCTCGAACGTGACCGCGAGGATCGACAGCGCGGCCGGAGGGATCATCGCCGCCCCGAATCCCTGGACCGCGCGGGACGCGATCAGCAGGTCGGCGTTGTCTGCCATTCCCGCCAGCAGCGACGCCGCGGTGAAGATCGCCAGGCCGGAGATCAGCACGCGCTTGCGCCCGACCAGGTCGGCCAGCCGCCCGCCGAGCATCAAGAAGCCGCCCAGCATCAGCCCGTAGGCGATCACCACCCACTGCAGCGAGTCCTGGCTCATGGCGAGGTCAGCCTGGATCGAGGGAAGCGCGACGTTCACGATCGCGATGTCCAGGACGACCATGAACTGCGCCGCGCACAGGAGCGGCAGGATCAGGCCCGTCTTCGGAGGCGTGCTGGTTACGGTAGTCACGCCGCCACCGCTTCGAAGACCAGGTGGGGAAGGCTCCCCAGCAGCCCGCTGTCGGTGAGGCGGAAGGTCTTGCGGTCAACCGTCTCGCCCCACAGCCGTGGGCCTGTGCCGACAACAAACGGGTGGATGGTCAGCCGTAGTTCGTCGACCAGGTCGTGGTCGATGAGCATCCGCACCAGCACGGCGCTGGCGTAGACGACGATCTCGCCGTCCGCCTCGGCGCGAAGCTTGGCGACTTGCTCCACGAGGTCACCGCTGAGAACCGTCGCGTTCCCCCACTGCGCGTCGTCGATCGTCGAGGAGACGACGTACTTCGGCATCGTGTTCAGCCGGTCGGCCCACTCACCGGTGCGCTCGCGCCAGCGTGCTGCGAACCAAGCGTCGCTGCGGCGGCCGAGTAGCAGTGCCTCGGCTGCGACCGACTCGGCGAACTCATGCTCGGCCCACGTCTCGCGGTCGGCCTGCGACATCTCGTTGACCCAGCCACCCCGGCTGGTTCCTTCCACTCCGGAGGGGTCGTCGACTACCCCGTCGAGCGAAATCTGTTCACTGACCACGATCTTGCCCATGCTCTCGCCCTCTTTCATTGACTGTCATCGGGATAGACACCGGACCGTCGGGAAAGCGGGCGGTGGTCGAACGCCCAGTTTTCGGTCGCGGCGGTGTCAGTACCGGGAGAAGATGAGTCCGACGAAGAGGCGCCCATGACGTCTGCACTGCTGGAGAAGGCGAAGGCCGGCGACGGCGCGGCCTTCCGGGAACTGATCGACCCATTCCGCCGCGAGTTGCACGTGCACTGCTACCGGATGCTCGGGTCGTACCAAGACGCCGAGGACGTGCTGCAGGAGACACTGCTTGCGGCATGGACGGGTCTGGCCAGATACGAGGGGCGCTCGTCGCTGCGGACCTGGCTCTACCGGATCGCCACCAACTCGTGCCTCAACGCGCGCCGGGCCGAGAGCCGCCGGCCAGCGAAGGAGTGGGACGTGCCGTACGTTCAACCGCCGGAGCCCACGCGGCTCGGCGAGGTGCCGTGGTTGGAGCCGTACCCGGACGTCGCCCTCGACGGGCTGACGATCCCGCTCGGCCCTGAGGCCCGCTACGAGCAGTCCGAGTCCATGTCGCTGGCCTTCGTCACCGCGGTGCAGGCTCTACCACCGCGACAGGTGGCGGTGCTGATCCTGCGCGATGTACTCGGCTTCCCGGCCCAGGATGTGGCCGAGATGCTGGAGACGACGGTCAGTGCGGTCCACAGTGCCCTCAAGCGGGCACGAGCGACCTTGGCGGAGCGGCGAGGCGACCCTGCCCCCGTGCCGACGCCGGCGGAGCAAGACCTCATCGAGCGATTCGTGCGGGCCTATGGCTCGGCTGATGTCGGCGGGCTCGTCGCACTGCTCACCGACGACATCTTCATCTCGATGCCGCCGCTGCCGTTCGAATATGAGGGGCTCGACGCCGTCGCCTGCTTCTTTGCCGCCGTCTTCGGCAGCGGCCGGACCCTCGACCTTGTTCCGACCAGCGCCAATGGCCAGCCGGCGTTCGGCGCGTACCTGCGCGGACCGGACGGGGTGAGCCACGGGAACGGCCTCATCGTGCTGACTCTGAGGGACACCAAGATCTGCGCGATGACCCGCTTCGAGACCAGCGTTCTGCCCCATTTCGGGCTGCCCCGCTCGCTGCGATCCGAATAGGTGTCGCCAAGCGCGGCGGATCTCATGCCGCGGACCCGCGCGCCGCGGAGGTATGTCATTCCGCCTATGGGTACTGCCTACGTGCGTGCTCGTCGACGTCTTTCCTTCGGGTGAGACACGCTCACGCCCGCGGGTGCGAGCGCGGCGAGCACGCCCCCTGGTCGACGCAATCACATACCGCGTCATCGGGTCTTCAGCAGCCGCGTCATAGCGCCGCCAAAGACGCCCGTCACCAAACGCCCGCTCATGCCGGCGGTCTCATGGCGTCAGCGCAACACTTCTTGATTCAGGGGGGTTGTGGTGGCGCGGTATCAGCGGGTGTCGCCGGAGGTTTGTGATGAGATCTGGGTTCGGCTTCGGGGTGGGCATGCGGCCAAGCCCACGGCTCGAGCGTTGGGGTTGCCGACCAGCACGGTGCGGGCCCACCTGATTCGTTGTGCTGGGATCCGGCCCGATCCGAGGTGTCGGTCTGCGGGTCGATTGAGCTTCGCTGAGCGGGAGGAGATCTCCCGCGGCCTGGCTGCCGGTAGGTCGTTGCGGGCGATCGGATCAGGTATGGGACGTGCCTCGTCGACGATCAGCCGGGAGGTCGCCGCACATGGCGGCCGTCGCAGCTATCGGGCTGCGCCGGCCGACCAGAGGCGTGGTCGCGCGCCAGGCGTCCTCAGGCGTGCAAGCTGGCAACCCGCCCTGCGCTACGTGCCATCGTGGGCGAGCAGCTGAAGCAGAAGTGGTCGCCCCAGAACTAGCCGAGGTGTTGCGCTGACGGCCTGAGCCCGCACCGATGTCGGGGCGCTCGGCAGAGGTCGCCGCGAGCCGTACTCTCCATTCGAGCCGCAAGGCCGGTGGTGGCCGCGCTTCCGTGGCCACCGGGCTCCGGCGCTGGGTTGTTAGCGTTGGGAATGTGCCCGTCGGTTTCCTGGCTTTCACCGGCCTGGTCGCGCTCGGCACATGGTTCGCGTTGTTCCCCACTCGTCGGCTGGCCATGGTGAGCTACTGGTTTGGGCTGGTCCTCAACGAGCTTCCCTTCCTGGCCTTCACACTGCTGCTGGCCTCGACGCTGCTGGCGTTCGGGCAGGGTGACATCGACTCGCCCTCCGGCTGGGCTGTCGTCGCGCTCGCGGCCGCCACGTCGGTCGGGCTCGGGGTCGTCGCACTCCGGGTCAAGCCGACGCGGGATCTGCCGTGGGCCGGCATCCTGCTGGCGCCGCTGTGGGTTCGCCGCGGCGACGTACGTCGGATCGCGAACCTCTCTTACGGTTCCGCCGGCAAGCGCAACCTCCTGGACGTCTACCGCCGCCGCGACCGACCCTCGGGAGGCCCGGTGCTCGTCTATGCCCACGGCGGGCGCTTCCGCGGCGGCCGCAAGAATCGCGAGGCCCGGCTGCTGCTCTACCGGCTGGCCGGCCAGGGCTGGGTGTGCCTCTCGATCAACTACCGGCTGGAGCCCAGGGCGTCGTTCCCGGACTTCCACGAGGACTACACCAAGGCGATCGGCTGGGCACGCGAGCACGCGGGCGAGCACGGCGGCGACTCGGCGACGCTATTCGTCTCAGGCAGTTCGGCCGGGGCACACCTAGCCGCCATGGCCGCCCTGAACGACACCGCAGTCGCAGGTGCCCTGTGCTTTTACGGATACTACGGCCGGGTGGACGGCACTCCCGAGTCCACGCCAGTCACCTATCTGCGATCGGACGCGCCACCGTTCTTCCTCGCTCACGGTGACCACGACACGGTCGTGCCCGTCGGATGGGCGCGCGAGTTCGTCGAGGCGCTGGAGCGCACCTCGAGCGCCGAGGTCGACTACCTCGAGCTCCCGGGGGCACAGCACTCCTTCGACCTCTTCCACTCTGTCCGCAACGAGCTCGTCGTGAGGCGGGCGATCGACTTCACCCGCAGGATCCGCGCTCACCGGGCCGAATGAGTTGGCCTCAGCTCCACACGCACGCTGGATCGCGCCCCGGGCACGTGCCGCGATCCGCCTGTTCGAACGCGCCGTCTGCAGTGCGTCATAGCCACCTTCCGGGCTCGGCGAGCGTCCGGATCTGCCGATGAGTGGACACGGTCACCCGCCGATGAGGAATCCCAAGGCCACTGCGGCCGGCACGGCTGAACCAGCAACATGGACATGGGACTTGCCGGAAAAGAGGACCACCCGCCCTTGGGGAACGCCTCCCGCTGTTCGCCTGAACAGGTCTTCGCTGTAGAAGGGGTCGGCAGTTCCTCCCAACACCAAGGTTGGCGCCTGGACGCGTGTCAGGTCCGGCTCGACGTCGAAGGAGTCTTCGGCGGCGATCGTGCGCAGCATGTCGTCCGGATCTTCTGCTGCGAGCGACCCGCCTATGAGCCATCCGACCCCCTTGGCGGGGCGCCGCAAGGGAGGCTTGGCCAGGGCCCCCAAGAGAAAGGCTGACGCTTGACGGCTCTTGCCTTCTTTGGTCAGGCGAGCCAACTCCGCCTGTGCCCATCGTCCGTAATCCGACAGCCGGCACGCCGCAGCCGCCACGACCATCCGGTGGACGAGCTGCGGATGGTCGATCGCCAACTGCAACGCTACCGAACCCCCCGTCGATGTGCCGTGCAGCATCACTGGTTGACCGATGTCCTTCGTGATCACCGCGGCGTAGTCCCGTGCGATGTCGCCCATCGTGACGCCCAGAGCCAGCCGTGGCTTTCGGTTCATCAGGTAGACCGTGAAGTGGTCGGCGAACGGTCTCGCCCACGACAGGGCCATCCGCCGCATCATGCCCGTTGGATTGGCGTGGGTGGGGCTTAGACCTGACGCCACAAGGAGCGGCAGACCCTTGCCCAGTCGGAGGTAGGGAACGCCATTGGACAGCTCGCCTTCCGTCACCGCGTGCACGGTCGCAAACTACGCCCTAGCGGTGGCTGCCGCGAGGGGCCTGAGGCTGTGAAGCGTCCGCTCATGCAGCTGTCCGGTCATGCCAATGAGCGTGCGTCGCTCCGCCCAGTATGACGCGATTCTTCTGCGAACGGACCCAGCGGACCTCTCGGGTGTAGGTGCCTCAGGCGGCGACTGGAAAGCGGACCCTGCTCGGCGAGGTCGGCATCGCCCCGCCTCGGCAATCACGGCGCCAGGCCGCCAGCGACGCGTACCACAGCACGATCCGCTTGCGGCACCGTTTTGCCGCACGATTCAACTCAGACGGTTCATCAGCGTGGCGCATGACCTGTCATCCGGTCGTTCCCGGCTGTCCGAACTGCTGATCCCACTTCTGGCGCACGCGCACCGGAGCCGTGATCCGCCACGCCTCCACGACGAGCTCGGCGAGTTCGTCGTCATCGACCAAATCGAGTCGAATTAGTATCGATCCATGACCGTGGTAATGGTCGGTGGTGAAGAAGGCGCGGTTGCCTGACGCGAGAAGAGCCTCCTTCTCGATCAGTTCACACATCAGCACCAGACCGCCCTCGGCTTCACTGCGTACGCGCGCGAAACTCCTGCCCGCCACCTCCAGGGAGGGGGCGCGCCTGTTCCAGGTCGACTCCTGGACCTGCGGCAGGTGTGACGCGATCGCGACCACGTCTTCCCATGTGGCCACGCGGCGCCTCAGCTGCCTTCCGGCGGCGTGGCGTGGCCTTGCCAGAACGTCCAGGCGTAGCCCCAGGGGTCGCGGATTGTGAAGGTTCGCGGGCCATAAGGCTGGTCGACGGGAGGATCGACCGGGATATCGGTCGCCTGTGTGATTCTCTCGTGCTGGGCATCCACGTCGTCGACATTCACGATCAGCAAGGCATCGTCGAGATGTGCCGGCGCCTTGCCGCCACTGATGCTCACCATCGCAGGCCCAGCGAAGATATCGGCTTCGCTGACCTTTCCCGACCCATCACGCCAGCGGACCGGATCGGTGAAGCCGAGCACTTCTTCTAGCCAGGTCAACGCGGCGTCGGCGTCCTCGTAGTACAAGTAGGGAGTCACCCCGATGATGGCCATGCCTCGGAACCTCCTGGCCTCTGCCGCCCCGGTAGTGGAGCGACCCAGTCGGCGCCACAAACCACGGTCACCCCCGCCCCGAAGATACTGCCTGCAGCCCCGCGGTCGATGGACGCACGCCCAACCGCACCCAGTGAGTGGGCGCCTCGATAGACGAACCCGAACGAGACCGCCGCGAGTCAAGAGCCATGCCGGTTCACCGGCGTCCCTCCCGTCCGCCAGGTTCCGCAACGGCACCCACTACGGTGCGCAGGCCGGGCACGGCGCCTCATACCCATGTCACCCGGATCGGACCATATCCACTGCCCTGCCCTCCGCACGCGGTCAGAGTCATACCGCCGCCTGTCAGATGGCCGCCGACAGTCGTGGCGCCCGCACAACGCCGTTCACAGCGGCGCCGGCATTGCAGGCCGCGACGACGTCCGGGGCTAGCATTCGCGCTCCGCCCCGAGAGGACCTGCACATGGCCACCGACTACGACGCATCCCGCAAGACCGAAGACGAGCAGAAGGAAGAGAGCCTGGAGGCCCGCCGCCTCACCTCGGGCGAGCAGGACAAGACCTCGGGGAAGGTAGACGAGGACGAGACCGAGCTAGCCGAGTCGTATGAGCTTCCTGGCGCGGATCTCTCCCACGAGAGCCTCGCCATCGAAGTCACGCCAAAGCAGACCGACGAGTTCACCTGCACCGCCTGTTTCCTTGTTCAGCACGAATCTCGACGGTCCTCACCGGCCGCCGACCTCTGTGGCGACTGCGCCTAACGTTCGACGGCTCATCTCTGGGGGGCTGACTCCTGTCACGTTCGCCCAAAAGGGGTGACCCTCCGAACCACGCGGCCTTCCACCGTCACTAGGTGTGCGCCCAGGTACGGACGATCATGGCCCGCGAACGGGCTGCGGTCGGCGAGATGCAATCGCTGACCAGGGTGACCCAGCTGACCAGCATCCCGAAACGAGCCAAGGAGCGAACATGTCAGAGAAGCAGAGCCCAGACACGCCTGATGTCGACGTGGTCGCCGGCGTGACGGACGGGACATACGCACTCGTAGTTGCCGACTTCGCGGACCCCGAGTCAGCGTGGAGTGCCTACGAAGACCTGAAGTCGGTCGAGGACGGCCGCACCATCGCCATCGAGGGCGTCGTCGTGGTCAAGCGCGGCGAGAACGGAAAGCTGGACATCCAGAAGGCCACCGACCACAGCACCCGCTCCGGACTCCGCTGGGGGCTCGTCGGCGGCATCGCGCTCGGGGTCATCTTCCCGCCCTCGATCCTGGGGAGCGTGGCGGTCCTGGGCTCGACCGGCGCCGCCACCGGTAAGATCCGCCAGTTGCACCATCGTGACGAGTTGGCCAAGGACCTAGCGGACTCGATCGCGCCCGGCCATTCGGGCATCGTGGCTCTCGTCTCCGACCCCGGGGCGGTGAAGATCCGCGAGGCGCTGGCCCGGGCCGATGCCATCGTCGAGCGGACGATCGACAAGGTGGCGGCCGAGGACATCAAGGCGGCCGCCAAGGAAGAGGCCGCCCAGGAGAAGGCCGCGAAGGACACCTCCGGGGGGTAGCCAACCGCGTGGCAGGCCAGACTGTCCTGGGACACCAGCATCCAGATATCCGACGTGGGTGCCGAGGTTCGTGACCTGCGTGAGCGGCATGCGACCGGTCGATTCGACCTACGCCCGCCAGACGGGTCGCCAAGGCGCTGAAGTGGGATTGTCCAATCACGTTGCAACGCGTCCTGCCGGGATCCGAGCGCGTGCCGCGATCCGAGCGGGGAACGGATGCTCCGCCGCAATCCGCGCACACGGTCGTGGGGCCCGACCAACGAGGACGCCGCGACGTAGAGTTGAGTTCGAGGGAAGCGAGGCGGATGAGCAAGAGGGCGTGGGCAGCAGGTGTGTCGGCGGCCGCCATCGGCGGCTGGTTGGCCACGCGCTCAAAGTCCCTCACCAAGAACGCCAGCCCATATGTGCATCGCACGGTCAACCAGGCCAAGGGCCTGGCCTATCGAGCGATGCGGCGGCATCCCAGCACCACGGTGGACGACTCGGTCCTCGCCGATCGCATCCGATCCACCATCGGCCCGCTGGAGAAGCAGCTTCACAACTCCCGCATCAACGTGACCGTCGAGAACGGCATCGCGATCCTGCACGGCGACATTGAATCCCCCGAGGCGGCCACCCAGATCGAGGAAGCGGTGCGTGGCATCGCCGGCGTCCGCAACGTCCGCTCCCACCTGACCCACTGACCGCCACGCCTCGGCGGGCGGACTCAGCTTCCGCCCCTGGCGCGTTCCGCGCGTTCGAGAGGGTGCGAGTCATACCGCCGCCAATGGGCGCGGCTGCATGTGCACTCTCAGCCGATGAGCGGGCGCACCATGAAGCGACTTCTGGCCGGGCCTTGTTCGGTAGGTTCCACACCATGAAATCTCTCCGAGACGCGGTCGATGAAGAGGTGGAGCGCACCGGGTTCTCGGGCGTAGTTCGTCTTGATCGTTCGGGTGCGACTGAGTTGTCCAACGCCTACGGCCTTGCGAACCGCGCACACGGGGTCCCCAACACCGTCGAGACCATGTTCGCGATTGCGAGCGGGTCCAAAGCCATGACCGCCCTGGCCGTCATGAGCCTGGTCGAGCGAGGGATTTTCGATCTGGGCACCACCGCGCGCTCCCTGCTCGGCCGAGACCTTCCCCTGATCGCGGATGACGTGACGATCGAGCACTTGTTGGCGCATCGGTCCGGGATCGGCGACTACCTAGACGAAGACACCCTGGACGACATCCGCGACTACGTGATGCCGATACCGGTGCACGAGTTGGCAACAACCGAGCGGTTCCTCCCAATTCTCGACGGCCACGCAACCGTGTTCCCCGCAGGGGAGCGGTTCGCTTACAACAACGGCGGATACGTCGTGCTGGCGCTCCTGGCCGAGCGCGCTAGCGCCGTGAGTTTTCACGAATTGATTCGTACAAGTGTTTGTGAGCCTGCGGGGATGGGCTCCACCGCGTTCCTGCGCTCTGATGAACTGCCCGGCCTGGCCGCCCTCGGCTACCTGTCCGGGGACGGGCTGAGAACGAACGTGTTCCATCTTCCCGTGCGTGGGAACGGTGACGGTGGCATCTACTCGACCGCACCAGACCTCAACGAATTTTGGGACGCCCTCTTCTCTGGACGAATCGTCTCGCCGAAGTGGCTCGCCGAAATGCTGCGACCGCGCAGCGAGTTGCCCGAGGAGTCCAGACGATATGGGCTGGGCCTCTACCTCAACGCGAACCACGATGCGGTCTGGCTCGACGGACACGACGCAGGCGTGTCGATGTTCAGCCTGCATCGACCCTCGGCATCAATGACCTGCACCGTGATCTCCAACTCGTCTGACGGTGCCTGGCCGATCGTCGAGATGCTCGACCACCGGCTCGGCCCCTGAACCCGAACCATCGGCGGGCACGCGCACGCACGCACACATGCGCACATGCAAAGGCACTCCGTTCGACAGATCCATCCACCGGCCACCGGCAGATGATCGGTCGCGTTGGATGCACTCATCTGCCGCGTTGAGTGCGCGACCCTGCCAATGAGCGTGCGTCGCATGCGAGCGTCCGCCGCAGGTCCTGCAGAGGGCCCCGGTGCGGTACTGCGGAGCCGGACGGTCCAACTAGACGCTCGCCGACGTGCGGCTGAGCAGCGAGGAGTCTCACGCTGTCGTGTGCTCGCTCCGGAGCACTGCCAGCGCCGCGAGGAAGAGCCATACTGCGGTGAGGATCAGATAGGCACGTTGGGCCAGGCCGAATCCTCCCGTGGCGCTCGTGACCAGTACACCTGCGGTCGCGATCGCCAGCACCACGGCGATCGGGGGCCCCAGCCGGCTTCCTCTCCGTCTCAGCGCTCGGAACAAGACGAGAGCCGCCACGGGGAACAAGAAGAAGGTCAGATTGCCCAGCAGGTCGTGCATCTGACCTGCGCTCGTCGCAGCGGCACCCACGGCATCAACCGGGAACCACAGCATGGCGAGCTTCATGAGCCCCACCACCAGCAGGAGCACGGCCCCCAGCCGCTCGCGACGGAGGGCCACGGCGAGCGCGATCGGCCCGATACCTTGAGCGAGCGTCCGAACGGCAGCCAACGGCCCGAAATCTCCCAAGGCGTACTCGCTCACGGGCCGCACGACAGGATCCACCTCCGGCGACACCAGATGGAGCAGTGCGAGCACCACCAGGTCTACTAACGCGGCGAGGGCGGCAACCGCCGCAGCGAGACGCATAAGGGGATTGCACCACAACATCCGCGGGCAAGTCATGGTAGGCCAGGCACGAGCCCGGCTCGGCGCACCATCGGCTTCGGGGACGCTCTCAGGACGTTGTAGTAGTTGTAGGAGTGCACGCTCATAGCCGCTGATCGGTCATGCACGATGAGCGGTCACTCGAACTGCTCAGTCAGGTCCCACCTGCCCTTACTGTTGCGTGGTGATCAACGAGCAACAGCCGACCGGCCATCCGTGTGAGGACTGCGGTGGTGTCGTGGTGAGCGGGCTGGAACCGTTCAACCCCGGTGAAGACCCAGAACTTGAAGCAGAGGGCCGGCCGGCGGCTGGGAGCGAGTGGTGCATCAACCTGGACTGCCCGTCGAACCGGTTACGGGACCTTCGACGAGTCGGCGTCAACGACTACATCTGCCAGGTATGCGGGGAGGCACTCCCTACGCCAATCAGGGTGGTGTTCGCTCATCGAAGGGCACATCGACAAACGCAGATACAAGGTTCTGACTGAAGGCTCATGCCGCGCGATCCGTACTGCGATCTGGCGTCATCTCGTGCCGCGCAAATGCGTCGCTCCAGCGATCCCCCGTGCCGCCTGATCGCGCCCACGTCGGCCCTCATTCCTGGCTGAGTGTCATTTCCAGTTCAAGTTCGTCTCGCAGCGGGATGTCGTGAGCTCCCAACGTCGGAATCTCGGGCTTCAGGGTTTCCCGGCTACGGTCAACCGCCCCTGGCCGAATCAGAACCAAACGGAACCCGCGGCGTTGGTAGAACCGCAGCGCATCAACGTTGTCGTTCGTTGTGACCACACACAGGCGCCGGCAGCCCGCGTCGCGGGCCATGTCCTTGACCGCGCTGAGCAGTGCGGTACCCACACCCCTCAGCCGGGTGGCCGCGTGCAGTGTCAGGATCTCGCAGCCGTCTCCGTCGACCACATAGGTGGCAGCACCGGTCAGTTCACCGTGCGACCAGGCCAACACGGTGGGGTGATCCAGTGCGTCGACGAGTACGCCGCGCCTGGCAACCCGCAGCGTGTTCCGATTCTGAAGGAAGGTCTCGAGTGCCGAACGATGCTCCGGCCGGCCGGGCCCCAGTTCCACGCACGTCAGTCTCGCATCAGCGCTCGTGCCGCTGCCAAGACGCATAGGGTGACCGCTCAATGCCGCGATCCGCTCGGTCGTTTCGACGTGCGCGCACTGGCTCAGCGATGGAACGGTGCGTGGAAACGCCACGACGCCGGGTCCCAACACCTCGTCGTGCTCGTTGTGGCCGCCGTACTCCGTCCAGTGCCAGCGGCCACTCCGGACTGCTACTCCCAGGACGCGACCATCCGTCGACGCACCCTCGGCGTCGAGTGTCAGCACCTGGGTGTCGTCCAGGCGGACGAGCACGTCATCACCATCCGTCACGGCTCCCGACAACTGATGCCAGTTGTCGTGCGGACGACCGAACCAGGCCGAGGGAAGGCGGAGACTCGCGACGTCGTACTCGGCGAAGAAGGCGTTGACCGCATCCGCGATCGCTGATGGGTCATGCGAGGAGGTCACCCCGCCATCATTCACGACCGCCTGGACACAGCGACTCGAAACGCACTCACATGCCTGCGTTGAGTACGGCTTAGCGTGACCGCTCACTGCCGCGATTAATCGCTCATGCCGAGATCCGTGCACATGCAGAGGGAGCGTGGCCCTTCGACTCAGCGGGTAATCGGGCTGAGTCCTCCGACGCCTCGGCCCGACATGATGCCCGACATGGAACGCCGGGCCGTGGCAGGGATCGTTCCGTGGGTGGCGTCGCTCCGTGGGGCTTGACGTATCTGGTCGAGCTGACTAATTTGCTGCTTAGTTAATTAACCAGTATGGAAAGTAGCACGATGATCGCGACTGCCGACGAACGACTGGATGCGACGTTTGCTGCGCTGTCGAACTCAACCCGGCGGGCCATCCTAGCGCAGCTGGCCCTGGGAGAGGCCACGGTCACCGAGCTCGCTGAGCCCTTCGAGCTGACCCTGCCGGCGGTCTCCAAGCATCTGAAGGTGCTCGAAGAGGCCGGGCTCGTCCAACGTGGCCGGCGCGCCCAGTTCCGCCCCTGCGTGCTCGATCCTGAAGCGCTAGACGCAGCGCTGAGCTGGACCTCAGCGTGTCGTGCCACCTGGAACGCGCGCCTTGACCGGCTCGACGCACACCTGACCCGACCCAGTGAGAAGAGATGAGAACGATGACTCAGGACACCACGGACTCCGTGCGCCTGGCCCGAACCCTCGAGGCACCGCGCGACGACGTCTGGCGCATGTGGACCGTCCCAGCGGAGTTCAGCTCGTGGTACGGCCCGGACGGCGCAACCATCGAGGTGACCCAGTGGGACCTCCGGTCCGGCGGGGCTCGCCGGATCTCGATGGGTGTCGAAACCCCGAACGGCCCAATGACGATGCACTTTCGTGGTGAGTTCCTCGAGGTGACGAAGCCGGAGCGACTCGTCTACACCGAGGCGATGGCGGACCGGACGCATACGATGACACGGGTCGAGGTCGAGTTCCGGGAGGACGGGGACCGGACCACCGTCGAACTCACCCACCACGGCATCCCTGCTGGGTCGCCCGGTGAGGCCGGCTGGACGGCCGCGCTCGACCATCTCGCCACTCGTATCCAGTCGGCCTAGGTGTTGAGACCACTCATGGCGATCCGCGCGGTCGTGCCGATGAGCGTGCGTCGCAAACGAGCGTCCGCCGCAGGTCCCGCATGGGGCCCAGGTGCGGTACTGCGGAACCGGACGGGTCTCACTGGGACACGCTCGGGCGAGCTCCTTGCATGATGGTGCGTCAAGTCCCACTGGTGGTTCCTCGAAAGGGACGGCCCTTGCACATTCACGACTGTGTTGTCGGTCAGTGAAAGAGCCTCGACGTCGGCTACGACAACGGGTGCCACCCACGGCAGGTGTCGCGCCAGTTCCTGTGCATCGAGGCCCGATGTTGCCATCTCCCAGATGTGGGCCTCGGCGCTTGACCGGCGCGCGCGATTCGACTCAAGCTGAGCTCCTGGCCGTGCCGCTGGCCTTCCGCATCTATCGGATCACGGCTTCGAGGATCATGCGTGCCAACCATGCCTCGTAGCGCTCGGGGGGCCATCCGTAGTCCCTCAGCAGCATGTCCGCGACATGGGGGCTGTAGAGCACATAAAGGGTGGCGGCGGCCTCTTCCTGGTCGAGGCGCAGCCCGTCGGGGCCGGCCAGGATGGCGGCCGAGGTGATCATCTCGTCTCGCCGAGCGGCCCTGACCGCCCCCATCATGGCGGCCAGCTCGGGATCGGAGGCGGCCGCCTCTTCTGCGACGCGCACGATGGGTGCCACGCGTTGGGCGATCAACCGGGCCAGGGCGGCGTCGAGCTCGGCGCGCCGGCGGGGGTCGGGTTCGGCGGCGAGGGACCTGGCCGTGACCCGCTCCGTGACGGGCTCGGGTTCATCGTCGCCGGTGATCGTGCTCTCGATCAGCTGCCGGAGCAGCGCGCGCTTGGTGCCGAACACGGCGTACACCGTCTGGACAGCCACGCCGGCCTGATCGGCGATCGCCTGGATCGTCGTGGCGGCGTACCCGCTCGCGACGAAGAGCTCGGCGGCCGCGTCGAGGATTGAGCGTCGGGTCTCGCGGGCCTGCGCCTCGCGCCTGGCGGACGAGTACGGCCTCTTGACAACCACATCGGTAGAGTAGCACTCTACCCAATAGAGTTTCGCTCTATCTAAGATTCGTCCAGCGCAGCCCCGAAGGAGACGCGAGATGATCGACCACACCGCCTCCCCGTGGATCGAGGTCCTCACGCCCGGGCGGTACCGACTGGACCCGGCCAAGTCGCGGGTGCACTATGCGGGCAAGCACATGTTCGGCATGGGCACTGTGCACGCGACGTTCACCCTCCAAGCGGGCGAGCTGCGCATCGAAGAGCAGGTGGCAGCCTCCGAGGTCACCGTCGTCGTGGCCGCTGCCAGCTTCAGCTCCGGCAGTGCGAAACGTGACAAGGATGTCCGTTCCGCCTCTCTGCTGGACGTCGACAGGTACCCGGACATCACCTTCGCGTCCGATGCCCTGCAGCCGACTAGGGACGGGTGGCTGGTGCGTGGCACCGTGACCGCACACGGGCACGCCGTCCCGGTCGACGTGCGGATCGACCGCCTCACCCACGAGGGCACCGGTATCCGTGTCCATGGTCGGGCCGCGGACCTGGACCGCACCGCGTTCGGCATCACCGGCTCGCGAGGCATGGTCGGTCGCTACCTCGACCTGGAGGTCGACGCCTTCGCGTCCGCCGGATAGGCGGAATCGACCAAACACAACGAGGGGGCGCGATGTTCACGTCAGATCCACAACCGCACGAGATCGTCTGGACGCTCACAAGCGCCGTCGTGGCGTCGAGGTCGCTTCATGTCATCGCCGACCTCGGGGTAGCCGACCAGATCGACCGTGAGCCGGTGGGAGTCGAGGAACTGGCGGCCGCGTGCGACGTGGACCCCGACGGGCTCGACCGGGTGCTGCGCCTGCTGGCGGCGTTCGGGATCTTCGAGTGGAGCGCTGAGGGCTACCGGCACACAGAGGCCTCCCAGCTTCTGCGCAGCGACCACCCGCGGTCCATGCGCGCCTTCGCCCGGATGATGGGACTGCCCGCCTTCCGCGCCACCTTCGGCCATCTCGAGCACTCCGTGGTCACCGGCTCGCCCGCCATGGGAGCCGTGGAGGACGGGGGGCTGTGGCCCTACCTCCAAGCGCATCCCCGTGAGGCTGAGATCTTCGGTCAGGCCATGACGGCCAAGGCCGCCGCCGACATCGCCGCCGTCCTCGGCGCCTATGACTTCGCCCGCTTCCACACGATCGCTGACATCGGCGGTGGGCGGGCATCTCCTACGTGCAGTTCTGAACGTACTGCCGACGGCGCAAGGCATCCTCTTCGACCTCCCCGACGTGATCGAGGCGCTCGACCTCGACATGGAACGGCTGACCGCCCGGTCGGGCGACTTCTTCGTCGACCCGCTGCCGACCGCAGACGCCTACCTCCCAATGGAGGTGATACATGACTGGCCGGACGCAGAGGCCGTAGCCATCCTGAAAGCCGTCCGTCGTCGCCGCCCCGCCCGGTGCCCGGGTGCTGATCGTCGAGAACATCCTCACGGGTGTCCATGCTGACTCGCGGGGCCACACCCTCGACGTGATCATGCTCGCGGTCACCGGCGGGCGCGAAGCGAACCAGGCCCCAGCTCGGAAGCCTCCTGGAGCGGGCCGGCTTCGCCACCCGGACCGTCACCGACACCCCAGGCCCCCTGCGCATCATGGAGGCCGTGGCCGCGTGAGCCTCGCCGTTGCCACGTGAACCAACGCCTGCCCGTTGAGTCTCGGGCACGACACGGACACTCCGGGATCGACTACCCAACTGCGAATCAGCCGCGGTACCCACGGTCCGGACGGCACCGTTCCGTCTCGGGCTGATGGTCTCGCGTGGATTCGCTGGATTGGTCCAGCCGGACTGAGCCGATGAGACCGTGCTGCGAACGTTTCGCGGCCCGACTAGCGGGCGCGACGGAGGTCGATCCCCTACCGGCGACGGCGCCGGATGACCGCGGGCGTCAGGCCGCGCTCGCATGGTCGCCGGACGGCGTTCCTGTTAGGGGATCGGCTTCCGGGACGCTCTGAGCGCGTTGCAGTAGTGCACGCTCATAGCCGCGAGTCGTGCACATCGCGAGGTGCGTCCTACCGCCGCGACCTGGCAGGGAGCGAAGGCGCGTCACCCCCAAGGCGAGGTCGTCTCGCGTCGTCAGGCGTTGACCGCACGGAGGATCCGATCGACAGACTCGACGGTGACCGGTTCGTCCAAGAACTCCGTCACCCAGTCGACGTTGCGTGCCCGTTCCTGGTCGGTAGAAGAAGTCAGCCAGCGTTCGCAGCCAACCCGGGCGATGTTGCCGAGCTGAGCCACCAGCATGGTCAGATCTCCACGGCCGGCCAGACGGCCCGGTCCGCCGGCGTCGACATAGGCGGCGTACAGGGTACGCATCCGGTCGCGCTCACCTAACCCGTACTCGAAGAGCGCGCAGCCAAGTTCACCGTTCACGTCGCCCGGGCCACAGTTCTCCCAGTCCAGCACGACGAGACCGCCTTCCCGTGTACGCCGGACGTTGTCCGCCCAGAGGTCGCGATGACAGAGCTGAACCCGGCGCGGCGAGGTCAGGATGCCCTCCGCCTCCACGACGCGGGGGAGCAGGGCCGCGAGACGTTCTACGAAGGGGGCCCCAGCCCTTCGTAGGCGCCCCAGCAATTCCTGCCACATCGCGGCGCCGACCGGGTCGACGTACCAGCCATCAACAGGATCGTCGGTGGGCACCGCGGCCGCGTGAATGGACGCCAGCACCCGTCCGAGTTCGCCGGGATCAAGCCGCCGGTCAGCGGGTAGTACATCACCCCACTCGTAGACCCGCACGTGAGCGCCGCCGATGTCCGCGACCACGGCGCCGTCGACGGCACGTACGACGGCTGGCATGGGCACCCCGGCCGACCGAACGACATCCTGGTACGCCGCGTCGAGCTCCGCGTCCTCAACCGCAACCGCAAAGTGCGCATGCTTCACCGCGAAGCGACCGCGTCCAGTGACCAGTTGCCAGATTTCACCGAGCCGCCCGAATGCCACGGGACCGCGCAGCCACGCGTGCTCTCCCAGCCCGAATCGTTCCGCGATCAAACCGGCGTGTGCAACATCAAGCACGAACCCACCGTACGTGGGAACACCGGGCAAGGGGCTAGCGAAGGGTGCGAAGGGGTCATTCCGCGTGCGCGGGGACAGCCAAGGGGACACGCCGCCCTCGCGTCGTCCCCAGAATCACGAGCGTGCTGCTGTCGTACCTGGGCACCCATAATAAGGAGTGTCCGAGACGCGAGGAGCCAACGCCATGATGACCGTCGTCACGACCGTGACCCTGAAGGACACGACAAGAAATCAGTGGGATCGCGCGATGCACGAGCGCGTCCGGGCCGCGTCCGACATGGACGGATGGGTCGCCGTGCAGCTGCTCAGAGAGGTCGACGAACCGCGGCGGCGGGCAATCATCGGCACGTGGCAATCACGAGGGCACTGGGCCCGGTGGCACGACGACGAGACATTCAAAGCAACCCGCGCGGAGCTGGCCGGGCTCGAGGACGGACCGTCCCACACCGTCTGGTACGACGTGGTGGAGGAACAGGGCTAAGCGTGGGTGCGGCGACGGCAGCCCTGACCTTCGCCAGCACTCCTGCCGTAGAAACGCCCCGCGCCAGGCATCTGGCTGCGCCCAAGATCCCGGTATCCTCGGCCGATGCCGGGCGTTCAAGGCGCCCCATATCGCCGCCTGTAGACGCCAGTGGGTGGTCGGCGTCAACCGTTGAGGGGACGCTGCCGCCAGATAGCTCTGGGTCCAAGGTCGAACCTTCCGTCTGCGCTCGGAGACCTGCGCGGGTCCGCGGCGTAGTCATCCCGGTGGCAGGTCCGCCAAGACCACCGCTGCCAATGTGGTGGCCTCTTGGTCGTCGCTGTCGAGGGCTCGACTCAGCCACACTCGGGCCTCCTCGTATAGACCTTCCCTGGCCAGGCAAACACCGAGCTGATACTGCACTCCTGCTGTGTGCGGGTGGTCGGTGGCGGCGGCGGTGCGCAGCACCGCGATCGCCTCGCTCCGCCGGCCGGTCTCCTCGAGCAAGACGCCCAGGCTCAACCCAGTCAGCCCCGTGACCGGTTGCCCACTCGCGAGCACCTCGCGCCAGATTCGTTCCGCCTCACGCAGATCACCGTCCAGCCTTGCCACCAAGCCCAGGTCTTGCTGCGCGGTGGCCAGCAGGGCGGGGTCGTTATGCAGTTCAGCGTGCTCGGCCACCGCCAACAGAACGACCTTCGCGTCGTCGCTGCGCTGCTCCGCGAGAAATTGACCTGCCGCCGCCAGCGCCGCATCCGGATCGGCCAGCCCGACCGCGCCGTCCGCCGCGCGAAGCGGCCCGGTGTATACGGTGCCCTCAGCGCCGTGGGTGCCGCGGGCCGCTGTCTCGAAGAGCCCCGTGGCCGCCACGATCGCCGGGTGCACGAAAGCCGCAGCAGCCGGGCAGGTGGTCACCCGATCATTGCCGGCCGCCGCAGTGACGAACACACCGGCATCCGCTGCCCGGATTGCTGCGCGGCACACTCGACACTTACCCCGGCAGCCGGAGCGAAACGGCCCCGCACGCCGGACCCCGATGCTCAGATTCATCGAGACTCGGCAGTCCGGCCGTGCGAGCGCCCAGGCAGTCACCCAGTCGATGGCTTGCTCCAAGCTGGCTTCGGTGGTGACCGGGCTGGGTCCGCAGACCCGCACGTCGAGAAGGCCATCCCAAAGGTTGGTGGTGTCGTTGCCGCGTAACAGGATCAGCGCCACCAATGTCCCGTGACCATGCTCGTCGCCGCGACCGCGCCCAGTGAAGTCGTGGTGGTCGACGATCATCCCTCGGATGCGTGGGTGTGCTTCGAGGATCCCAGAGTCGATCACCGCGACGATCCGGCGTGGGCCTTCCGCCGTTGGCCGGACGCCCTCCCGCAGCCGATTGAAGAGCGCGTCCGAGGCCAACTGGTCTGCGGTCGACGCCACGTCACGCCAAGCACCCGAGGCCGGGTCCCTGACCAGATCCAAGCACGACGAGGGGCCACCAAGTAGGAACGCCGGCTCCCCCTCGTCCCCGGTCACGACCGTGTCCCGATCATGACCAGAGAAGGGAGATCACGAGCAACGCGAGCACCACCAGTGCAGCCAGCAGCACCGGCCGGGCCGCCTGTTGGAGCCGCTCAAGCGGTGTGGTCTCCCGTTCGGAAAGCAAACTGGCGCCGGCAGGGATCCTGGCCATCACGAACCCTGCGAAGCCAAGTCCCAGCACAATGACGGCCAACCCAGTGCTACCGGTACTGACGGTGAAGCCACCCAAGTCGGCCTCAAATGACGTCGACCCGCCGAGCCCAGCAATCACCATGACGAGCCCGCCCAGTGCGATCAACATTCCCACTCCGACCATGGCGGTCAGGGTCACCGACGGGCGCTCGGTACCTGTGTTGGCGTCTTGTCTGGCCAAGGCCCCTCCGTCCCGTTGAGCAGGCCTCTTGCGCCGCGTCCCACGGACGGACAGTGCCCGCCGTGGGGGCGACGAGTGGACCCTCGATGCCCGATTCGTCGCCGTCCTCGCGAGCGACGCCACCAGTATTGCTGAGCACGAGGCGATTGACCATGGAGCGGCGAGAACAGACAAAGTCAGCAGCACTTACTGGCCGCAGGGGTGGTCGCGACTCACGGCGGCACCGCGGGCCTACCACTTCTCGCCTTGCCGACGCGCGGCCCAACGATCTCGGCCAACAGCCACACTGCAGAGCGATCCCCAAGCGAAACGACGCAGCCTTGCAATCACATCGACCGGGTGCGTCTTTCCACCGCGACCTGGGCAGGGAATGAAGGCGCGTCACCCCAAGGCGAGGTCGTCTCACGTCTTCAGGCGTTGACCGCACGGAGGATCCGATCGACGGACTCGACGGTGCCCGGTTCGTCCAAGAACTCCGTCCCCAGTCGACGTTACGCGCGCGTTCCAGGTCGGTGGACCGTCCCGAGTACCCGCCCGCGTTCCGGCGTACCTCAAAACGCATTCAACTGCCGAGAGTCGGGCTGTTGCGACCTCCGCGCTCAGGGCCGGGTGAGCCGCTCGCGTTCTAGGCGCATCTCGTCAAACGTCGGAGCGCATCCAAGACTGGGTCGTCTTGCCTAGGCGGCGGAGCTGCATGTCGAGCGCGGCCGCTGCTTGCTCCTCGCTGAACCCGAACGTCCTGCCACGCGCACCAGCGCCGCAAATGTGGATCCGTGACTCCACGTCCCGCGGCGCTCGGCTGGTGTCTGCTCGCTTGCCATGTCAACCGACGACACGAGTGCCTCCGGTTAACGCGCCACCATGCGAGCCGAGGGCAGAGCGTCGGAGCTGTGCACAGTCGTCTCCAGCAGTCAGCGACGGGTCCGAGGCCGTGTGCCTCCGGGAGGGCCATTCGGTCGAGTCGGTTCAGCAGCACGTCGACTCGACGCTGGGCCAGTCGAGCTCGAACCCGTGCTTCGCGGTCGACGTCGAGCAGGCGTTCGCCGACCAGCCGTTGGGTTCGCAGGAGTCCGCGGCGGTTCGCTCGTAGGAGACGGCGACGCCGCCGGTCGACCGAGGGTCGACCGGCGGCGTTCGCGGTTGTCAGCCGATGGAGACGAGCGTGCTGCCGACCTCCTCCGTGCCGTCGCGAGTCCAGCCGAGCACACCGAACCAGCGCTGGGCCGGGTCGAGACCGGACCACGACCCGTCGAAGGCAACCGTCTCACCCACGGTGACGGGTTGGCTGGCGGGAGCGACGTCGAGGTTGCCCACGTCGGCGTCACCGACGACCCATTGCGTCCACTGGTAGTTGCCGTCGCCGGCGAACCCGTTGACGTAGGCAACGTAGGTGCCGTCCTCCGGATCGCGCAGGGTCACCGTCTCGTCGGCGTCGCCGTCGGCGCTGAGGTCGATGAGCTCCTCCTCGCCGTCGACCACCTGGTAGACCCAGAGGTCGAGGTCGGCGCTAGCCGCTCCGTCTACGTCGAACCTGATCGCCTTGGCGCCGGTCGCGTCCACCTCGAAGCGATCGGTGTCGGCGTCCGCCACCGGGTTCGCGTCGTCGAACGGTCCGACAGTCACCGACTCCGCAGACGGGGTCGCCCCCACGAGGCCGTGCACATCGCTCCCCAGGGTCCCGTTGAAGCCGGAGGTCACCTCGACCTCCAGGCCCCCGGCAGCGCCGTCGCCCGTGACCTCAGCCGGGGCATCGACGTCGACCGGACGAACGGCGAGCGGCATCCGGGCCTGGTGGCCGTTGTCGCCCTCCCAGGTCAGGCTGCCCGTGGCGTACTCATCGGCTGCCGCGTCGTCACGGGTGAAGGTGATCTCAACGTTGCGCGACCCGCCCGCCGGCACGGTGACCGTCGCGGGGTCGAACTCGACCGTGATTCCGTCGATGTCGACCGAAGGCGTGTAGGTCTCGGCCTGGTCACTCACGTTGGTGAGCGTCCGGACCACCGTCTCGACACCGGTCAGGCTGCCCAGGGCGATCGAAGCCTGGTTCAGCTGGCTGCCGTCCACCGTCGGGATGGTAGTGCCGAAGGCAGCATCGAGGTCACCCACGATCGTCTCGAGGTAGCCGAGCCAGTCGATCAGCCCGCTATCGAAGACGATGCCCGGATCGGCGGCCGGGTTCGGCTGAACGAAACCTGCACCTTGGGCGAAGACGCCACTGTCGATGGCACCGGTCGACGCGTGGTCGACAGCTGTCGTCATCAGCGCCGACTTGATCATCATCGGGCTCCAGTCGGTGTGATTCTGGTATAGCAGCGCACCCAGACCGGCGATGTGTGGCGACGCCATCGACGTACCGGAGACCAGGTCGTAGTTGCGACCGAAGTGAGTCGGCCCTACCGGCGAGACCGCCGCCAGTACGTCGACACCCGGAGCTGCGATGTCCGGCTTGAGGATGTCGCCGCTAGTGGTGATCGACGGGCCGCGAGACGAGAACGCCGCGATCTCGGGCACCTCGGTGTCCGACTCGCCAGGCGCGAGCGGCACTATCCTGCCGACCGGGTTGGCCGTCTCGAGGTACTCGTTGAGCGGTTCGTACGCCTCGTTGTCCACATGGACGCTCGGGATCGCGTGGAGGTCACCGTTCAGCGAGTTCGGCGTTGGGTTCACCAGGACCATCCCGACCGCGCCCGCGTCCTGCGCGACGAACGACTTCTCGATGCGGGCGTTGTTTCCACGCTCACAGACCACGAGCTTCCCGGTGACCTTGCTGGGATCGAGGCTTCCGGGGAGACAGAGCGCGGCATTGTCGGCCGTGACTCCTGCCGCACCGGAGTCACGCGCGGCGATCATCGGTGTCGGGTCGGACAACGACGCCGTCGTCGACGCACCGATGAACTCGTCGCCGTTCCCGAGGACGAGCTTCTGCTCGGCGATCCAGTGGGTGCTCGCAGCGGCGCCCGTGGTCCACGGGGTGGGCCACTTTCCGAGGGTGCTGGCGCCTGGCCCGTTGTTGCCCGCGGAGGTGGCGACGAAGACACCGGCCTCCGCGGCGAACATGAACGCCACGTCGACCGCGTCGAAGGTGCCCGGCTCGCTGGTGCCGCCGATCGAGTAGTTGATCACGTCGACACCATCGACGACGGCCTGGTCGACCGCGGCAGCCGAGTCGGAGTTGGAGCAACCGTCTGGGATTCCGCGCTTCAGGTGGCCGGTCCAGCAGACCTTGTACGCCGCGACGTCGGCCGCCGGGGCCATTCCGCTGATGTCGCCGAACTCGGTGCCGTCGACGTTCACGTCGTCCACGGCGTTGCCTGCTGCGGTCGACGCCGTGTGCGAGCCGTGCCCGTCGGCGTCACGCGGGGAGAAGAAGTCGGAGGGGTCGACGTCGCGCTTGCCGAAGCCGGAGACGTAGTACCGGGCGCCGATCAGCTTGTCGTTGCAGTCCTGCGCGTTCCAGCGCTCGCCCTCCTGGCAGATGCCGCGCCAGCTCGCACGGATGCCCTGGCCGGGGATGATCTGCCCGGCGCTGTTGCGCTTGACGAACTCGCCGGCGAACGACTTGCTCTCCGGCCAGATGCCGGTGTCGAGAACACCGACGATGACGCCCTTGCCGGCCATGTCCTGGCCGCCGACCTGCTCCCAGAGGCTGCCCTCGTCACGCAACCCGAGGAACTCTGGAGACCTGAACGTGTCCACCTTCCGGATCGCGTCCGGAGCCACGGTGACGACACCGGGCTGCCTGGCCAACGTCGTCGCCTGCTTGGCGGTGAGGTGGGCGGCGAAGCCGTTGAGCGCCACGGTGTAGTCGTAGTACGCCTCGGCACCGACCTTGGCCAGGAGACGGTCGTGCTTCGACCGGAGGAAGCCGCGGTACTTCACGGCCGCGGAGGAAGTGGCGTCGAACTTTCTACCCGGCGCCGGACGCGTTGCGGGGTAGCCGCGCACCGTGCCGCGGTAGCCCGCAGCGGGGGTGTCGGTCAGGGTGACGATGTAGTTGCCGGTCTTGAACGCGCGCTCCTGCGTAGTAGAGCGCGCGGCGGCCGGCGCGACGAAGGTGATGGACAGGGTTGCTGCCACCAGACCGATCATCGCTAGGGATGCGAGGACGCGTTTGCGCGCCATCGCCCAACGAGAACAGGACACAGATGCCTCCAGGACCGAGTAGTACGGAGAAGCGGCGATCTGCAGTCCCGCAGAGACCCCTTCGCGGATGATCAGAACCCCAAAGTGACGTGCAGTCAAGAGGAGGCCCGGACCGGAGAGTCCGGGCCGGACATCGGACGGAGTCGGAGAGCGCTTGGTGGTGCGCCAAGCGACACTTGGCAGCCCCGGCGTCGGTTACGTCGCCAACGGGGCACATCCGACTCGTGTGTCGCTGACTCTTTCAGAGAAGTGCACGACATGATCGCCCATGGCACCTGCTCCACATGAGTGAACAACAAGCACCGATCCATCGAGGAGGGGCCACGCTGCGGCAACGGCGAGGTGGGCGTGGTGGCGAGGCCGTTGAAGTTGTCGCCAGTGGAGGTCGATGAGGTCTGGGCACGGTGGCGTTCGGATCAGGCGGTGAAGGTCCTGGCTGCGAGGTTTTGCGCTGACCGCCAACGAGCTCGGATGGTTCAGGTGCGGCGATCACCAGGCTGAAGACCTGCAACTGAGCCTCGGTAAGGCATTGATCGCGGAGCGGCGAGCAGCCAAGAGCACTGAGAGTGCTTGGCGTTCTCCCCCGCTGCGGGGAGTTCGCAACTGAGGTCGAGCCATCGCTTCACGCGCGGCTCGGATCGCATCGAGCGGACCCGACTTCGCACCGTTGCGGCGGGCTGCCCGCTTCGGGCGGTCAAACTCGATGACGATCTCCGAGCCGCCTTCCGGATCGCCGAGAAAGCCAAGGCCCACTAGCCGCGCTTCTTGATGTAGGCGTCGATGGCTTCCTTGTATCGGACGGTTGCCTCGCGGGAGGAGGTGACGACCACGCCCGACGGCTCTGAGCAGCCCTTCACGGCTCAAATCCAGGAGTCCGAGGACGCCGAGAGCCGCCCCCGGCACCGATTTCTCGGGCCAAAGACGGCTCTTACCGAGTTCTGTCGGCTGAACTCCCGATTTCTGTCGGAAGCCCGCCGAGCAGACAGGGGGGAAGACCTGCCGTTCTGGTATCAACGCCCGGCCCCACTACTCTGACAGGTAGCGGGGCCCCGCCTCAGGGGCCATCTCCCGGCCGCCGTCGTGGACGGCTCGCGCGCAGGGAGGCCGAACAGACGACGGAGGTGGCGCCTCGATGGAGGGCAAGGGCTGGAGCGACGACGCGTTGCTCGCTGCGCTCGCGGACGCAACCCGCCAGGCAGGCGAGCCGACCGAGACCATGGCCGCCGCTGCCGAGGCCGCGTTCTCGTGGCGCACCATCGACGCCGAGCTCGCAGCGCTCACCTACGACTCGTTGGCCGACGAGGCCGCGCTCGTGCGCGACGCCGGTACGGCGTCGCGGCAGCTCGTGTTCGAGGGTGAGGCGCTCGGTGTCGAGCTGGAGCACACACCGGACGGACTGGTGGGCCAGCTGGTCCCGCCGACCCGCGGGACCGTGACGCTGCTCGGCCCGTCCGGCGAGCTCGCGAGCGCCGAGGCGGACGAGCTGGGGCTCTTCCGCTTCGTGGGCGTACGTCGAGGGCCCGTCCGGCTGCGATGCGTGACGGGCGGCGACACCATCCTCACCGACTGGGTGCAGGTCTAGACGGCTCTTCAGCGACCGAGCGGCAGTGTGAACGGTCGCTTGTTCCCCTCGCGCAGGCGCTCCCACGCCGTTCGGGCGCTCATCTGGCCCGGCACCGTCGCGGCGGCGATGACGCCGCTCACCGAGGCGGCCGCGAATGAAGTGCCGCTCCAGCTGGCGAGACCATCGAACTTCTCCGTGTCGCCGCCGTCGAACGAGACGTCACCCCTCAGGTAGGTGCTGACCCGGTCGACCCCCGGCGCCAGCACGTCCACCCACGGGACGCCCCGGGGTGAGAACGGCGCCTCCTCCCCCGCGTCGTCGGTCGCCCCGACCGCGACCACCCCGTCGAGGGCCGCCGGCCATGCGGGCGGGCGCGGATTGCCGAGCTCCCCGTCGTCGGCATCGTGGTTGCCGGCCGCGGCGACCACCACGGTCTCGGAGGGGAGACGCGCGATCGCCCGGGCCAGGACGAGAGGTGGCTGGCCGTCGTCGGTGTGGCAGAAGAGCGACAGGTTGAGCACGTCGAGCCCCTCCCGGCCGTGCTCGACGATCTCCCGGGCGACGGCCCAGGAGTCCGCGAGACCCTCGTCGGAGAGGACCTGGCGCGCGACGACCACGCACCCCGGAGCCTCTCGGAGGACCAGGCCGGCGAGGAAGGTGGCGTGCCCGGCGGCCGCGTGCTGCGGAGAGTCTGGCGGCAGCACGTCACCGGCCGCGGCCACCCAGCCGCCGGCCAGCCAGTCGTGACTGGCGATCGCGGTGTCCAGCACGCCGACCCGGACCCCGCGACCCGATCGGGCCTCCCGGGCGGGCGGCTGCTCGGCGCTGAGGGCGGGGGCGAGCGCGCCGCCGTGCGAGATCTTCCCGCCGCCGACCACCTCGCCGAGGAGCCGGTTCTTGCCGATGGTCGGCATCCAGCCGGCGTACTTCCCCGAGAAGTGGCCGCGAAGGCGCTCGAGGAGATCGTCGAGATCGCCCGGCTCCGCGGAGTCCTTGGCCGAAGCTGCGCTGTCGAGGAGAGGCACGAGGGACAGCCCGAGATCCGGGCTCTCCTCGACCTCCCCGACGCGCACGCCCAGTTCCTCCAGGGCACCGAGCACCTCCCGCGTGTGCTCGACGGCGACAACCAGGTCCGGTGAGTACGAGGCGGTGCTGTTGCCGCTCCGGTCCGCCACGTGCATCGATGACATCTCCCCTCGCAGATGACCAACGCCGGCGGAGAGCGGCTCCACCAACTTTCACCCTAGGGGCTGTCCGGTCCATTGACACCCCTCCTCACCGGCGCCACTGTCGGGAGATGGCCCCCCTGCCGCTCGAGGAGGCACCCGAGCTCGTCGACCGCGGCCTGCTGGCGGACACAGCGGAGGAGGCCTTGCGCCTCGCCGCGCTCGACCCCGCCGCCGCCCGCCGGCTGGGTGCCGACGTCGTGGAGCGCGCCCGGGCCGCGCGCGCGTGGGACGCCGCAAGCGCGGCGGAGCGCGCCCTCGGGGTCGCTGCGATAAGTCTGGGCGAGCTCGAGGTTTCGGTGGACCACCTGCGTCGCGCCGTCACCGCTGCGCGGCGGGCGGGCTCCGCACGACGCCTCGGTGAGGCGCGGATGAGCCTGGCGTCGGCGCTCGTCCTGCGCGGTCTCCCCGCGCAGGCCTCGCGCACCATCCGGGCTGCGCGCGACGACCTGGTGGGCCTGCACGCCGCGCGTGCCGGGGTCCAGCACGCCGCCATCCTCCAGGAGCTGGGCAGATACGACGACGCGCTGCGGGCGCTGCGTCAGTCGCTGCCGGCGCTGCGGGCAGAGGCCGACGCGGAGTGGGCGGCTCGAGCACTGTCCAACCGCAGCTTGATCCACGTAGAGCGGCGGGCGTTCGGCGCCGCGCGGACCGACCTCGAGGAGGCACGACGCTGGTGTGACGAGCACGGTCTCGACCTGCCCGGTGCGTATGCGGAGCAGAACCTGGGCTGTCTCGCGGCCACCCGGGGCGACGTACCGGCTGCCCTGCGTCACTTCGACGCCGCCGAGGCGCGGTACCGGGAGTTCGGGCTCGTCGAGCCTTCCCTCTTCGTGGACCGGGCCAAGGTGCTGCTAGGGGTCCGGCTGCTGGCGGAGGCGCGCGCCACCGCCGACGCGGCGGTGGGGGCGTACGCCGACCAGGGTCGCGAGGTGCACGTCCCCGAGGCCCTGCTGCTGCTCTCAACAGTGGCGTTGGTGCAGGGCGACCACGGCACGGCGAGAGGAGCCGCCGACGGTGCCCTCGACGGTTTCCGTCGCCGCGGACGCAGCAGCGCGGTCGTGCTGGCTCGTTACGCCCGGCTCCAGGCCGACCTGGTGTCCGCCCCCGGCGAGGTCGACGCCGCACGCGTTGCGCGGGTGGCGCGCGAGCTCCAGCACGCGGGCTGGACCGTCCCCGGGCTCGAGGCGCTGGTGCTAGCGGGACGGATCGCCCTGGACCAGGGGCGGCGGACCAGTGCGCATCGCTACCTCACCGCGGCCAGCACCGCACGGTCGACCGGGCCCGCGGAGGTACGGGCCCGCGCCTGGCTGGCGGAGGCGTTGCTCCGCCGGGCCGAGGGCCGCCGGGCGGGGGCCCTGGCGGCGCTGAGGGCCGGGGCCCGCATCGTCGACGAGCACCAGGCCAGCTTGGGGGCCACCGAGCTTCGTGCCCACGTGAGTGCGCACCGGGGGGCGCTGGCGCGCTTGGGCCTGCAGATGGCCCTGGAGGGCGGAGAACCGCGCCGCGTCCTGGAGTGGGCAGAGCGTGACCGGGGCAGCGCCCTGCGGGTACGACCGGCGAGACCGCCGGACGACCCGGAGCTCTCGCGCGACCTTGCGCAGCTCCGGTCCACGATGGCGCAGATCAACGAGGCGCGAGACGAGGGCATGGACGACGCCCGGCTGGTGCAGCGCCAGGTGCTGCTTGAACGCCGCATCCGGGACCGCTCCCGGACGGCCGAGGGCCGCGCCGAGGCGGCGCCGGGACCGACACGCTCCGTCGACGAACTGGCCGGTCCACTCGGAGACGCGGCCCTCGTCGAGTTCGTGGAGACCGCGGGCGCGGTCCTCGCGATCACCGTCGTTCAGGGCAGGCCCCGGCTCCACGACCTGACCGGCGTCGACGAGGTCCGCCGCGCGCTGGCCCACGTCCCGTTCGCACTCAACCGGCTCGCCCGTCCCGGCCGCGGGGCACGTGGTGGGACAGCGGCGGCGGCCGCGGTGCTGGAGCGCGCCGGCGACACCCTCGACGCGCTGCTCGTCCGACCGTTGCTAGGGACCGTCGGTGAACGGGCCCTGGTCGTGGTGCCGAGCCCGGCCCTGCAGGCGATGACCTGGTCGGCGCTGCCGAGCTGCGCCGGACGCGCTGTCACCATCAGTCCCTCGGCGGCGTTGTGGCACAAGGCGGCGGTCAGCCTGCGGCGAGCGCCGACCGGCAGCACGGTGTGCGTCGCAGGCCCGGGGCTGCCCGGTGGCCGGACGGAGGCGGAGCGGGTCGCCGGGCTCTACGCAGTCTCGTCGCTGCTGGTCGACGGAGCAGCGAGCTGCGACGAGGTCGTCCGCCGCATCGACGGCGCCGAGCGGCTCCACCTGGCCGCGCACGGTCATGTACGCGCCGACAATCCGCTCTTCTCGTCGGTGGCGCTCGCCGACGGGCCGCTGACGGTCTACGAGATCGAGGGTCTCGACGCAGCCCCGCGGCACGTCGTCCTGTCCGCCTGCGATGCCGGACAGGTTCAGGCCGTCACCGGTCAGGAGGTGCTCGGCTTCGGTGCCGCGCTGCTCGCCCTCGGCACGTCGACGTTCGTGGCACCGGTCGTCCAGGTCTCCGACGCCGCGACGGTCCCGCTCATGGAGGCGTTCCACCGAGCGGTCGCGACAGGGGCGACGCCGGCCGCGGCCCTGGCGCACGCCCAGGCCGGCGCGTGCAGGTCGAGCGACGAGGAGCGTGCAGCGGCGGCCGCGTTCGTCTGCGTGGGGGCCGGCTGACGCGGCCGGCCCTCAGCCGTCGAGCAACGCCCTGACGGCCGGGTACGCGCGGACCCGTGCGAGGGCTCGTGCCCGCGTCGGCCCGATGCTGCCGACCGGTATCCCGAGCCGGGCGCTGACCTCCTCGTAGGGCACCGGTGGGTCCTCGATGAGCAGCGCGAGCAGTGCGCGCTGGCGCTGGGGGAGCTCGGCCATGGCCGCCAGCAGCGCCCCGTGCCTCTCGGCGTCGAGCATGGTGGTGTCCACAGCCTGGTCCACCACGTCGGCACCTGCTGCGCTCCGGTGCCCGAAGGGGTCCGATGACGGGATCACCCGGCGGGCCCGGATCACCCGCAGGCACTCGTTTCGTGCGGTCGTGAGGATCCAGCCGGGTAGGGCGGCCGGCTCCCGGAGCTCACCCAGGTGCTCGACCAGCCTCAGCCAGACCGTCTGCACGACGTCCTCCGCGTCGTCGTCCTGGAGCCGGTGCCGGCGTACGACGGACAGGAGGAGGGGCGTGTATCTGGCGACCAGCTCCTGCCAGGCCTTCGCGTTCCCGTCCACGGCGGCGGCGACGAGCCGCGGGACGGGGTACGCCTCGTCGTCGCTCACACACCCGTCCTCACTGCTGCCGTCACCAGTGGCTCAGCATAGTGACGGACGGTGGCCCCGGACGCCGCGACGTGCGCGGCGCGAGACCCGTGGGTCGCGCCACCGACGAGGTCCGCACCGGCGCCGTCCTCACCGTGCCCGGGCGGCCCGATGTATCAACGCGGCCCCAGCGCGCTCCTTCCCTGCGTGGCCCACAGGGGGCTCGGCGGCACTCCGCCGATCGTCACAACGGAAAGAGGGAGCAAGATGTTCAATGTCAACACGCCGAGGGGCCGCCTCGGCAGGACGAGCGCACTGAGCGTCGTCGCCCTGGCTTCGGCCAGTGTCACCACGCTGGGGATCGTCAGCGCGCCGGCGGCGACCGCGGCCGCTCCGTCGTTCCGGGTCCTCGACGCCGCCATCGTCGAGACCGACGCGAACCGGACCGTGTGCGCGAAGGTACGGCTCTCGCAGCGGCCCCAGCGGCGTACGACCGTCGACTGGACGACGGCGAACGGCACGGCCACGGCTCCCTCCGACTACGTCGCCAAGAGCGGGACCCTCGTGTTCCGGAAGGGCTCGGGCAGGACCAAGACCGTCTGCACGACCCTCAAGGGGGACCTGCTCAACGAGCCCACCGAACGCTTCAAGGTCAAGATCTCCAACGCCGGCGGAGCCTCGATCGCCGACCGGACCGCGAACGTCACCGTCACCGACGACGACACGGCTCCCGCCCTGGCCGCGGGCAACGGGGGCCTGGTCAACGAGGGGAATGCGGGCGCCACCGCGATGACCTTCCCAGTCTCGCTCTCCACGCCGAGCGCGCAGCCGGTTTCCGTCGGCTACGCCTTCGGCCCCGGCTCGCCGGCGGCCACGTCCGGCCTCGACTTCACCGCGACCCCGCAGTCCGGAACGCTGACGTTCGCTCCCGGTGAGCAGCACAAGCAGCTCACCGTCCAGGTGCTCGGCGACTCGACCGACGAGGTCGACGAGCAGATCGCGCTGACCCTGGCGAACGCCGTCAACGCGACGATCGCCGACGCCAACGGTGCGGGCACGATCCGCGACGACGACGGCCCCGGCATCGCCATTGGCAACGTCGGGAAGAACGAGGGCTGGCTGGCCGGCAATCTCTACGCGTTCAACGTGACCCTGTCATCGCCCAGCCCGCAGCCGGTGTCGGTGGCCTATTCCACAGCGAGCGGCAGCGCCTTCGCCGGCAGCGACTTCGTGGGACAGTCCGGGACGCTGGTGTTCTCGCCCGGGCAGACCTCGAGGACCGTCTCCATCGCGGTCAACGGTGACCTGGCCGTGGAGGGCCACGAGAGCTTCTTCGTGAACCTCCTCTCGCCGTCCAACGCCACCATTTCGGACAGCCAGGGCGTCGGCACGATCTTCAACGACGACGCCACCGACACCGACGGCGGCATCGGATCTGCCCCCAGCATCGCCACCCTGTCGGGTGACACGGGTGCAGACCAGGTGATCCGCTCCGAGCAGATCCTGTTACAGGACGCCGACTGGTTCCGGATCAACCTCGCCGAGAACAACACCGACCTGTTCTCAAGCCGTGACCTCACCGCGCGGATCCGCCTCGAGGTCGGGGACAGCCCGGCCCAGACCGACGGCGACCTGGACATGCAGGTCTTCCGGGCCAACGGCACGTTCGTCGGAAGCTCCTCGGTCGGCGGCACGAACGACGAGGCCTTCGACGTCAAGAAGAACGACGGCGACTTCGTGTTCGACCACACGCACTTCTACGTCAAGGTCTACGGCTTCAATGGGCAGCGGATCAACAACTACACGCTCCGGGTCAACGGGAACGTCGCAACGGGGGTGGCGCCAAACCTGTGACCCGGTCCCGGTGGCGGCGTGCTCGGTAGCCGCCACCGGATCGTGGGGGAAGAAGAGGCCCGGCGCTCACGCGCCGGGCCTCTTCGCACGTTAGTGTCTGTCAGGTCAGTCAGCGGTGGCTCGGGTGGCGTCGGGTTCCGCGACTGCGCCGGGAGACGCCTCACGGATCCAGGCGCTGGAGGCCAGGTCCAGGCTGGACCTGAAGCGAAGGAGGGTCCCCGCCGGATCCGCCACATCCATCGAGATTCCGAACTCCCCGCGGTCGTGAATGTCGCCGTGCGCGATGCCCAGCTCGACACACCGAGCGACCACGGTCATCATCTGCTCGGGCGAGCTGACCAAGAAGGCACAGACATCGAAACCATCCAGCACCGGAGCGCTCGCACAGTACTCGCTCGCGCCAGGCCGCCCTGCTGGGGATCCTGGAGACCCAGCAGCAGGCCATCCTCGACGCCGCGGCCGCCGGCGCCGAGAACTGCCTCCAGGAAGCAGTCGAGCCCTGCGTCGACATGGACGACGCCGCGCAGGTGCGCCGGATCGTCGGCTACTGGCGGCAGGTCGAGCTGTTGGGCGGCACGGTGCCCGACCCCCGTCCCCTCGACCCGGTGCGGCACTGCCAGGACCTGCTGGGCGGGACGCTGACCATCAACGTCGACTCCCTGCTCGAAGTCAACGGTTTCCGCACCGAGGAGCACTGGACCCTCGTCTACCAGCCCCGGTTGCGCAGGGACGACCTCCACCGATGGCGGGGTGCTGGATCACGTTGCGTAGCACGCCGCGAGTGCGACTGCGGCTTCCTCATTCGCTTCGCCTCGCGGACGGGATTCTTCGGAATCGCCTCGTAGCGCGCCGCCAGCCCGAGCGCGAGGTTCAGCACGGTCTTGGCCTGCTTGGCATAGCTGTAACTCTTGTTCGCAGCCAGCGACTTGAGAAACGGTTCGATCCGGCCGATCGTTACCTCGCGGAGGGTGTAGTGCTCGAAGGCCGGCATCACCAGTTGGCGCATGTTGCGTTCGTAAAGAGCCCTGGTGCTCGGCGCCAAGCCGCCTTCGACGTCCAGGTCGGCGAGCCAGACCTCCACGAGCTCCTTGAATGAACTGTCGGGGGTCAGCTGGCGGCTGCCGCCGGCGTGCGTTGCCCTCTGGGCCAGCTTCTCCTTCAGCCGGTGCTCGGCGAGCTTCTTGCTCGGCGCCGTCGCCTCCACACGACGAATCTGGCCGTCGAAGTCGCGAACTCGGGTTCGGGCACGAACCCGCTCAGACCCCAACGTCGTGAAGTCGATGTCACCGAAGGTCCCGATCGGTGTGCGCGGCCTAGCCATTGGTCACTCTCCGCTTGCAGCCCGTCCTGGCACGCTCTCGCGCTGGCTGGCCAGCCACTCGCGGACGTCCGAGATCGCGTACTTCAGATGCCGGCCGACCCGGATCGCGCAGGGACCGTGGCCCGTCAGCCGCCAGTCGTAGATCGTCTTGACCGGTACGCCGAGGTAGTCGGAGAGCTCGTCGATGCTGATGAGCTGTTCGAGACCTTCGAGGTGATGGGTGCTCATGCACATAAGGTGCGCAGACGACACCGTAGGCATCGGGAACGACCGGCAGCAGTCGGTGCTCGGCCATCCGGACGAGGCGGAAAGTGAGCTCCGCGCACCCAAAATGGAGGGTTCTTGGAAGGTGGATCAAATCAAAATGCTTTCAGGCGTGGGATCCGACTGGATCCCACGCCTGAATTTTGTAGCGGGGGCAGTGTGCTGGTTCAGGAGATCGGCGACAGATGTCTCAAGACATAGGCGACACGTGTCGCAGGTCATCGGCGACACTCTCGGCGGGCTCGATGCTCGGCCATGCCGCAGCCCACGTCGAAGGCCCGCCTGGTCATCACCGCCCTGTTCGTCGACCACCAGACTCCCGCTGAGGTCGCTGCCCGGTACGGCGTGCACCGCGCCTGGGTCTACAAGCTCAAGGCCCGTTACGAGGCCGAGGGCGAGGCGGCTCTGGAACCTCGATCGCGGCGCCCCAAGACCTCCCCCGGTGCCCTCGAGGCCGAGGTGGTGGACCTCATCGTGCGGCTTCGCAAGGAACTGGCCGAGGCCGGCCTGGACGCCGGACCCGAGACCATCGCCTGGCACCTGACCCACCACCACGGCCACCGGGTGTCCAGGTCGACCATCAGCCGCCACCTCACCGCGGCCGGGCTAGTGATCCCCGAGCCGAAGAAGCGGCCGAAGTCCTCCTACGTCCGGTTCGAAGCATCGATGCCCAACGAGACCTGGCAATCCGACTTCACCCACTACCGGCTCACCCGTCACGACGGCCACCCCGGCGCGGACGTGGAGATCATCAGCTGGCTCGACGACTGCACCCGCTACGCCCTGCACGTCACCGCACACCAGCGGACCACCACCCCGATCGTGGTCACGACGTTCCGAGAAGCCCTTACCCGGCACGGGATTCCCGCGTCCACGCTCACTGACAACGGCATGGTCTACACCGTTCGTCTGGCCGGCCACGGCCGCCAGGGCGGCAAGAACTCCTTCGAGGCCGAGCTCAGCCGCCGCCACATCGTCCAGAAGAACTCCCGCCCAGGTCACCCCACCACCTGCGGCAAGACCGAGCGGTTCCAGCAGACGATGAAGAAGTGGCTGCGCGTCCAGCCGGTCCAGCCGAGCACCATCGCCGAACTCCAAACACTCCTGGACCTCTTCACCGACGAGTACAACCACCGACGGCCGCACCGCTCCCTGCCCCACCGGGCCACCCCCGCGACGCTCTACAACTCGATGCCGAAGGCGCTGCCGGGCGCGACCACCGACCCCGAGACCCACGATCGAATCCGGCACGACCGCGTCGACAAGGCCGGCTCGGTGACGTTGCGCCACAGCAGCCGACTACACCACATCGGAATCGGACGAACCCACGCCGGAACCTGCGTCATCCTGCTCGTCCAAGACCTCGAGATCAGGGTGGTCAACGCCGCCACCGGCGAGCTACTGCGAGAACTGATCCTCGACCCCAGCCGCGACTACCAGCCCACCGGAGCACCCAAAGGCCCCACCCGCAGAACCCCGAAATGAACAACACCCGGACCTGCATTCGCAGGTCCGGGTGTCGCCGATGTCTTGAGACATCACATTGTAGCGGGGGCAGGATTTGAACCTGCGACCTCTGGGTTATGAGCCCAGCGAGCTACCGAGCTGCTCCACCCCGCGTCGGTGAACACCACCTTACGGGACGCCGACCGGCGTACCCAAATCGGGCGCGAGTGGGGTGGGTCACCCCACTCGCGACCATCAGCCGTCGGAGGCCTGGGAGGCGGCGTCACCGCCGTTGGTGCTCCCCTCGTAGAGCGAGACCGCCTGCTCGATGAGGCGGCGCGCCCGCTCCTGCTGCTCCGCGGCCTCGACCGGATCGCCCTCGCGGTACGCCGCCTCGGCGGCGTCGAAGGCGGCCTGGGCCTGGCGCAGCAGCGAGGCGATCTGCTCGTCGGTGCTCTGGTTGGGCCCCGGCTGGTTGTTGCCCCCCTGGCCGGGCTCGGGCGGCGTCGGGTCGGTGACCGACTCCGGGTCGACGCCGAGCACGTCGGCCAGCGCCTCGACCAGCGAGTCACCGATGCCGACCTCGTCGCCGAACGACACGATCACGAACTGCAGGATCGGGTAGCTGGCCTCGGAGAGCTGCCGGGTGGCGTAGACCGGCTGGACGTACATCAGCCCCTCCCCCACGGGCAACGTCAGCAGGTTGCCGAAGTTGGGGGTCGTCTCGCCGATGTTGAACGCCTGCAGCTCGCGCCTGACGTTGTCGCTGGAGGCCATCTCGTTGGCGATCAGCCCCGGGCCCGGCGTCTGCTCGTTGGGCAGCTGCAGTGCGCGCATCTCCCCGTAGTCGTCGGACGTCGCGTCGGAGTTGGCCGAGAGGAACGCCGCCAGGTTGTTCTTGTCGTACGGCGTGAACGTCGAGGTCAGCGACCAGGTCTCGTCGCCGGTCGTCGTCGGGTCGTCGACGAAGAGCCGGTACGGCGGCTGGTAGTTGTTCTCGGCGTACGGGTCCTCGGGGACCTCCCATCGGTCGTTGCCCTGGTAGAAGTCGCCCGGGTCGGTCACGTGGTAGCGCGCGAACTGGTAGCGCTGCACCTTGAACAGGTCCTCGGGGTAGCGCATGTGCTCCAGCAGCGAGTCGGGGATGTCGTCGCGGTCCTGGACCGTGCCGGGGAAGGCCGAGCGCCACGCCTTGAGCATCGGGTCGCTCTCGTCCCACGCGTAGAGGTTGACCGTGCCGTCGTAGGCGTCGACCGTCGCCTTGACGGCGCTGCGCATGTAGTTGAGCTCGTCGGTCGGCAGCGTCCCGAACGGGTTGTCCTGGGTGAGCGAGTCGTCGGTCATCGTCTCGAGCGACTCGGCCTCCGCCTGCGGGTAGCGGTCGGAGGTGGTGTAGCCGTCGAGGATCCACACGACCCGGCCGTCGACCACCGCCGGGAACGGGTCGCCGTCGACGGTCAGCCACGGCGCCACTCGCGCCACCCGGTCCTGCGGGGTCCGGTGGTAGAGCACCTGGCTGTTTTCGTGGACCCGGCCGGAGAGGAGGAAGTTGGGCTCGCCGAACCGGATCGCGAACATCAGCTCGGAGAACAGGTTGTCGACCGCCACGCCGCCGGAGCCGTCGTAGGTCGTGGTCTCGCCCTCGTCGGCGCTCGCCTCGCTGCCGAGGTCGAGCTCGACGTCGGCGGCGTCCTCGGAGGCCTTGCCGACCACGGAGTAGCTCGGGCTCTTCTCCCCGAAGTAGACCCGGGACTCGTAGCCGTCGGGGTAGAGCCGCGACAGCGCGTCCTCCTCCGCCTGCTGGCCCTCGGCCCACTGCAGGTCGCTGGTCTCCTGGGAGTCGTCCTCGCCCCGCTGGTTGGCGTAGGCGGCGATCATCCCGTTGCCGTGCGTGTAAACGGTGTGGAGGTTGTTCCAGTTGCGGTCGCCCTCGCTGATGCCGGACTGGTCGAGCTCGCGGACCCCGAGCACCAGCGCCCGGTCCTCGCCGTCGAGCTCGTAGCGGTCGACGTCGAGGACGTCGGCCACGGAGTAGTAGGCCCGGACCTGCTGGACCTGCTCGAAGGTCCGCTTGACCACCAGAGGGTCGACCAACGGCACCGAGGACGTCTGCTGCTCCAGCTCACCCAGCTTGCCGGTCGCGGAGAGCTGGCTCGAGAACGGCTCGACGTCGATGTCCTCCAGGTCGTACGACGCCCTGGTGGCCTGGATGTTGCGCTCGATGTAGGGCCGCTCACGGTCGGCCTCGCTCGGGTTGACCCGGAACTGCTGCACGATCGTCGGCCAGATCATGCCGATCAGCACCGCGCTCAGCACCAGCAGCGCCAGCCCGACCGAGGGCAGCATCCAGGTGCGCCGCCACACGTTCAGGAAGAACAGCACCGCACAGATCACCGCGATGAACATCAAGATGTTCTTGCCGGGCAGCACGGCGTTCTGCCCGGTGTAGGTCATCCCGGTGATCAGGCCCCCCGAGTCGGTCACCAGGTCGAACCGGTCGAGCCAGTAGTCGACCGCCTTGGCGAGCACGAACAGGCCGAGGAGGACCGAGAGGTGGACCTGCGCCGCACCGGTGAGCCGGTCGTGCTGGGTCTGCAGCTGGATGCCGCCGTAGAGGTAGTGGACCAGCGCGGCCACCAGCAGCCCGACGACGGCGAAGGCCATCACCGAGTCGACGAGGTAGTGCAGCCAGTCGAGATCGAAGACGTAGAAGCCGATGTCGCGGTCGAAGTAGGGGTCGGTCTGACCGAAGCTGCCACCGTTGCGCCACAGCATGAACTGGCGCCACTGGCCCGACGCGGAGGTCCCGGCGAACAGGCCGAGCAGCACCGAGACGCCGACCAGCAGCCAGATGCGGACCGGTGTGACGGCCGCCCGGTAGCGCTCGAGTCCGCTCTGCTCGGGCGACGGCATCCGGAACATCGGTCGCAACCGGTAGCCGAGCACCATGTTGAGCGCGACGAAGCCGGCCATCAGCAGCGCGAAGCCGAC
Organism: uncultured Actinomycetota bacterium; assembly: GCA_963723945.1. Classification (GTDB taxonomy): domain Bacteria; phylum Actinomycetota; class Actinomycetes; order Propionibacteriales; family Nocardioidaceae; genus Nocardioides. The sequence goes on from CAVRSW010000015.1 coordinate 156,960, forward strand.
GAACAGCCCGACCCGGGTCCAGAACATGGTGCTGAAGACCGACGGGTAGTCGACGGCGGCGAACCACTGCCGGTCGGTCCAGATCGCCGCGAACGTCGTGAGGACGAAGAAGCCGACGATCAGCACCGCGGCCGTGATGAGCAGGGCGCGGGAACGGCGCGGTGGCGCCACGTCCTGCGCGGCCCCTGGTTGCTGCCGGCTGCGGCCCTCGCCCCCGTCGAACACGTCGCTCACTGGTCGTCCTCCTCCAGGGTCACCCTCAACAGTTGCAGCAGCGCCGGCACCAGGTCGATGCCCGCCACCACCGACTGGTCGTCGTCGTGCTCGCGCAACCTCAGCGCGCAGTACGTCGACCCGTGGCGGGTCGCGCCCGCCACGATCCGTACCTCGTGCCGCCCGGGGTGCTCCCGGGCGAAGCGTGCGGCCGCGTCGGCGTCGTCGGGCACCTGCCCGTCGGCGTCCGGCGGCAGGACCAGCCGCTCGACGACCGCGGCGCACCCGGCGACGCCGTCGGGCCACGTGATCGTCTCCAGGACCCGCTCCAGCGGCTGGTCCGGGCGCAGCTGATCCTGCTCGACCGGGGTCAGCGATCCTGCGGCGGCCGCCTCGTCGAGGCCCATGGCGCGGGCGAGCGCGGGCTCGTGGGCGACGATGCGGGCGGTCTCGACGAGCGAGTACAGGCGGGCGGGCTGGTCCCAGCCGGTCCCGGCGACGTGGCCCTCGATCTCGAGGACGGCGGCGGCGAGGGCGGGGTCGACGTCGAGGTCGTCAGGCATCGGAGCTCCCGGGGTCGGAGGGACACTGGGGCAGGTCTGCGTCGTGGTCGGCGGCCCAGTCCTTGATCGCGGCCAGGGCGTCGGGCATCGTGTCGGCCCGGACCAGGCGCATGTCGCCGCGAGGTGCGTCGACCGCGTCCTCGCAGTTGTCGGGCGGCACCATGAACAGCGAGGCGCCGTCGTCGCGCGCCGCAGCGATCTTCTGGTCGATGCCGCCGATCGGCCCGACGTTGCCGTCCGGGTCGATGGTGCCGGTTCCGGCGACGACGGCGCCGTCGGTGAGCGAGCCCTCGGTCAGCACGTCGTAGACGGCGAGGGAGAGCATCAGCCCGGCGCTGGGTCCGCCGATGTCGGAGTCGATCCCGAAGTCGACCTCGAACGGGAAGTCGTAGGTGACGCCCAGCTGGACCCCGATCCGCGGCTCGCCGTCGGCCTGCTCGCGGTCGACGCTCACGGTCTGGGTGTCGCCGTCGCGCCGCAGGCGTACGTCGAGCGGGGTGCCGGCCGGGCCGGCGGCGACGGCCGAGATGACGTCATCCACCGAGGCCACCGGGTCGCCGTCGACGGAGAGCAGCTCGTCACCCTGCTCGAGCACCCCGTCGCTGGGCGAGCCCTTCAGGACGGTCGCCACCGTGGGCGTCTCGACGTCGTAGCCGAGCTCGGTCAGCGCCACGCCGACGGCGGTGTCCTGGGAGGAGGCCATCTGCTGGGCGCCCTCGGCCTGGCTGGTGGCGTCGGTCTCGCCCGGCAGGTAGACGGTGTCGTACGGGATGGCCGCCGCGTCGGGGTCGAGCCAGGCCCCCATCGCCTCGAGCAGGCCGATCCGGGTGTCGGGCTGGGTGACGAAGACCGTGGTGAAGCGCAGCTGCCCGTCGCGGTCGTGGTAGGACGGCGCCCCACGGACCTCGATCATCTCCTTGCCGTCGGCCTGACCGAGCACGTCGATCGTGTAGCCCGGGCTGTAGACGACGTACGGCAGCGGCGCCAGCAGCGCCGCCAACCACAGCGCGACCAGCAACGGCACGGCCAGGAGGCCGGCGAGGGTGCGCTGCGTCATGCCGCCAAGCCTCTCAAACGGGGGAAATCGAGGGCACGTCAGGCACTGCGACGCGTGTGACCGGGGCCGGGCGTCCCGGACGGACCCCCGCCCGGGGCGCCGGCCTGGGGCGCCCGGGAGGGTCGTACGGCGATGCCGGTGCTGCGGTCACGGGGCGCCACGGGGCGCTGGTGCCGGGTGGCGGCGTGCTCGCGCTGCATCGCCGCGGCCAGTCGGCTGACGGCGACGTCGCGGTCGACCTCGCCGCGGCCCTCACGGCCCAGCCAGGCCACCCACACCATCGCCACCACCGTGACGACGACCGACGGCACCAGCCAGAACAGGATCTCCACCCCAGCAGGGTAGGCGGCCAGGGGGACGCGGACGTCAGGGCGCGCCGACCCACTCCTCGGTGCCGTCGCTGAAGCGCTGGTGCTTCCAGATCGGCACCTCGGACTTGAGCGTGTCGATCAGCGCCCGCGACGCGGTGAACGCTTCGCCCCGGTGGGCGGCCGAGGTGGCGACGACCACGGCGATGTCGCCCACGGCGAGGGTCCCGACGCGGTGCACCGCGGCGAGACCGGTGATGTCGTGCTCGTCGGCGACGCGCTGGCACACGTCGCGGAGCCGCTCGAGGGCGGTCGGGTGGGCCGAGTAGTCGAGCCCGTCGACCCCGTGCCCGTGGTCGTGGTCGCGGACCCGGCCGACGAAGAGCGTCAGCCCGCCCGCGGCATCGTCCTCGAGCACGTCGAGGACCTCGGTGACGTCCAGCGGCTCCTCGCGCAGCCCGACCAGGCGGACCACGGGTCGCGCATAGGGACTGGTCTGCGGGTCGGGCACGGGATGACCCTAGTCCTCCCGGGAGGGGACGCCGCAGGTTGCCCGATCCGCGTACCGTGGGGGCCATGAGCACTGACCCCGACGACGGCCAGAACCCCTTCAAGGGCACGCCGTTCGAGCAGTTCTTCGGAGGCGGGGGCGGCGTCCCCGACCTCAACCAGCTCTTCAGCCAGCTGCAGGCGATGATGCAGCCGCACGACGGCCCGCTCAACTGGGACGTCGCCCTCGACATGGCGCGCAAGCAGGCCGCCTCGGAGTCCGACCCGACCCCGTCCCAGAAGCAGCGCGACGCCGTCGCCGACGCGATGCGGCTCGCCGACCACTGGCTCGACGCCACCACCGACTTCCCCTCCGGCGTCACCTCGACCGCGGCCTGGAGCCGCGCGGAGTGGATCGTCGGCACCACCGAGGTCTGGAAGGTCCTCGTCGAGCCGATCGCGGCCTCCTCGGTCAACGCCCTCGGCCAGGCGATGCCCGAGCAGGCGCAGGCGATGGGCGGGCCGATCCTCGGCATGCTGCAGCGCGCCGTCGGGGCGATGCTGGCCACCCAGATCGGCCAGGGCCTCGGCGCCCTCGCCGGCGACGTGCTGACCGGCTCCGACATCGGCCTGCCCCTCACCGAGGCCGGCAAGGCGGCGCTGGTCCCGACCAACGTCGCGGCCTTCGCCGACGGGCTCGACGTCCCCGAGGACGACGTCCTCCTCTACCTCGCGCTGCGCGAGGCCGCCCACCAGCGGCTCTTCGCCCACGTCCCGTGGCTGCGCGACCACCTGATCGGCGCCGTCACCGACTACGCCCGTGGCCTGGAGATCAACACCGCCAACCTGCAGGGCAAGATTGAGGAGCAGGTGCGCGGCATCGACCCGAGCAACCCCGAGTCGCTGCAGCAGATGATGGAGGGCGGCATGTTCGAGCTCGACCAGACTCCCGAGCAGCAGGCCGCCCTGCAGCGGCTCGAGGTGACGCTCGCGCTGGTCGAGGGCTGGGTCGACGAGGTCGTGGGTCAGGCCACCGAGGAGCGGATGCCGACCGCCGCCCGGATGCAGGAGGCCGTACGACGCCGCCGCGCCTCCGGCGGGCCCGCCGAGCAGACCTTCGCCTCGCTGGTCGGCCTCGAGCTGCGGCCGCGACGGCTGCGCGACGCCTCCACGCTGTGGGGCTCGCTGCGCACCCGGCAGGGCGCCGAGGCCCGCGACGGGGTGTGGATGAGTCCCCACCTGCTGCCCACCGACGCCGACCTCGACGACCCGCTGGGCTTCCGCGAGGGTGCCAGCGCCGTGGGCGAGCTCAGCGAGGAGGAGTTCGAGGCCGGGCTGCGCGACCTGCTCGACGGTCCGTCGGACGACCGACCGACCGAGGAGTGACGCTCCACGCCGACGCCCTGGCCACGCTGACGGAGTGGACGGCCCCGTCGGCTGCCCAGGAGCAGCTCCGCGACCGGTTCGTCACGCACCTGCGCGGCCACCCCGACGGCGTCGAGCGCGGCTGCCACCCGGACCACCTCACCGCGAGCACGCTGGTGGTCTCCCGGGACGCTCTCCTGGTGCTGCTGACGCTGCACGCCAAGGCGGGCCAGTGGTTCCAGTTCGGCGGCCACTGCGAACCCGGGGACACCACCCTGCTCGCCGCGGCCCGGCGCGAGGCGCAGGAGGAGTCGGGGGTCACCGGCCTGGTCTTCGACCCCGACCCGCTGCGGCTCGACGAGCACGCCGTGCCGTTCTGCGGCGACACCGGCGAGGTCCACCACCTCGACGTGTGGTTCCTGGCCGTCGCGCCCGACGGCGCCGAGCACGCGGTGAGCGACGAGTCCCTCGACGTGCGCTGGTGGCCGGCCGACGGCCTGCCGGAGCGCGACGGGGTGTGGCCGTCCGCCCTCACGCTCGCCCGGGAGCGGCTGCACCTCCGGTGAGCGCTCAGTCGACCTCGTCGCCGGGCGGCGGGTCCAGCCGCGCCGCGGCCGACCAGCCCAGCAGGTAGCCCTTGGCCCGCTCGGCCTCCGGGTAGCGGTCGACCCAGCCCCAGAACGCCGCGTCGTGTCCGGGCTCCAGCAGGTGGGCCAGCTCGTGGACGAGCACGTAGTCGACCACCCAGACCGGCATCCCCTGCAGCCGGGCCGACAGCCGGATCGTGCGGTCACCCGGGGTGCAGGACCCCCAGCGCTCCTGCTGGTTGTCGACCCAGCGCACCGACTCCGGCTCGGCGAGGCCGCCGAGGTGGCGGTCCGACAGCGCCCGGGCCCGCTTCATCAGCTCGGCGTCGCTGGGCGTGCGGCGCCGCTCGGAGCGCTCGAGCCGGGCGACCATCGTCTCGACCCACCGGGCCTCCTCGGCCCGGGTCATCGTGGCCGGGATCATCACCACGATCCGGTCGCCGTCGCGGTGGGCGGAGACCGTACGCCGCCGCCGCTTGGACCGGCGTACATCGACCTGGGGAGCATCGGGCACAGGAGAAACCTAGCCGTTGGCCCACGCCAGCAGCCGTTGCTGCGGCCAGGTGTTGACGATCCGGTCGGGGTCGATGCCGGCCGCCTCGGCCCGCTCGCAGCCGTAGTCGAGCATGTCGAGCTGGCCGGGAGCGTGGGCGTCGCTGTCGATGGAGAACAGGCAGCCGCTGTCGCGGGCCAGCTCGAGCAGCCGGGTGGGCGGGTCGCGTCGCTCCGGCCGGGAGTTGATCTCCACCGCGACGTCGTGGTCGGCGCACGCCGCGAACACGGCCCTCGCGTCGAAGTCGCTGCTGGGGCGGACACCACGGTTGCCGGTGACGAGTCGGCCGGTGCAGTGGCCGAGCACGTTGGTGAACGGGTTGCGGATCGCGCCGATCATGCGGCGCGTCATCGCCTCGGCGTCCATCCGCAGCTTGGAGTGGACGCTGGCCACCCGGACGTCGAGCCGGGCCAGCATCTCCTCGGTCTGGTCGAGGGATCCGTCGTCGAGGATGTCGACCTCGATGCCCTTGAGCAGGGTGAAGCTGCCGCCGAGATGGGTGTTGACCGCGTCGACCACGCCGAGCTGCCGGGTCAGCCGCTCGGCGCTCAGCCCGTTGGCGACGCGCAGCCGCGGTGAGTGGTCGGTCAGCACCAGGTAGTCGTGGCCGAGCTCGATCGCGGTGAAGGCCATCTCCTCCAACGGCGACCCGCCGTCGGACCAGTCGGAGTGGGAGTGCAGGTCTCCCCGCAGCAGGGCGCGCAGCTCGCGGCCGCCGGCCGCCAGCGGGCCGGCGTGCTGGGCCTCGAGCCGGGCCAGCCGCTCCGGCACCACGCCGCGTACGGCGTCGGCGATCACGCCGCCGGTGCTGGCCCCGATGCCGGGGAGCTCGGTGAGGGTGCCCGCTTCGACCCGCGCGGCCACCTCGCCGTCGGGCAGCGAGAGGATCGCGGCGGCGGCGGCCCGGAACGCCTCGATCCGCCGTGTCTCCTCACGCCCCCGCTCCATCAGGAAGGCGATCCGGCGCAGCGCGGCCACGGGCCCTGCGTCGTAGGTCTCGCTCACACCGCTCCCTTGCCGATCGGTCGCCGGGTTTCTTCCGTCCACAGCCCGTGGAGGCCATTGTGGCTGGTCAGCGCGGCCGCGGCGAGCGCGGGTCGGCGGCGTCCACAGGCCCCTCCCCCGCCCCTCCACTGACGGAGCGGGCTCGTCCACAGGTTTGTCCACAACGTTGTCCACAGGTCGGGGACCCCGGGTCGGCACAGCCGTTGACCGCCGGCGCGCGGGCTGCCTAGCGTGAGGCCCAGATGAGGCCCCGGGCCCGTCGACGTGACACTCGCAAGGGGAAGGCAGGTGTCGCCGAGGCAGGCCAGGGGCCTCTTCTCACTCCCCCGCACCGACGTCGCGTGTGCCTGAGGACGACCCAGAGAATCTCCTCGGGCACACGCGACGGAGCACCGGGGTCGCTCAGCGGCCCGTGAACCGGGGCGGCCGCTTCTCACGCGCGGCGGCGATGCCTTCCTGCAGGTCCTCGGTGGCCAGCGTCATCGGCTGCGCCAGCGCCTCCCACTGCAGGGCCGACTCGAAGTCGCCGTGCCCACCGTCGCGCAGCGCCACCGTGGTCAGCCGACTGGGCACGGGGGCGGTGGCCGCGATCCCGGTGGCGATCTCCAGCACCTCCTCGTGGAAGGTCGCGTCGTCGAGGACCCGCGAGACCAGGCCGAGCCGGAGCGCCTCCTCGGCGTCGACCATCCGGCCGGTCAGCAACAGGTCGCGGGCGTGGGCGTGGCCCACGGCCTCGGGCAGCAACCACGTGGCCGCCATCCCGGGATGCATCCCGAGCCGTACGAACGGCGCACCGAGCCTGGCGCCGGACGCGGCGTAGCGCAGGTCGCAGGCGAGCGCGAGGCACAGCCCGGCCCCCACCGCGTGCCCGTTGACGGCGGCGACGGTCGGCACCTCGAGCCGCCGGATCGAGAGCCATGCCCGGTAGAACGGCAGCATCCGGCGGCGCAGGTCGTCGACCGTCGCGTCCGGCTCGCTGGCGATCCACGAGGTGTCGCCGCCGGAGCAGAAGGCGGGACCCGCCCCGGTCACGACGACGACGCGGAGCGACGGGTCCGCGGCGAGCTCGTCGACGGCCGCCACCCACGCGGTCGTCATCGGCTCCGACATCGCGTTGCGCTGGGCGGGATTGTCGAGGGTCAGCACGGCGACCCCGTCGGCGGGTCGGTCGAGCCTCAGGTGCGTGTCGTCGGCCATGGCCCGAGGGTAGTGAGCGCCGACCGCGGCGCCCGTCCGGAGGGTCCGGATTCCGCGCCAGACCGGCCAACCACGCCGGATCGCGGATCTGGCGGCCGCAGCGCGCCGTGCGTCGGTTCGGCCGGGTGTGCCGTAGGGTCGGGATCGGCCCGGCGCAGCCGGCCGGGCCTCCGGCGGGCTTCCCTGCGACCCTCCCGTCGCGACGACCCGTACAACCACAGAGCAAGGAGGCCGTCATGGCGGAGACCTGGAGCGGCGAGTTCTACTGCGTCAAGTGCAAGGAGAAGCGCGAGGCGGAGGGCGAGGTCAAGGTCAACGACAAGGGGACCCGCATGGCCAAGGCCGTGTGCCCCGTCTGCGGCACCAACCTCAACCGGATCCTCGGCAAGGCCTGACCGGCCCGCCGACGCCACACGTCACGGCGGCACCCACCCGGTCTCCGGGAGGGTGTCGCCGTCGGCATGTCCGGACCGGGCGGCGACCCTGTGGAGGGCCGCCGTCGCATCGGGTCGGGCTGTGGCACGGTGCCGGCATGTCCCATCGCGAGGCCGGTCCCGTCACCGGCTCCACGCTGCGGCTGCGACCCGGCATCCGGGTGAGCAGGCGCGGCGACGGCCAGCTGCAGGTCGGCCTGCACCCCGGTCACCGCGCCGTGCTCCCCGACTCCGACGACGTACGCGGGCTGCTGCGCGACCTCGGCCACGGAGTCCGGACGGCGGTGGTCCCGCCCGGCCTGGCCGGCGTGCTCGACACGCTGCGCGCCCGTGGCCTCGTCGACTCCGCCGACCGGACCCGGACGCGCACCAGGCTCCTCGACGGCGCCCAGGTGGGCGTGGTCGCGACCGACCCGGTTCGCGCCACCGCCGTCCGGATGCTGGCCGCGGCGGGCCTCCAGGTCGCGGGTCGGCGCGGCACCCCGGTGGCCGTGCTCCACGTGACCACCGGCGCCGAGCCACGTCGCGCCGACCTCGACCACTGGATGCGCGAGGACCGTCCCCACCTCACCCTGACCGCGCTGAGCGGGCAGACCCGGCTCGGCCCGTTCGTGGTCCCCGGCGTGACGGCGTGCCTGCGCTGCGTCGACGAGCACCTCACCGACCGCGACCCGCGGCACCCGCTCGTCCTCGAGCAGCACCACGCCCCCGACCCACGCGACCTCGTCGCCGCCGAGGACCTCCAGCTGGCGCTGGCGTGGGCGGTCCGTGACCTGACCCGCTGGCTGGAGGGCAGTTCCCCGGTGACGTGGTCGGCGACCGTCGAGGTGGGCGGACAGGGGCCGACCGTGCGGGACTGGTGCCGTCACCCGCGCTGCGGCTGCGCGTGGGGCGACGTGCTGGCGGGCTGAGCGGGGGTCACCACCACTCGCTGTCGAGCTTCCCCTCCATCGCCCGCAGGTTCGCGCGTGAGCACTCCTCGCAGTACGTGCGAGGGCGGCCGTTCTCGACGGCGAAGGTCCAGGTGAGGGTGTTGGTCTCATCTGCCTCGTGCCGGCCGCAGAAGTCGCAGGTGGTCACCGCGCCAGAGGTCACCGCGCCAGAGTACGACGGATCGGGCGCCCCGGAGATCACCCGTCAGGACGCGGACAGCGTTGCCCGGACGTGACAGGAGCCGGACCCGGCGTCCTGCGACGCCTGATCCGGCTCCTGCTCGTCACCCAGCGATCAGGGTGTGGTGGTGACCCGGTTCCCCCGTGGGCCGCCTGCACCTCAGATCGCACGGGCGAGGGCGAGGCGTGCCTGCCGCGCGGCCTTCTCGGCCTTGCGGCTCACACGCCGGGCGCGGGCCACGTGGGCCGCCCGGCGCATCTGCTGCGCCTCTCCCAGGCGCACGGACATGTGTGCCCGTGCCAGGTCCTCGTTCATGAGGCTCATGTCTCTACTCCGGTTCTGTGTGGTCATGATGTGGATGTGGTGGTGCTCTGTGCTGCTGGTCGGTGCTGGTGCCTCGGTGACGGTGCTCCTACGCGGCGTCCTTGCGCGGACGGCCTCGCGGCCGCTTGCGCGGGATGACGACGCCCTGCAGGAACAGCTCGCCGCCCCAGACGCCCCACGGCTCGCGCCGCTGCTGGGCCCCGTTGAGGCACAGGTCCCGTACGGGGCAGTCCGTGCAGAGCGCCTTGGCGAACTCCACGTCCTGCGGGGTCTCGCCGAACCACAGCTCCGGGTCGTTCACCCGGCACGGCAGCTGTTCACGGTCCACCTCGCCGGCGGCGTCGTGGAGCCCTCCCAGCCCGTTGCTGAGCCCGTTGCCCGATGCGGCACCGGTCCTGCCATCAGTGCGGTCGAGAACGCTGATGGTCATGGTCTTGGTCACCTCCTCCTGGTCCTGATCGCTGGTGTGTGCGGAAAACAGAAAGGCCGCGGATCCCGGGTTTCGGGTTCCGCGGCCTGGAGGTCGCCGGTGGCTGAGTGGTGTCAGCTGGGCGGTGGACTCCAGGCGGTGGGACCCGGGAACGGCTTCCGGATGGCATCGCCGGTCACGAGGCGCTCACGCACGACGTAGACGGGGGCGGTGCAGACCGCGACGGTCGCCATGTCGGCGCCTGCGCCGAGACCGGTGCCGCGCAGGGCAGCCGTCGTCGGAGCGGAGGTGGGCATGGCGAAGCCGGACGGGATCTGAGCCGTCATCCGGTGCTGGTTGTCGAACATGTCTCCACCTCCTTCGGCGGGTCGGGCGCGGACGTTGTCAGGGTCCTGGTGCGCAGTCGGGCTGGTGAGAAGAAGTTACCGGCTGCCCCGCGTAAGGGGCAAACTATTTTCTGGGTATTTCGTCAGAAATTTCGCCGAACGTCCGGTGGCGGGTGCGGGCTCAGCCGCAGAGCTCGAGCACCTCGGCGCCGTAGCGCTCGAGCTTGGTCCGACCCACCCCGGTGATCGCCAGCAACGCGCTCTCGGTCTCCGGCTTGTGCTCGGCGATGAGCTGCAGCGTGGCGTCGGTGAAGACGACGTACGCCGGCACGTCGTCCTCCCCTGCCCGGTCGCGGCGCCACTCGCGGAGCCGCTCGAAGAGCTCCTCGTCGTAGGAGGCCGGGCAGTCGGCGCACCGGCCGACCTTCTTCTGCGCCGCGCCGGTGAGCGGCTTGCCGCACTCGCGGCAGTGGACGGCGCGGCGCCGGGTCGAGGTCGCCGGCCGCTCCTCGCTCGCGGGCAGCATCCCGGCCAGGAACGGCGAGGGCCGCCGGCCCTGCCGGCCACCGGGGTTGCGCGCCATCGCCCAGGAGATCGCGAGGTGCGCCCGGGCCCGGGTCATGCCGACGTAGAGCAGCCGCCGCTCCTCCTCCACCTCGGCCGGGGTGTCGGCGTGGCTGAAGGGGAGCGTGCCGTCCTGGGCGCCGGTGACGAACACCGCGTCCCACTCCAGGCCCTTGGCGGCGTGGAGGGTGGCCAGGGTGACGCCGTCGGCGACGGGGGCGTGCTGCTCGGAGGCGCGTCGGTCGAGCTCGTCGACGAACGCCCCGAGGTCGCCGCCGGTCCCGGCGAACTCGGCGGCCTGGTCCACCAGCGCCTGCCACGACTCCCAGCGGTCGCGGACCTGGCCCCGGGTCGCCGGCGGCTCGACGGTCCAGCCCAGCCCGGACAGGGTGGCCCGGACGATCTCCAGGAACTCGCCGGTGGCCTGGCCGCCCCGCGCCGTGCCGCGCAGCAGCGTCACGGCCTGCCGGACCTCGGCCCGGTCGAAGAAGCGGGCGGCACCGCGTACGACGTAGGGGATGCCGCGCTCCGCGAGCGCCTCCTCGTGGTGCTCGGACTGGGCGTTGATGCGGAACAGCACGGCCATCTCGGACCACGGCGTCCCGGCGGCGCCGAGCCGCCGGATCGCGTCGGCGACGGCCGCGGCCTCCGCGACCTCGTCGGGATGGGAGGTGAAGCCGACCTCGGGGCCGGCCGGGCGCTGGGCGCGGAGCGCCACGCCGTGGCTGGAGGTGCCGGCGAGCAGCTGGTTGGCCCTCTCGACGACCTGCGGGGTGGAGCGGTAGTTGCGGACCAGCTCGACGGACGTGGTGCGCGGGAACTTCTGCGGGAAGTCGCGCAGGTAGTCGGCCCGGGCACCGGCGAAGGAGTAGATCGTCTGGGCGGGGTCGCCGACGACGCACAGCTCGTCACGGCCGCCCAGCCACAGGTCGAGCAGGGCCGACTGGAGCGGCGAGACGTCCTGGAACTCGTCGACGACGAACCGCTTGTATTGCGACCTGACCTGGGCGGCGACCCGCTCGTCGTCGGCGAGCATCCCGGCGGTGAAGAGCAGCACGTCCTCCATGTCCATGCGGCCCTGGTTGCGCTTGCCGTCCTCGTAGGCGGAGAAGACCTGGGCGACCACCTCGGGCTCGTGACCCGCGACCTGGCGTCCCCGCCGGGCCGCCACCCGCGCGTAGTCGTCGGGGTGGACGTTGCTGACCTTGGCCCACTCGATCTCGGAGGCCAGGTCGCGCAGCAGCGCCTGGTCGGTGGGGATCCGGCAGCGCCGCGCCGCGCCCGCGAGCATGCCCAGCTTGGACTCCGTCAGCGTCGGCAGCTCGCTGCCGTGGACGTGGGGCCAGAAGAACCGCAGCTGCCGCAGCGCCGCGGAGTGGAAGGTGCGTGCCTGCACCCCGGCGGCCCCGAGCATGCGCAGCCGGGAGCGCATCTCGCCGGCAGCCCGCGTCGTGAAGGTGACGGCGAGCACCTCGGTCGGCTGGTAGACCCCGGTCGCCACGCCGTGGGCGATCCGGTGGGTGATCGCCCGGGTCTTGCCGGTCCCGGCCCCAGCGAGCACCCGCACCGGGCCGTGGAGCGCCTCGGCCACCTGGCGCTGCTCGGGGTCGAGCGCCGCGAGCAGGTCGTCGGGAGGCGGCACGGCAGGAACAACTCCGGGTCTCGGCTGGTTGAATGAAGGACGACCCCCAGCCTAGACGCGACCGAGGACACCCCCTGCCATGAGCTCGTTCACGATGTACACCACCCCATGGTGCGGCTACTGCGTCCGCCTCAAGGGCCAGCTGCACCGCGAGGGAATCGACTTCGACATCGTCGACATCGAGCAGCAGCCGGAGGCAGCCGACATCGTCGAGGCCGCCAACGGTGGCAACCAGACGGTGCCCACCCTCGTCTACACCGACGGCACCAGCCACACCAACCCGTCGGTCGCCCAGATCAAGGAGAAGCTGGCCGCGCTGGCCTCCTGAGCCGGCGCTAGCGGTAGCCGCGCTGCTGGATCGCGTAGAGCTCCGCGTAGCTGCCTCCCGCGGCGACCAGCTCCTCGTGCGAGCCGACCTCGACCACGTGCGCGCCGTCGAGGACCACGATCAGGTCGGCCATCCGGACCGTCGAGAACCGGTGGCTCACCAGCAGCGTGATGCTGCCGGCGCCGGTGGCGACCTCCGCGTACCGCTCGAAGAGGGCGTGCTCGGTCTCCGCGTCGAGCGCGGCCGTGGGCTCGTCGAGGGCCAGCAGCAGCGGGGACTCCCGCATGAAGCCGCGGGCCAGTGCCAGCTTCTGCCACTGGCCGAAGCTCACCTCCGCCCCGTCGGGCCAGGTGGGCCCGAGCTGCGTGGCCAGCCCGGACGGGAGCCGCTCGACGTCGGTGGTGGCCCCCGCCCGACCGACGGCGGTCCGTACCGCACCCTCGTCGTCGAGCCGCTCCAGGTCGCCGAGGCCGACGGCCGTGGCGGCGGTGAACTCCAGCCGGGCGAAGTCCTGGAAGGCACCCGCCGTACGAGCCCGCCAGCCCTCGGTCTCGATCTCGCCCAGCGGCGTGCCGTCGACCCGGATCGTGCCCGAGTCCGGTGCGTACATCTTGGTGAGCAGCTTGACCAGCGTGGTCTTGCCCGCGCCGTTCTCGCCGACGAGGGCGACCACGGCTCCTGCCGGCAGCCGCAACGAGACGTCGACGAGGGAGGGCCGGTCGGCGCCGGGATAGGTGAACGTCACCCCGTCGAGCGTGATCCCGTCGCGGAGCCGCTCCGGGGCGGGCCGCGTCCCGGCCGCCGCCACCGCCGCCGCGTAGTCCTCCAGCCACGCCAGCCGGACCGCGCCGTCGAGCCAGAAGCCGCGCAGGAAGCCGATCTCGCTCACCGTCTGCGCGACGTACAGGCTGAGCCGGGAACCGGCCGTGAGCAGCAGCAGCACCTGGCCGGCGCTGCCGTCCAGGGTGACCGCCACGAACCAGACCGCCAGCGCGAAGCCCACGCCGAACACCGCCCACGACAGCCCGTTCCACGCCGCCGTGACCCAGCGGGCGCGGGAGACCGGCAGGTACCAGCGCTCCCAGGCGGTACGCCGGTCGCGCACCAGGGCGGGACCGATCCCGGTGACCCGCACCTCCTTGCCGGGGCCGGCCGTGGTGGCCGTCGTGAACAGGTGGACCGCGAGCCGCTGGTGGACGGCCGCCCGCTCCTCGGCGTCGCGCTCCGCGGCAGGCCGGGTGGACGCGGTCAGGACCGTGGGGACGGCGAAGAGCACGAGCAGCAAAAGGGTGGGGTCGACGGAGGCCAGCAGCACCAGCGTGATGCCCAGCCGGACCAGCCAAGCCAGCATGTCGAGCACCGAGAGGTACATGTGGTCGAGCACGAAGACCTGCTGCCGCAGCACCGCGAGCCGGTCGAGGTAGTCGGGCCGCTCCTGGTGGGCGAGCGAGCCGATCGAGGCCAGCAGCCGGGCGACGTGGGTCTCGAGCGCGATCGTCACCTTGTCGCGGAACCGCCGCTGCACGCGGGTGGCGACCACGTTGAACACCCACGTCCACGTCACCGAGGCGGCGATGCCGAGACAGGTGAGCAGCACCTGGGTGCGGTCGCCCGCCGCGACGCCGTCGGCCAGCAGCATCAGCCACAGCGCGAGCAGCGCGTCCGGGATCGCGTTGAGCAACGTCACGACGAGGGCGAAGACGAGCAGCCCGGGTTCGTGGGAGTAGCCGAGCCGGATCAGCCGCCACATGGCCCGCAGCCGCGGCGGGAGCGGGACCAGGTCGTCGCGCGCGATGCTCGCCGCGTCCTCAGAGCCGGTCATAGGCCACCCCCTCCTCGTCGACCGGGGCGTCGAACCGGCTCGCCTGCAGCCGGAACATCCGGGCGTAGCGACCGCCCTCGCGCAGCAGCTCCTCGTGGGTGCCCAGCTCGGTCACCCGGCCGTCCTCCAGCACCGCGATCCGATCGGCCAGCCGCACCGTCGAGAACCGGTGGGACACCAGGATCCGGGTGGCGCCGCGGGTGGCCTCGAGCAGCCGCTCGAAGATGACGGCCTCGCCGCGGACGTCGAGGTTGGCCGTGGGCTCGTCGAGCAGCACCAGCCCGGCCGTGCGGTCCGCTCGGCGGACGGCGCACAGGGCGCGGGCGAGCGCGACCCGCTGCCACTGGCCGCCGGACAGCTCGGTGCCGCCCGGGTAACCCTTGGCGAGCGGCTGCTCGAGCCGGGCCAGCCCGTCGGCGCCCGCGTCGCGGAGCGCGACCTCGACCTCGTCGTCGGTGGCCCGGCCGCCCGGGTCGACGTTGTCGCGCAGCGAGCGCTCCAGCCGCATCACGTCCTGGAACACCGCCGTCACCCGGTCCCGCCACGCGTCGGGGTCGAGCCGGGTGAGGTCGACCCCGTCGGCCCGGATCGTGCCGCCGGTCGGGTCGTAGAGCCGGCACAGCAGCTTGGCGAGCGTGGTCTTGCCGGCGCCGTTGGAGCCGACCACCGCCAGCGACTCGCCGGGTCGTACGTCGAGGTCGAGCCCGGTGTAGACCGGCCGCTCGGTCCCGGGGTAGGTGAAGTGCAGGTCGCGGATCTCCAGCGCCACCCCGGTGCCGGTCGTGGGCACGGTGACCGGCCCGCCGGGCGGGGGGACCAGGGC
Organism: uncultured Actinomycetota bacterium; assembly: GCA_963723945.1. GTDB lineage: Bacteria > Actinomycetota > Actinomycetes > Propionibacteriales > Nocardioidaceae > Nocardioides. Next base: position 172,103 of record CAVRSW010000015.1, read on the forward strand.
CCCGACCGGACCGATCCGGGGCAGCAGCCTGGCCACTGCCTGCACTGGCGCCGCAGCCTCGTCCATCGCCCAGTTGAGACCACCGAAGGCGATCGACTGCGCCGTCATCGCCAGGGACGCCACGGTCACCACCTCGCCCAGCGGCATCGCCCCGGACGAGGCCTGGTCGGCCAGCCACCAGAACACGACCCCGTTGCCGACGAGCACCAGGGCCAACGCCCGGAGGACGCTGCGCTCGCGCAGCCGGGTAGCGGCGTACTGGAGCTCGAACAGGTCGCGCCGCTGTCCGGCGAACCGGTCGACCGTCCACCCGGCCAGCCCGAACAGCCGCACCTCCTTGGCCGGCGCGGGCTCGACCGCGAGGTCGTAGGAGTACGTCGCTCGCTGCCGGGCCAGGTTGACATCGTCGGTGTTGCGGTCCTTCCAGACCCCGCTCTCGCGCAGCAGCCAGTGGGTGCCGCCCCAGGCGGGGCCGAGGACGAGCGGGACCCACCACGCGTAGCCGGCGAGTGTGGCGACGGCCACCATCCCCGCCCCCAGCATCGTCAGGCTGCTGCAGATGAAGTCGACGTTGAGGTACATCGGCGGCCCGGAGATGCCGCGGTCGAAGTCGCGCGCGGTCGTGAAGTCGCGCGACAACGACGGGTCCTCCAGGTGCCCGACACCCGGCGGGTCGACGCTCGCGCCGGCCAGCTCGTCGTTGAGGTGGGCCGCCACCCGCGAGCCGAGGTTCATGCTGATCGCGGTGTGCCACTGGGGCAGCACCTGGAGCAGCACGAAGCACACCGACACCAGCACGAGCGGGGCGGCGAGGCCGTCGTCGTCGGCCACGGCGTCGACCAGGAGGCCGGTCGCGACGGCGAACACCGACGGCAGCACGGCCCGCAGCGCGAGGGCGCTCCACCAGATCAGCGCCAGCGGCCGGTCGGCTCGCGGCAGGACGGCGAAGAACCGTACGGATCCGCGCTCCCCGAGCCGCTGCACGGGTCAGTCCCCGCCCGGGAGCGGTCCGCCGTACCAGTGGGCGAGCAGCGAGGACGAGATCGACACCCCGCGCGGGACCTGCATCTCCCCCGCTCTCACCGCGTCGCGGAACTGCTGGCGGGTGAACCACCGGGCCGCCTCGATCTCGGCCCCGTCGACGTCGATCTCCCGCGACTCCGCGTGGGCGACGAACCCCAGCATCAGGCTGGCCGGCAGCGGCCACGGCTGGTTGCCGAAGTAGGTCACCTCTCCGACGGGGAGGCCCACCTCCTCGCCGACCTCGCGTCGTACGGCGTCCTCGAGGGTCTCGCCCGGCTCGCAGAAGCCGGCGAGCGTGCTCCACCGGTCCGGGGGCCAGCGCGGCTGCCGCCCCAGCAGGATCTCCTCGCCATGGACGACCGCCATGATCACGGCGGGGTCGCTGCGCGGGAACTGCGGCCGGTCGCAGCGGGTGCACCGCAGCTCGTGGCCGGCCGCGCGCGGCTCGAGCGGACCGGAGCAGCGCGGGCAGAACCGGGTCGCGTAGTGCCACTCGGCCAGCCCGATCGCGTGGAAGAGCAGCGGGGCGAGGTCGGGGCGGCCGGGGAGCACGGGCAGCAGCGCGCGCAGCGGCACCCACTCCTCCTGGTCGCCCGGCGCCTCGGCCGGGGCGACCAGCACCGCGAAGCACGTCGTCCCGCCCTCCTGGCCGAGCAGGACCCGGGTGCCGCCGGGTGCCTCGTCCGGCGCCAGCCACGGCACCTCGCCGTCGACGACGCGGCAGCCGGGTGCCGGACACCACGACGACCCGCGTGGACGGGTCGGCCCACCGGCCGGCCAGCCAGGCCTCGTCCGTGCGCTGGTTGCCCAGCCGGTTGTGGGCGTGCCGCGAGAGCGCGACGTGCGGGAGCAGGTCGTCGGACGTCACGCCGATGACACTACCCAGCGGCGTCGGGGTAGGTTCCCGCGCGTGAACCCACCCCACGCCACGGTGCGAGGCACTCACGCAACCGCCGAGGCCCCCGCATGAGCACCCACATCGGCGCCGCCCCCGGCGACATCGCCCCCACCGTCCTGATGCCCGGCGACCCGCTGCGCGCACGGTGGATCGCCGAGACCTTCCTCGACGACGCCCGCTGCTACAACGAGGTCCGGGGCATGTACGGCTACACCGGCACCTGGAAGGGGACGCCGGTCTCGGTCCAGGGCTCGGGCATGGGCCAGCCGTCACTCGCCATCTACGCCAACGAGCTGTTCCGCGAGTACGACGTCGCCTCGGTCATCCGGGTCGGCTCGTGCGGTGCGCTGTCCGAGCAGCTGGCGATCCGCGACCTGGTGATCGCCTCCGGCGCCTGCACCGACTCCTCGATGAACCGGATCGCGTTCGAGGGCCTCGACTACGCTCCCGTCGCCGACTTCGGGCTGCTCCGGGCCGCCGCCGACGCCGCGCCGGAAGCGCACGTCGGACTGATCTTCTCCTCCGACTCGTTCTACGCCGCCCGTCCCGAGCTGGTCTCGCGGATGGTCGACTACGGCGTCCTGGCCGTCGAGATGGAGGCGAGCGCGCTCTACACCCTGGCCGCGAAGCACGGCCGCCGCGCGCTGGCGATCTGCACCGTCTCCGACCACATCGTCACCGGCGAGGAGACCACCTCCCAGGAGCGGGAGCAGACCTTCGGCCGGATGGTCGACGTCGCGCTCACCGCTGCCCTGCAGCCGGGCTGACCAGCCGCGTCAGCCCGGCCCGGTCCGGGAGGTCGGGGGGCTCGACGAGCCGGGCCGGAACGGACGTAGTAGAAGCCGGCCCGCACGCGCTCCACGGGTACGCCCGTGAGGTCGGCCCACGCGAGCCGGTAGAGGGCGAGCTGGAGCGGGTCGGCGTCCTCGCGCCGACCGGTCTTCCAGTCGACGACGAGGAAGCCGGGCTCATCGGCCACCTGCTCGGCGTACACCGCGTCGATGCGGCCCCGCACCACCTGGCCGGCGAGCACCAGTGCGAACGGCGCCTCCACGGCGTGCGGCACCCGGTCGGCGAACAGCCCCTTCTCGAACGCCGCGATCAGCTCGCGCAGCTCGTCGTCGCTGTCGATGTCGGCGTCGGCGCGGCCCGGCAGCTCGTCGGGGTCGAACAGGTCCTGCTGACCGAACCGCGACTCGACCCAGGCGTGGAACCGGGTGCCGAAGCGAGCGGTCGGTGACGGCGGTCGGGGCATCGGCCGGGCCAGCTCGGAGGCGAAGGCCTCGGGCTCGTCGCGCAGCCGGGCGACGCGAGGTGGCGGACAGGCTGGACGGGAGCGGGACGGCCACCACGTCGGAGCGGGCGGCCCGTGCCTCACCGAGCAGCCGCTCGATCTCGGCGTCCCACTCGGCCACGATCGACTGGGCGACCAGGTCGAGCTCGGGATCCGGCCCGTCGGGCTAGGCCGTACGGACGACCTCGGCGGCGGCCAGCCGCAGCTGCTGCTCGTGGCCCGGCCCGGGCACCGGCCAGGGGCGGGACGGGTCGAGCTCGTCGTAGGGATGCGGCGAGCCCTTCGCCGGCTTGTCGAGCCACTGGGTGGGCGGTTCTCCCCACTCGGTCAGCTGGTCGCGCAGCGTCACCTGGTAGTCGGACGGCCCGAACGGGGTGGCCCGCGGGCTCCACAGGTAGGAGCTGGCGCTGAGGTGGTGAGCGGCGCGGGTGAACGCGACGTAGCCCAGCCTCAGCTCCTCCTCGGCGTCGTGGGCGCGGGTGGCGACGCGGTAGGCGTCGAGCGCCTCCTTGTCCCAGCCGTCGAGCTGGGGGAGGTCGGCCGCGTCACCGCGCAGCGGGGCGGGCAGGATCGCGGGCGATGAGGTCCAGAGGGTGCGCGAGCGGTTGCTCGGGAACCGGGTCTCGCAGACGCCGACCAGGAACACCGAGGACCACTCCAGCCCCTTCGACCGGTGGATCGTCAGCAGCTTGACCGAGTCGGCGGCGGTGGGGGTGGCGAGGTCGAGGCCGTTGCCCTGGTCGTCCTCCGCGGTGAGGTAGGCCAGCAGCGCGGGCAGCGTGACGTCGCCGTCGACCGAGCGGAACTCGGCCACCGCCTTCACGAACAGGTCGAGGTTGTCGCGCCTGGCCGCAGCTGCGGGGCTGACGGCGGACGCGAGCTCGATGTCGACGCCCGTGGTGTCGATGATCCGCCGGACGACGTCGAGCAGCGGTTCGCCGACCGCGGCCCGCAGCTGCCGCAGCTCCGCGGCCAGCAGGTCGAACCGCTCGCGCGCCTCGGGCGAGTAGTCGCCGTCGCCGGGTGAGGCCAACGCGTCACTGAGGGTCGGGATCTCGGCGGGGTCGATGCCGTCGGCGATGTGGAGCAGCTCGGCGGCGACGTCGGCGTGCTCGGCCCGGCCGCTGCGGCCCGCGAGCCGGCCGGCCCGCTCCCCCAGCAGGCGAAGATCCCGGGGACCGATCGCCCAGCGCGGACCGGTGAGCAGCGTCAGCAGCGCGGCGTTGTCGGTGACGTCGTGCATGAGGGTGAGGACGGCGACGACCTCGGCGACCTCGGGCAGCCGGACGAGGCCGGACAGGCCGACGATCTCCACCGGGATGCCCGAGCCGGTGAGGGCGTCGAAGACCTCCTCGGCGTGGCCGTTGTCGCGGGCGAGGACGCCGATGTCGGACCATGCGTCACATCCGGGGCCGGCGTGTGCCTCGCGGACGGCCTCGACCAGCCAGGCGAGCTCGTCGAGGTGGCGCTCGAACACGCGCGTCTCCACGTGCCCGTCGGCGGCGCCGGGCTTCGGCTCCAGCCCGGCCACCTGATCGGCGTACTTCACGAGCAGCGGGGTGGCGAGCCGGTTGGCGACCTCGAGGATCCGCCTGTCCGAGCGGCGGTTGACGGTGAGCGGCAGGATGCGTGGCGCCCCGTCTGCACCGGGGAAGGTCTCGCCGAACCCCAGGATGTTGGAGACCGAGGCGCCGCGCCACCCGTAGATCGCCTGGTTGGGGTCGCCGACCGCGGTCACCGGGTGGCCCAGGCCCGAGCCGGGGTCGGGGCCGGAGAACAGCCGCGCCAGCATCACGGCCTGGGCGACGGAGGTGTCCTGGTACTCATCCAGCAGCACCACCCGGAACCGGTCGCGCTCGGCCACGCCGACCTCCGGTTGCTGCTCCGCGAGCCGGGCCGCGAGCTCGATCTGGTCGGAGAAGTCCATCAAGCCGAGGTCGCGCTTGAGCCGCCGGTAGCCCTCGACCAGCTGCGAGCAGCTCCGCGCGACGGTCGATCGCGTTCATCGCCTTCTCGCAGGCCTCGCGGTGGCCCTTGCGCCCCTTGCCGGCCAGCTCCTCGTCCCGCGCCCGCTGCGAAGCCGGCACGGGCGTCGCCGTCGACGCGTCGTACGTCGGCGGGGCCGACCAGGTGCTCGCTCATCGCGGAGTCCAGGGCCAGCAGGTTCTGGATGGCGGTCGGGGGATGGTCGGTGAGGTGGTGGACGTCTCCGGTGAACCGCTCGACCACTCGCGCCCCCAGCTGGTAGCGCGAGGCGTCGGAGACGACCCGGGTCTCGGGTTCGTGGCCGATCCGCAGGCCGTGGTCGACCAGCAGGCCGGCGGCGTAGGAGTGGTAGGTCGCGACCGTGGGCTCCAGCACCTCGTCGGCCTCCTCGTCGACGGAGCCGGGGGCGGCCGGGCCGGAGGTCCTGATCGGGCCGAGCAGGCCGGCGTGGTCGAGTGCAGCATGGATCCGCTGCCGCAGCTCGGCAGCCGCCTTGGTGGTGAACGTGAGGCCGAGGACCTGCTCGGGGAGGACCTGGCCGGTCGCCACGAGGTAGACGACCCGCGCCGCCATCAGTGCGGTCTTGCCGGAGCCGGCGCCCGCGATCACGACCGCCGGCTCCAGCGGAGCGGTGATCGCGGCCCACTGCTGCGGGCTGTGCTCGAAGTCGAGTCCCATCAGTGCGGCGAGCTGGGCGGGCGTCCGGATGCTGTGGGTCGTCGTGGTCGTCACTGGATGGTCACCGACCCAGCGCCCTTGACCGGGCAGAGTGACACGAACGCGCACTCGCGGCAGTGCTGGCCAGCGACGGCCGGGAAGCTCTCCTCGCGGAGGTAGGCCGCCGCGCGCTCCATCTCGAGCCGCAGCACCTCGCGCCGCGGGTCGCCGTCGTGCTGGGCGTCCTGGGCCTGGACCTTGGCCGTGTCGCCGCCGTCGGTCAGCCCCAGCTGCACGAGCTCGGCGCCGCCGGCGGTCCGGACCGGGGTCCGCGACTCGAACGCACCCTCTTCCACCGCGTACTGGTAGAGCCCGAGCTGCCGGTCACCAGCCACGGCCGGCCCGCTGGGCGCGTTGCGGCTGGTCTTGAGGTCGACGACCACCACCTCACCCCCGGAGTCGATCTCGAGCCGGTCGGCGTAGCCGTCGAGCCGGACCCGCTCCCCCGAGTCGAGCTCCACCTCCGCGCTGAAGCCGGCCTCGAGCGCGACGACCTCACGCGAGTTGGACGCGTGCCACGCGAGGAACCGCGCGAGCGCGGCCTGCACCCGGTCGTGCTCGCGGGCCTTCGACCACGGCGTGCGGAAGGACAGCCGCTCCCAGACCCGATCGACCTCGCTCATCAGCGCGTCGAGGTCGGGAGGGAGGTCGCCCGAAGCGACTCGCTCGGCCAGGGCATGGACGATCTGGCCGAGGTTGGCCGACTGGTGGGCCACCGCGACCCCGCCCGCCTCGGCCCGCAGGAACCAGTGGGTCGGGCAGGTCGCGACGGCGTCGAGCAGGCTCGCCGAGACCGGCACCGGACGCTCCGGGTCGCGGACCGGGCGCTCGGCACGCGACGCGGCACGGGTGCCCCACCACGAGGCGGGGTCGGCCTGCGGCACGAGCAGACGCTCGCCGATCCGTTCCTGTGCCAGCCGGGCCAGCCGGCGGGCGGCAGCGGCCCGGAGCTGCTCGGGCGACGTCGGGTCGGTGACGGTGCGCCGGAGGTCGGCGACCAGGCCCGGCAGCGACAGCGGCCGCGGTGGCCGGCCGTCCACGTGGACCGCCGAGACCTGGAGCTCGTCGAGGAACCTGGAGGGCTGCTCGCCCTCGTCGTCGGCGGAGGCCACGGCGGTCACGACGAGCCGGGCCCGGGAGCGCGTGCACGCGACGTAGAACAGCCGCCGCTCCTCCTTGAGCAGCTCACGCGGGGTGAGCGGCTCGACCAGCTCGGCGCGGCCGGCGTCGCTGTCGATCCGGTCGGAGCGCAGCAGCGTCGAGCGCCGCCGGAGGTCGGGCCAGCTCTCCTGCTGGACGTGGGCGACCACGACGAGGTCCCACTCGAGGCCCTTCGAGCGGTGCGCCGTGAGCAGCCGGACCGATGAGCCGCGGACGCCCCGTTCGGCGAGGGTGTCGGCCGGGATCTGCTGGGCGAGCAGGCTGTCGAGGAACTCGCGGACCCCGAGGTGGTCGGTCCGCTCCTCGGCGCGTGCCGCCGTCTCGAACAGCGCGCACAGCGAGTCGAGGTCGCGGTGGGCACGACGGGCAGCACCGCCGCCGACGTCGACCGAGCGTCGCAGCCGCTGCGGCCAGGACGTGCCGGCCCACAGGTCCCACAGGATCTCCTCGGCCGGCGCACTCGCCAGCAGCCGGTCGGAGGCACCACGGAGCAGCTGGGCGAGGGCGCGCGCCGCGACGGCTTCGGGGCCCTCGATCCCGTCGAGGAAACCCTTCTCCACGACCGCACGGCGCAGCAGGTCGCGCGAGGGCGCAGGCGGTCGCGCCTCGGCCGCTGCGCGCTCCTTCTCCCGCTGGCGGAGCAACCGGAGCAGCACCCGCACGTCACCGGCGTCGAGCCCGCCCAGCGGCGAGAGCAGCAGCCCCTCGACTCGGCCCGCATCGACGAAGTCGACGCTCTCCGTGTCGGGATCGTCGAGGTGCAAGACCGTGCGCAGCGCGTCGAGCAACGGGCGTACCGCAGGATCCCGGGTCAACGGCAGCTCGTCGCTGGCCACCTCGACCGGGACGCCGGCCGCGGCCAGCGCTCGCCGCAACGGCGGGATGTGAGTCTGGCCGGACCGGACCAGCACCGCCATCCGCGACCAGTCGACACCGTCCTCGAGGTGGGCGCGTCTCAGCAGGTCGGCGAGGTGCTCGGCCTCGGCGCGATCGGTGTCGAAGGTGCGGACCTCGACCCGGCCATCGCCGTGGGCACCCTCCTCGGCGATCGGGTGGGCGAACGCCAGCACCGTGTCGGCGTCGAAGCCGGTGTGGCCGATCCGGGCCGAGACCCGGGCCGTGGCGAGCGCCAGCCGTGGCCCGAACCTGCGGGTGTGGCGCAGCACGACGACCGGAGCACGCTCACCCGCCCGGGTCGGGAACTTCGCGGGAAGCTTGGATGCCGCGGACGTCGGCACCGCGGAAGCCGTAGATCGACTGGTGGGGATCGCCCACCACCACCAGGTTGCCGCCGTCACCGGCCAGCGCCTGCAGCAGTGCCACCTGGCCGGGATCGGTGTCCTGGTACTCGTCGACGAACACGTGGCTGTAGCGCCGGCGCAGCTCGTCGCGATGGGAGCTCGCCTCGATCACGGCGCGCCGGATCAGGTCGGCGTAGTCGGTGGCACCGAGGTGGTCGAGGACCGTGAGGTACTGATCCAGGAAGACGCCCGCCGCGACGAACTCGGGCAGCCCGTGCTGCTCACCGAGCGCGCGCAGCTGGGCGCCATCGAGCTGCTTCTCCCGCGCGCGGCTCAGCACGGCCTGCACCTCGCGCACGAAGCCGTGGGTGCCCAGGGCCCGGTGGAGCGACTCCGGCCAGCGCACCGACTCCGGCGACTCGGTGAGCAGCTCGCGCAGCACGACGTCGGCCTCGGGGGCCGACAACAGGCGCATCGGGCCGTCGTAGAGCCCGGTGGGGCTCAACGCGCGGATCAGGCCGTAGGCGAACGAGTGGAAGGTCTGGCACAGGGCGGCGCCGGTCGTGCGGCCGACCCGGGCGGTGACCCGGTCGCGCAGCTGCTCGGCCGCCTTGCGGGAGAACGTCAGCGCCAGCACCGACGACGGGTCGGCGCCCGCCTCGATCCGGGAGGCGATGGCCTCGACCAGCGTCGTGGTCTTGCCGGTGCCGGGCCCGGCGAGCACGAGCAACGGCCCGCCCGGGTGGTCGACGACGGCCTGCTGCTGCTCGTCGAGCACCGGGCGCTCGGCAGCCGCTCGCTCGGTCACCAGCCGGTAGGTCGTCACGAGGTCCACCTCATCATGCGGCACCGACAGCGGGTACTACCGTGCCCACATGACCGACGATGCCGAGACCGGACCCCTCGCCGACCTGCTCGTCCTCGACCTCACCCGCGCGCTGGCAGGCCCGCACGCCGCGATGATGCTGGCCGACCAGGGCGCCCGGGTGATCAAGGTGGAGTCGCCGACGGGCGACGACTCCCGCGGCTGGGGACCGCCGTTCGTGGGGCCCGACGACGCGCGCGAGTCGACGTACTTCATGTCGGCCAACCGCAACAAGGAGTCGCTGGTCCTGGACCTGAAGTCCGACGACGACCGCGAGGTGCTGGCCCGGCTGGTGGAGCGGGCCGACGTGCTGATGGAGAACTTCCGTCCCGGCGTGATGGGGCGCCTGGGCTTCGGCGAGCAGCGGCTCCACGAGCTCAACCCGCGACTGGTCGTGCTCTCGATCACCGGGTTCGGCCACGACGGCCCCGAGGCCACCCGCGCCGGCTACGACCAGATCGCGCAGGGCGAGGGCGGGCTGATGTCGCTCACCGGCAGCGAGCACCCCACCAAGGTGGGGGTGCCGATCGCCGACCTCTGCGCGGGGATGTACGGCGCGTTCGGCGTGATGGCCGCGCTGCACGAGCGGGAGCGGACCGGCCGCGGCCGGATCGTCCGCACCTCGCTGCTCGCCGGCATGGTCGGCGTCCACGCCTTCCAGGGCACCCGCTGGACGGTCGGCGGCGAGGTGCCGCGGCTGGCGGGCGACCACCACCCCTCGATCGCGCCGTACGGGATGTTCGCGACGGCGACCGCCCCGGTGCAGATCGCCTGCGGGTCCGAGGGGCTGTGGCGGGCGATGTGCGGGGCGTTCGGCTGGGACGCCGAGGAGCCCCGCTTCGCCACCAACCGCGAGCGGGTGGCCCACCGCGACGCGCTGGTCGCGCAGATCGAGTCCCACTTCGCCGAGGCGCCGGCCGAGCACTGGCTGGCGCGGCTCGCCGAGGCGGGCGTGCCGTCGGGCAAGGTGCGCTCCCTCGACGACGTGTACGCGTGGGACCAGACCCGGTCGCAGGGGCTGCTGCTGGAGGTCGAGCACGCCACCGCGGGCCCGGTGACGCTTCCCGGCTCGCCGGTGCGCTACGACGACAACCCCCACTCCGGCGGCCGCGCGGACCACCTCCCGCCCCCGACGCTCGACCAGCACGGCGCGGCGATCCGGGCGTGGCTGGACAGCGCGCAGTGAGTGAGTAGCGTGCCCGGCATGTCCGACACCACCGACTCCGTGATCGTGCTCAACCGGGCCCTCGACCAGATGGGCGACCTCGTGGCCGCCGTCCGGGAGGACCACCTGGGCAACCCCACGCCGTGCCGCGAGTGGAACGTGCAGCAGCTCCTCACCCACGTGCTGGCCGCGCCGCAGCGCTTCCTGCAGATGGCGCGGGGCGAGGAGGTCGACTGGGAGTCCACCCCGGCGCCACCGGAGACCGGTTGGGCCGAGGCGTTCCGCGAGGACGCCGACGACCTGATCCACCACTGGCACCAGCAGGGCGAGGACGCCGGCTCCGCGGACTGGCACACCGCCGAGTTCGCGGTCCACGCCTTCGACCTCGCCCGCGGGGTCGGCCGCGGGACCGACAAGCTCGACCCCGCGCCTGCCGAGCGCAGCCTGGCGTTCATGCAGCAGATGCTGACCCCGGACAACCGCGGCCGGGCGTTCGGCCCGGAGCGCGAGGCGCCCGAGGGCGCCGACGCGTACGAGCGGTTGGCGGCGTACGCCGGGCGCGAGGTGGGCTGAG
>CAVRSW010000016.1:0-157497 GCA_963723945.1 uncultured Actinomycetota bacterium
AGGTCGTGGAGGTAGGCGAGCGTGCGCGCGGCCTCGAGCAGGTCGAAGTCCTCGGTGATCTGGAGCCGGTACGTGCTCGCGGGGATGCGCACGGCGCTCATCCTGTCACCGGCTGCTCCGGCACCATCCGGGTGAGGCGGTCCGTGGGTCGCGGCACGGGCCGCCTCCGGATGGTGACGACCCCTCAGTCGCCATTGGTGGACTGCGCCTTGATCGAGGCGGCGACCGAGTGGTCGACCTCCACCTCGGGCGTGGTGTGCTGGCGGAGCACGGCGACGCTGCGGGCGGCGAGCTGGACGACGTCACCCGCGGCGTGCGGACGGTCCTCGCCGACCGAGTCGCCGGTGTCGAAGACGACGTCCCACGCCTCGGCGTACTCGGCCGAGGGGAGGGTGGCCGACACGCCCTCGGCCCCGGCGTTGAACCAGAGCAGGAAGTGGTCGTCGACCACCCGGTTGCCGGTGGGGTCGGTGCCGGGGATGGAGTCGCCGTTGAGGTACATGCCGAGCACGGCGCCGCCGTCGGCCTGCCAGTCCTCGCCCTCCATCGGGGTGGCGTCGAGGTCGAGCCAGACGATGTCGTTGAGGCGGGAGTCGTCCCCGGTGCGCACGGTGGTGCCGGTGAAGAACCGCTTGCGGCGGAAGGTCGGGTGCTCGGCGCGGAGCCGGGCGACCGCGGCGGTGAACTCCACCAGCGGCTGGTCGACCTTGTCCCAGTGGACCCACGACAGCTCGGAGTCCTGGGCGTAGGTGTTGTTGTTCCCCTGCTGGGTGCGGCCGAGCTCGTCGCCGTGGAGCAGCATCGGGACGCCCTGGCTGAGCAGCAGCGTGGTGATGAAGTTGCGCTGCGCACGCGCCCGCAGCTCCAGCACCTCGGGGTCGTCGGTGGGGCCCTCCGCGCCGTGGTTCCACGAGCGGTTGTGGCTCTCGCCGTCGTTGTTGTCCTCGCCGTTGGCGTCGTTGTGCTTCTCGTTGTACGACACCAGGTCGCGCAGCGTGAAGCCGTCGTGGGCCGTGACGAAGTTGATCGAGGCGAACGGCCGGCGGCCCGAGTGCTCGTAGTAGTCGGCCGAGCCCGCGAGGCGGGAGGCGAAGTCGCCGATCGCCGGCTCACCGCGCCAGAAGTCGCGGACCGTGTCGCGGTAGGCGCCGTTCCACTCGGTCCACAGCGGCGGGAAGCCGCCGACCTGGTAGCCGCCCGGGCCGATGTCCCACGGCTCCGCGATCAGCTTCACCTGGCTCACGACCGGGTCCTGCTGCACCATCTCGAAGAACGTCGACAGCTTGTCGACGTCGTAGAACTCGCGCGCCAGCGTCGCCGCGAGGTCGAACCGGAAGCCGTCGACGTGCATCTCGGTCGCCCAGTAGCGCAGCGAGTCCATGATCAGCTGCAGGGAGTGCGGCTGGCGCACGTTGAGGCTGTTGCCGGTGCCGGTGTAGTCCATGTAGTAGCGCTGGTCGTCCTCGACGAGCCGGTAGTACGCCGCGTTGTCGATGCCCTTGAAGCTCAGCGTCGGGCCGAGGTGGTTGCCCTCCGCCGTGTGGTTGTAGACGACGTCGAGGATGACCTCGATCCCGGCGGCGTGCATCGCCTTGACCATCCCCTTGAACTCCTGGACCTGGTTGCCCTCCCCGCTCGCGGCGTACGCCGAGTGCGGCGCGAGGAACGCCAGCGTGTTGTAGCCCCAGTAGTTGCGCAGGCCCTGGTCGAGCAGCGTGGAGTCCTGGATGAACTGGTGGACCGGCATCAGCTCGATCGCGGTGATGCCGATCTTCTGCAGGTGCTCTATGACGGCCGGGTGCGCCAGTCCGGCGTACGTCCCGCGGTGCTCCTCGGGGACCTCCGGGTGCAGCTGGGTGAGCCCCTTGACGTGCGCCTCGTAGATGACGGTCCGGTTGTAGGGCGTGTCCGGGGGGCGGTCGCCCTCCCAGTCGAAGTAGGGGTTGATGACGACTCCGAGGGTCATGTGGTTGGCGGAGTCGTCGTCGTTGCGGCTGTCGGGGTCGCCGAAGGTGTAGCCGAACAGCGACTGGTCCCAGTCGATCTCCCGCGTGGTCGCCTTGGCGTAGGGGTCGAGCAGCAGCTTGGCGGGGTTGCAGCGCAGCCCACGCTCGGGCTCGTACGGCCCGTGCACGCGGTAGCCGTAGCGCTGGCCGGGCCCCACCTGCGGCAGGTAGCCGTGCCAGACGTACGCGTCGACCTCGGTCAGCTCGACCCGGGTCTCGCTGAAGCCGCCGCGTGGGCCGATCTCGAACAGGCAGAGCTCGACGCGCTCCGCCACCTCGCTGAAGAGCGCGAAGTTGGTGCCGCTCCCGTCGTACGTTGCCCCCAAGGGGTAGGCCGAACCGGGCCAGACCTGCACAGGTACCTCGTCTCTCGGTGGCCACCCCTCGGTGGCCGCTGATCGTTGGAACGATCAAAGAGTACCGGTGACTCAGCGTCCGGTCGCACTGAAGTGCTGGTAGTCCTTCAGCGAGGTCCAGTCGCCGCCCCACTCCCAGCCGATCTCGCGGAAAGCCGCGACCACCGGCCCGTCGGCGGTCACCATGCCCGGGCGCACCTGCTCGCGGGCGACGTAGGCCGAGGCCCGCTCGGGGATCACCAGGCCGTCGGAGGCGTACGGGTTCTGGAAGGTGTTGACGTCGAGGGCCAGTCCGTAGGCGTGCTGGGAGAACGAGGACCCGCCCGTGATCGGGCGGCAGACGAAGCCACCCGTCCCGTTGCCGTCGCCGGTCGGGGGCTCCTCCTCGTCGATCGACTCGACGATCACCACCTGCTCCATCGGGAACCGGGCCTCCCACAGCCGCCGGAACACCTGGTCGACCTGGCGCGCGACGCGGACGTGCACCAGCAGCTCGCCGGTGTGGCGCCGTGCGTCGAAGCCCAGGAACGTGACCCGCAGCCACGCCAGGTCGCTGGGGCGGACCGGGCAGCCCGGCTCCCACGTCGACCGGTCGACGACCGGGTCCGGGGCAGGGGAGACGATGCGGGAGGCGTACCCCCTGCCCGGCAGCATCGGCACCGTGTCGGGCAGCGTGAACGCCCGGCGGCGCAGCTCCGGCGGCGTCGGCCGGACGACTCCGTAGCCGTCGGGGCGCTCCGGCAGCTCGCGCTCGTAGAGCCACGGCGGCCGCTCGCTGCCCCGGCCGTACGCCGCCGAGCGGAGCGTGCCGTCGCGGCTGACCGGACCCGTGCCCCGTGGCGCCGGGTCCAGGGTCGTGCCCGGTCGGGACTCAGGCGACGACGGCCGTGGGTCGGTGTGCCGCGGGTCGGTCTGCTGCGCCGCACGCTCGGAGCACCCGGCCCCGACACTGCCCAGAAGGACCGCCAGGACCAGCCGTCCCGCAATCCGCCTCCGCCTCACCGGCTCGACGGTACGTGGTCACGCCGAGGGCAGCGTCACGGTGAACGTGGACCCCTCGCCGAGCTGGGAGGCCACCTCGATCCGTCCGCCGTGGCGGGTGACGATGCGCTGGACGATCGCCAGACCGAGGCCGGTGCCGGGCCGGGCGAGCGCCTCCGGGTTGGTCGAGCGGAAGAAGTCGTTGAACAGGTGGTGCTGGTCGGCGGCCGAGATGCCGAGGCCGTGGTCGGCACACACGAAGACGACGTCGCCCCCCGACCGGCGCAGCGAGAGCCGCACCTCGCCGTACGGGCGGGAGTACTTGACCGCGTTGCCCACGAGGTTGCCCAGGAGCCGGCACAGCTCCTCGCGGTCCCCGGCCACGGCCAGCTCCGGGTCGCGGGCGGTCAGGACCACCCGCGGCGTGTCGCCGCGCGAGGACGGGCCGACGTCCTCGACCACCTCGGCGAGGAGCGGTCCGAGGGCGACCCGGCTGCGGGAGCGGGGATGCGTGGCTGTCTCCATCCGGGTCAGCAGCAGCAGGTCGTCGGCGAGCGACCGGAGCCGGGCCGAGCTGCGGCGGGTCGGTGAAGACCAGCACGGCGAGGTCGTCGGCGCGGAAGCCGTCGGCCAGGAGCTTCCTGGTCTCGGGCAGCAGCTCGCGGTAGCCGAGCCGTCGGGACGCGGTCCGCACCACCTCCTGGGCGGTGGTGGTGAGCCGGACCTGCTGGCTGAGCTCCTCGCGCTCGATCGCGGTCAGCACCGCCCGGAGCACCAGCCGCAGGTCCGTGTCGAGCTGGCGGAGCGCCTCGGGGCCCGGGCGCCTGCCCGAGCTGGGCCCGTCGAGGTACATCAGGGCCCGCAGCTGGCCCCGGTCGTCGACGATGCGGGCGACGAGGACGTCCAGGGCTCGCCACTGGTCAGGCGCCCCGGTGTCCTCGATCTCGGGATCCAGCAGTACGCCCGCAGCTGCTCCACGGCCTCGGACGTCAGCCACTCCTGGGCGACGAAGGTCCACTCGCCGTACTCCGCGCCGAGGTCGAGCGTCAGCGCCATCGCCGAGAAGGGCGTCGCGCGACGCAGCATCTCGTCGTCGGCGCTCTCGTTGCCGGCGATCGCGACGAACTCGAGCATGTCGTCGGGGCGCAGCACCTCGATCTCGCAGGTCGCGAAGTCCGTCCGCTGCCGGGCGTCCTCGGCGATCAGGCGCAGCGCCTTGCGGGCTCCGTCGTAGCCCCAGCCGTCGTCGCGTGCGGGGGTCGCCGGCGACGGCTGCAGCTCGGTCATGGCGGTGCTCCTCGGGCGATCGTGCGCCAAGGGTCGCACGCTGGAGGGATTCCGGCAGGCGTTTCCGACTGGTCCGCCGACTCGGTGACCCGTGAGTAACATAGGCGCCATGAAGCGCACCATCTACGACGACGACCACGAGGCGTTCCGGAGCTCCGTACGGGAGTTCCTCGAGCGTGAGGTCACGCCGCACCTCGAGGAGCACGCCGCCGGCCACGGGCTGCCGCGGGAGTTCTGGCAGGCCGCCGGCAAGCAGGGGTTCCTCGGACTGGAGGTCCCCGAGCAGTACGGCGGCATGGAGGCCGGCGACTACCGGTTCAACGCGGTGCTCACCGAGGAGCTCGCCAAGGTCAACATGACCCTGCCGAGCTGCGTCGGCATCCACGCCGACATCGTGGCGCCGTACCTCGTCCACCTCACCACCGAGGAGCAGAAGCAGCGCTGGCTGCCGCGGTTCTGCACCGGCGAGCTGCTCACCGCGATCGGGATGACCGAGCCCTCCGGCGGCTCCGACCTGGCGGCGCTCAGGACCACCGCCGTGCGCGACGGCGACGACTGGATCCTCAACGGCTCCAAGACCTTCATCACCAACGGCGGCTCGGCCGACCTGGTGGTCGTGGCCGCCCGGACCTCGCCCGAGAAGAAGGCCCGGGGGATCTCGCTGTTCGGCGTCGACACCTCCGCCGAGGGCTACTCCGTGGGTCGGGTGCTCGACAAGGTCGGCCAGGACGAGTCCGACACCGCGGAGCTGTCCTTCGAGGACGTCCGGGTCGGCGACGAGGACCTGATCGGCGAGCTCGACACCGGCTTCATCTCGATGATGCAGTTCCTGCCGCAGGAGCGGCTCGGCTCGGCGGTCACCAACCTCGCGCACGCCGCGCAGATCCTCGCCGAGACGGTGGCGTACGCCCAGGAGCGCACGGCGTTCGGCCAGCCGATCGGCTCCTTCCAGAACACCCAGTTCCTGCTGGCCGACCTGGTCACCCGGGTCGAGGTGACCCAGGCGTACGTCGACCAGTGCGTGCTCGCGCACACCCGGGGCGAGCTCACCGCGGTCGACGCGGCCAAGGCGAAGTGGTGGACCTCGCAGGTCCAGAACGACGTGCTCGACCACTGCGTGCAGGTCTACGGCGGCTACGGCTACATGAACGAGTACCGCGTCGCCCGGGCCTGGCGCGACGCCCGCGTCACCAAGATCTGGGCCGGGTCCAACGAGATCATGAAGATGCTGATCGGGCGCGACCTGGGTCTGTAGGGGAGGGGGGTTTCCCCGGCCGGCCGGGGAAACCGTGGGTTCGTGCCGCAACCATCCGGCACGAACCCCCAGACTCGCGGACGAACCTCCAGGGCAGGGCGGGCGCCGCAGGTGTGCCTTGCCTTGCTTGCGGGCGCCTGACCCGGCGACCCACGATGTGGCCATGACCAGCGACGCGCTGCCGGACGTCGACGTCGGTCCCCACGACGACGAACCGCACGCCCAGGGCATCGGCAACCGGCTCAACTGGCTGCGCGCCGGCGTGCTGGGCGCCAACGACGGCATCGTCTCCACCGCGGGCATCGTGATGGGCGTGGCCGGGGCGACCAGCGACTCGGGCACGATCGCGATCGCCGGCGTCGCCGGGCTCACGGCGGGTGCACTGAGCATGGCCGCGGGTGAGTACGTCTCGGTCAGCACCCAGCGCGACTCCGAGCTGGAGCTGCTGGCCAAGGAGCGGCGCGAGCTGGCCGAGGATCCGGAGGAGGAGCTCGCCGAGCTGGCCGGGCTGTACGTCGACAAGGGGCTCAGCGAGGAGCTCGCGCTCCAGGTCGCCCGCGAGCTCACCGACCACGACGCGCTCGCCGCCCACGCCGAGGTCGAGCTGGGGATCGACCCCGACGACCTGACCAGCCCCTGGCAGGCGGCGGGGGCGTCGATGCTGGCCTTCACGGTGGGCGCGCTGCTGCCGCTGCTGACGATCACGCTCACGCCGCCCGACGTACGGATCTGGGTGACGGTCATCGCCGTGGTGGCCGCCCTCGCCGGCACCGGCTGGACCTCCGCCCGGCTCGGCTACGGCCGGGTCTGGCCGGCCGTGCTCCGCAACGTCGCCGGCGGCGCGTTCGCGATGGCGGTCACCTACCTGATCGGCAGCCTGCTCGGCACGAGCGTCGGCTGAGCCGGCCATCCCGGGTACTCCAGTGACAAAGGTCCCCTCCTGACGGCGTTTCGGGGGTCACTCGTCACTGAACTACCGTGTCAGGCCATGCGCATGTTCGTGGCGCTCAAGCCGCCCGACGAGGCCGTCGCGCACCTCGACGAGTTCCTCGCCGTACGACGGGAGGCGGCGGCGTTCCGCTGGACCCCGGCCGAGCAGGTGCACCTCACGCTTGCCTTCCTGGCCGAGGTGCCCGACCGACGGCTCGACGACCTCGTCGAGCGGCTGACCCGGGCGGCGCGCCGACGCACGCCCGTCACGACGGCGATCGCGCGCGGCGGTGCGTTCCCGCACGCGGCCGGGGCCCGGGTGCTCTGGGCGGGGCTGCGGCTCGACGAGGCCGGCCGTACCGAGCTCGGCCGGATGGCGACCGGCGCCCGGGCCGCTGCCAACAAGGCCGGCATCGCCCTCGACGGCCAGCGGTTCCGGCCCCACCTCACCGTCGCCCGGCTGCGCCGGCCCACCGAGGTGTCGTCGTGGGTACGACTCCTCGACACCTACGAGGGCCCGGAGTGGGCCACCAGCACGTACGCGCTGGTGGCGTCGCACCTCGGCGAGGGGCCGCGCAACCGGCCCCGGCACGAGGTCGTCGAGGAGCTCGAGGTGGGTCAATCACCCGGCGCGCGGTGAGATGCCTGTCCGCACGGCGGGATGTCCCCTAGGTTCTGCTGCGTGAGGATCGCAGTGGCCAGGGAGTCCAGGGACGGCGAGTCCCGCGTGGCGATGGTGCCCGAGCTGGTCGGCAAGCTGACCGACCTCGGCTATGAGGTCGCCGTCGAACCCGGTGCGGGCAACCACGCGCTGATCTCCGACGAGGAGTACGCCGAGGCCGGCGCCGTCCTCGACGAGGCGGCGTTCGACGGCGCGGTGCTGGTCGTGTCGGTGCAGCCGCTGGACCTCGGGACCGCGGGCCGGCTGCCGGCCGGCACCTCCACCATCTCCTTCCTGCCGACCCAGCTCGAGCCCGACCTGGTCGCCACCTACCGCGACGGCGGGGTGACGTCGTACGCCCTGGAGCTGGTGCCGCGGATCTCGCGCGCCCAGTCGATGGACGCCCTCTCGTCGCAGGCCCTGGTCGCCGGCTACCGGTGCGCCGTGGTCGCCGCCGGGATGCTGCGCCGCTTCTTCCCGCTCAGCATGACCGCGGCCGGCACGGTGCAGCCGGCGCAGGTGGTCGTCCTCGGCGCCGGTGTGGCCGGGCTGCAGGCCATCGCCACCGCCCGCCGGCTCGGCGCCGTCGTCCAGGCCTACGACGTCCGGGCGGCTGCCGCCGAGGAGATCGCCTCCATGGGCGCCAAGCCGATCCACCTCGAGCTCGAGACCCTCGAGGGGTCCGGCGGCTACGCCCGCGAGATGACCGAGGACCGGGCCGCGCGGCAGCGGGAGCTGATGGCGCCCTACATCGCGCAGGCCGACGCCCTGATCACCACGGCCGCCGTGCCGGGACGCAGTGCCCCGCTGCTCGTGACCCGCGAGATGGTCGAGCTGATGGCGCCCGGGTCGGTCGTCGTCGACCTCGCGGCGGAGTCCGGGGGCAACGTCGAGGGCTCCGAGCCGGGCGAGGTCATCCGGATCGGCAACGCCCAGGTGTGGGGCGGCCGCAACGTGCCGAGCCAGATGCCCGGACCCGCGTCCAGGCTGCTCGCCCAGAACATCGTCAACCTGGTCACCCTGATGACCGCGCGCGACGACGAGGGCACGTCGTCGTTCGCCCCCGATCCCGAGGACGAGATCGTCGCCGGCGCCTGCGTGACGCGCGACGGCGCCATCCTGCACGAGCCCACCCGCCTCGCGGTGGAAGGAGAACCCGTCCATGAGTGAGCCGGTGGTCTGGCTGACGATCTTCGTCCTGAGCGTCTTCGTGGGCATCGAGGTGATCTCCAAGGTCTCCTCGACGCTGCACACGCCGCTGATGTCCGGCGCCAACGCGATCCACGGCGTGATCCTGCTGGGCGCGATCATCGTGAGCGCCCACGCCTCCGGGGTCGCGCTCGCCGTCGGGCTGGTCGCGATCGTGCTCGCCGCCGTCAACATGGTCGGCGGCTTCGTCGTCACCGACCGGATGCTGCAGATGTTCACGCGCCGCAGGAGCCCCAAGAAGGAGGCCGCCGCGTGATCCCCACCTGGGCGCAGCTGACCTACCTGGTCTGCGCGGTCGCGTTCATCCTCGCCCTGAAGGGGCTCTCCGGGCCGCGTACCGCCCGTGCGGGCAACCTCATCGGCGCGGCCGCGGCGGTGGTCGCGTGCGCCCTGCCGTTCTTCTACCTGGAGATGGACAACCTGGTCCTGATCCTGGTCGCGATCGCGGTCGGCACCGCCGGTGGCGTCTACGGCGCGCGCCGGGTCCAGATGACCCAGATGCCGCAGATGGTGGCGCTGTTCAACGGGGTCGGCGGCGGGGCGGCCGCCCTGGTGGCGCTGCTCGAGCTCGACGTGATCGTCGGCGAGGGCGCCGGCTCCGACGTCGGCTGGTTCGTCCTGGTCGCGACGGCCTTCACGGTCGTCGTGGGCTCGGTCTCGTTCGCCGGGTCGGTCGTCACCTTCGCCAAGCTGCAGGACCTCATGACCTCGCGTCCGGTGGTCTTCCCCGGGCTCGCGGTGGTCTTCGCCGGGACGCTGCTGGCCGCGCTGGTGCTCTCCGGGCTGCTCGTGTCGGACCCGACGATGTGGGTGGGGATCGTGCTGGCGCTGATCGGGCTCGGCTTCGGCCTGCTGCTCGTGCTGCCGGTCGGCGGCGCCGACGTCCCGATCGTGATCTCGCTGCTCAACGCGTTCACCGGGCTGACGGTCGCCGCGGGCGGCTACGTCCTCTCCAACACGCTGCTGCTGGTGGCCGGCACCCTCGTGGGTGCCTCCGGTACGTTCCTCACACTGCTGATGGCCAGGGCGATGGGCCGCTCGGTGGCCAACATCCTGTTCGGCGCGCTCAAGGGTGGCTCCACCCTCGGCGGCGGTGAGGCCTCCGACCGGCCGGTCCGGTCGGCCGGGCCCGCGGACGCCGCGATCATGCTGGGGTACGCCGACCGCGTGATCATCGTCCCGGGCTACGGCCTCGCCGTGGCCCAGGCCCAGCACCAGCTCCGCGAGCTGGTCGACGTCCTCATCGAGCGCGGCACCACCGTCGACTACGCCATCCACCCGGTCGCCGGCCGGATGCCCGGCCACATGAACGTGCTGCTGGCCGAGGCTCAGGTGCCCTACGAGCAGCTGCGCGAGATGGACGAGATCAACGGTGACTTCAAGGACGCCGACGTGGTCCTGGTCGTGGGCGCCAACGACGTCGTCAACCCCGCGGCGAAGACGACGCCCGGCGCCCCGATCTACGGCATGCCGATCCTCAACGCCGACGAGGCGAAGCAGGTCGTGTTCATGAAGCGGTCGATGCGTCCCGGGTTCGCCGGCATCGAGAACGAGCTGCTCTTCGACGAGCGGACCACCCTGCTCTTCGGTGACGCCAAGGAGACGATGGGCAAGCTGCTCAACGCCGTGAAGGCCCTCTAGCCCACCCGGACCAGCCCCCGCATTCTCCTGCCGGAACGGTCACGCGCGGTCATACTTCCCGGGTCGAAGCAGCGCACATGGGGAGGTCCGAGTGACTCGGGTGACCGCGGCCGAGCAGGGGACGGGACCGGTCCCTGCCCTGCTCAGGCGCCACCGGGTCACGCTGCTCCTGCTGCTCGTCCTCGGCACCTCGTGGGCCCTGCTCGCCGCCGCCGACCCCGTGAGCGGGCTCCCGGCCGGGTGGCCCGCCGCGGGCCTGCTGACCGGTCTGCTGGTCATCACCGAGCGGCAGCACCGCGTCGGTGTGAGCGCGCTGGCCGGCCTGCTGATCGTGCTCGCCCACCTCCTGGTCGGCGACGCGGCCCTGATCGCGTTCGGCTCCGCCATCTCGTCGGTCGTCGGCACCTGGGTCGCGTGGTGGCGGCTGCGTCGCGGACTCGGGCCTCGCCGGGTGGGCCTGGTCGAGGAGGGCGACGTCTCCCGGCTGATCGCGGCCGCCTCGCTCGGCTCGCTGGTCTCCGCCGTGGGCGTCGCGGTGACGCTGTTCGTCGCCGGGGTCGGCAACCCGATGCTCGCCCTGGTCGCCGTCTTCGGCACCCACGCGGCCGCGCAGCTGATGCTGGTACCGCTGTTCCTCGACGGTCCGGCGTTCGCGCCGTACGCACCGCGCCGCGAACGGCTGGTCCAGATCGTGCTGACGCTGGGCATGACCCTCCTGGTCTTCGGCTTCGCCTCGGCCCCGCCACTGGTCTTCGCGGTGATGCCGATGTTCGCGTGGCTGGCGTTTCGCGGGACGCTGCGCGAGGCCAGCCTGCTGCTCACCGGGGTCGGCATCATCGCCACCGTCGTCACCACGCTGGAGCTCGGGCCGGTGCACGCGCTCGCGGTGCGCTACGAGGTCCCGGGCGAGCTGGTCGTCGGCTACCTGCAGCTGTTCCTGCTCGACTGTGCCCTGATCCTGCTGCCGCTGTCGGTCATGACCACCCAGCAGCGGATGGCCGCCGCCCGCGCCCGGTCCCGCCAGGAGACCCTGGAGCGGCTGGTCGACGCCGCCACCGGCTCGGGCGTGCTCGCGGTCGCCACCGACGGCCGGGTCGAGGTCTTCAACCCCGGTGCCGAGGCGATGTTCGCCCGCCGCGCCGATGAGGTCATCGGCGAGGTCGCCGACCTGCTCTTCAGCGACGCCGAGCTGGGTCGACACGCGGCGCGGCTCGGCAGCCGGCCGCTGTTCCCCGACATCTGCGCCGCCTCGGTCGCGGCCGAGGACGACCGGCACCTCTGGCAGGTGCAGCGGCCCGACGGCGAGCACCGCACCCTGTCCCTGGCCGTCACCGAGATGGCCGACGACCTCGGCGAGCGGGCGGGCTACCTCTGCGTCGCCGACGACGTGACCGAGCGCGAGACCGCGCACGCCGCCCTGGTCGCCGCCCTCGAGCACGAGCGGGCCGCGGTCGAGCGGCTGCAGGACCTCGAGCAGGTGAAGGCCGACTTCGTGGCGACCGTGAGCCACGAGCTGCGCACCCCGCTCACCAGCATGATCGGCTACGTCGAGCTGCTCGACGACGGCGCCGTCGGTGAGCTGACCGCAGACCAGCGGGCGGTGATGAACCGGCTCGAGCGCAACGGCCGACGGCTGCTGCTGCTCGTCGAGGACCTGCTGCTGCTCTCGCAGATCGAGGCCCGGCAGATGCAGTTCCACCCGGTCGACTGCGACCTGCGCGACACTGCGCGGGCGGCGTACGACGCGCTGGGTCCGCTGCTGGCGACCCGGCACCTCGACCTCGTGCTCCGGCTGCCGGACGTGCCCGTGCGCCACGAGGGCGACCCGGAGCAGGTCGAGCGACTGGTGCTCAACCTGATCAGCAACGGCGTGAAGTTCACCCCGGACGGCGGTCGCGTCGAGCTGGTCGTCAGCGACCTCGGGGACACCGTGGAGGTGGTCGTCCTCGACACCGGCATGGGCATCCCGGCCGACGAGCAGGACCAGCTGTTCACCCGGTTCTTCCGCGCCTCGACCGCGACCGCCCAGGCGATCCAGGGCACCGGCCTCGGGCTCACCATCGTGCAGGCGATCGTCGAGCGGCACGGCGGCCGGATCTCGGTGTCCTCCAGCGAGGGGATCGGCACCAACGTCTCGGTCAGCCTGCCGAAGCAGGTGTCCGCCGGGGTACGTCAGTCCGCGACGCCGTAGAGCCGGTCGCCCGCGTCGCCGAGGCCCGGCACGATGTAGCCCTTGTCGTTGAGCCGCTCGTCCATGGCGCCGGTCACCACGGTGACCGGGACGTCGAGGTCGGCGAGCTCCTCCTCCAGACGGGCCACGCCCTCCGGCGCGGCGAGCAGGCAGAGCGCCGTGATGTCGTTGGCGCCGCGGTCGGTCAGGAACCGGATCGCCGCGGCCAGGGTCCCTCCGGTCGCGAGCATCGGGTCGAGCACGTAGCACTGGCGGCCCGACAGGTCGTCGGGCAGCCGCTCGGCGTACGTCGACGCCTCGAGGGTCTCCTCGTTGCGGACCATGCCGAGGAAGCCGACCTCGGCGGTCGGCAGCAGCCGCATCATGCCGTCGAGCATGCCGAGCCCGGCGCGCAGGATCGGCACCACCAGCGGCTTGGGCCGGGCGAGCTTGACGCCGGTCGTCGGCGACACCGGGGTGGTGATGTCCTTGGTGGCGACCCGCACGTCGCGGGTGGCCTCGTACGCCAGCAGCGTCACCAGCTCGTCGGCCAGCCGACGGAACGTCGGCGAGTCGGTCGTCTCGTCGCGCAGGTAGGTCAGCTTGTGGGCGATGAGCGGGTGGTCGGCGACGTGCGTGCGCATGGCCCGCACCCTAGCGGGGGACCTGTCTGGACCCGTGGGAAGGCACTGGACCCTCCTTCCCTGCTCTGTCACGCTGGTGCCGTCCGCAGCATCGGCAGCCAGAGAAGGGAGGTCCCGTCATGGCCGACACGCTCGACGGGGTCGACTTCGCCCTGGCCGCCTACCGCGAGGAGGGGCTCTGGCAGGTGCAGGACCTCGCCCACGACGTGCTGGTCGACGTCGACACCCTCACCCACGCGCTGCGCCGCTTCCCCGGTGACGGGGGAGCGCTCGGCATGGTCGCGATCGACGAGGACTTCTTCCTCGTGGTCCGGGTGGCGGGTGCGTCGACCCGGGTGCTGCTCTCCGACATCACCGCCGCCGATGAGTGGGAGATCGCGGCCTCGGCCATCGACCACCTCGGCCTGCCGGCGCCCGAGGAGGACGACGCGCAGGTCCCGGCCGGCGACCTCGACCTGCTCGGCGACCTCGGGATGCCGGCCATGGACATGGGCGTGCTGCTCGACGACTTCGACCTCTACCCCGACGAGATGCTCTCCGACGTCGCCCGCCGGCTCGGCTTCGGCACGCTGTTCGACGAGCACGTCGGGCTCGCCTCCGCCTGACGTGGCGTCCTACGAGGCCGCGATGGGCGCGGCGCTCGACGAGGCACGCGCCGCGCTCGCCACGGGCGACGTGCCGATCGGCGCGGTGGTCGTGGACGGCTCCGGCGCGGTGGTCGGGGCGGGCCGCAACGTCCGGGAGGCGCAGTCCGACCCGACCGGCCACGCCGAGGTGGTCGCGCTCCGGGCCGCGGCGGCCGCCCGCGGCGGCTGGCGGCTCGACGGGTGCAGCCTGGTCGTGACCCTCGAGCCGTGCACGATGTGTGCCGGTGCCGCCGTGCTGGCGCGCGTCGACCGGGTGGTCTTCGGCGCCTTCGACCCCAAGGCCGGTGCCGTCGGGTCGCTGTGGGACGTGGTCCGCGACCGGCGGCTCAACCACCGGCCCGAGGTCCTCGCGGGGGTACGCGCCGCGGAGTCGACCGCGCTGCTGGAGGAGTTCTTCCGTACCCACCGGTGACCCGGCGGGCCTATGCTGCCGGGCACACGTGTTCCAACCGGCCACGCTCGGGGGGCCGGGTTCCGGCAAGGGGGCGCCGGCATGGCCCGACCCACCATCGTCACCGTCGACGACGACCCGCAGGTCGCGTCGGCGATCACCCGTGACCTGCTCACGCGGTACGGCGACGACTACCGCGTCGTGCGGACCGGCTCGGGTCGCGAGGCGCTCGAGGTGCTGGGTGCCCTGGCGCTGCGCGACGACCCGGTCGCGCTGATCGTGACCGACCAGCGGATGCCGGGGATGACCGGCACCGAGATGCTGGACGTGGCCCGCGGGCACGTCCCGGACGCCAAGAAGCTGCTGCTCACGGCGTACGCCGACACCGAGGTCGCCATCACCGCGATCAACGAGATCGGCCTCGACTACTACCTGCTCAAGCCGTGGGACCCGCCCGCCGAACGGCTCTACCCCGTCGTCGACGACCTGCTCGCGGAGTGGCGTCGCGAGCACCCCGACCACACCTCCGAGCTGCGTGTCGTCGGCCACCGGTGGTCCGAGCGCAGCCACGAGGTCAAGACGTTCCTGGCGCGCAACCACGTGCCGTACCGCTGGTTCGACGTGGAGCGCGACGCCGAGGGCGCCCGGCTGGTGGAGCTCGCCGGCGCCGGCCCGGGTGACCTGCCGCTGGTGCTGCCGGCGTCCGGCGCGACCCTGCGCGCTCCCACGATCCTCGACCTGGCCGGCTCGCTCGGCCTCAACACCGCAGCCCGGCAGCCGCTCTACGACGTGTGCATCGTCGGCGGTGGGCCGGCGGGGCTGGCCGCGGCGGTCTACGCGGCCTCCGAGGGGCTGAGCACCGTCGTCGTGGAGCGCGAGGCACCCGGCGGGCAGGCCGGCCAGAGCGCCGCCATCGAGAACTACCTCGGCTTCCCGCGCGGGCTCAGCGGGTCCGACCTCGCCCAGCGGGCACTCGCGCAGGTGCAGCGGTTCGGGGCCGAGCTGGTGCTCGCGCGCGACGTCGTGGCGCTCGAGCAGCGCGGGCCGGTCCGCGCGGTCGTGCTGGCCGGCGAGGGCGTGGTCGAGGCGCGCACGGTCATCGTGGCGACCGGCGTCTCCTACCGTCGGCTCGACGCCGTCGGCACCGACGAGCTCGCCGGACGCGGCGTCTACTACGGTGCCAGCGCCTCGGAGGCGGCACAGGTCCGGGGCGACGTCGTGTACGTCGTCGGCGCCGCCAACTCCGCGGGACAGGCGGTGCTCAACCTGGCGAAGTTCGCGGAGCGCGTCGTGCTGCTGGTGCGCGGGACCTCGCTCGAGGCGTCGATGTCGCGCTACCTGGTCGACCGGATCGAGGCGTCGCCCGCGATCCAGGTCAGGGTCTGCACGCAGGTCGCGGAGTGCCGCGGCGAGGGCCACCTGGAGTCGCTGCTGATCCGCGACTCGGCCCTCGGCGTCGAGGAGGAGGTGCCGGCCGACTGGCTGTTCGTGTTCATCGGCGCCGCGCCGCGCACCGACTGGCTGGGGGGCGAGGTCCGCCGTGACGGCCACGGGTTCGTCGTCACCGGGCCGGACCTGCAGCAGGTGCTGTCCGACGAGGAGCCGGATCCGTGGGTGCTGCCGCGGCCGCCGTACGCCCTGGAGACGAGCGTGCCGGGCGTGTTCGCCGCCGGCGACGTCCGGCTGGACTCGATGAAGCGGGTCGCCTCCGCCGTCGGCGAGGGCGCGATGGCGGTGCACCTGGTCCACCGCTACCTGGCGACGGTCTGAGGGGGTGGGCGGGGTGGCCGACGTGGACCTGGCCGAGCTGCGGCCGCTGCCGCTCTTCGCGGGGCTCACCGACGACCAGCTCGGCCAGCTGGTCGCGGCCGGCGAGGTGGTCGCCACTGCAGCGGGCGACGAGCTGTTCACCGAGGGGCTCCCGGCCGAGTGGTGGTGGGTGCTGGTCGAGGGCGCGATCGCCCTCTCGCGGCGGACCGGCCAGCGCGAGGAGGTGCTCGCGCACATGGACGTGCCGGGGCGCTGGGCCGGCGGCTTCCGGGCCTGGGACGAGCACGGCACCTACCTCGCCACCGGCCGTGTGGTGGCCGCCGGCCGGGTGCTGAGCGTCCCGTCGGACCGGCTGCGGGCGCTCACCGACGACTGGTTCCCGTTCGGCGGGCACCTGATCACCGGCGTGTTCCACACCGCCCGCTCCATCGACGCGACCGCCCGGCAGCACGGCGCACTGGTCACGCTCGGGACGCTCGCGGCCGGGCTCGCCCACGAGCTCAACAACCCGGCCGCCGCGGCGACCCGCGCGGTCGACGAGGTCCAGGTGGTGGCCGGCGAGGTGATGGGGCGGCTGCGCGACCTGGCGGCCACCGGGATCTCCGCGGAGCAGTACGCCGCCCTGGACGGGCTGCGCACCGGCCTGGTGCCGCCCACGCCGCCGCTCTCGGCCCTGGACCTGTCCGACCGCGAGCAGGAGGTCGGGCTGTGGCTGACCCGGCACGGCGTCCCGGACCCGTGGCGGCTGGCGGCCGCGCTGGTCCCCGCGGGCGCGGACCCGGCGTGGTGCGAGCAGGTCGCCGGGCAGGTCGACGGCCCCGCCCTCACGGCCGCACTCGGCTGGGTGGGGCGCACGGTGGAGGTCGCCGCGCTGCTCGCCGAGGCGCGCGAGTCGGTGCACCGGATCTCGGAGCTCGTGGGCGCGGTCCGGTCGTACTCCCAGGTCGACCGGGCGACCACCCAGGACGTCGACGTCGTCGACGGCGTGGAGTCGACCCTGGTCGTGCTGGGCCACAAGCTGCGCGACGGCGTCACCGTGGTCCGGGACTACGCGCCGGGACTGCCGCGGATCGCGGCGTACCCGGGCGAGCTGAACCAGGTGTGGACCAACCTCGTCGACAACGCCGTCGACGCGATGGACGGCGCCGGCGAGCTGCGGCTGGCCACCCGGCTCGACGGTGACCACGTCGTCGTCGACGTCGCCGACACCGGCAGCGGCATGCCGCCGGAGGTGGCGGCGCGCGCGTTCGAGGCCTTCTTCACCACCAAGGACGTCGGACGCGGCACCGGGCTCGGTCTCGACATCGCCCGGCGAGTGGTGGTCGAGCGGCACCTCGGCACGATCGAGGTGCTCCCCGGGCCGGACGGTGTGGGCACCCTGATGCGGGTCCGGCTGCCGGTCGTGCGCCCGTCCTGACGCCGAAGCCGGTCCGGCACGCGCGAAGGGCACCTACATCCACAGCAGTGACGTGCGCTCGGTGCCGTCGTGGAACCGACACGTGAAGCCGTCGGGGACTGACCACGAGAGGCTCGCAGACGCGGTGGGGCCCTCGGAGCAGGCGGACTCCATCCGGTCCCAGCCGACCCGGAGGTAGAGCGCGGCCGCAGCCAGGAGCACGACGAGGACGGCGGAGCTCACCACCAGACGTTGCATGCCTCTCCTCCCGGAATCGAGGTGACCGGCGGCGATGGTCCTGCGCCGCCACCGCACGCGAGCCTACGGAGGGCATGCAGCGACCGGCACCGATGAGTCGGCAGCGCGGGCCCGGTCGGTAGCCCCATGAGCACCCTCGACCTGCGCCCTGCCGTGACCGCGACCGCCGCCGTGGTCGCCGCCGTCCGAGACGACGACCTCACGGGGAGGACCCCCTGCCCCGACTGGTCGGTCGCCGACCTGCTCGACCACCTCGGCGGGCTGGCGGTCGCGTTCACGATGTCGGCGCGCAAGCAGTCGCTCGACATGACCGGCGGCCCGGTCGTGGACGGCTCGCGGCTCGAGCCGGGCTGGCGCGACCGGATCGTCTCTGCGCTGCACGAGCTCGGGGACGCCTGGGCGACGACGCCCGGTGCCTTCGAGGGTCGGACCGAGGCGGGACCGATCGAGATGGGCGCCGAGGAGGCCGCGCTCGTGGGGCTCAACGAGGTCGTCGTCCACGGCTGGGACCTCGCGGCCGCGACCGGGGCTCCGTACGACGTGGACCCGGCGTCCGCCGCAGCCTGCCTGGCCTTCGTCCGCTCCTTCGAGCCGCCGGCCGACGCCTCCGAGGCCGACGGCCTGTTCGGCCCGCCGGTGCCGCTCGAGGCCGACGCGACGCCGCTCCACCAGCTGGTCGCCGCGACCGGCCGGCGCCCCGACTGGACCCCCTGACGATCCCGCCGCGTGTGCCTGAGAACGGGCTCTGGACCGGCCACAGGCACACGCGACGCGATTTCGGCCGCCGGCGCCCGCTCCGGTAGCCTTCCCGGCGGTGGCGTGTCCGAGCGGCCTAAGGAGAACGCCTCGAAAGCGTTTGTGGGCGCAAGTCCACCGAGGGTTCAAATCCCTCCGCCACCGCCAGCCAGCCACGACCGCTTGGTCGACGCGAGCCGCCCGGGCCCGAGAGATCGGACCCCGGGCGGCTCGGCTGATTTCGGACGGCCGCGGTCAGGTCACGCCCTCCTCCGCTATCATCGCCGTATGACGATGAATCTGCGGACGGGGCTCGGCGCCGCCACGGAGGCGCCGGTCGACGAGACCGCGGCGCTGACCGCCGCCGCCTGTCTCTTCCACGGGTTCTCCGAGCCGTCGCGGCTGGCCATCGTGCGGCACCTCGCCCTGGGCGAGCACCGCGTCGTCGACCTCACGCGCCACCTGGGGCTCGCGCAGAGCACCGTCTCCCAGCACCTCGCCTGCCTCCGCGACTGCGGGCTGGTCACGTCGCGCCCGGAGGGCCGGGCGTCGGTCTGGTCGCTGCAGCACACCGAGACCGTGGTGGACCTGCTCGCCGCCGCCGAACGCCTGCTGGCCCTGACGGGGGACGCTGTCACCCTCTGCCCGCACTACGGCGTCGACACCCTCGCGGACGCCTGATGGCCACCCGGGTCCACACCCACCCGGTCCTCGACGCCGACGAGAGGCGGCGGCTGGGCCGGCGCGCGCAGCTGCTGGCCGCGGCCTCGGTGGCCTACAACCTCGTCGAGGCCGTCATCGCGATCACGGCGGGCCTGGTCGCCGGGTCCGTGGCGCTGGTCGGGTTCGGGCTCGACTCGGTCGTCGAGGTCTCCAGCGGCCTGATCATCCTGTGGCAGTTCCGGCACGCTCTCCCGGAGGCGCGGGAGCGTCGGGCGCTGCGGCTGATGGCCGTCTCGTTCTTCGCGCTCGCGGCGTACGTCGCCTTCGAGTCTGTCCGGACGCTGGTCACCGGCCACGACCCGGAGTCCTCCCCGGTCGGGATCGGGCTCGCGGTCGTCTCGCTGATGGTCATGCCGTTCCTCTCGTGGGCGCAGCGTCGGACCGGGCGGGCGCTCGGGTCCCACGCGGTCGTCGCCGACTCCACCCAGACCCTGCTGTGCACCTATCTCTCCGCGGTCCTGCTGGTCGGTCTCGTGATGAACGCGACCCTCGGCTGGTCGTGGGCCGACCCGCTCGCCGGCCTGGTCATCGCCGCGGTCGCGGTCCACGAGGGGCGCGAGGCGTGGCGGGGACACGCCTGCTGCGGCTGACCGGGGGAGCTCGACGTTCGAGCCCGCGGTGGCCGGGAGCGGCAGCCGGAGCCTGCTGGTCGGCGGCTGCTGGTTCCGCAGCAACCCTGAGGACCTGTACGTCTTCGGCACCCTCGCCACGATCTTCACCTTCACCGGCGTCTACTGCCTCGGGGCCGGTGCGGTCGCCCGCGTCGTCCAGCTCGCACGTCGCTAGTCGTCCGCGGGGCCGAGGACCGAGGCCACCAGCGGCTCGACCTCGTGCGCACCGAGCCGGGTGGGCGTCATCAACCGTCGGTAGAACACGGCACCGGCGAGCGCCTCGGCTGCTCGGTCCGGATCCATGCCCGGCCGGGCACGCCCGGTGTCGCGCAGCCGTGCCAGCGCCGCGACGAGGGTGGCGCGACGGTTCGCGGTGTACGCGTGGTGCAGCCTGCGCAGGCCGGGGTCCCGCTCGGCGCCGTCGACCAGCGCCGGGAGGCAGTCGGACATAGGCGAGTCGCGCATCGCCTCCGCGAGGTGGGTGAGGATCACCACGACCTGGTCGCGGGGGTCGGCCGGGCGGTCGGCCGGAGCGGCCGTGGGCTGCACGTTGAGGGTCTCCATCGCGGCGGCGACCAGGCTCAGCCGGTCGTGGCCGAGCCGGTAGATCGTGCTGCGGGCGACCCCGGCGCGGGTGGCGACCCCGTCGATCGTGAACCCGCCGTACCCCCGTTCGGCGAGCTCGGCCAGGGCGGCCGTGAGCACCCGCTCCCGGCTGCGGCGCACCCGCGGGTCCACCCGGTCCCCTTGACGCGGTGCCACGGGACGAGCGTACTCTGCAACAGAAGTGTTGCAGAGTGGGAGGAGCGTGTCGTGGAGCCGAGCTTCCGCTACATCGTCGACGACGTGCCGGCGGCCGTGCAGTTCTACACCCGGCTGGGGTTCGAGGACACCGGTCCGCGCGCGGAGGGGTTCGCGCTGTTGAGCGGCCACGGGCTGCGGCTGCTGCTCAACGCGCCCGGAGCCGGCGGGGCTGGCCACCCCGCCGACGACGGTCGTACGCCGTCGCCCGGCGGCTGGAACCGGATCCAGGTGGTGGTGCCCGACGTCGGGTCCGAGGTCGAGCGGCTCGCGGCCGCCGGGGTGACGGTCCGCATGTCGCCGGTCGTGGCCCGCGCCGGCACCCAGGCCGTGGTCGAGGACCCGGCCGGCAATGCGGTCGAGCTCTTCGCCCCGCGCGGATAGTCCGCCGCCCGAGGCGCCGGTGCGGACGGAGACATGACGCATCCGGCGGCGGACCATCGGACCGGGCGCGGCAGGATGGGCCCATGCCCGTACGCAGCGAGCGCGACGGCCCGGTCACGATCGTGACGATCGACCGGCCCGAGCGGCGCAACGCCGTCGACCGGCGTACAGCCCAGGAGCTCACCGAGGCCTTCGAGGTCTTCGACGCCGACGACACCCAGCACGTCGCGATCCTGACCGGGGACGGCGGGACCTTCTGCTCCGGCGCCGACCTCACCGCCCTCGACAACCGGGTCGATCCCGACGGCCCGGGTCCGATGGGCCCGACCCGGATGAGGCTGTCCAAGCCGGTGGTCGCGGCCGTCGAGGGCCATGCCGTGGCGGGCGGCCTGGAGCTGGCGATCTGGTGCGACCTGCGGGTCGCCTCGTCCGACGCCGTGCTCGGAGTCTTCTGCCGTCGCTGGGGGGTGCCACTGGTGGACGGCGGGACCGTCCGGCTGCCGCGCCTGGTCGGGACCGGCCGGGCGATGGACCTGGTGCTGACCGGGCGGGAGGTCGGTGCCGACGAGGCGCTGCGGATCGGCCTGGTCGACCGGGTCGTCGAGCCCGGGACCACGCTCGACGTCGCCCTCGCGCTCGCCCGCGACCTGGCGCGGCTGCCGCAGGCGTGCCTGCGCAACGACCGGATGTCGCTCCTGGACGGGGAGGGCCGGACGGTCGAGAACGCGATGCGCACCGAGCTGCGGCTCGGGCTCGCGTCGCTGGCGGCCGGCGCCGCCCGGGGCGCTGCACGGTTCGCCGCCGGAGCGGGACGAGGAGGGGCGGCAGCCCCGGAGGAGGAAACATGAGCATCAGGGTCTTCCTGCTCGACGACCACGAGGTCGTACGCCGTGGGCTGCGGCAGCTGCTCGAGGACGCGGGCGACATCGAGGTGGTCGGCGAGTCGGGGTCGGCCGCCGAGGCGACCAGCCGGATCCCCGCGCTGCGCCCCGACGTGGCGGTCCTCGACGCCCGGCTGCCGGACGGCAGCGGCATCGACGTGTGTCGCGACGTCCGGTCCGTCGACCCCTCGATCCGGGCGCTGGTCCTCACGTCGTACGACGACGACGAGGCGCTGTTCGCCGCGATCCTCGCCGGGGCGTCCGGCTACGTCCTCAAGCAGATCGGCGGACACGACCTGGTCGACACCGTCAGGCGGGTGGCCGCCGGCCAGTCGCTGATCGACCCGGCGCTGATGGCGCGCGTGCTCGAGCGGGTGCGGCACGGCGACCAGGGGCCGGAGGAGCTGGCGAGCCTGACCGACCGCGAGCGGGAGATCCTCGGGCTGGTCGCCCAGGGGCTCACCAACCGGCAGATCGGCGAGCAGCTGTTCCTCGCCGAGAAGACGATCAAGAACTACGTCTCCAGCATCCTCGCCAAGCTCGGTCTGGAGCGTCGGACGCAGGCGGCCGTGCTGGCCTCGCGGCTGCTGCGCGACGACTGAGGGAGCAGGACGGTCGGGACCTTGGTCCCCTCGGGACCCGACCCTCGCCCCTGACGTCCGACCCCTTCCGGCGCGAGTCTGGAGGTGCCACCAGGAGGTGGCGCCGAACGAGGAGGGAACCATGAACACCACCCGTCACGCCGCACAGGCCGCCGCCGTGTCCGACCCCACGCCCGCCATGGCTGGGCCGGTCGTGAGCGGCCCCGCCCGCAAGGCCCTCGCCGTGCTGCGGATCGGCTTCGGGCTGACCTTCCTGTGGGCGTTCTTCGACAAGCTGCTGGCGCTCGGCTTCGCCACCGGCCGTACCGTCGACCCGGCCACCGGCGCCGAGACCGTCGACCGGTTCGGTGACGCCGCCTGGATCAACGGCGGCAGCCCGACCGAGGGCTTCCTGGCCTTCGGCGCGAAGGGACCGTTCGCGGACTTCTACCACTCGATCGCGGGCGCGGCCTGGGCCGACTGGCTGTTCATGCTGGGCCTGCTCGGTATCGGTACCGCGCTGACGCTCGGTATCGGGATGCGACTCGGCACCGCGGCCGGCGCGCTCCTCTACGGCCTGATGTGGACCGTCGTGCTGCCGCCGCCCAACAACCCGGTCATCGACGACCACGTCCTCGGAGCGATCACCATGGTCGTCCTCGCCCTGACCGCCGCGGGGACCACGTGGGGCCTCGGCGATCTGTGGAACCGGACCAGTCTGGTGCGCGGCAACCACTGGCTCCGCTGACTCCCACCGCAACGCCGCCCCCGCCCATGCGGCGGGGGCGGCGCCCGTGCGCCGGCCCGACGGGACTCAGCCGAGCGGTACCCGCCAGACGAAGCGGGTGCCGCCGTCCTCGGCCGGACCGAGCACCAGCTCGCCGCCGAGGTCGACCGCACGGCGGCGGGCGTTGGCCAGGCCGCTCTCCGCCCGCACGCCCGGCAGCCCGTGGCCGTCGTCCTCGACCGTGAGCTCGAGGGTCTCGGCGGCGGCGACCAGCTCGACGACGGCGAGCGACGCACCCGCGTGGCGGGCGACGTTGCTCAACGCCTCGCGGAGCACGGCCAGCAGCTCACTGGTCACGCGCTCGTCGGTGGCGGTGTCGACCGGGCCGCTGCTCCGGACGACGGGCGGGAAGCCGAGCGGCTCGGCGTACTCCTCGGCCAGCGCGCGGACCCGGGCCAGGACGCCGCCGGGCCGCGTCGCGCGCAGCTCGAAGATCGTGGAGCGGATGTCGCGGATCGTCTCGTCGAGGTCGGCCACCGCCTGGTCGAGCCGCTCCCCGACCAGCGGGCTGTCGACCTTGCCGCGCACGCCCTGCAGCTGCAGCCCGGTCGCGAAGAGGCGCTGGATCACGACGTCGTGGAGATCCCGGGCGATCCGGTCGCGGTCGCTCACCACCGCGAGCTCGGCCCGGTCCGCGACCGCTTGCAGCCGGTCGAGCGCGAGCGCGGCCTGCGTCGCGAACGTCGCCAGCAGCTCCCGCTCCTCGTGGGCGGAGTCCGCCTGGAGCGGGTCGACCGGCCGGAGCGCGACGAGGGCGCCCGGTGGGGTGAGCCGCGTCAGGAGCGGGACCACCAGCAGCTGCTCACCCTCGGTGACGGAGGCGATCCTGCCCTCACGCACCGCGGCCACGAGCACCTCGGTGGCCCCGTCGCACAGCGCCCGCAGCCGCTTCTCTGAGCGGCCGTCGACGGCACGCAGCCGCGGTCGGCCCTCGTCGAGACCGACCAGGCCGACGGGGTCGTCGCCGCCGAAGCCGCTCCGGCCGGCGATGACCACCTGCTGCTCCGCCGCCGCCGGGTCGAGCCCTGGCTGCAGCACTTCCGCCAGTCGTGCCGTCGCGCTCAGCCAGCGGCGCCGCCGCTCGCTGCGGGCGAAGCTGCGTGCGTTGTCGATGACGTAGCCGGCGGCGTTGGCCAGCGCCTGCACCAGCTCCTCGTCGTGGCTGGTGAAGGGGCGGCCGCCCGCCTTCTCGGTGAGGTAGAGGTTGCCGAAGACCGTGCCCCCGATCCGCACCGGCACCCCCAGGAACGTCGTCATCGGCGGGTGGTGCTCCGGGAACCCCACCGACGCGGGGTGCTCGCCCAGGTCGGTCAGCCGCAACGGCGCCGGGTCGGCGACCAGCACCCCGAGGATGCCGCGTCCGCGGGGGAGGTCGCCGATCAGTCGCCGCTGCTCCTCGCCGAGCCCGTGGTGGACGAAGTCGGACAGGAACGGGCCGGACCCGAGCACACCGAGGGCGCCGTACGCGGCCCCGGTGAGCGTGCACGCGGAGCGCACGATGCGGTCGAGGACGTGGTGCAGGTCGAGGTCGGAGCCGATCGCCACGACCGCGTCGAGCAGCGCCCGGTCGTCGGGGGAGAAGTCTCGGGCGGGCGCGTGGTCGTCGGTCACCCAGTCATTGTGGCGCCGACGGACCCGACCGCGCGCCCGGTGAGCTGGGTCCAGCGGAGCGTGATGTAGAGCCAGCGCTGACCGCCCGCCCAGGGGCCGGGGTCGCGGAACGCGGGGCTCCGCCGCAGCTCGTGGGCATCGTCGACGAGGGCGCCGGTACCGGCCGCGACCACGCTCCAGCCGCTCTTCTGGTCGGTGTCGAGCCGGTCGATCTCGAGTGCCAGCCGGCCTCCGGCGCCGTGCGTGCCGAGCGCGCTGTACGGCGTGGTGCGGAAGACCAGGGTGTCGTCGTCGACGACGGTGTAGTTGACGGGCACGATGCGCGGGCCGTCCGAGGTGCACACCGCGACCCGTCCGACCTCCTCCGCACGCAGCAGCGACAGGCAGGTCGTGTAGTCGAGCTCGGCCGGGATGGTCATGGTGGGCTCCTCTCGGGACGAGACCAGTCTCCGCCGCCGCGGGCGGCGGCGGATGGGCCGAAGGTCCCGTGTGAGGATGACCGGGTGACCTGGTTCGCCTCGCCCGACGACACCTCGGCCCGGCTGCGCGACGTCGGCTACCTCGCCGACCCGGCCCTCGCGACCACGACGTTCCTCGCCGGACGGCTGGAGAAGCCGCTGCTCGTGGAGGGGCCGGCGGGTGTCGGGAAGACCGAGCTGGCCAAGGCGGTCGCCCGGGCCACCGGAGCAGACCTGGTGCGCCTGCAGTGCTACGAGGGGCTCGACGAGGCGCGCGCCCTCTACGAGTGGAACTACAAGAAGCAGCTGCTGCGCATCCAGGCGGGAGCCTCGGAGTCCTGGGACGAGACCCACGACGACATCTTCACCGACGAGTTCCTGCTCACCCGGCCGCTGCTGACCGCGATCCGGCGCGAGC
This sequence comes from uncultured Actinomycetota bacterium, assembly GCA_963723945.1. Classification (GTDB taxonomy): domain Bacteria; phylum Actinomycetota; class Actinomycetes; order Propionibacteriales; family Nocardioidaceae; genus Nocardioides. The sequence continues at coordinate 25,593 of CAVRSW010000016.1, forward strand.
AGCCGACGGTGCTCCTGGTCGACGAGGTCGACAAGACCGACGTCGAGGTGGAGGGGCTGCTGCTGGAGGTGCTCTCGGACTTCCAGGTGACGATCCCGGAGCTCGGCACGGTCACCGCCCTCCGCCGGCCGTACGTCGTGCTCACCTCCAACGCCAGCCGCGAGCTGTCCGAGGCGCTCAAGCGGCGCTGCCTCTACCTCCACGTCGACTACCCCGACGCCGAGCGGGAGCGCGAGATCGTCACCGGCCAGGTGCCCGACCTCGACGTACGGATCGCGGAGCGGCTGGTCGACACGGTCGGGCGGCTGCGCGACCTCGAGCTGCGCAAGGCGCCCTCGATCGCGGAGTCGGTCGACTGGGCGCGCACCCTGGTGGCGCTGGAGGTCCGCACCCTCGACGAGGCGACCATCGCCCGCACGCTCGGCGCGGTGCTCAAGCACGCCTCCGACACCGAGCGTGCGGTCAAGGAGCTGGGTCTCCAGCGATGACCCGCGCCGGCAGCGGGTTGGTCACCCGCCACGTCGACTTCCTGGAGGCGCTCCGGGGGGCGGGCATCCCGGTGTCGCTGGCCGAGGACCTCGACGCGGTCGCCGCGCTGTCGGTCCTGCCGTGGAGCGACCGGACGACGGTGCGCGACGCGTACGCCGCCACGCTGGTCAAGCGGCAGGTGCAGCGGCCGACCTTCGAGGCGCTCTTCGACCTGTGGTTCCCGCGGCTGGTGGGACGGAGCTCCGGCGCCGCCGCGGCGCGGGACGTCGCCGCTGGCGAGCCTGAGGTCAAGGACGGTCCGGCCCAGCTCGCCGACCTGCGCGAGCGGCTGGCCGAGTCGCTGGAGTCCGGCAGCGAGCGCGACCTGGCCGACCTCGCGGTCGAGGCCGTCGAGCGCTTCGGCGAGATGCCCGGCCGGGCCCCGGGGCTCTCGGGCTGGTCGGCGTACACCGCGCTGCGACGGGTCTCGCCGGACGAGCTGGTCGACCGGGTCGTGGCTGGACTCCTCGCCCGCGGCCGCACCGACGACGAGGCGCGCCGCGCCGCGGCCCGGAGGGTCGGTGGCTTCACCGCGCTGGTCGAGGGCGACGCCCGGCGCCGGATCGCGGAGCAGAAGGGCCCGGGCCACCTCGCCGACGTCGCGGTCCGGCCCACGATCGACCGGATCGACTTCACCGCCGCCCGGGCCGCCGACCTCGCGCAGATGCGCCGCGAGATCCACCCGCTCGCCCGGCGGCTCGCGACCCGGCTGACCCGCGAGCAGCACGCCCGGCGCCGCGGCACGCTCGACGTACGTCGCACGGTCCGGGCCTCGCTCTCCTCCGGCGGCGTCCCGCTGACGACCCACCACAAGCCCCGCCGGCCGCACCGCAGCGAGCTGGTGGTGCTCTGCGACGTCAGCGGTTCGGTGGCGAGCTTCGCCTCGTTCACGCTGCTGCTGGTCTTCGCGCTACGCGAGCAGTTCGGCAAGGTGCGCGCGTTCACCTTCGTCGACCGGGTCCACGAGGTGACCGACGGCTTCCGGCCCGGTGCCGACCCCGGGCAGGTGCTGGCAGACCTGGCCGCGAGCAGCGCCCACGCGGCCCGCTTCGGGCGCACCAACTACGGCCGGGCGTTCACCGGCTTCCTCGACGGCCACGCGGACGCGCTCGGTCCCAAGACCTCGCTGCTGGTGCTCGGCGACGCCCGCTCCAACTACAGCGACCTCGCACTCCCCGCACTCCGCGAGCTCGCGGGGTCGGTCCGGCACGCGTGGTGGCTCAACCCCGAGCACCCCCGGCACTGGGGCACCGGCGACTCCGCCGCCCGGCCCTACGGCGAGATCGTGCCGATGGTCGAGTGCCGCAACCTCGCGCAGCTCGGCGAGTTCGTCCACGACCTGGTGTGACCGGTCGGGCATAACCCGCCGGGCGCACGCGTCGTTGTCCCCGCTGAGCGACGTACGGAGGAGTGCCCGTGAGGACCAGGTGGTCGACCGCCCTGCTGGGCGTGACGATGGCCGTCGCGACTGCGCTGACCGGTGCGTGGTCGGCGCCGGCTGCCGCCACCGACCAGCAGCAGCCCGAGGGCGACGTCCGGCGCGCCGTCTTCGTCGGCAACAACTGGGACGGCACCGCCACCGTGCTGGCGCCCGGCTCGTTCCGTCAGCTCGGCCGGATCGACATCATCCCCGACCGGGAGCGGCGGATGCGCGAGATCATGACCAACCCCGAGCGCCTGGCGTACTTCCTCGCGATCCGCGAGGCGATCGGCGAGGGCAACAACCAGTACGTCGACGACATGTACACCTCCAACGACGGCCGGCTGCTGATCGTGTCCCGGCCCTCGTTCGCCGACGTCGTGGCGATCCGGATCAGGACCGGCAGGATCGCGTGGCGGTTCGCCGTCGACGGCCACCGCTCCGACCACATGGCCGTCTCGCCCGACGGCCGCCGCGTCGTGGTCAGCGCGTCGACCGCCGACAAGGTGCACGTCCTGCGGGTGCGCGACGGGAAGGAGGTCGGCAGCTTCCCTTCCGGCGGCTCGCCCCACGAGAGCGTCTACATCGACGGCGGTCGCATGATCCTGCACGCCAGCATCGGCCTCGTCTACACGCCCCTCGACCGCGAGCCGGCCGACCCGGCCAAGGGTGAGCGCGTCTTCCAGGTCGTCGACGCCCGGACCTTCGAGGTGCTGCGCCGCTACGACCTCCGCACCGAGCTCGACGACGCCGGCCGCGAGGGGATGAGCACCGCCGTACGACCGATGACGCTCTCGCCCGACGAGGGGAAGGTCTACTTCCAGGTCAGTTTCTTCCACGGGTTCATCGAGATGGACCTGCGCACCGGTGAGCTGGAGCGCTTCGCGCGGCTGCCCAACCTGGTCGAGGACACCCCGCGCGAGCAGTACCTCCTCGACTCCGCCCACCACGGCATCGCCATGAACCCCTCGGGCAGCCGGATCTGCGTCGCCGGCACCATGTCCGACTACGCCGCGGTGGTCGACGCCGACGATCTCGAGCACGACCCGCTCATCAGGCGCGAGGACGGCAAGCCGTACTGGGTGACGCAGAGCTCCGACGGCCGGTTCTGCTACATCTCCTGGAGCGGCACCGACGAGGTGTCCCGGATCTCCTACCGCACCGGACGGATCGACGAGACGGTCGACGTCGGCGACCACCCACAGCGGATCCGCAACGGCTTCGTGCGCCGTGCCCTGGTGCCCGACCTGCCGGACCACACCCCGGCCGACGACGTGCAGGACCCGGTCGACACCACGCCGTAGCGGCTGTCGTGGGGAGCTTCTCGCGGCGGGACCGGCCGGTCGGAGGACCGTGCCGCGTCGGTAGACTGCGGTCCCGCCGCCCCAGCAGTCCGCGAGGTGACACGTGTCGTTCGACGTCCACGACCTCGACACGTTCGTCCTCGTGGGCAGTGCCGTCACCCTGCTGGCCATCCTGGCGGTCCGGGTCTCCTCCCGCGCCGGCCTTCCCAGCCTGCTGATCTACCTCTTGATGGGCGTCGTCCTCGGCGAGTCCGGGGTCGGCATCCTGTTCAACGACGCGCAGGTCGCCCACGCGCTCGGATTCGCAGCCCTCGCGATCATCCTGGCCGAGGGCGGTCTCACCACCGCGTGGGGCGAGGTCCGCCCGTGCATGGGCCTCGGGGTCTCGCTGGCGACCGTGGGGGTCGCGGTGTCGATCGCCGTGGTCGCCGTCGGCGCCCACTACCTGCTCGGGCTCCCGTGGGAGCTGGCGGTGCTGCTCGGAGCGGTCACCTCGCCCACGGACGCGGCCGCCGTCTTCTCGGTGCTGCGCGTGGTGCCGCTGCCGCGTCGGATCGGCGGCGTGCTGGAGGCCGAGTCGGGGCTCAACGACGCCCCGACCGTGGTGCTGGTGACCCTGGTGTCCAGCGGCGCCTGGTCCGACCACGGGCTGCTCGGAGCGACCGGGATCGTCGCCTGGGAGCTGACGATCGGCGTGGTCTCGGGACTGGTCTTCGGGTTCGGCGGGGCGTGGGTGATGCGCCGGGCCGCACTGCCCTCGTCCGGCCTGTACCCGATCGCGGTGCTCTGCCTGGCGCTGCTCGCGTACGGCGCCGCCGCGGCCGTGCACGCCTCCGGCTTCGCCGCGGTCTACGTCGCCGCGCTGGTGCTCGGCAACAGCGAGCTGCCCCACCGCGTGGCCACCCGGTCGTTCGCGGAGGGGGTCGCCTGGCTCTCGCAGATCGGCCTGTTCGTCATGCTCGGGCTGCTGCTCTCGCCCGACCGGATCACCCTCGGGACGGTGGGCCTCGCGGTCCTCGCCGGGCTGATCCTGACGTTCGTCGCCCGTCCGGTGTCGGTGGTGGTGAGCTCGCTCACCTCCAGCCTGTCGTGGAACGAGCGCGCCTTCTTGTCGTGGGCCGGGCTGCGGGGGGCGGTCCCGATCGTGCTCACCACGATCCCGCTCGCGGAGGGGGTGCCCGGCTCGGGACGGCTCTTCGACATGGTGTTCGTGATGGTGGTGATCTACACCCTGCTCACCGGCCCCACGCTGCCGACGGCCGCCCGGCTGCTCCGGGTCGCCAGCCGCTCCGAGCCCCGCGGCCTCGACGTGGAGGCCGCGCCCCTCGACCGGGTCGCGGCGGACCTGCTGCAGGTGTTCATCAGCGCACACTCGCGGATGCACGGTGTCGAGGTCGGGGAGCTGCGGCTGCCAGTCGGGTCCTCGGTGGCGATGGTCATCCGGGACGGCGAGACGCTGGTGCCCGAACGACGGACCGTGCTGCGCCACGGCGACGACCTGCTGATCGTCACCCCGCGCAAGCTCCGCGAGGAGACCGAGCAGCGGCTGCGGCGGGTCTCCGCGGGTGGTCGGCTCGCGCAGTGGCTCGACCGGCCACGCTGAACCGAGCGGTCAGCGCGCGCGGCGCGGCGGGCCGCAGACCGCGACGTTGCCCCGTGCGGTGATCGACCGGCGGCCGGCGACCAGGTCGTCGAAGCCGTCGCCCACCACGACCAGCACGCCCGGCTGCGGCGCCGGACGGCGGACGACGTCGACGGTGCCGAAGTGGCTGGCGACCAGCTTCACCGCGGGGTTGCCGGGCTCCTCGGTCCAGATCTCGACCTGGTCGACCCGTCGCTTGCCTAGGGTGTTGCCCTCGGAGCCCTGGTGGAACCCGGCCTCGGCGAGCAGGTCCATCGTCAGTCCCGCCAGGCCCACCCGGGTCCCGGCGTTGAGGACGCTCACGGTGACGTCGCGGCGGGTGACCGGGTCGCCCTTCCCGAACTCGCGGTCCACGCACACCGGCGACCTCGCCTCCTTCGGGAACGGCTCGCTGATGGCGGACCAGCCCCAGAGCGCGGCGACCAGCAGCACCGCCCCGAGAGCGACCAGGGTGGCGAGCGAGCGCACCCGTGAGTCCATCAGCCCGCCACCGTGTGGACCCGCGCGTGGAGGACCGAACGCTGCTGGAGCGCGGCGCGCAGAGCGCGGTGCAGCCCGTCCTCGAGGTAGTACTCGCCCTGCCACTCCACCACGTGGGCGAACAGGTCGCCGTAGAACGTGGAGTCCTCGTCGAGCAACGCGTCGAGCTGCAGCGTGTCCTTGGTGGTGACCAGGTCGTCGAGGCGCACCTGGCGCGGCGGCACGGCCGCCCAGCCACGGGACGAGAGCCCGTGGTCGGGGTACGGGCGTCCCTGCCCGACGCGCTTGAAGATCACGGGGGCAGCATAACGAGGGCGTTCCGCGGCCCCGGCCCACCAGCGGGCCGGGTCCTGCGCTCTCCGCATGACGGACAGTCCTGCCGCGACGCCCGACGACCCGGTGGTGGCCGCCGTCGCCAGCGGGTACGCCTTCGAAGGCCCGGCGCTCGAGCTGGGCGGGCTCGTGCTCGACGCGACCCACCTCTCCGACGTACGGATCCGGATCCCGCTGGCCATGGTCAACCGGCACGGCCTGGTCGCCGGCGCGACCGGGACGGGCAAGACCAAGACGCTGCAGCTGCTGGCCGAGCAGCTCAGTGCCCACGGGGTGCCCGTGTTCGCCGCCGACGTCAAGGGCGACCTCTCCGGCTTGGCGCAGCCCGGGGAGGGCGGGGAGGGGATCACCGCGCGGGCGGCCTCGGTGGGGCAGCAGTGGCAGGCCACCGGGTTCCCGGTCGAGCTGTACGCGATCGGGGGCCGGGGCACGGGGATCCCGCTGCGGGTCACGATGAGCTCCTTCGGTCCGCTGCTGCTCAGCAAGGTGCTCGGCCTCAACGACACCCAGGAGTCCAGCCTCGGGCTGGTCTTCCACTACGCCGACGCGCAGGGCCTGCCGCTGCTCGACCTCGCCGACCTGCGGGCCGTCGTCCAGCACCTCGTCAGCGAGGAGGGCAAGGCCGATCTCCAGGCCCTCGGCGGCCTCTCGAAGGCGACGGCCGGCGTGATCCTGCGGGAGCTGATCGGCTTCGCCGACCAGGGAGCCGACGCCTTCTTCGGGGAGCCCGAGTTCGAGTCGGCCGACCTGCTGCAGACCACCGAGGACGGGCGCGGCCTGATCAGCCTCGTCGAGCTGCCCGGCCTGCAGGACCGGCCCGCTGTGTTCTCGACGTTCCTGATGTGGCTGCTGGCCGACCTGTTCCACGACCTGCCCGAGGTCGGCGACATCGACCAGCCCAAGCTGGTGTTCTTCTTCGACGAGGCGCACCTGCTCTTCGACGTCGCCTCGGAGGCCTTCCTCGACCAGATCGCCCAGACCGTCCGGTTGATCCGCTCCAAGGGCGTGGGCGTCTTCTTCGTGACCCAGAGCCCGACCGACGTCCCCGACGACGTCCTCGCGCAGCTCGGGTCGCGGGTGCAGCACCAGCTGCGCGCCCACACCCCCCGGGACGCGAAGGCGCTGCGGGCGACGGTCGAGACGTACCCCACGAGCGGCTACGTCGACCTCGGCGAGGTGATCACCGGCCTCGGCATCGGGGAGGCCGTCGTGACGGTCATGAGCGAGCGCGGCGCACCCACCCCGGTGGCATGGACCCGCCTCCGGGCGCCGGAGTCGCTGATGGGTCCGGCCGACCCCGCCGCCATGCAGGCGTCGGTCGAGGCGAGCCCGCGGCAGGCCAAGTACGCCGCCACGGTCGACCGGGAGTCGGCGCGCGAGCAGCTGGCCGCCCGGCTCGAGGAGGGCGCCCGCAAGGCCGAGGCGGAGCAGCCGGCACCCCCGAGGAGGAAGCCGGCGCCGGCTCCGACCCGGCCCCGGAAGCAGGAGGAGGGGGGCATGGTCCACGACGTCGTGACCTCCGACGCCTTCCAGGACTTCATGAAGACGGCGGCCCGCGAGATCGCGCGTGGCATGTTCGGCGCCGGCCGGCGCTGACCGACGCCGTCACGGAGCACCCGCCGGGGTCGTCCGAGCGACCTGCAGCTCGGTCACCTCGCCTCCGGAGGTCACCAACCGGCCCCGACCGGGTGGGCCGGGTCGCGCCACCCACCGTCCGACCAGCGGGCCCTCGTCCGGACTGCCCGGCAGCAGCAGGGTCGGTGCCGCGAGCTCGCGCAGTGCCCGCAGGTCGGGCTCGTGCAGCGCCCGAGCCGCTCCCGCCGTACGCCGGGCCACCGTCACCCGGAGCCCGATGTCGGCCGCGTGCGGGAGCAGCGGCAGCAGGGGCGCCAGAGGTGACCGCCCGTCCGTCACGAGCAGCTCGTGGTCGTCGACGACCACGTGGACCTCGGCGCCGGACCACCACGACCGGTCACGCAGCTGTGCGGCGGTCACCGAGGGACCGGGCAGCCGCCCGCGGAGGTGGTCGGCCAGCTGGCGCAGCGCCGGCTCGGCGGTGGCGGCCGAGGCGTGGTGGCCCAGCAGGTGGCCGGGGGGCGCGGCGTCCAGCAGGCAGCGCCGTGGGTCGACGACGACCAGCTGCGCCTGCGCCGGGCTGCGGGTGCGGACCACCTCGGCCACGAGGGTGCGCAGCGCCGTGGTGCGGCCGGAGCCGCGGTCGCCGAACACCACCAGGTGTGGCTCCGACCCGGGCTCGAGGCCGATCGCCCGCCGGTGGTCGACGCCGAGCAGCAGGCAGTCGACCTCGCCGGCGACCGTCCGGAGGTCCTCGAGCCTGACCTCGGTCGGCAACCGCCCGACCTGCGGGACGGGCTGCCCCGGCCAGGCCGCGGCGACGCGGTCGACGAGCTCGGTCAGGCCGGCCGCGGCGGTGGCGGGATCGACGTCGCCGTCGAGCCGGGGCAGCGCGGTCAGCAGGTGGTGGCCGCTCGCGGTGAGGCCACGCCCCGGTCGGTCGACCGGGACCCGGCGTGCCGCACGACGGTCGATCTCCGAGTCGAGCGGGTCGCCGAGACGCAGCTCGCACCGGGTCCCGAACAGGTCGCGCGTCGCGGGCCGCAGGTCGCCCCACCGACCGGCTGCCACCACGAGATGCACGCCGAGGGCGAGGCCCCGCGACGCCACCCGGTGGATCACGGGCTCGAGATCAGCGTGGTCGGCACGCAGGTCCGCCCAGCCGTCGACCACCAGGAACACCTCGCCGAAGCCGTCGCCCGGCTCGCCCGCACGCAGTCGTCGGCGGTAGGAGCCCACGTCGGTGACCCCGTGGTCGCGCCACCACGACTCGCGCCGGTCGACCACGTCGGCGAGGTGCGAGACCACCCGGCGTACGACCTCGGGCTCGCCGCGGGTCGCCACGGCCGCGACATGGGGGAGCCCGGCCAGCGGCGCCAGGCCACCGCCCGCGAGGTCGACCACGAGGACCTGGGCCTCCCGGGGCGTGTGGGCCAGCGCGAGGGCCGCGACGACGGTCTGCAACATCGTGGTCCGGCCGCTGCGCGGCGCACCGACGACCGCGACGTGGCCCCCGGCCCCGTCGAGGTCGACGACCAACGGGTCGCGGCGCTGCTCGTGGGGCCGGTCGACGACGCCGACCGGAATCCGCAGCGGGTCGGGACGCCGCGCGGCGGCCACCAGCCCGAGCCGGGGCTCGCGCCTCAGCGGTCCGAGCAGGTCGCCGAGGGTGTCGGGGGCCTCGAGCGGCGGCAGCCACACGGGTCGTGCCGGGGCGCCGTGACCGGCCAGGCCCGCCACCACCTGGTCGAGCACCGACCGGGAGTCGCGTCCGGCCTCCGGGCGAGGCGTGGACGGGGCGGCGGGCCGGTCGCCGGGGCCGAAGGGGCGGATCGCGGGGGGCGCGGTCGCGGTCGCCGGCCCCGACACGTGGGCAGCGCGGAACCGCACCGGGTCGCCCGGCCCCGTCCGCAGCAGACCGGTGCCGGGCACCGGAGGCAGCTCGGCCGCGTCGGGGACGCCGAGCACGGCCCGGGACTCGGCGCCGCTGAAGGTCCGCAAGCCGATCCGGTAGGAGAGGTGCGACTCGAGGCCGCGGAGCCTGCCCTCCTCGAGCCGCTGCGTCGCGAGCAGCAGGTGGACCCCGAGGGACCGCCCCAGCCGTCCGATGGCGGTGAAGACGTCGAGGAGCTCCGGTCGCGCCACCAGCATCTCGGCGAACTCGTCGACCACGACGAGCAGCGTCGGCAGCGGTGGCAGGTCCATCCCGCCCGCGCGCGCCACCTCGTGGTCGCGGACGGACGCGACGCCCGCGGAGCGGAGCAGCTCCTGGCGCCGGAGCAGCTCACCGGCCAGCGCGTCCTGCATCCGATCGACCAGCGCGAGGTCGTCGGCGAGGTTGGTCACGGCGGCGGCGACGTGGGGCAGCGGCTCGAGGCCGGCGAAGGTCGCGCCGCCCTTGAAGTCGACCAGCACCAGGTTGAGCAGGTCGGGTGGGTGTCCCAGGACCAGTCCGAGGACCAACGTGCGCAACAGCTCGGACTTGCCGGAGCCGGTCGCGCCGACCACGAGGCCGTGGGGGCCGACGCCACCCCGCGCCGCCTCCTTCAGGTCGAGGTGGAGCGGTTCGCCGGCGTCGGTGGTCCCGACCACCGCTCGCAGCAACAGGTGCTCGGGGCGGGGCAGCCACGCCCGACGCGGGTCGGGCACCGGAGGGTGGGGGAGGCCGAGCAGGGCCGACACGTCGGGCGCATCGCGTCCCGGACCGAGGTCGCTCCGCAACGGCAGCAGGCTGCGGGCCATCACCTCGGCGGTCGCCGCGTCGCACTCATCTGCGGTGCCCGTCACCGGTGTGCCGTGGCCGCGGGTCGCCGTCACGCTCCGGTCGGACCCGAGCCGCAGGCGCACGTCGCCGACAGCGTCCCCGGACGCGAGGTGCAGCACCGTGACCCCGCCCTGGTGCGACGGCGGGTCGGCAGGCCCGCCGTCGACCACGAGCAGCAGGTGGGCATCCGGGGCGGGGCGGTCGCTGGCGTGGGGAAGCCACTTCAGCCAGTCCCACCCGGCGGCCTCCGGTCCGGTGACCACGGCGACGGCCAGCCGCTCCGGCGGGTGGAAGGCCGTCGCCTGCGCGACGAGGGACCGCGCCAGGGAGCGCGCGGCCTCGCGGTCGCCCTCGACCACGACCCGGTGGTCGGTCCGCAGGTCGAGGGTCAGCGGCAGCCCGGGCACCCGGGCGTGGGCCGCGAGCAGCCGCAGCAGGGCGTCCAGCGCGGCGGGGTCGGGCTCGCCGGTGCCGGACGGTGCCGGCTGCTCGGGCGTGGCGATCGCAGAGCCGTCACCCAGGGCGTATCGCACGACCAGGGCCTCGGGATGGTCGTGGCCCCGCTCCCAGGAGCGCCCCCCGGCGACGACCCGAGTCAGCGCGCGGGGCGCGGGATGGTGGTGGCGGAGTCGGGCGCGTTGCTGGTCGGCCGCTGCCCGGAGCTGTCCGCGGACGTCGGCGAGGTGGCGGAGGTAGGCCCGACGGGCGACGGCTCGGCGGCGGGTGCGCCGGACCCGCACCCGGTCGAGCTGCACCAGGACGAGGGCGAGGGTGCCGACCAGGAACGCGCCGGAGGCCAGCATGCTGCGCTGGCCGGACCCGCCGGACTGGGTCGCCATCGTCGCGACCAGCGCGACCGAGCCCAGGCTGCCGAGCATCGGGACGGCGCTGGTCAGCACGCCGGCGGCACCCTCGTCGGCGTCGAGCGTCGGTGGTGGGTCGACGACGACCCGGGCGGGTGGGAGCGCTGCAGGTGTGGTCACGGGGCCGACGCTAGGTCGGCGCAGCGACGTCCCGCGGCCGTCGGACGGGGGACTGTGGAAAACGCTCACGGCGGTTCCGCCGCGGCGTCGTCGCCGGATAGGACAGGGGCAGCCCGGGCGAGCGTCCCGGGAGAGGAGGCAGCGATGCCGCACGAGATGGGGATGGGCGTCGGGACCCTCGGCCGCGGTGCCGACCTGGTCGGGGCCGCCCGGGCCGATTTCGACCGGATGAGTGCCGAGCTCGACCACGAGATCGACCAGCTGCGACCGGGCTGGCAGGGGGCGGGGGGTCGCGCGTTCTTCGTGCTGAAGGACGCCTGGCACGACCGCCAGAGCCAGGTCGTCGCCGCCCTCGACGACCTCGCGGCCGCGTTGCGCGACACCGGCCGCGACGTGCTCGCGACCGACGAGGCGCAGGCCGCCGGCTACCACCACGACCTCGGTCGCCTCGGCGGCTGAGGCGACCGGACGGGAGACACTGATGGAGATCGACAGCATCCGGGTGTCGCACGACGGCCTCGCTCGAGCCGCCGACGGGCTCCACGCTGCGGTGCGCCGGATCGACGAGCGGCTCGACCGGCTCGAGGACGAGCTGGCGCCGCTGCGGGCGGAGTGGACCGGGGAGGCGCAGCAGGCCTACGAGGTCGCCCGCCAGCGGTGGGAGCAGGCGATGCGTGAGATGCGCGACGTGCTCGACGCGACCGGCCGGACCGTCGTGGAGTCCAACGACGCCTACCGCGCTGCCGACCTGCGCGGCGCCGCGGCGTTCGGCGGCTGATGGACGCCGGCCCGGACGAGCTCCGGGTCAGCGTCGTCCGCGGCCGCGACCGGATCGACCTCGTCGTCCCGGCGGCGGTACGCGTCGCGGAGCTGCTCCCCGAGCTGGCGCGACGGGTGGGCGGGAGCGACCCGCTGTCAGACCTCGACGACGTGTGCCTGTCGGTCGTGGGCGGCGACCCGCTCGACGGCGACGCGGGGCTGGTGGACCAGGGGGTGCCCGACGGCGCCGTGCTCACGGTGACGGTGCGGACCGGCGACGTGACGCCGGTCGGCGACGACCTCGCGACCGTCGTGGCCCAGGCGGTCGAGACCGTCCCCCGGCCGGACGTGCGGCTCGCCCGGTGGTCCGGGGTCGGGGGCGCGGTGGCGCTGCTCGGGCTGGCCGCAGGTCTGGTGGCCACGTCGGGCAACGGGCCGGTTGCCGTGGTCGGCGCGGTCACGAGCCTGGGCCTGCTCGGCGCCGCCGTGGTCGTCGCTCGGGTGGGCGGTCCGATCCCCGTCGTGGCCGCGGCAGGATGGCTGGCCGTGGCCCACGCGGGTGCGGCCGGACTGGCGTCCGGCGTCGTCGGCGCGGGGATCGCCTGGCTGGTCGCGGGATCGGCTGCGGCGCTCCTGAGCCGTCGGACGGTCGGGCCACAGCTCTGGGCCGCGCCCGTGGCGGGGGCGGTGCTGCTCGCTGCGGGTCTGGTCGCCGACCTGGCGCCGGCTCCCGTCCCCGTGACACTGTCCTGCGCCCTCGTCGTCGTGGTGGCGACCGGTGACCTCCAGCCCTGGCTGGCAGCCACGGTCGCCGGCCTGGCGCCACCGGCCCTCGGCGAGGACCCCACGACGACCCCCGACCCGGTGGCCGTCGCGCACGCCGTGCGACGGGCGCACGAGGTGCTGCTCGTCTCGGCCGTCGCGACCGGTCTGCTGCTGGGGGTGGTCGGCCCGGTCGCCACGAGCCTCGGGCCGTGGGGCCTCGCCGTCGCGCTGCTCTGCGCGGTGGTGGTGGCCCTGCGCTCCCGACGGCAGCGGGTGGGGGCCGGCGGACCGGCCGCCTTGCTGTGCGTGTCGGTCGCGTTGTTGCCCCTCACCATCAGCGTCGGGTGGCGGTGGCCCGATGCGCGGGTGGTGGTGGTGGCCATGAGCGTCGTCGTGGGGCTGGCCGCGCTGACGGCAGCCGTCCTGCCCGCACCCCGGACAGTGCGTGCGGGACGCGTCGCCGAGCTGGTCGAGGCGCTCGCCCTGGCGGCGCTGCCGGCGACGCTGCTCACTGCCACCGGCCTGCTCGACGTCGTCCGGGCGTTGGTCTCGTGACCAGCCGCCGGGACCTGCTCGAGGCGCAGGCATTCACCCGTCGCAGGCTGCTCGCCGTGCTGGTGGCCGGCGCACCCGGCGGCCGTGAGCCCGAGTACGCCGAGACCGGCCGCGCCCTGCTCGGCGGCGCCGTGGTCGCGGTGGTGGTCGTGCTCGTCGTCGCCGTGGTGGCGCTGCTCCGGTGAGCGGTCGGGTGGGTGTCACCCGGCCGCCTCGTCGCCGTCTCCTGCCCGGGGGGCGCGCGGAGCGTAGTCGCCCATCGTCGCCTGTGTAACTCATCCCCCCGGGTGTAACACGACGGTCCGCCACTCTGTTCGGATGGAAGATCCGATGCCCGTCGACACTGACGCACGCATGCGGGCCGTTCGGAGGGGAACGGAGCGAGAGGACGCCACCGCGTCCAGGAGGGACATCAATGTCTGCAACGTCGAAGATCGCCGTGGGGGTGGCCGCCGGCTACCTCTTGGGGCGCACGAAGAAGCTCAAGCTCGCCATCACGGTCGGCAGCATGCTGGCCGGCAAGAAGCTGGCCACCAACCCTCAGGCGCTGCTCGCGCAGGGCTCGGAGCTGATCGAGAAGAATCCCGAGCTCAAGAAGCTCCAGGACCAGCTCACCGGGAGGCTCGCCGACGCCGTCAAGGCAGCCGCCGTCACCACCGCCACCTCTCGCCTCGAGCAGTTGACCAGCTCGCTGCGTGAGGGGGGTGGCCAGGCCGACGACGAGTACGAGGACGAGGCCGAAGGCGAGGAGCCGGAGGACGAGGAGCCCGAGGACGAGGCCGAGGAGCCCGAGCCCGAGGACGAGGCCGAGGAGCCCGAGCCCGAGGACGAGGCCGAGGAGCCCGAGCCCGAGGACGAGGCCGAGGAGCCCGAGGACGAGGAGGCCGAGGAGCCGGAGGACGAGGAGCCGGAGGACGAGGAGCCCGAGGACGAGGAGCCCGAGGACGAGGAGCCCGAGGACGAGGAGCCGCCGCGACGCCGCCGCCCCTCCCGGCGGAGCTCGTCCTCTGCCAAGAAGGCCTCGTCGGCCACGAAGTCCGCCGCGAAGAAGGCCCCCGCCAAGAAGGCCGCAAAGGCGCCTGCGAAGAAGGCGTCGTCTGCGAGCAAGTCGGCGGCCAAGAAGGCGCCCGCCACGAAGTCGACCGCCAAGTCGGCGGCCAAGAAGGCACCCGCCAAGAAGGCACCCGCCAAGAAGACGGCTGCCAAGAAGACGGCGGCGAAGAAGGCCCCCGCCAAGAAGACCTCGTCGCGCAGCGGCGCCAAGAAGAGCAGCTCGTCGCGGTCGCGGTCGAGCAGCGGATCGAAGGGGTGACCCGCCATGGCGAAGTCTGATCCGATGGACGGGCTCAAGGACGCTGGCAGGAACCTGCTCAGCGCCTTGGGGGAGAAGGCCATGGGCACGTTCTCCGACACGGTCGGCGGCCTGAGCGACAAGTTCGAGGACATCGCCGGTGGTGGCCCCATCGGGAAGGCTGCCGTCGAAGGCGGCAAGGCCAAGGCCGAGGGTGGTTCCGCCGTGGGCGGGGCGCTCAAGGGTGCCGTGTCCGGGGTCAAGGACAAGATCACCGGCGGTGGCGGCGGCGATGGCGGCGGTGGCGGCAAGGCGACCAAGTCCACCAACATCATCGAGAGCATCGATGTCGGCGTACCGGTCAAGGTCGCCTACAACCAGTGGACCGAGTTCGGCGCCTTCCCGTCGTTCATGAAGAAGGTCGAGAGCGTCGAGGCGGCGGACGAGACCAAGATCAACTTCAAGGCCCAGATCTTCCTCTCCCACCGGACCTGGGAGGCGACGATCCAGTCCCAGGTCCCGGACGAGCGCATCGTCTGGCGCTCCAAGGGCGAGAAGGGCCACGTGGACGGCGCGGTCACGTTCCACGAGATCGGACCCAACCTGACCCGGATCCTGGTGGTCCTCGAGTACTACCCCCAGGGCCTGTTCGAGAAGACCGGCAACATCTGGGAGGCCCAGGGCCGTCGTGCCCGCGCCGAGCTCCGCCACTTCCGACGGCACGTGATGACCCGCACCCTCCTCGAGCCCGACGAGGTCGAGGGCTGGCGCGGCACGATCGAGGACGGCGAGGTCGTCGAGTCCCACGAGGACGCGGTCGAGCGGGAGGAGCAGGAGGAGCAGGAGCAGTCCGAGGAGGAGGCCTCCGAGCAGGACCAGCCCGGTGACGACTACGAGGACGACGAGGCGGAGGACGACGAGGGCGAGGAGCCGTCCGAGGAGGAGCCCTCCGACGAGGAGTACGAGGAGGAGCCCGAGGGCGAGGCGGAGGACGAGGAGTACGAGGAGGAGCCCGAGGCTGAGGCCGAGGACGAGGAGTACGAGGAGGAGCCCGAGGCTGAGGCCGAGGACGAGGGCGAGGCGGAGGACGAGGAGTTCGAGGAGGAGCCCGAGGCCGCCGAGGAGGACTTCGAGGAGGAGCCCGACGCCGCCGAGGAGGAGTACGAGGAGGAGCCCGAGGCGGAGGGTGAGGTGGACGAGGAGTACGAGGAGGAGGAGGCTGAGCCCGAGGAGTCCGAGGACGAAGCCGACGAGCCCGAGGACGACCGGCCCCGCAGGCGCCGGCGTCGCTGACCGATACTGACCAAGGAGATACAGGTATGACAGTGCAGTCGCAGCGTCGCAGTGGCGGCGGTTACCTCGAGCGCCCCGCGCCGAGCGGTCTCGCGGACGTCATCGAGATCATCCTCGACAAGGGCATCGTCATCGACGCCTACATCCGGGTCTCGCTCGTCGGGATCGAGCTGCTGACGATCGACGCTCGCATCGTGATCGCCAGCGTCGACACCTACCTGCGGTTCGCCGAGGCCACCAACCGGCTCGACCTCCTCGAGCAGGGTGGCGGCAAGCCGCTCGACGAGTTCATCGGCAACATGCAGGAGTCCGGTGCAGGGCGCAAGGTCAAGGGCGCCGTGAGCGGTGCGAAGAAGGCCCTCAGCAGCAGCGACAAGGACGATGACGGCGAATCCCGGCCGGCGAAGAAGTCGTCGTCCCGCCGGAGGTCCACTGCATGACACCCACCTCCGTGGCCCATGATGACGTCATGGATCTCGGGACGACGGACGCAGATCTCGGCTGGTTCGTGTACGCCGTCGTGGACGCCGACAGCACTCTCCCCGGCGACCTGACGGGGCTGGACGACCAGCCCGTCCAGATCGTGGAGTGTGGTCGGGTGGCGGCGGTCGTCAGCCGGTTCCGGCTCGAGCGGCCGCCGGGTCGCTCGGCCGACCTGTTGGCCTTCCACCGCGTCGTCGACGGTCTCGCCGACGCGGTCGAGGCCGTCGTCCCGGTGAGCTTCGGGTCGGTGATGCTCGACGAGGAGGCCATCTTCGAGGACCTCCTGGCGCCCAACGAGGACTGGTTCGGCGAGCTCGTCGACGGCGTGCGGGGACGCGTGCAGCTCATCGTGCAGGGCCACTACGACCAGGACGAGCTGCTGCGGGAGGTGGTGGCCGCGGACCCCGAGATCGCCCGGCTGCGTGAGCTGACCCGAGACCTTCCCGAGGGAGCCGCGCGCGGCGAGCTGGTACGGCTCGGCGAGCTCGTGGGCGCGGCCGTCGAGCATCGTCGTACGGTCGACGCCACTGCCCTGCTCGAGGACATCCTGCCTCTCACCACCGCCCACGTGGTGCGCCCCGTCTCCGGGCTCGAGCGCGTCCTCGACGTGGCCGTGCTCGTCGACGCCGCCCAGCGCGAGGAGCTCGAGAACCGCCTCGAGGTCCTCGCCGAGGAGGTGCACGGCCGGATCCGGCTTCGGCTGCTCGGCCCGACCGCTCCCTACGACTTCGCGGGAGAGGCCTGATGGGACTCCTGACCGGCCTCCTCGGCCTCCCCCTCGCCCCGGTCCGTGGCACGATCGCCGTGGCCGAGCAGGTGCTGAAGCAGGCCGAGGAGGAGTACTACGACCCGGCCCGGATCCGCGCCGAGCTCGACGAGGTGGCGGGTCGTCGTGAGGACGGCACCCTGACCGACGACGAGGCAACGGCCTGGGAGGACGCACTCATCGAGCGTCTGATGACCGGCCAGCGACGAGCACGAGAGGGACGACATGGCTGAGCAGAGCTCCGCAGGGACCGGGACGTCGAAGAAGTCGACGTCCAAGAAGTCCTCCACCAGCAGGTCGACGTCGAAGCAGTCGTCGACGAAGTCGAGCGCGAACCGGCGTGCACCCAGGGCCGAGCCCGGGAGGAAGCTGTCCGGGGCGCAAGTGGCCGCAGAGGCCGTGCGGCAGTTCGCCGAGCTCTCCTCCAAGGACGTCGAGGGCGTCACCAGCCTGCAGCGCACCGAGGACGGCTGGGTCGTCGAGCTCGACGTGCTGGAGCTGCGGCGTGTTCCCGAGACGACGGACGTGCTGGCCATCTACGAGGTCACCCTCGACTCGTCCGGGGGGATCGAGGGCTACCGCCGCGCGCACCGCTACGTACGCGGTCAGGTGGAGGACGGCACGTGACCGAGCAGGGAGACAGTGCGAGCCCGGCCCGGCCCTACAGCGCCTCGGTCGGACAGTACGGGCGTCCGCAGCCGGCCAACCTGGCCGACATCCTCGAGCGGGTCCTCGACAAGGGCATCATCGTCGCCGGCGACATCCGGGTGAACCTGCTCGACATCGAGCTGCTCACCATCAAGATCCGGTTGCTGATCGTGTCCGTCGACAAGGCCCAGGAGATGGGCATCGACTGGTGGCGCAACGACCCCATGCTCAATGCCAGCCAGCAGGAGCTGCAGGACGAGAACCAACGACTGCGTGCTCGCCTCGACGAGCTCGAGTCGGGAGGCGGCAGCAACCGTGGCTGACTCCGCTCGCTACGCGTACGCCGTCACCCGTGGCCTGGACCCGTCGGCGCTGTCGGTCGGCTACGGCCTCGTCGGCGGCGCCCTCGAGGCCGTCTCGGCCCACGGGCTCGACGCCGTCGTCAGCGACGTACCGCTCGCGGAGTTCTCGGAGGAGGCGCTGAAGCGCAACCTGGAGAGCCTCTCGTGGCTGGAGAAGGTTGCCCGTGGCCACGACGAGGTGGTGCGGCTGGTCACCGAGCTGGGGCCCGCGGCGCCGCTGCGACTGGCGACGATCTTCCATGACGACGACGCGGTACGACACCGGCTGGGTGAGTGGCACGACGCCATCGTGCAGGTCCTCGACAGGATCGACGGCCGGGCGGAGTGGAGCGTCAAGGTCCTCGCGACGGCGGTCGAGGCCACGGAGGCCGAGGCGCCGGAGCCGACGACCGGAGCCGAGTTCCTGCGACGACGCAAGGCCCAGGCCGACGACCGGGGACGGCGGGTCGCCGACGTGGGTCGGCTCGCCGAGGAGGTCCACGCCGTCCTGTCCCGTGCCGCGGTGGCGAGCCGGGTGCTGCCCGCGCAGGACCCGCAGCTGACGGGACTCTCCGGCACCATGGCGCTCAACGGCGCCTACCTGGTCGAGAAGGCCGAGCAGCAGCAGTTCGAGGCGCGGGTGCGCGACGTCCGCGACTCCTACCCCGACGTGCGGGTCGAGGCGGCCGGGCCCTGGCCGCCGTACTCCTTCGCGGTCCTGGAGCAGCCGTGACCGGCCCGATCGCGCCGGCGCCGTCACGACCGGCCGTCCCGCAGCAGATCGCCCTCGTCGACCTGCTGGACCGGCTGCTCGGGACGGGCGTCGTGCTGTCGGGCGACATCGTGATCTCCCTGGCAGGGGTCGACCTGGTCCAGGTCAGCCTGCGCGCCCTGATCACCACCGTGCGGGCCGAGATGGTGACCACCAGTGGCTGAGAGACGTACGTTGCCGCAGCGACTGGAGACCGATCACGAGCATGTCGAGCGCGACCTCCTCAAGCTGGTGCTCACCGTGGTCGAGCTGGTGCGCCAGCTGATGGAGAAGCAGGCGCTGCGCCGGGTCGACGAGGGCGACCTGAGCGAGGAGCAGATGGAGGGCCTCGGGCTCGGCCTGATGCACCTGGAGCGGGCCATGGACGAGCTCAAGGCGCGCTACGACCTGACGACGGAGGACCTCAACATCGACCTGGGCCCGCTGGGCCCGTTGCTGGACAGCTGAACCCCGACAGACCACCAGGGAAGGAACAGATCGATGGCAGACGACATCCAGGAAGAGGTGCGCTCCCGGACACTCCAGCTGCTGCTGGACAAGGTGCACGCCGACACCTATCCCTCCTCGACGATGCTGGACATCGTCGAGCGGTTGCTCAGCCCGGACGACGTGGCAGACTACGCCGAGGTGCTGTGGGCCAAGATCGAGAACGAGAACTACCCCAGCTACGCCCTGGTGAATCGGCTGATCGCCTTCACCTGACCGCAGGCGGCTCCGTCTGCGGGTGCCGACGGAGCCGTTGCCAGGACCGAGGAGGCAACAGTGCGCCCGCCGGAAGACTTCAGTCGGCTCACGTAGGGGTGAGGCGCTGGGCCGCCACGGCGCCTAGCCTGAGCACGTGATGGGTGATCGGTTCACCACGTCACGGACAACGGGAGCTTGGTTCCAGGTCTTCTCTCGGCTTCTGTCCGCTGACCGGAGCAGGCGAGTCCGGCAGAGATCCAGCAGGAGTGGGCTCCCGTTCGCTGGCAGCGAGCGGGAGCCGTTCCCGGTGGTCACCACGCACGGGCCCCGTCGCGGACCTGTCGAGCACCCCACGACGCCACGGCCCCGGCCTCGACTGCATCCGGTGAGGCCAGGCCGTGCCGCTCGGCCCAGATCACCGCGTGCGACCGTCGTACGGCGCCGATCTTGCGGTAGCCGCACCGGATGTAGGTCTTGACCGTGTTGATGCTCAGGTAGAGCCGCTCGGCGATCTCCTGGTTGGTCAGGCCCTGCGCGATCAGGCCGAGGACGTCGACCTCCCGCTGTGTCAGCCCCGATCGGGCGATCTCCGGTTGGCAGGAGGTGAGATCCGGGGGACACCGCGGCGGATCCTCGTCGTGGCAGATGCTCTCGATCCCGGCGAGCAGCGCGTCCCGGGGAAGACGCCTGGACAGGGCGCCGTGGGCGCCGCACCTCAGCGCTGACTCGACGGCCTCCGGAGCGTCGTCCCAGTGGGTGACGATGACCGTGGACCGCGTGCTGCGGAGCAGGACGTGGAGGTCGGAGTCGTGGGTGTCCGTCCGGTCGGTCGGACTGACGCCGTAGAGCGTGACGTCCGGGAGATCCCGGGAATCACCTGCCGTGATCCGGTAGTGGCCCGTCGACGAGCTCTCGAGCAGCTGCTCCCACCCGGCGACCACCAGCGCATGGGGTTCGACGATCGCCACCCGCACGAGGTCCTCGCGACTGCCCCAGCGACCGGTCCCCACCTCGCTGCCCCGTGTCGGCCTCGCGGGTCCCGGAGATCCGTTCACACCCCTCGACAGGCGTCTCGGGAGTGACGTGGCCATGCCTGTGGTCGCCATGTGACTACCCTTCTTCGATCGGTGGGGTCGGGACCCGGACCAGCGAGCGGCGTCGAGCCGGGCATCCAGCGCGACTGCGTCGAGCGGGTCGGGTCGCCTCTCACGCAGGTCAGCGGCCAGGGGTCGCGCCTGGATCCGTCTCCCCGGTGAGCGTTGTTTCCACCCGGGAGACGTCAGAAGACGTGACAAAGTCGCACCGCACCGCCACATTTCTTCGAGGGACGCCTGCCGGGTGCGACTTTCCCGACCTGGTCGACGTCCTCTCACCGGGGGTAGGAACTCAGGGAAGGCAATGGTCGGTCGATGGCAGGAGACCCGGGCGCCGGGCCGCAGCCTGCCCCCGTCTCGGACGCCGCTCTGCGGCGGCTGTTCGCCGACCACGGCGCCTCGGTCTACCGGATGGCCCGGTCCGTGCTGCGTGACCCGGGATTGGCGGAGGACGTGACCCAGGAGACGTTCATCCGGGCGTGGCAGCGTTACGACACCTACCGCGGCGATGCGCCGATCCTCCACTGGTTGCTCCGCATTGCGCACAATCTCGCCGTCTCGACCCTCCGGACCATCCGGGAGGAGTCGACCGACCCGGGACGCCTGTCGATCCAGGAGCCTGTCCACCCCGACCACGTGGTCGAGGACCGGCAGCTGATCGACGAGGCCCTGGGGAGCCTCGACCCGCTCAGCCGGGCGGTCGTGGTGCTGCGCGAGGTCGAACAGCTGAGCTACGCCGAGATCAGTGATGTCCTGCAGGTCCCGATGCCGACGGTCAAGACTCGACTGTTCAGGGCTCGTGGCCGGCTGCGCGCGCTGGGGACAGGGGGGTGGCGATGAGCTGGCGTCACCCCTCCGACAGCACGTTGGGACGCTGGTCCGCGGGCACCACGAGCCGCCGGGCAGCTCGTCACGCCGAGCACTGCCCGATGTGTCTGGAGCGACTGGAGCAGATCACCGAGCTGGAGCCGCGGCTGCGCTCGGAGCTGGCGGCCGACCTCATGCCCCGACCCTCGTTGGAGACCAGGCTGTGGGAGCGTCTCGAGGCACGCATCGCCGAGCGCGAGGCCATCTCGGTGCTCGCCGAGCTGATGGATGTCGGACCCGAGACATCGCGGTTGCTGTTGGAAGGGACCGTGGACGAAGGAGGAGAAGATGAGTGAAGCGGTGATCTACGCCCTCGCCGCGGTCCTGGCCGGGCTCGCGCTCGGCGCGGCACTGGGTGCGCTCACGCGCCGGGTCGTCGCGGCCCAGGAGCGACGCCGCTCGGTGGAGGGACTGGCGGGGCCTGCTGCCGCCTTCGTCTTCTGGGTGGTCCTGGCCATCGGCATCGGAGCTGCTGTGGGGATCCTCGCGCCGGGAGCCCTGGAGCCGCTGGCCGCGCGGGCACTCGCGTACCTGCCCAACGTGTTGATCGCCATCCTGATGATCATCGTCGGGCGAGCGGCGGCGACCCTGGCCGGCACGCTCCTCGGCGCCGGGCTCGCTCGGGCGACCGGTCGCACCCGACGGGAGATGGTGGTGGTGCTCCGCGCTGTCATCATGGTCGTCGTCGTGCTGCTCGCCCTCGGCCAGCTGGGGGTCAACACCGAGCTGCTGACCCTCGCGTTCGCTGCCGTCCTGCTGTGCCTGGCCAGCGCGATGGCGCTGCTCATCGGGCTGGGGGGACGCCACGTCGCCCGGGAGGTCGCCGCCGGACGCTACCTCCGCCGCATCGTCAACGAGGGTGACCACGTGCGCTCAGGGGAGGTGGAGGGCACCGTGGTCGCCCTGCACGCGGCCACCACCGAGATGGACAGCGCCACGCCCGGCACCACCCACGTCCCGAACACCCTGATGCTGCAGGGACCCATGACCGTCACTCGCCCTCCTGCTCCGGAGCTGTGACGGCCGTGGCGGCGGCGCCCGCTCCATGGCATGCACCGGCGCCCTCAGTCGACCAGACGCCGCCGGGCGTGTCACCACCCGTGGGGATGGGGACCGGGCGCAAGGTGCGGGACTAACGTCCAGCGACCAGCGGGGCTTTCGGGAAGGTCGTAGGGAGCACGCGACCTGCCGCCCCGGGGAGAGCCGGCATCGGGCCGTCTCGGAGCTATCTCAGGGGAGATGTGTCATGAGTGTGGACGATTTCGACGTTGCAGGGATCCTGACGCGCGTCGTCGCGGCGGTGGTGATCCTCGTGGTCACCTGGCTGATCGCGAAGCTGGTCAAGACGTTGTTGAGCAAGGGCCTCAGGCGTGTGAAGGTGCTGCAGAGGGAGGACTCCAGCGGACAGTCCCTCGGGGAGTCCCTGGCCACGATCGCGTCGCTGGTGGTGTGGCTCTTCGGGCTGATCGCGATCCTGAACCTGTTCGCGCTCACCGAGGTCGTCGCCCCCATCCAGGACCTCCTGCAGCGTGTGCTGGCGGCGTTGCCGGGCATCGTCGGAGCAGCGCTCATCTTCTTCATCGGCCTGGTCCTGGCCCGTATCGTGCGGCAGCTGGTCGAGACGTCGTTGCGTGCCGCCGGTGCGGACGACTGGCTGCGACGCAGCGATGCGTCGGGTGCCGGCTCGTCGGAGACGACCGGTGTGCCTGCGGGCACGACGATGCCGACGCTCTCGCGGATCGCCGGCCAGCTGGTGTTCGCCCTGATCGTCATCGTGGTGTCCATCTCTGCCCTCCAGGTCCTCGGTATCGAGGCGATCGCCGAGCCGGCGACGCAGATGCTCACCCTGATCCTCAACGCCATCCCGTCCGTGATCGCCGCAGCGCTGCTGCTGGGGATCGGCTACCTGATCTCCCGGTTCGTGGGGCCGCTCCTGGAGTCGACGCTGCGCGGCCTCGGCACCGACCGTGCCCTTGCCGACCTGGGTGCGGGCGGGACGCGCAGCACCCCGCCCTCCCGCGTGATCGCCACGATGGGTCAGGTCGCCATCGTGCTCTTCTTCGCGGTTGCCGCCACTCGGGTGCTCGGGTTCCCCGAGGTCACCGAGATCCTCGACACCGTCCTCGAGGTGGCCGGCGGCATCATCCTGGGCGGCGCCATCATCGCGGTCGGTGTGTTCGTGGCGAACCTGGCGCCCCGGTTCGTCTCCGGCCGCACGGGTGAAGTCATCCGCTACGCCGCCATCGCCCTGTTCGTGGCGATCGGGCTCGGGTCGATGGGGCTGGCCGACTCCATCGTGAACCTCGCCTTCGGGGCGTTGGTCGTCGGTGGTGCTGCTGCTGCCGCGATCGCCTTCGGTCTGGGAGGCCGCGACGCGGCCGCCCGCCAGCTCCAGCGGCTCGAGGCGCGCACCGAGGCCGAGGCCACCTCGATCTCGGCAGGGAGCGCCGCGACGGCGTCGGCCCCACAGTCTCCGGGCGATCCCCGGACTCCGTAGGCGGTCACGTCCCGAGCGCCGTCCCGCGGGGGCGGCGCTCGGTCGTCGTCAGGCGAGCGTGAGCCCGTCTGACGGAAGCGTCGGGGCAGCAGTCCGTCCTCCCGAGCGGGTGCGGATCGACCAGGGTCGAGACGGGGTCAGGTGGGGACGATCCCCGATGGTCCCGGGCACGGCGGACTGCGAGCATCCCCGCATGACCACGACGCGGCGGCTCGTCCGGTTCTCCGCATTCGCCGCCCCGACCCTGCTGCTGGTGTACGGCCTGCTGCGGCTGGTCGACGGCCTGGACGGAGACCACGGACCCGGACTCGCGTGGAACCTCGGTCATGCGTCGTTCCTCGTCGGCTTCGTCCTGCTCGGTGTCCTGATCGCCGGCATGCGACGGCTGGTCCCGCCCGCGGCGACGGTGACGCGGATCGTGGCGAGCCTGGCCACGGTCGCCGGCCTGTTCGGCGTCGCCTGCTTCCTGTGGGTGATCCTGGGTGACCTCTTCGCGGGCTTCCACGACGCCGCACCACTGCCTGACGCCCTGGAGGCCATCGGCCCGCTGTCGTTCCAGCTCGGCGTGCTGACCCTGTTGGTCATCCTGGCCACCGCTCGACCGCGCCGCCTCCCCTTCTGGAGCCCGATGCTGGTGCTCCTCGGATTCGGGGTGTTCGCCGTGAGCCTCGACCTGATCCCGATCGGGGCCCTGCTCGTCCTCGCCGGGCTCGCCCCCCTCGCCGGTGACCGCCCGGCGTCGCTGTCGGCGACGGACTCGAGAGCGACCACCTGATCACAGGGGCCGAGGCAACCGTTCGGCCGTGAGGCCGCGAGCCGCCCAGAGGACGAACGCCGACCCGGTCCGTGCGGACCATGGTCGGCGTTCTCGCAGATCGACGCCTGCGTCGGGTGGCGGAGGATAGGGGATTCGAACCCCTGAGGGCGTTAACCCAACCCGCTTTCCAAGCGAGCGCCATAGGCCACTAGGCGAATCCTCCGCGCAGGAGCGTACCTGCAGGCTCCGGGGCCGGTGAAATCACCCGTCGGGGTCCCGGCCGGACTTGGTCGTCGCGCCCGGCCGGTCCTAGACTTCCCGGCAACCCCCCGCGTGGCGGCATCTTGCCGAACTCCCCCAGGGCCGGAAGGCAGCAAGGGTAGGCGAGCTCTGTCGGGTGCGCGGGGGGCCTCTCTGTCCCGGGGGTGCGGCCCGCTACCCGCTGTCACTCCCCATGGTTAGGGTTCACACGTGGAGTCCCCGCTCGCCCTCTACCGGCGCTACCGGCCGGAGACGTTCGCCGACGTCATCGGCCAGGACCACGTGACGACTCCGCTGCGGGCCGCGCTGGCCAACAACCGGGTCAACCACGCCTATCTCTTCTCCGGTCCCCGGGGCTGCGGCAAGACCACGTCCGCCCGGATCCTCGCCCGCACCCTCAACTGTGCGCAGGCGCCGACGGCCGATCCGTGCGGCGAGTGCGAGAGCTGTCGCGACCTCGCGCGCGGCGGACCGGGGTCGATCGACGTCATCGAGATCGACGCGGCCTCCCACGGCGGCGTCGACGACGCCCGCGACCTGCGCGAGAAGGCCTTCTTCGCGCCGGTGAAGAGTCCTTACAAGGTCTACATCATCGACGAGGCCCACATGGTCACGACGCAGGGCTTCAACGCCCTGCTCAAGCTCGTCGAGGAGCCCCCGCCCCACCTGCGCTTCGTCTTCGCCACCACCGAGCCCGACAAGGTGATCCCGACCATCCGGTCCCGGACCCACCACTACCCCTTCCGGCTGATCCCGCCGCGACTGCTCTCGACCTACCTGGCCGAGCTGTGCGAGCGCGAGGGCGTCGCGATCGAGCCGGCAGCGCTGCCCCTCGTCGTACGCGCGGGTGCGGGGTCGGCCCGCGACTCGCTGTCGGTGCTGGACCAGCTCCTCGGGGGCGCCGGCGAGGCGGGGGTCACCCACGACCTCGCCGTGGGCCTGCTCGGCTACACGCCTGCCTCGCTGCTCGACGACGTCGTCGACGCGTTCGCGGCGGGCGACGGCGGCGCCGTGTTCGGCGTGGTCGACCGCGTGATCGACACCGGCCAGGACCCCCGCCGCTTCACCGAGGACCTGCTGCGGCGACTGCGCGACCTGGTGATCGTGGCGGCCGTGCCCGACGCCCCGGCGACCGGCCTGATCGACGTCTCCAGCGACCAGGCCGACCGGCTGGTCCAGCAGGCCAACCACTTCGGGCCGGCCGAGCTGAGCCGCGCGGCCGACCTGGTGGCGTCCGGCCTGACCGAGATGCGGGGGGCCACCGCGCCGCGGCTGCTGCTCGAGCTGATCTGCGCCCGGGTGCTGCTGCCCGGCGCCGACCCGTCGACCACGGGCCTGATGGCTCGCGTCGACCGGCTCGAGAAGCGCGCCTCCATCGCCGGTGGCGCCCCCAGCCCGGCTCCCGTCCGCGAGGACCCCGCCCCGACCGTGGCCCAGCACCCCGTCGACCCCGTCGTGGAGCCCGAGACGACCGCGCCGGTGGTCGAGTCGGCGCCGGCGGCCGCGCCGGAGCCGCAGCCGGCACCCGAAGCCCCGCCGGAGCCGGAGCCGCAGCCCCATGCCGAGAGGGAGCCGCAGCCGGAGTCGGAGTCGGAGCTGGGCGCGCCCGAGCCCCAGCCCCCACCGGAGCCCCAGCCCCGGCCCCAGCCCCGGCCCCAGTCCCGGCCCGAGCCCCAGCCAGACCCGGCCGCCGCGGCAGGCTCCGGCGGGCTGTCGCTGGTCGACGTACGCCGGCTCTGGCCCGACATCGTCGAGGCGACCAAGATGCGGCGCCGTGTCGCCTGGATGCACCTCACCCAGAACTCCCAGGTGGTCGGCGTCGACGGCACGACCCTGACCCTCGGCTTCGCCAACGCCGGCGCCCGCGACTCCTTCGTCAACGGCGGCTGCGACGAGATCCTGCGGCAGGCGGCGATCGACATCGCCGGCGTCGACTGGCGGGTCGAGACGATCGTCGACCCCGGCGCCGCCGGTGGCTCGCAGGGCTCGGCCGCACCCCAGGCCCCGCAGCCGCTGCCGCCGGAGCTGCCCGCCGACGACGCGGTCGAGCCGACCGCGGCTCCGGTGCCCGACGCGTCCGCGGCCGCCCGCGAGGCGATCCGGACCACCCGCACGTCGGGCGCAGGTGACGCCGCCGAGGCCGACGACAGCCACCTCCAGGCCGACGCCGACGCCCACCCCGACGACCCCGACGACGACACGACGGGTCTCGCCGGTGCCGAGCTGCTCCAGCGCGAGCTCGGCGCCGAGGTGATCGAGGAGATCCGACACCAGTGACCACCCCACCGACAGAGACGAGACGACCATGACGCAGCCCCCCTCCGGCAACCCCTTCGACGCCCCGGGCGGCGACCCGCTCGGCGGCGGAGGCTTCGACCTCAACGCGTTGATGCAGCAGGCCCAGCAGATGCAGGAGCAGCTCGAGCAGGCCCAGCAGCGGCTCGCCGAGACGACCGTCGACGGAACGGTCGCGGGCGGTGCGGTGACCGTCCGGGTCAACGGCGTCGGCGAGCTGGTCGGTGTCGACATCCGCGCGGGCGGCTTCGACGGCTCCGACCCCGACGACCTGTCCGACCTCGGCGACATGGTCGTGGCCGCCTACCGCGACGCCAAGTCCCAGGCCGACTCGCTGGCCGCCGAGGCGCTCGGTCCGCTGGCGGGCGGCGGCGCCGGCGGCGCCGGTGGGCTCCCCGGCCTGGGGTTCTAGGCCAGGCCGCAGATGTACGAAGGCATCGTCCAGGACCTCATCGACGAGCTCGGTCGACTGCCCGGCGTCGGTCCCAAGAGCGCGCAGCGGATCGCGTTCCACCTGTTGCAGGCCGACCCCGTCGACGTACGCCGGCTGGCCGACGTGCTCGTCGAGGTCAAGGCGCGCGTGAAGTTCTGCACCACCTGCTTCAACGTCGCGGAGGACGAGCAGTGCCGGATCTGCCGTGACCCGCGGCGCGACCCGGCGATCCTCTGCGTGGTCGAGGAGTACAAGGACGTCGTCGCGATCGAGCGCACCCGCGAGTTCCGCGGTCGCTACCACGTGCTCGGCGGTGCGATCTCGCCCATCGACGGGATCGGCCCCGACCAGCTCCGCATCAAGGAGCTGCTGCAGCGGCTGGCCGACGGCACCGTCACCGAGGTCATCCTCGCCACCGACCCCAACCTCGAGGGCGAGGCCACTGCGACCTACATCACGCGGATGCTCAAGGACTTCGGGTTGCGCGTGACCAGGTTGGCGAGTGGACTGCCCGTGGGAGGAGACCTCGAGTACGCCGACGAGGTCACCCTCGGCCGAGCATTCGCAGGGAGGCGCAGTGCCGATGATGGAGAGGGCCGATGACTGACACGACCAACAACCCCCTCGACCTCGAGGGCGGCTTCGCCCAGCAGATCGCCGACCAGGTGGAGTCGTTCCTGCTGGCGCTGCGCGCGATCGCCCGGGAGCCCGACGGCGGCCGGGCGGTGTCGCTGCTGCTGCTGGAGATCTCCCAGATCCTGCTCGCGGGCGCCCGGCTCGGGGCCCAGCAGGACTTCACGCCCCGCACCGAGTACCAGCCCGACGTCGGTCCGGAGGCCGAGGTCGACCAGCTGCGGCTGCGGCTGGCCGAGCTGCTCGGCAACGTCGACACCTACAGCTTCGTCTTCGACCCCTACCTCCCCGAGGTGGTCGACAGCCAGCTCTCCGACGACCTCGCCAGCATCGCCAGCGACCTGGAGAACGGACTGCGCCACTACCGCATCGGCAACGTCGCAGAGGCGCTGTGGTGGTGGCAGTTCTCCTACGTCTCCAACTGGGGCAACCTCGCGGGAGCGGCCCTCAACGCGCTGCTGTCGGTGGTCGCCCACGACCGGCTCGACGCCGACATCGAGTCCGAGAAGGACCAGATCGAGGCCGCCGAAGCGGTGCTGGACGTGGATCAGTCGCGCACCTGAGCGCCGGTAGACTCTGGGCGGTCCGGCACCCGAGCGCAGGAGTGGTTCTTGGTGGGCATTGTCGTGCAGAAGTACGGCGGCTCCTCCCTCGCCGACGCCGCGAGCGTCAAGCGGGTGGCACGACGGATCGTCGAGAGCAAGCGCAGCGGTCACGACGTCGTCGTGGCCGTCTCGGCCATGGGCGACTCGACCGACGAGCTGCTCGACCTCGCCAACGAGGTCAGCCCGCTCCCGCCCGCCCGTGAGCTCGACATGCTGCTCACCGCGGGGGAGCGGATCTCGATGGCTCTGGTCGCGATGGCGATCTCCGACCTCGGCTTCACCGCCCGCTCCTTCACCGGCTCCCAGGCGGGCGTGATCACCGACTCGGTGCACGGCCGGGCCAAGATCATCGACGTCACGCCGGGCCGGATCTCCACGGCCCTCGACGACGGCCACGTCGTGATCGTGGCCGGCTTCCAGGGCGTCAGCCAGGACACCAAGGAGATCACCACGCTGGGTCGCGGCGGCACCGACACCACCGCAGTCGCCCTGGCGGCGGCGCTGCGGGCAGACCACTGCGAGATCTACACCGACGTCGACGGCGTGTTCACCGCCGACCCGCGGATCGTCCCGACCGCGCGCAAGCTCGACCGGGTCTCCTACGAGGAGATGCTCGAGCTCGCGGCGTGCGGCGCCAAGATCCTCCACCTGCGGTGCGTCGAGTACGCCCGCCGCTACGACATCCCCATCCACGTACGGTCCTCGTTCAGCCATCTCGAGGGCACCTGGGTCGTCCCCGAGGCAGAGACAGCCGCGGCAGCCGAGTCGCCCGAGGGAGAAGAGGCAGACATGGAGCAGGCCATCATCGCGGGCGTCGCCCACGACCGCAGCGAGGCCAAGATCACGGTCGTCGGGGTGCCCGACAAGGTGGGCGAGGCCGCCCGGATCTTCGAGGCGCTGGCCGACGCCCAGATCAACCTCGACATGATCGTCCAGAACATCTCGGCGGCGGCGACCAGCCTCACCGACATCTCGTTCACGCTGCCGCGTGCTGACGGCCAGACCGCCATGAAGGCGCTGGCGGCGCTGCGCGACGAGGTCGGGTTCGCCTCGCTGCTCTACGACGACAAGATCGGCAAGATCTCGCTGATCGGCGCCGGCATGCGCTCCCACCCCGGGGTCAGCGCGAAGTTCTTCTCCGCGATCGCCGCGGCCGGCGTCAACATCCAGATGATCTCGACCTCGGAGATCCGGATCTCGGTCATCGTCGACGAGGGCCTGGTCGACGCGGCCGTCGCCGCCGCCCACTCGGCCTTCGACCTCGACGCCGCCGAGGTCGAGGCGGTCGTCTACGGGGGGAGCGGCAGATGAGCGGCGTACGGCTGGGCGTCGTCGGCGCCACCGGCCAGGTCGGCGTCGCGATGCGTCAGATCCTGGAGGAGCGAGACTTCCCGGTCGGCGAGATCCGGTTCTTCGCCTCGGCGCGCTCCGCCGGCACGGTGCTCCCGTACGCCGGTCCCCGTGGTCTGCAGAGCGTCGTCGTCGAGGATGCCGCGACCGCGGACCCCGCCGGGCTCGACATCGCCCTGTTCTCCGCCGGGGCGACCACGTCCCGCGCGCTCGCCCCTCGCTTCGCGGAGGCAGGGGCGACGGTGGTCGACAACTCCTCCGCCTTCCGGATGGACCCCGACGTGCCGCTGGTCGTCTCCGAGGTCAATCCCGGCGCGATCGCCGACGCCCGCAAGGGGATCATCGCCAACCCCAACTGCACCACCATGGCCGCGATGCCGGTGCTCAAGCCGCTCCACGACGAGGCGGGGCTGGTCCGGCTGATCGCCTCGACCTACCAGGCGGTGTCCGGCTCGGGCGTCGCCGGGGTCGAGGAGCTGGCGAGCCAGGTGGCGGCGGCCGGCGACAAGGCGCGTGAGCTGGCCTACGACGGCGAGGCCGTCGCCTTCCCCGCGGCCGAGAAGTACGCCCGCACCATCGCCTACAACGTGCTGCCGATGGCCGGGTCCATCGTGGACGACGGGCTCGACGAGACCGACGAGGAGCAGAAGCTGCGCAACGAGTCGCGCAAGATCCTCGCCATCCCCGACCTCGCCGTCTCCGGCATCTGCGTCCGGGTGCCGGTCTTCACCGGCCACTCGCTCGCGGTCAACGCCGAGTTCGCGCGCTCACTGCCCGTCGCTCGCGCCCGCGAGCTGCTCGCGTCCGCGCCCGGCGTCGAGCTGACCGAGATCCCGACCCCGCTGCAGGCGGCCGGCCGGGACCCGTCGTACGTCGGGCGGCTGCGCCACGACCCGGGCGTCCCCGACGAGCGCGGGCTGGCGATGTTCATCAGCAACGACAACCTCCGCAAGGGGGCCGCGCTCAACACCGTGCAGATCGCGGAGCTGGTCGCCGCCCGCTGAGGCGTCCGTTCAGCGGCGCACCTCGGGCCCGCCGGGCTCGACCATCGCGGTGGTGACCTGCTGGGAGACCACGTAGGCGACCATCGCGACGGCCGGTACGGCGAGCACCATCCACCAGGCGAACAGCTGGTCGGCGAGCACCAGCATCAGCACGACGGCGACCAGGCCCATCGCGAGGAAGCTGGTGCTGCCGCCGTCCTCGACGCCGAACGCCTTGAGCAGCGATGCGCCGAGGAGTCCCGCGAGGACCAGGACCGCGAGCAGCAGCAGGAAACCGGCGTTGCCGCAGCTGGACGTCCCGCGCAGCACCTCGCACAGCCGCTGCGAGGCCCACACCAGGCCGACGGTGATCACGCCGACGAGCAAGCCGGTCAGCAGCGTCGCCGGCACCGGGCCCAGCTGGGGGAGCGCCGGGCGCGACCAGCCGCGCCGGGCCGGCTCGCGGTCCGCGGAGGCTTCCTTGGCGGCTTCCTCGGCGGGAGCCTCAGCTGCCGCTGTGCTGGGCAGCGGCTCCGTGGCCCGCTCGTCGGTGAACAACGCGGCCCCGCGCGCGGACGCCGGCTCCGGGTCTGGCTGCGGCACCGGTTCCGGAGCGGACTCCTGCGGCTCGACCGGCTCCGGAGCGGTCTCGGGAACGGGCCCCGGCTCCGGTGCGGGGACCCGCGGTTCGGCCGGCTCCGGTGCCGATGTCGATGTCGGCGGTTCGACCGGCTCCGGTGCGGGCTGCTCCTTCTTGGCCCGGCGCTTGCGGCCGAAGCCGAGGGACGGGAGCTCCAGCGAGGGGCCTGCCGGCTCCTGCGGAGCGTCCTTCTCGGGCATGCGGCGAAGTGTGCCAGACGGCACGCCCTCACTCGTGATGGTCGGGGTGACGGTGGTCGGGGTGACAGTGGTCGGGGTGACAGTGTCCTGGTTCAGGACATCCCGGACACATGTCTCACGACATCCCGGACTGATGTCTCACGACATCGGCGACAACCGGTCGAGCCTCGAGCATGCCGAACTCCGGGGCATCAAGGGCCCGCCTGGTCATCACCGCCATCACCCTCGAGAAGCGCACCGTCGCCGAGGTCGTCGCCGACTATGGCGTATCAAAGTCCTGGGTCTACGAACTCCTGGCCCGGTACCGGGCCGAGGGTGAGGACGCCTTCGAGCCACGGTCAAGACGACCGCTGACCTCACCGAACGCGACACCGACAGCGACGGTCGAGCTGATCCTGCGGCTGCGGAAGCAACTACGCGAGGCCGGGTTGGACGCCGGCGCCGAGACCATCGAGTGGCACCTGGCCCACCGCCACCAGATCACCGTGTCCCGGGCCACGATCCACCGGATTCTGACCAGGTCCGGTGCGGTGAAGCCGGAGCCGTCCAAACGACCGAAGTCGTCCTACCTCCGCTTCGAGGCGGCGATGCCCAACGAGACCTGGCAGTCCGACTTCACCCACTACCGACTCACCAATGCCATGGGCTGTCCCGGCGCGGACGTCGAAATCATCACCTGGCTCGACGACCACTCCCGCTACGCCCTGCACGTGTCGGCACACCGACCGGTCACCGCACGAACCGTCCTGGAGACCTTTCGACAGGCCGCTGACCTGCACGAATACCCCGCATCCACGCTCACCGACAACGGCATGGTCTACACCGTCCGACTCGCCGGCCACGGCCGAGGAGGCGGCAAGAACGCCTTCGAAGCCGAGCTCAGGCGACTCGACATCGTCCAGAAGAACTCCCGGCCATCACGGCCCACCACCTGCGGGAAGGTCGAGAGATTCCAGCAGACCATGAAGAAGTGGCTACGCGCCCAGCCAACCCAGCCCACGACGCTGGCCCAGCTGCAGGCCATGCTCGACGCGTTCGTCGAGGAGTACAACCACCGCCGACCGCACCGATCGCTCCCCCACCGCGCCACCCCGGCGACCACGTACAACGCACGGCCCAAGGCCAGCCCGAGCGGTGACCGCAGCACCGACTCCCACGACCGCACCCGGCACGACATCGTGTCCACCGCCGGGAACGTCACCCTGCGCATCGCCGGCAAACTACGCCACATCGGCGTCGGCCGAACCTACGCCCGCACCCGCGTGATCCTGCTCGTCCAGGACCTCCACGTCCGCGTCGTCAACGCCGCCACCGGCGAGCTCATCCGCGACCTCATCGTCGATCCCAGCAAGGACTACCAGCCCAAGAACACCCCGAAATGACAAACACCCGAACCTGCTTCCGCAGGTCCGGGTGTCCGGCATGTCCTGAGACATCACATGGTCGGGGTGACAGGATTTGAACCTGCGGCCTCTTCGTCCCGAACGAAGCGCGCTACCAAGCTGCGCCACACCCCGAACGCGCCGGGAACGTTCCCGGCGCGAGCAGCCGCAACCTTACCCGAGCGCCGACGGGCGCCACGAATCGGCCCGGGCTGCTCAGTCGCGTGCCGTGAGGGTGAGCAGCGTCGCCTCGGGGCGGCACGACAGCCGGACCTGGGCGTACGGAGAGGTGCCGAGGCCGGCGGAGACGTGCAGCCAGCTCGACCCGGGTTCGTCGGGCACGGAGTCGGCCGGGTGGCGGTGCAGCCCCTTGACCCGGGCCGGCTCGAGGTCGCAGTTGGTGACCAGGGCCCGGCCACCCGGCAGGCACACCTGGCCGCCGTGGGTGTGGCCCGCCAGCACCACGTCGTAGCCGTCGTGGGCGAACTGGTCGAGCACCCGGAGGTACGGCGCGTGGGTGACGCCGATCCGGACGTCGGCCGTCGGGTCGGCAAGGCCGGCGACGTCGTCGAGCCGGTCGTACTCCAGGTGCGGGTCGTCGACACCTGCGAAGGCGAACGTGGTGTCACCCACGGTGAACGCCGCCCGCGCGTTGCTCAGGTCGATCCACCCGGCCTCGTCGAGGGCCGCCTTCAGCTCCCGCCACTCCAGCTGCTCGCTGGTGGTGTTGCGCGTTCCGTCGTCGGGCAGGAGGTAGCGCAGCGGGTTGCGCAGCACGGGCGAGTAGTAGTCGTTGGACCCGAGCACGAACACGCCGGGGACGTCGAGCAGTCCGCCGAGGGCGTCGAGCACGACCGGCAACGAGTCACGGTGGGCGAGGTTGTCGCCGGTGTCGACCACCAGGTCCGGCCGGAGCCCGGCCAGGCTGCTGACCCACTCCCGCTTGCGGTGCTGGCGCGGGGTGAGGTGCAGGTCGCTGAGGTGCAGGACCCGCAGAGACCGATGGCCGGCGGGCAGCAGCGGCACGGTGACCTCGCGGAGCTCGAAGCACCGGGTCTCGGCCACGGCGCGGCCGGCCACCGCCGCTCCCGCCACGGCACCGGCGGCGAGCAGCCCGGTCATGCCCCTCTTCACCATGCGCCCAGACTTCCACAGCCGGAGGGCTGCCAGAATGGCGGCATGAGCGCTCTGAAGGACCGGCTCCGCACCGATCTCACCGCGGCCATGAAGGCGCGCGACGAGCTGCGGTCCGCGACCTTGCGCATGCTGCTGTCCGCCGTCACCAACGCGGAGGTGGCGGGCAAGGCGGCGCGCGAGCTCAGCGACGACGAGGTCGTCGGGGTGCTCACCACCGAGGCCAAGAAGCGGCGCGAGGCGGCCACCGCCTTCGACGACGGTGGCCGTGCCGAGATGGCGGAGCGCGAGCGGGCCGAGGCCGCCGTGATCGCCGACTACCTGCCCGAGCAGCTCACCGACGAGGAGGTCGTGGCCATCGTCACGGACGCGATCGACCAGGTCGGCGCCCGGGGTGCGGGCATGCGAGCCATGGGCAAGGTGATGGGGATCGTGCAGCCCCGGGTCCGCGGCCGGGCCGACGGGTCGGCCGTCGCCGCCGAGGTGCGCCGCCAGCTCGGCGCCTGAGAGCGGCGCTCAGCCAGGGCCGGGACCGCCGTTGCCGTTGCCGCCACCGTTGTCCCCACCACCGCCGCTGTTGCCGCCGCCGCTGTTGCCGCCGCCGCTGTTGCCGTTGTCGCCGCCGGCACCGTTGTCGCCGCTGTCGCCGCCGCCGCTGTCGCCGTCGTCACCGCCGCCGTCGCCGCCCGGGTTGGTGGGCTGCGGGGCCGGCACGAAGCCGGTCGAGGGGTAGATGGAGATCACGGAGCCCTGCGGCGTGACCGCACCCGGGCCGGGGTCGGAGTAGGCGACGGTCCCCTCGGGGTACTCGGAGTACGCCTCCGACCCGACGAGCACGCTGAAACCGGCGTCCTCGAGGATCCGGCGGGCGCTGGTGAGCGGCTGACCGGCGACGCTCGGGACCGTGGTCTCCTCGCCGCCGAGCGCGCTCAGGTCCGGCGGGGTGAAGGTCTCGTCGGGGAGCCACTGCTCGACCTCGCCCATCGCCTGGCCCCAGATCGGTCCGGCGAGGCCGGAGCCCGAGGCGCTGGAGATGAAGCGGCCGCCGGCGGTCAGGCCCTCGAGGCCGATCGGCTGGCCGAACGAGTTGGCCCCGGCGAGCATCGTCGAGGTCGACAGGTTGGGCGTGTAGCCGTTGAACCAGACGGCGCGGGCGCTCTGCGTGGTGCCGGTCTTGCCGGCGTCCTCCTGGTTGATGGTGATGAGCTCCCCGAAGCCGCCGGGCTCCAGCACACCCTTGAGGATGTCGTTGACGGTGTCGGCGACGGCGTTGGTCAGCACCTGGGTGCAGGACGGGCCGTACTCCTTGAGCAGGTTGCCGTTGGCGTCCTCGATCGACGTGACGGGACGCGAGTCGCAGTGCTGGCCGCGGGCCGCGAAGGTCGCGTACGCCTCGGCCATCTCGAGCGGGCTGACATCGGCGACGCCGAGGGTGAACGAGGGGACCCGCTCGTTGGTGGGGTCGGTGAGGTCGACGCCCATGTTGCGGGCCAGCTCGTACGGCTTGCAGATCCCGGTGAGCTGCTCGAGGTTGGCGAAGAACGTGTTCACCGAGTTCTGCGTGCCGGTGTAGAGGTTGTAGGTGCCGCCGGTCGCGTCGAAG
This sequence comes from uncultured Actinomycetota bacterium, assembly GCA_963723945.1. GTDB lineage: Bacteria > Actinomycetota > Actinomycetes > Propionibacteriales > Nocardioidaceae > Nocardioides. Next base: position 61,713 of record CAVRSW010000016.1, read on the forward strand.
TTCGCGGGGTCCCAGATGACGGTGTTGAAGGGGCCGCCGTAGGGACCGTCGCAGTCCTCGAAGTTGCGCTCCGGGATGAACTCCTGAGCCGGCACGCTGATCGTGGTGCTCGGCTGCACGCCGCGCATCAGGGCCTGGGCGAGGACGAACGCCTTGAACGTCGACCCCGCCTGGAAGCCGGCGGCGTCGCCCACCTCCTGGGGCACCACGTAGTTGAGGTAGGTCTGGCCCGCATCGCGGTCGCTGCCCATCGGCCGGGACTGCGCGATCGCCTTGACCTCGCCGGTGCCGGGCTCCACCATCGCCACCCCGCCGATCACCTGGTCGGTCGGGTCGGTGTACTCCTGCACCGCGCGATCTGCCGCGGCCTGGAAGCGCAGGTCGATGGTGGTGCGGATGGTGAGCCCGCCCGAGCGCAGCAGCTGCTTGCGCTCCTCCTTGGTCTCGCCGAGCGAGGGGTCCTGCATCAGGGTGTTGATGACGTAGTCGCAGAAGAACGGCGCACGCGAGTTGACGCAGCCGTTGTCGCTCGGCTGCGCGTCGAGGCCGAGGTCGGCCTTCTTGGTCTTGGAGGCCTGCTTGGGGGTGATGACGTCGAGCTGGGCCATCCGGTCGAGGACGACGTTGCGGCGCTCGCGCGCCGCGTCGGGGGAGTTGGTGGGGTCGAGCCCGGTGGGGTTCTTCACCAGCCCGGCCAGCATCGCCGACTCGCGCAGGTCGAGGTCCTTGGCGTTCTTGTTGAAGTAGTGGCGGGCAGCCGACTGGATGCCGTACGCGCCGTCGCCGAAGTAGGCGATGTTGAGGTAGCGCTCCAGGATCCAGTCCTTGGAGTACTGCTCCTCGAAGGCGATGGCGTAGCGCAGCTCACGCACCTTGCGGGCGAGCGTGTCGTCGGTCGCGGCCACCCGCTCGGCCTTGCCGTCCGCCTGGGCGACGAGGGTGAGCTTGACCATCTGCTGGGTGATCGAGGAGCCGCCCTGCACCACGCCGCCCTGGGCCTGGTTGGTGACGAGCGCGCGCAGCGTGCCGCGCAGGTCGAGCGCGCCGTGCTCGTAGAAGCGGTAGTCCTCGATGGAGACGATGGCCTGCACCATGGTCCGCGAGATCTGGGTGAGCGGGACGTTGACGCGGTTCTCGTCGTAGAGCGAGGCGATCAGGTTGCCGCTGCCGTCGACGATGCGGGTCTTCTGGGCCAGCGGCTCCACGGCGAGCTCGGCCGGCAGGTTGTCCATGCTGCGGGCCACGTCGCGCGCGGCCACCCCGACCACCCCGGCGAACGGGATCGCGAGCCCGGCCACGAGGGCGCCCATCACGGCAGCGACGGCGGCCATCACGCCGAGATGGGACAGGACGCGGGCGGCCGGGAGTCGCTCGTCGGGGGGCACGGACATGCCAGTCACGTTACCCGAGCAGTCCCGACCCGGCCCATTCATGGCATGGGGTGCCTAGTCACTTCGGACTACGGGAAAAGGGCAGATCGAGCCTGTTCCCGGGTGCCCCGGATTCCTTAACTTACGGGTGCGGGAATCATCCGGGTCGTCGGTGGGGACGGCCCAATCCCGGTCGAGATGGGGAACACAGGTCATGTGGATCGAGGACTGGGCACCTTCAGCAGCGTGCCGACAGGCTCAGCCGGACGCACTCTTCGTGCGGGGTGCCGAGCAGAACAAGGCCAAGCTGGTGTGCCAGGCATGCCCGGTGCGGACCGAGTGCCTCGCGGAGGCGCTGGACAACCAGATCGAGTGGGGCGTGTGGGGCGGTATGACCGAGCGTGAGCGCCGGGCCCTGCTGCGTCGCAAGCCGAACGCCTCGTGGCGTGCCGTGCTCGAGGCCGCCCGCAACGGACAGGCCGTCCCCGTCCACGTGTGATCCTGCCGTCGGGTACCTGACCCGCAGGGGGGGTCAGGTCCCCGACAGCAGCTCCCCGACGTGACGCAGTCCGTCGAGGTCGTGCACGTCGCCCGCCAGGGCCGGCACCACGACCGTCGGCACCGTCGGGTGGGCAGCGGCGAAGCGGGCCCTCAGCCCGGCCTCGCGCTCCACGAGCCGGGCCCGGTCGGCGTGCAGCCGCAGGAGTCCTGCCGTCGTGGATCCCGGCTCCCGGTGCTGGAGACGCGCGGCGGCGGCCGTCGCCTCGTCCGGGGACAGCGAGCCCCGGGCAGCCGGGCTCGCCCGGTTGACGACGAGACCGGCCAGCGGCATCTCGTCCTCCCCGAGCCGTTCGACGAAGTACGCAGCCTCGCGCAGCGCGTCCGGCTCCGGCGCCGCCACGACCAGGAACGCCGTCCGGTCGGCCTGCAGCAGTGCGAACGTCGCCTCGGCCCGCGCGCGGAAGCCGCCGAACAGGGTGTCGAACGCGGCCACGAAGGTCTGCATGTCGCGCAGCACCTGGGTGCCGAGGATCTTGCTCAGTGCCCCGGTGATCAGCCCCACCCCGGCCGTCATCAGCCGGGCCGGCCCCCGCGCGGGCGCGAGCAGCAGCCGGATGAAGCGGCCGTCGAGGAATCGCGAAAGCCGCTCGGGGGCGTCGAGGAAGTCCAGCGCCGAGCGCGACGGCGGGGTGTCGACCACGATCAGGTCGTAGCTGCCGTCGTCCCCCGCCTGCCGGTGGATCTGCCCGAGCTTCTCCATCGCCATGTACTCCTGGGTGCCGGCGAAGGAGCTGGACAGGGCGACGTAGAACGGGTTGCCCAGGATCTGCTGCGCCTTCTCGGGGGTCGCCTGGCTCTCCACGACCTCGTCGAAGGTGCGCTTCATGTCCAGCATCATCGCGTCGAGCGTCCCGGTGCCGGCGACGCCGGGGACCGGCCACGGAGTGTTGTCGAGCCGCTCGATCCCCATCGCCTGGGCGAGCCGGCGGGCCGGGTCGATGGTGAGCACGACGACCTTCCGGCCTCGTTCGGCGGCGCGCAGCGCGAGCGCGGCAGAGGTCGTGGTCTTGCCGACCCCACCGGCGCCGCAGCAGACGATGATCTCCGTCCCGCGGTCGTCGAGCAGCGCGTCGACGTCCAGCGGGGGCGCGGCGGAGGCGGGAGCGGCGAGCGGGCCGTACCGGGCGCGGGGCCCGGTACGCGGTGCGGCACGGCTCATGCCAGGCCCCCCTGCTTCAGGTCCGCGGCCAGCTCGTAGAGGCCGCCGAGGTCGACGCCGCCGCTGAGTCGTGGCAGCTCGTGCACCGGGACCCCGAGGCCGGCGACGACGGTGCGCTGGGCGTCCTCCAGCTCGCGACGTACGGCGTGGTCGTGCGCCTCGGCCAACAGCCCGGCGACGAGATCGTCACCCACGTCCAGCCCCGCCCCCGAGAGGTCCTCCCCGATCCGCCCCGCCTCCAGGGTGCCCGCCAGGGCGGCGGTGAGCTGGTCGGCGCCGAGGTCCTGCGGACGCACCATGTTGACGACCACCGAGCCGACCGGCAGCCCCGCCCGCCGCAGCTCGGCGATCCCGTCGGAGGTCTCCTGCACCGGCATCTCCTCCAGGACCGTGACCAGGTGGATGGCCGTCCGCGGGGACCGGAACACCCGCATCACGTGGTCGGCCTGCGACCGGATCGGCCCGACCTTCGCCAGTCCGGCCAGCTCGCTGTTGACGCCGAGGAACTGCGCGATCCGGCCCGTCGGCGGGGCGTCGAGCACCACCGCGTCGTAGCTCGGCACGCCCTTGGCGCGGCGGTGCACCTTGGCGGCCTCGTAGACCTTGCCGGTCAGCAGCACGTCGCGGACGCCGGGCGCGAGCGTCGTCGCGAACTCCACCACCCCGAACCGGTCGAGCGCCCGGCCGGCCCGGCCGAGGTGGTAGTACATGGAGAGGTACTCCAGCAGCGCCGACTCCGGGTCGACGTGCAACGCGTGCAGGGTGCCGGCGCGGCCGCGGGGCCCGGGCAGGCCGGTGGCGATCCGGCGCTCGGCGTACGGCAGCGGGTCGACGTCGAAGAGCCGCGCGATCCCCTGGCGCCCCTCCACCTCGCACAGCAGCACCGTCCGGCCGTGGCTGGCCAGGGCCAGCGCGAGCGAGGCCGCGACCGTGGTCTTGCCGGTGCCCCCCTTGCCGGTCACGACGTGCAGCCGGACCTTCGACCGGTCGGCAGCAGGGGGCACGGCGCCAGCGTAGTGGCGCTCCGGGGGACTGGGGCCGGGGGACGTGGGTGTCGTCGGGTTGTGTGGCCGGGGGCCATACGTGAGGGTCGTCACGCGCCGCTAGTGTGACGACGAGGCCGCGGAACCGGCCCAGCAGATCAGGGAGGACGTTGGTGGACAAGGTCGTGGCGAGTGCCGCCGAGGCGGTCGCGGACATCCCGGACGGGGCGACGCTGTCGGTCGGCGGGTTCGGGTTGTGCGGGATCCCGTCGGTGCTGATCGACGCACTGCTCGAGGCCGGGGTGACCGACCTCGAGGCGGTGTCGAACAACTGTGGTGTCGACGAGTGGGGTCTGGGCCGGCTGCTGATGGAGAAGCGGCTGCGCCGGATGATCTCGTCGTACGTCGGGGAGAACAAGGAGTTCGCCCGGCAGTACCTCTCCGGCGAGCTGGAGGTGGAGCTGACGCCGCAGGGCACGCTCGCCGAGCGGATGCGCGCCGGCGGCTCCGGCATCCCCGCCTTCTTCACCGCCACCGGCGGCGGGACGCAGGTCGCCGAGGGCGGGCTGCCGTGGCGCTACGACTCCGAGGGCAACGTGACCGTGGCGTCGCCGCCCAAGGAGACCCGCACCTTCCACGACCAGGACGGCGGCGGCCGGGAGTACGTCCTCGAGGAGGCGATCGTCGCCGACTTCGGACTGGTGCGGGCCTGGAAGGGCGACCGTCACGGCAACCTCGTCTACCGCGACTCCGCGCGCAACTTCAACCCGCTCGCCGCGATGTGCGGCCGGCTGACGATCGCCGAGGTCGAGCACCTGGTCGAGCCCGGCGAGCTGGACCCCAACCACGTCCACACGCCTGGGGTCTTCGTGCAGCGGGTCGTCCCGCTCACCCCCGAGCAGGCGGCCGACAAGAGGATCGAGCGGGTCACCACCCGCCCCAAGGGAGAGGCCTGAGATGCCCTGGACCCGTGAGCAGATGGCCGCCCGCGCGGCGTCGGAGCTGGAGGACGGCTCCTACGTCAACCTCGGCATCGGGTTGCCGACGCTGGTGCCCAACTACGTCGCCGACGACGTCGAGCTGGTGCTGCAGAGCGAGAACGGCATCCTCGGCGTCGGTGCCTACCCCTACGAGGGCGAGGAGGACCCCGACCTGATCAACGCCGGCAAGGAGACGGTCACGCTCCGCAAGGGCGCCTCGTTCTTCGACTCCGCCACCTCGTTCGGGATGATCCGCGGCGGCAAGATCGACGCCGCGATCCTCGGCGCGATGCAGGTCAGCAAGGACGGTGACATCGCCAACTGGATGATCCCCGGCAAGATGGTCAAGGGCATGGGGGGCGCGATGGACCTGGTCCACGGCGCCAAGCGGGTGATCGTGCTGATGGAGCACGTCGCCAAGGACGGCTCCCACAAGATCCTCGACGAGTGCACGCTGCCCTACACGGGCAAGCGGGTCGTGCAGCGGATCATCACCGACCTGGCCGTCATCGACGTGACCGACGAGGGCCTCCGGCTGGTCGAGCTCGCGCCGGACGTCACCGAGGACGAGGTGCGGGAGAAGACCGGCCCCGCGCTGGTCTGACCGACTCGGCGCCATTGCCGGGGGACGTGGCTACCGCCGATGTCCCTCGCGTGACGACGAGGCTCGCGACGTCGGCTCCGGAGGTGGCGGCGCGAGGATCGTGACCGTCGCCGGTGGACCGATGCGCACGTGCTGCCCGCGGACCAGTCCCACCGTGAACGTCTCGTCGAGCTCCTCCGCCGCATCGGCCAGCACCTCGACCGGGACGACCACGGACGTCTGGCCGGGCCTGATCACGGACCTCAGCCGGGTGGGAGTGAAGTCGGTGCCGTTCGCGGTGCCCGACCGGGTCGCGATGACCGTCCGGATCCGACGTCCGCTCACGTGCGAGAGCTGGAGGCGTACGTCGACCGTGGTCGAGGTGTCGGTCGGCTCGGTCACGGTCGTGTCGACGCCGAGGAGCTGCGGGGACGGGTCGGCGTCCCGGATCCGGACCGAGGCCGAGCCGTCGCTGATCCGTACCCCTCGCGGGCGGCTGATCGTGACCTCGAACCGCTCGCGCCGCTCGTCGGTCCCGTCCCGGCGGACCGGGATCCGGACCCGCGTCGCGAGGTCACCGGCGGGGATCGTCACCCGTTGCGTGATCCGGTCGACGTCGTTCCCCACGGTCGCCGAGCGCGAGCGTGTCCGCAGCAGGACGCTGGTCGCGCGTCCCGGCGGCTTGCTGAGCCGGATCGTGGCGACCGTCGGCTCCCCCTCGCGCGTGTTCCCCACCGAGACCTCAGCCGTCGGAGTGGGGAAGCCGGGTCGTCCGCGCTCGTCCAGCGCGACGAAGCAGTAGCCACGCCGGCGCGCGCCGCGGATCACGAGTGGCACGGCGTCCACCGAGGTCGGCGATCGGCCCACCCCGTCGTGCTGCAGCACGATGTTGGTGGCGTGCGGACGGAGATCGGCGAGGATCCGCGCCGCGATCTGCCCCGCCGTGCCGCTCTCCCAGTCGCGGGAGTCGATGGTCCACAGCACCGGGACGAACCCTGCGCGCCGGATGCCGTCGCGGGCAGCGTCGTCCAGGGCGCCGTAGGGCGGTCGCATCAGTGATGTCGGGTGCGTTCCCGCCCGGCGCAGCGCGGCGTCGGTGGCGCGGAGGGTCGCGGTGACCTGGGTGGCGGTCTGGGTGGTCATGTCCGCGTGAGCCCAGCTGTGGTTGCCGACCAGGAATCCGGCCTGCTCCACCCGCCGCGCGTCCCGTGGACTCGCGGCCACGCGCTGGCCCACCATGAAGAACGTCGCGGGCACGTGCGCTCCGCGCAGGATGCGCACCAGTCGGGCCGTGGGCCCCGCCGGGCCGTCGTCGAAGGTCAACGAGACGACCCCGGACCGGCATGCGCCGTCCCCTCCGACAGCTGCCGTCGCCGGGAGCTGCGCCAGCCCGGACGCCACCATGCCGAGCGCGACGCCCAGCACGATCGGTACCCGCCCCCATGACACAGCCATGAGAGGAGGATGCGGGCCACTGTCCGGTTCCGCAGCCGAACGCGTGCAATGTCCTCGCCCGAGGTACGCCCGAGGTACGCCGGAGCAGCCGGGAGGCGATGCCGCCGCCGGTGCTCCGGAGGATCGACGGCACGCAGTCACCATCCCGATCAGGCGAGGCCCACTGACTCCGTGCCACAGCGGGGTGGCATCAGTTCGCCGCGACAGGGTCGGCCAGTGATGCTCAGGGCTCGCCGTGTGGACCACGTGCACAAGCGGCCCGCCGTCCTGTCTGCGGGCCCTCATGCTCTCCAGAGGACCGTCGTTGCCACAGGGGATCAAAAGTTTGGCCACACTGCGCGAAATGCAGTGACGTGGCACCGACCTGGGGGTGCAATGGATGAACAGGGTTGGCGACGGCCCACCGCAGGGTAGGGCCGGCGTCGGCAGAGCAACCGGGAGCGACGGTGGAGCAACAACCGATGAGCAGAGTTGCGGAAGTGGCCGCACGCACCATGGCGGCCGCGCACCGACGCGATCATGACCACAGTCCCGGCGCCGATGCCTGCCATCCTCACGTGGTCGAGATTGTGCACCTGGGACTTCGGGCCGTCTGCGTGTGCCACGACTGCCGGCTCGACTCAGGGTTCCTGCCTGCACGCGCGGCCGCGGCATTGGCCGCCGGCCATCGTGACATGACGCGCGATGTCAGCGTCGAGCTGCGCGGCGCCTGACCAGGACCAGCGCCGCAGCAGCACCTGGAACGAGATGACCTCGGCGACCCAGCACGTCCCGCGGAGCTCCACAGTAAAGAACCCTCCAGCGGTGAACGATGTGCGCGTACTGCCCACACACGTCCGTTGGAGGGTACTCACTGTCGAACCTACTCCGAGGGGGGACTCGGCACCACCTCGCCGGGGCCGTCGTCGCTCGCGCAACGTGATCGACCCCGCGGCCGGATCGTCGGGACGTCATACGGCGCACCGGTCCTCTCACATGGCGACTGCCCGCAGTGCCGCTGCCGGATCCTCCGATCGGTCGTTCGGCACGGAGGCTTCGAGGCTTCCAGCGCCCGCACCTGTCCTCGCTGTCGCGGGTAGGCACGCACGTCTAATGTGCGTGAACATGGCAGCCATCGTGCTTCGTGTTCGGCTCATCAGCGGTGACAACCTGGATCTGACGTACGAGGAGCCCGCCGCGGGCAGCGAAGACGAAGTCATCGACCATGCTGTCGCCACGCTTGCGGACGATCTCGGCGTGCTGCGCTGTCGTCACGGCGATCGGCTAGTGGTGCTCTACGCGCGGGGTGTTTCCGCCGTGGAAGTCGCACCTCGCGGCGCGATCCTGTGAGCGTTCCTACTGCTCAGCAATGCCTCCCACTGAAACACGGTCGCCGGGCTCAAAGCCGGTCCACTGAGCGCCCCAGGACGCCGTAGCGGCCTCCCGCCATGCAGGCGCTGGGGCACGCGCACAGACGTGCGTCAATCCGCCGCGTTGAGGCACGGGGCGAACGTGCGCATTGCCGATGAGCGGGACGAACCCGAAGACGACCAGCGCCAGAACAAGGCTCAATCGCCCGGCGGCACTTGGAAGGCCCGGACCTCGATCCGGCCGCCGAGGGCCTTCGACGCCCGGGCAGCCCAGTCGAGGGCGGCCCCCTCGTCAGCAACGTCGATCACCCAGAAGCCGCCAAGGTACTCGGGAGCCTCGACGAAGGGACCGTCGACGGTGCTCAGCGACTCGCCGGTGTTGTCGACGGTGATCGCGCTCGAGGGCGGCATCAGCCCACCCGCGAAGACGAAGGCACCGGTCGACGTCAGCTCTTCGATGATCGCACCTGTCGCAGCTCATGGCCGCCTCGAGCTCGGCCGGGTCCATGGTCTCCATGGTCGGCTCCTCGCTGGAGTCGTGCGGAACGGACAGCAGGTATTGGCTCATGCTGGGTCCGACCGTCCTCGACGTGAGAATTCATCGACCGACGTTTCGCTCCGCTGCTGCGATCCTCGCCCGCCACGCAGACCCCCGCACTACCGAGCACCGCGACCGAGCCCGCAGGCCAATCTCGACCGACATGGCGCCCGCTTCCTCACCGCCTACGTCGCCGGGGTGCAGACGACCAGGCACAAGTCGACGCCTGTCATCACGAGCCTCCCCGGTCCCACGAAGCGGGCCGGCTCGCCGACTTCGATGTCACGTGCCATGACGTGCATGCTCGGCACCATAGATACCGGTCGGAACTGTGCGGCCGCGTAACCGGTTCTGGCGCTGAATCGCGCGTAAGGCGCATTCCGCAGACCACCGCGTTGAAGAGGGGCTCTTCGAGCAACGGAGCACCGCGACGTCCCTCTTGGTCGCGTGCTCAACTGGCTCATGTCCAGCCCGCACGATGGGTTCGCGGTCAACTCCGCTCTGCCCGGTTCGGAGCATGTCTGTCTCCGGCTGCCCCTGCGAGGTCAGCGCCCAACGACCATCGGTGACCACCGTCGCTGCGTCGATCCGCCGCAATAGATGGGGCAACCTCGGCCAAGGCTCCTCTTGGAGCGATGACGCACCCGGCGGCTGGCTACGGGATCACCTCGGCCGCGGCGTGTCGGGCGGCAAGCGTCAGCGGTCCGACCTCGGCCACAGGACGTCGGCCCGGCTGTAGTGGCCGGCCGCGTCGAACCAGCGCTTGGCGTGGAGTGTCTGCCGGAGGTCGCAGTCGGCGACGACGATGCCCTCGGCGTCGTACAGCGGGCCCGCGATGACCTCGCCGGACGCGGGGGCGACGATGGCCGCTCCACCGCGGCCGAAGACCTCGGCGTCCGGGAGCGGCCAGGGGAAGTCATCGCCGAAGGCGGCGCGCTGGATGTACTGGGGCACCGACACGACGAAGGCGCCGGACTCGATGGCGATGTGCTGGATCGTGGCCTGCCACCCGTCGGAGTCGTCCGCGGTCGGCGCGAGCCAGATCTGGGGGCCGCCCTGGTAGACGGCCCACCGGGCCAGCGGCATCCGGTTCTCCCAGCAGATCAGGCCTCCGAGCCGGCCCAGCCGGGTCGCGGTGACCTGGAGGTCGTCGCCCGCGCCGAGGCCGTGGAAGAGTCGCTCGTGGAAGGTCGGCATGAGCTTGCGGTGCTTGCTGAGCAGGCCGTCCGGCCCGACCAGCAGCAGCGTGTTGTAAAGGCTGCCGGGGCGCTCGATCTCGCGCTCGTTGACGCCGACGGCGCAGATGACGTCGTGCTCGCGGCACGCGGCGGCGATCCGGTCGACGACGGGGCCGGGAACCTCGACCGAGCTGGCCCACAGCCGCTCCCACAGTGCGTCGCCGTCACCGCCCGGCAGGTGGGCCCAGGCGTACGACGGGTAGAGCGAGAGGAACGTCTCGGGGAACACGACCAGCTGGGCTCCCTGCCCGGCGGCCTCAGCGATGAGCCCGAGCGCCTTCTCGAGACTGGCCTCCAGGTCGAGGACCACCGGCATCGCCTGCACTGCGGCCACCCGGACCGTGGGCAGGGCGGACAGGGGCTCCATGTCGGCAGACTACGACGCTCAGCCCCCGAGACCCGAAGTTCGCTGGGCGGAGCCGGTGGCGAGCGCCCGCGCCACGCGGGCGAGTGCGGGTAGCGCTGCACCCGGGGCTGTCGGCACAGGTGGTGACAGGGTGGGTGGCATGCAGGTCGCGCGGATCGGGTTCACGCCGGTCAAGGGAGGGCGGCACCGGACCCACGAGTCGGTGGAGCTCACCGAGTCCGGACCGGTGGGGGACCGGGTGTTCTGCCTGGTCGACCCGGCCACCGGCCGCTGCCTCCGGACGGTCCAGAACCCGACGTTGCTGCAGGCCAGCGCCACCTGGGACGGGACGACGCTCTCCGTCGATCTGCCGTCGGGCACGGTGGCGGGGGAGCCGGTGCCGACAGGCGAGGTGCTCACGGTCGACTATTGGGGCAGGGTCGCCCCCGTCGAGGTCGTGGAGGGACCGTGGGCTGGGGCGTACTCGGCCCACCTCGGCCGTGAGGTCGTGCTGGCCCGCAGCGCCCCGGGTGACGTGGTCTACGGCGCGTCGGTCTCGCTGGTGACGGGTGGCTCGCTGGGCTGGCTGGCCGACCAGGCCGGGGCACCCGTCGACGGCGCCCGGTTCCGGGCCACGTTCCAGCTGGACGGCGATGACCTGCGCCCCCACGACGAGGAGGGCTGGGTCGGGCGTCGGCTGCGGGTCGGCACGGCCGAGGTGCGGGTCCGCAGCATCATCCCCCGCTGCGCGGTGGTCGAGCTCGACCCCGCCACTGGTGTGCCGGACCTGCGTCTGCTGAAGGCCCTCGCGCCGCGTCGCACCCAGGGCGAGGTGCCGTTCGGCGTGGACGCCGACGTCACGGTGCCCGGGCACGTCACGACGGGCGACGCGGCCGGGTTCGCCGGGGACTGACGGCAGGTTCACGTGGGCGAGGTCGAGTACGCGGCCCGCTCGCCGTTGCCCGCGGCGCAGCCTCGGGGCACAGTAGGGACCACCGCACCGGGGCAGTCCTCCCGGGTCACGCGCGACAGAGGAGACGCCCATGGAGCCCGTCGACCGGCCACCTGCGATCGTGCGCTGGACCCGGCGCCTCGAGGACACCGCCGCGCTCGACGGCCCGGTCGCCGCCCTCGAGCCGGCGATCCGGTCGGCGTTCGGCAGCGGGACCCGAGGTGCGGTGCTGCGAGGTGACTGGCTCGGTCACGCGCTCCACCCGCTGCTGACCGACCTGGTGCTCGGCACGTGGACCTCCGCCACCCTGCTGGACGTCCTCGGTGGCGAGGAGTCCTCAGCCGCCGCACAGCGGCTGGTCGGCACGGGGCTGCTCGCCGTCGGTCCCACCGCCTGGAGCGGCTGGGCGGAGTGGTCGGAGGCGGGGCCGCGCGAGAAGCGGGTCGGCCTGGTCCACGCCGTCACCAACGGTGCCGCGATCGGTCTCTACGCGGCGTCGTGGGTCGCCCGCCGTCGCGGCCGGCACGGCTCGGGCGCCCGACTCGCGCTGGCCGGGGCGACCGCCACCTCGCTCGGCGCCTACCTGGGCGGCCACCTCGCGGCCGCCCGCAAGGTGGGCAGCCACCACCCGGCGTACGACGATCAGACGGCCGTCGCCACGACGTAGTAGCAGCCGAGCTCGGCGAGGGCGTTGCCGGACGCGGGCAGGTACGGCTCGGGGCCGCGGACCTCGACCGGTGTCCAGACACCGTCCGCCGCGAGCCGGTCGATCACGTCCTGGCAGTGGCGGGGCTGCCACAGGTCCTCCCGCTGGGTCACCACGACGTGCCCGCCGGGGCGTACGACGCGCGCGAACTCGCGCCACGTCGCCTCGACCGCGGGGAGGTAGGTCATCACGCCGACGCACACCAGCGCGTCGACGCCGTCGTCGTCGAGCGGCAGCGGCTGCTGGAGATCGGCCGGCTGCAGGTCGTCGTAGGCGCCGGACTGCTGGGCGAGCTCGAGCGAGACCTGCGAGATGTCCAGGCCCACGACCCGGCCGGTGAACCCCCGCGCGCGCAACGCCTTGCCGACCAGCCCGGTCCCGCACCCGACGTCGGCCAACGAAGCCGGCGGTTGCTCGAGCGCGGTGACGAGGTCGGCGACCGCGCCGGGCGCCTGGTAGGACCAGGCGTCGAGGTCGACGTCGTAGCTCGCCGCCCACGCGTCGTAGTGGTCGGCGACCTCGCTCGGCGCGGCGTCACCGCGGACCAGCCAGTCGTCGTCCGGGACGCTCTCCTCGGTCATCCCCACACCTTCTCACGGGTGCCGGTCGGCCCGGGAGGGCAGCGAACTAGGGTCGTCGGGTGACGCTGGACGGGCTGCTCGCCGACACCCGCCCCCTGCGTAACCCGCACTTCGCGCGGTTGTGGCGCGCCAACATCGTCACCGTCATCGGTGCGCAGCTCACGGTCGTCGCCGTCCCGGCGCAGATCTACTCGATGACCGGCTCGTCGGCGTACGTCGGGCTGACGGGCCTCTTCGGGCTGGTCCCGCTCGTGGTCTTCGGGCTGTGGGGTGGCGCGCTCGCGGACGCGATGGACCGCCGCACGCTGCTGGTCATCACCACCTGCGGGCTGATTCTGACCAGCGCCGGCTTCTGGCTGCAGGCGGCGCTGGGGGCCGACGACGTGTGGGTGCTGCTGTGCCTGTTCGCGGTGCAGCAGGCGTTCTTCGCGGTCAACCAACCGACCCGGTCGGCGGTGCTGCCCAAGCTGCTGCCGCTGGAGCAGCTCCCCGCCGCGAACTCCCTCAGCATGACCGTGATGCAGGCCGGCGGCATCGCCGGTCCGCTGATCGGCGGGGCGCTGATCCCCGTCCTCGGCTTCTCCTGGCTCTACCTGCTCGACACGGTCACCCTCTTCGCGACCCTCGGCGCGGTGGTCCGACTGCCGCGGCTGCCCGTCGAGGGTGCCGTCGCGTCCCCCGGGCTGCGCGCGGTGGTCGACGGGTTCCGCTACCTGCGCCACCAGCCGGTGCTGATGATGTCGTTCGTCGTCGACATCATCGCCATGGTCTTCGGGATGCCGCGGGCGCTCTTCCCGGAGATCGCCAACGTCAACTTCGGCGGGCCGTCCGAGGGCGGGCTCGCGTTCGCCCTGCTCTTCGCGGCGATCCCGGCCGGTGCCGTCATCGGTGGCGTGCTGTCGGGCTGGGTGTCCCGGGTCGAGCGGCAGGGACTCGCGGTGATCGTGGCGATCGTGGTGTGGGGCCTGGCGATGGTGGGCTTCGGGGTCGCCGCGATGCTGGCGACGTACGCCCCCGCCGCGATGCTGGTCGTCGCGGTGCTGATGCTGGCGGTCGGCGGCGCAGCCGACATGGCCTCGGCTGCGTTCCGCACCTCCATGCTCCAGGCCGCCGCGTCCGACGCCGTCCGAGGCCGGTTGCAGGGGATCTTCATCGTGGTCGTCGCCGGGGGGCCGCGGGTGGCGGACGTGGTCCACGGCGCGGCGGCGGCCGCCACCGGTGCCGCCGTGGCCGCGGCGGGCGGCGGCGTGCTGGTCGTGGTCGGGACGGTGGCGGCGGCCCTCGCCGTGCCGGCGTTCGTGCGCTACCGGGTCACGCGGGGATGACCGGGCGCGGGGTCCGCGCAGCCGTCACGACAGCCGCGACCGCGAACCCGATCGCCACGCCGAACACCGTCAGGAACGGGTCGGCGCCGACGTCGCCCGCCAGGTCGTAGCCCAGGCCGCAGAGGGCCAGGGCCAGCGCGGCCCCGATCGAGTCGGCGATGGAGAGCGCCGAGGAGTTGAAGCCGCGGTCGTCCTCGCTCGACGCGGCCAGCATCGCGACTCCGGTGCGGGAGAAGCCGAAGCCCATGCCGGCTCCTGCGAGCACGAACGCGGACGCGGCCACGGCGCCCGGACCGTCCAGCCGCACCGTCAGCCACAGGCCGACGACCGCCACGAGGAGCACGATGGCGCCGGTCCGCATCGCCGACTCCGAGGTGACCCGGTCGCGGAGCCGCGCCTGCACCTGGCTCATGCCCGCCCAGACGACGCCCACGACGGTGAGCGCGATCCCCGCGTACCCGAGGGAGTAGCCCCAGCGGTCGTGCAGCACCAGGACGATGTAGGCCTGCCCGCAGAAGAAGGCCCCGCTCATCATCCCGCGGGTGCCGATGACCGACGGCAGGCCCTTGGCCGCGCGCAGGGTCCCCGGCGGCATCAGGGGCCGCAGCGCGATCACCACCGTCGCCGCGGCCAGGGCCGCGAGCGGGACCCCGCCCCGTGAGCCCGCGAGCTGCACGCCGAGCACGCCGGCAGCGGCGAGCACCGCACGCGGCAGCGTCGCGCGGGGGATCGGCCGGTGGTCCCGGGTGCGGCGGCGCAGCCCCGGCACGACCGGAGCCACGAGCAGCGCCGCCAGCAGCACCAGGCCCACGATGCCGAGGAAGACCCAGCGCCAGCCGAAGGCGTCCGCGACGAGGGCGGCGACGACGGGCCCGAACAGCGAGGGCAGCACCCAGGCGGCCGCAAAGCTGGCGAAGACCGAAGGCTGCAGCCGGGGTGGGTAGATCACCCCCACGACGACGTACAGGCTCACGATCAGGGCGCCCGTGCCGAGCCCCTGCACCACACGGCCGGCCACCAGCACGGGCATCGACACCGCCAGGCCGCAGACGAGCACGCCGACGGTGAACAGCACCAGCGACACCAGCAGCGACCCGGCCGGTCCACGGCGGTCGCTCCACGCCCCCGCGGCGACCATGCCGACCACGGAGCTGGCGAGCGGGGCGGCGAAGGCGAGCGCGTAGAGCGAGAACCCGTCGAGGTCGCGGCTGACCGTGGACATGATCGTCGTGACGGCCATCACCTCGAACGCGTTGAACGCGATGAGGGCGAAGATGCCGACCGTGGTGGCGGCGTACTGCGGGGAGAGGATGCCGCCGCGCGGGGGCCGCGTGGTGGGCGAGCTGGTCACGGTCACCTCTAGAACCTAGGAGCTCAAGCGCACTGGAGCTCAAGTCGGACCGATGAGTCGCGGCCCCCCGGGCAGTCTCTCCTACCGACCCGACGAGGAGGAACCATGAGCAGCAGCACTGCGCCCCGGGGACAGGTCAAGGCGGCGATCACCGTGTCCGTCGACGGCTACGTCACCGGGCCCGACGACCACGAGGGGCAGGGGCTCGGCATCGGGGGCGAGAGGCTCCACTACTGGGTGATGGGTGGTCCCTGGACCTACGAGACCGACCACGAGCCGGGCGTCGGCATGAGCGAGGCCGACGAGGCCTACTACGCCGAGCTGCTCGAGGGCGTGGACGCGGGCCTGTGCGGCCGGGGGATGTACGACTCCTCCGGCGCGTGGGGCGGGACCAACCCGTTCGGCGGCACCCTGGTCGTGCTCACCCACCGCACCGAGGACCAGCCCGACGAGAGCACCGGCTTCGTGATGGTCGACGGCTTCGACGCGGCCTTCGCGCGGGCCCGGGAGGCGGCCGGCAGCGGTGGCCTCGCGGTCGGCGGCGGGGCCGACGTGATCCGGCAGGCGCTCGCCGCCGGCCTCGTCGACGAGCTCGGGATCACGACCGCGCCGGTCATCCTGGGCGGCGGCAAGCGGCTCTTCGACGGGTTCGACCACGACATCGACCTCGAGATCCTCTCGGTCCACCACTCGGCGTACGCCGTGCACACGAGGTACGCCGTCCGGCGCTGAGCCCGCTCCGGAGTAGGGTCGCCGCCATGACCAAGTGGGAGTACCAGGTGGCGCCGATTCCGCTCCACAACGAGGCACTGATGCTCAACAACTTCGGCCAGGACGGCTGGGAGCTGGTGGCGATCAACACCAACGCGCAGGGCGGGCTGGTCGCCTTCCTCAAGCGTCCGTCCGGCGACACGACGGGGGTCTGAGCGATGACCCACCCGGAGGAGCGGCTCGCAGCGCTCGGTCTCAGCGTCCCCGACGTCGCCAAGCCGGTCGCCGTCTACGTCCCCGCCGTGCGGTCGGGCAACCACGTCTACACCTCCGGCCAGCTCCCGATGCGAGACGGCGAGCTGATGGCCAGCGGCAAGGTCGGCGGCGACGTCAGCCAGGAGGAGGCCGTCGCGTGCGCGCAGCAGTGCGGGCTCAACGCTATCGCCGCGGTCAAGGCCGAGGTCGGTGACCTGGCCGCGGTGAAGCGGGTCGTCAAGGTCGTCTGCTTCGTCGCCTCCACCCCCGACTTCACGGCCCAGCCGCAGGTCGCCAACGGTGTCTCGGAGCTGCTCGGCGAGGCCTTCGGCGATGCCGGGGTCCACGCCCGCTCTGCGGTCGGCGTCTCCGTGCTGCCGCTCGACGCGCCGGTCGAGGTCGAGCTGGTGGTGGAGGTCTGAGGGTGCAGCGACTGCCGCTGCCGGACAGCCTCGTCGAGACCGCCAGTGCGTACGCCGACGGCACGGCCACGCCGGCCGAGCCCCGGGACGCGGCGACCGTCGTGCTGCTGCGGCCCGACCCCGCGGGTGCCGGGGTCTACCTGCTGCGACGCCAGGCGTCGATGGCGTTCGCCGGCGGCATGTGCGTCTTTCCCGGCGGCGGCGTCGACCCGCGCGACTTCGACCACGCCGTGGCCTGGGCGGGCCCCGCGCCGGCCGACTGGGCGACCCGGCTCGGCACCGACGAACGGACCGCCCGGGCGCTCGTCTGCGCGGCCGTCCGCGAGACGTTCGAGGAGTCCGGTGTGCTGCTGGCCGGCCCGCGCGACGAGCCGGACGCAGTCGTCGCCGACACCTCGGGTGACGACTGGGAGGCCGACCGGGTCGCGCTCGAGGGGCGGGGGCTCTCGCTGACCGACTTCCTCGACCGTCGTGGGCTGGTGCTGCGCAGCGACCTGCTCGGCGCGTGGTCGGGCTGGCTCACCCCGGAGTTCGAGCCCCGTCGCTACCGCACCTGGTTCTTCGTCGCCGCCCTGCCCGAGGGCCAGCTGACCCGGGACGTCTCCTCCGAGTCGTCCGCGGTCGCCTGGCTGCCCCTGCCCGAGGCCCTGTCGCGCGTCGACTCCGGCGAGGTGATGATGATGCCGCCGACGTACCTGACCTGCCTCGACGTCGCCCGCCACGGTGCGCCCTCCGACGTGCTCGCCGAGGCCGCGGGTCGGCAGGTCACGATGTTCATGCCCGAGGTGGTGACCGTCGACGGCGCGCCGACGCTGTCGGTGCCGCCCGGCTACGACGTGCTGCTGGCGGACCGGTGAACCGACCCGTTCGCATGCTCACTCCGTACCGTTGCGGACGGGGACCCCGACCGTGAGCTGGGCGGGCGGATCGTTCGGCGAGCGCGGCACGTGCGTGCTCGCCCCCAACGCCAGTCCCATGACCCTCGACGGCACGAACACCTGGGTGCTCCGCGAGCCCGGCGGCTCCCGCTCGGTCGTCATCGACCCGGGACCGCCCGACGCCTCCCACCTCGACGCGGTGCGCGAGGCCGCCGGGGACGTCGCGGTCGTGCTGCTCACCCACCACCACCTCGACCACTCCGAGGCGGCCCGCGAGTTCGCCGAGTCGGTCGGCTGCGGTGTCCGCGCGCTCGACCCGGCGCACCGGCTCGGCGGCGAGGGCCTCGGCGGGGGCGACGTCGTGGCGGTCGGGGACCTCGAGGTGCACGTCGTCGCCACGCCCGGGCACACGGCCGACTCGCTGTCGTTCGTGCTGCCGGCGGAGCGCGCGGTGCTGACCGGCGACACGGTCCTGGGGCGCGGCACGACCGTCGTGGCGCACCCCGACGGCAAGCTCGGCGCCTACCTCGACTCCCTCGACCGGCTCCACGCGCTCGCCGAGGCCGAGCAGATCCGGACCGTCTGGCCCGGCCACGGACCGGTGCTCGACGACGCGCTGACCGTGCTCGACCACTACATCTCCCACCGCCAGCAGCGGCTCGACCAGGTCCGCGACGCCGTGGCGCAGCTGCGCTCGGGAGGTGTGGCGGACGCGGTCGGCCTTCCGCGGCAGGTCGTCGAGACCGTGTACGCCGACGTCGACCCGGTGCTGTGGGGGGCCGCCGAGCTGTCGGTCCGCGCCCAGCTCGAGCACCTGCGCAACGCGACCCGGACGCGAGGCGACTCGAGCTAGCGGGCGCGGCGGGTGAGCCGCTCGAGGTCCATGATCACGACCGAGCGCGGCTCGAGCCGCAGCCAGCCGCGCGAGGCGAAGTCGGCGAGCGCCTTGTTGACGGTCTCGCGGGAGGCGCCGACCAGCTGGGCCAGCTCCTCCTGGGTGAGGTCGTGGTGGACGTGGACGCCGTCGTCGGCCGTCCGGCCGAAACGGTCGGCGAGGTCGAGCAGCGCCTTGGCGACCCGGCCGGGCACGTCGGAGAACACGAGGTCGGCGTTGACGTCGTTGGCCTTGCGCAGCCGAGCGGCGATCTGGGAGAGCAGGCCCAGCGCCACGACGGGCCGACCCTCGAGCCAGCGCAGCAGGTCGTCGTGGGAGAGCGAGGCGAAGACGACGTCGGTGACCGCGGTGACCGTGGCCGAGCGCGGCCCCGGGTCGAAGAGCGACAGCTCACCGAACATCTGGCCCGGACCGAGGATCGCGAGCAGGTTCTCGCGGCCGTCGCTGGACGTACGGCCGAGCTTCACCTTGCCGTCGAGCACGATGTAGAGCTTGTCGCCGGAGTCACCCTCGTGGAAGAGCACGTCGCCGCGCCGCAGCCGGGTGTCGGCCATCGAGGCACGCAGCGCCGTCGCGGCCTCGTCGTCGAGCGCGCTGAACAGCGGCGCCTGACGCAGCACGTCTGTGTCCACGGGTCCTCCCAGGGTCTGGCCACGGTCTCGGGGGCGCCGGTCCGGGCCCAGCTGGCGCGCGGGCCGGCTCGCGGCGTCGTCGCCGATCCTATCCAGTGGTACATCTCACAGGACGAATTGGCCAGCGCGGCAGCTGTCCCCGAGGCCGCATAGGGTGAACGCATGGAGCGCAGGTGGTGACCGCCACGCCGGCCGGTGGGAGCCGGACGACGCTGGTCCGCCGCGCCCGCAAGGTCGACCGGGTGCTGGCCCAGACCTATCCGGACGCCGGGTGCGAGCTCGACTTCGACGACGCGTTCCAGCTGCTGGTGGTGACCGTCCTCAGCGCGCAGACCACCGATCGCCGGGTCAACACGGCCCGGCCGGCGATCTTTGCCGCCTACCCGACGCCGGCCGCGATGGCCGCCGCGCCGCGCGACCACCTCGAGCAGCTGGTCGGGCCGCTCGGGTTCTTCCGCCAGAAGACCGAGACCCTCCTCAAGCTCTCCGCCGCCCTGGTCGAGACCTTCGACGGCGAGGTGCCGCGCACCCTCGACGAGCTGGTCACGTTGCCCGGCGTCGGGCGCAAGACCGCCAACGTGGTCCTCGGCAACGCCTTCGACATCCCCGGGATCACCGTCGACACCCACTTCGGCCGGATGGTCCGCCGGCTCGGCTGGACCGAGGAGACCGACCCGGTCAAGGTCGAGCACGAGATCGGTGCGCTGTTCCCCAAGGCCGACTGGACCATGCTCAGCCACCACCTGATCTGGCACGGTCGCCGCCGCTGCCACGCCAAGAAGCCCGCGTGCGGTGCCTGCCCGGTGGCGCGCTGGTGCCCGTCCTACGGCACCGGCCCGACCGACCCGGAGGTCGCTGCCGCGCTGGTCAAGACCCAGGGGCCGGCGTGAGGCGGGCGCTGGTCGGCATCGCGGCGGGAGTGCTGGTGCTGACCGGCTGCGCCGCTGAGCCGCCGCCGCCCGGGGAGGCGCGGATCGACGTCGACACCCCCAAGCTGCGGCAGGCCAAGGCCGAGGCCGGCGTCGCCGACTGCCGCCCCGGGGACGGCTCGCCGGTGGAGGGCGGGCTGCCCGACGTGACCCTGCCCTGCCTCGGCGGCGGCACCGACGTCGACCTGGGCGGCCTCCGCGGACCGCTCGTCGTCAACCTCTTCGCCTCGTGGTGCGGACCCTGCCGGGACGAGATGCCCGTGATCGAGCGCTTCCACCAGCAGCACGGCGACCGGGTGGCGGTCCTCGGCATCGACTACGAGGACCCGCAGGTCGACGGGGCCATGACCCTGGTCCGCGACACCGGCGTGACCTACCCGCTGCTCGCCGACCCCCAGGCCCGGCTCCGGGGAGCCGGGCCGTTCCCGGGCCGGATGGGTCTGCCGATGTTCGCGCTCGTCGACGACGACGGCCGGGCGACGGTGGTGGCCGGGCAGGTCGAGTCCGTCGAGGAGCTGGAGCGCATGGTCTCCGAGCACCTCGGGGTGACGCTGTGAGGCCCCTCCGGTGAGGCCGGGGTGGCTGCGGCCGGTCGAGGAGGGCGCCCGGTCGATCGCTGTCGGTGACCTCACCCGCTTCCTCCCGCCCGACGACTCCGACCCGCGACGGGGCGCCGTGCTGATGCTCTTCGGCGAGGGCGACCACGGACCCGACCTGCTGCTGACCGAGCGCGCCCACCACATGCGCAGCCACCCGGGTCAGGTCTCCTTCCCCGGCGGCGGCATCGACCCGGGCGAGAGCGCACGCGAGGCCGCGCTCCGCGAGGCCCACGAGGAGACGGGGCTCGACCCGACGGGGGTCGACGTCTTCGCCGAGCTGCCGGAGCTGTGGCTGCCCCCGAGCAACTACGCCGTCACACCGCTGCTCGCGTGGTGGGAGCGTGAGAGCCCGGTCTGGGCAGCCGCGCCCGACGAGGTCCACGAGGTCCACCGGGTGCCGATCAGCGAGCTGGTCGGTCCCGACCACCGGATCTCGGTCCGCCACCCCTCGGGCTGGATCGGCCCGGGCTACCTGATCGGCGCCGACAAGGACCTCATCCTGTGGGGCTTCACGGCCGGCATCATCGCCCGACTCTTCGACTTCGTCGGCTGGGCCGACGAGGTCGCCGACCCACCCGTCCACACCCTGCCCGACCACATGCTCCAGGGCCGCCCGCCCGGCATGCCGGGAGGGGCCCGGTGAACATCCTCGACTGGGTGCTGGTCGCCCTCGTCTGTCTCTACGCGCTCTCCGGCTACTGGCAGGGGTTCGTCACCGGCGCCTTCGCGACCGGCGGGCTGCTCCTGGGCGGCCTGTTCGGCGTGTGGCTGGCACCGTTCGCGCTCGGCAACGCTGCTCCCTCGATGCTGGTGTCGCTCGGGGCGCTGTTCATCGTCATCCTGTGCGCGTCGATCGGACAGGCACTGTTCCAGTTCGGTGGCGCCCGGCTGCGTGACCGGATCCGCTGGCAGCCGGTCCGAGCGCTCGACGCCGTCGGGGGCGCAGCGCTGAGCGCGCTCGCAGTGCTGCTGGTGGCGTGGGCGCTCGGCGTCGCCGTGTCCGGCTCGGGGATCGCCGGCATCACCAGCCAGGTCCGCAACAGCGCCGTCCTCGGCGAGGTCGACGAGGTCCTCCCCGCCACCGCCGACGAGCTGCTCGGCGCCTTCAACGACGTCGTCGGCGCCGGCTTCTTCCCCCGCTACCTCGAGCCCTTCGCCCCCGAGCGGATCGTCGGCGTACCGCCGGGGCCGCAGCGCATCCTGACCGACCCCGACGTCGAGGACGTCCAGCCCTCAGTGGTCAAGATCCGCGGCAGCAGCTCCTGCGGACGCGGCGTCGAGGGCTCCGGCTTCGTCTACGCCGACGGTCGGGTGATGACCAACGCCCACGTGGTGGCCGGGGTTTCCGACCCGGAGGTCGAGCTCGGCGGCGACGCGGTCTCCGCGGAGGTGGTCCACTACGACCCCGACCTCGACGTGGCGGTGCTCGCCGTCGACACCTCCGGACTCCCGACGCTGACCTTCGACGACGCCGCGGCCCCCGGGGACGCCGTGGCCGTCCTCGGCTACCCGCAGGACGGCCCCTACGACGCCCAGCCGGGCCGGATCCGGGCCGAGCAGCGGCTCCGCTCGCCCGACATCTACGGCGACGGCACCGTGATCCGCGAGGTGTTCTCGCTGCGTGGCCTGGTGCGTCCGGGCAACTCAGGCGGGCCGATCGTCTCCTCGGCCGGCGAGACCGTGGGGGTCGTGTTCGCCGCCTCGGTCACCGACGGCGACACCGGCTACGCGCTGACCGCCGCGCAGGTGGCGCAGAGCGCGGCGCGGGGCATCGCGCGCACCTCCCCGGTCTCGACCGGGGACTGCGCAGGCTGAGCCCTAGGCCTGGCCCTTGAGGGCGCGCGGGATCTCGCGCCCCTGCTGGATCGCCTTCTCCGGCCCGCGCACCTTCTTGACGCTGCGCACCCCGAGGTAGCCGAGCAGGGCGGCGATCAGGAGGTAGACGCCGAACACGATCAGGAACGACCACTGCAGGCCGAGGCCCGTCCAGTGGATGAAGTAGGCGAAGGAGACCGAGAGCATGACGATCGCCAGCACCGCCACGAACGCCGCGCCAGCGAACAGGCCGATGCCGACCCCGCCGGCCTTGGCGCTCACCTTCAGCTCGGACTTCGCGAGCGCGATCTCGGACCGGAGCAGGGTCGAGATGTCGCGGCTGGCGTCGGTGACCAATCGGCCGATGGTCGGGTCGGTCTCCCGTACGGGTTCGCGCGCCATGCGTGGATCCTCCCTCGTCGCCTGCGGTCGGTCAGACCCTACCGCCCGGCTAGGATGGCTCTCGGTGTGCCGGGAAGTCTGGTCGGCTCGCCGGTCGTCCCCCGACCGGCGGTGACGTGTTCGCGACGACCGAAAGGCCCGTGCTCGTGACCGATCACCCCCCGGACGACACCCCCGGATCCGAGACCGACGCCGGTCGCGAGGACCTCTGGCGACTGGGTCCCGTCTACACCGAGAGCGACAGGACCCTGGCCCGGTTGGTCGCGCGACCGGTGCGCGAGTTCCTGCGCGTCGAGGCCGCCGGGTCGGTGCTGCTGCTCGCCGCGGCCGTGACCGCGCTGGTGTGGGCCAACTCCGCGTGGTCGGAGTCGTACGAGACCTTCTGGCACACCCCGATCAGCCTCGACCTCGGCGTGATCCACCTCGAGGAGACGCTGCAGCACTGGGTCAACGACGCCCTGATGGTGATCTTCTTCTTCGTCGTCGGGCTGGAGATCAAGTACGAGCTGGTGCACGGCGACCTGCGCGACCCGAAGACCGCGGCGCTGCCGATCGTCGCGGCCCTCGGCGGCATGGTGGTGCCGGCCGGGATCTACGCGCTGGTGGTCGCCGGGGGCGAGGGCGGCTCCGGCTGGGGGATCCCGATGGCCACCGACATCGCCTTCGCGGTCGGGGTGCTCGGGCTCCTGGGCAGGCGGATCCCGTCGGCGGCCCGGCTGTTCCTGCTGACGCTCGCCATCGTCGACGACATCGGGGCGATCCTCGTGATCGCGCTGTTCTACACCGAGGACCTGGCGCTCACCTGGCTGGCCGTGGCGCTGGCCCTGCTGGCGTTGTTGGCCGTGATGCGGCTGATGCGGATCTGGGCGATCTGGGCGTACGTCGTCGTCGGTGTCGGCGTGTGGCTGGCCACACTCGAGTCGGGCGTCCACGCCACCCTCGCCGGCGTCGCCATCGGCCTGCTCACGCCGGCGACCGCGCTGCTCCACGAGTCGACCGCGCGCAGGTACGCCCAGCAGGCGCTGGCGGACCGGCACCTCGACGCCGACGAGGTCGCCCGGCTGCGGTTCCTGCTCGACGAGTCGGTGTCGATGGTCGAGCGGCTGCAGACCCGGCTCCACCCGGTCTCCGCCTACGTCGTGCTGCCGGTGTTCGCGCTGGCCAACGCCGGGGTGGCGCTGGGGGGTGGCGCGTTCGGCGAGGCCCTGGACTCCGCGGTCGCGCTGGGCGTCTCGCTGGGGCTGGTGGTCGGCAAACCGGTCGGCATCCTGGTCGCGTCGTTCGTGGCCGTGCGGCTCGGCCTCGGCCGGCTGCCGCAGGACACGGGCTGGCGGATGCTCGCCGGGCTCGGCGCCGTCGCCGGCGTCGGCTTCACGGTCAGCCTGTTCATCGCCGGGCTGTCGTTCCCGGGAGAGGCGCAGCTGACCGAGGAGGCCAAGGTCGGCATCCTCGGCGGCTCCCTGGTCGCCGCCCTGCTCGGGGTGCTGCTGCTCGCGGTCAGTCCTCGTCGGACGAGCCGGACCCCTCCTTCTTCTTGATCAGGTCCATGACCGTGGAGTCGGCGAGGGTGGTGACGTCGCCGACCTCGCGGTGCTCGGCGACGTCCTTGAGCAGCCGGCGCATGATCTTGCCCGAACGGGTCTTGGGCAGCTCCGGGACGATCATCACCTGGCGTGGCTTGGCGATCGCGCCGATCTCCTTCTGGACGTGCTTGCGCAGCTCCTCGATCAGCTCGTCGGGAGCGCTGCCGTCGTCGGTCGTGGCCGACTCGCGCAGGATCACGAACGCGCAGACCGCCTGCCCGGTCATGTCGTCGGCTGCGCCGACCACCGCCGCCTCGGCGACCTTGGGGTGCGACACCAGCGCCGACTCGATCTCGGTCGTCGAGAGTCGGTGGCCCGACACGTTCATCACGTCGTCGACCCGGCCGAGCAGCCAGACGTCGCCGTCGTCGTCCTTCTTCGCGCCGTCGCCGGCGAAGTAGAAGCCCTGCTCGGCGTACCGCGACCAGTAGGTGTCCTTGAACCGCTCGTCGTCGCCCCAGAGGGTGCGCAGCATCGCCGGCCACGGCTTCTGGAGCACCAGGTAGCCGCCGGAGCCGTTGGGCACCGACTCGCCGTGGTCGTCGACGACGTCGGCCGCGACCCCGGGCAGCGCCTTCATGGCGGAGCCGGGCTTGCCGTGGGTGACACCGGGGAGCGGGCTGATCATGATCTGCCCGGTCTCGGTCTGCCACCAGGTGTCGACCACCGGGACCTGGCCGGCCCCGATGTTCTCGCGGTACCAGACGTACGCCTCGGGGTTGATCGGCTCGCCCACCGACCCGAGCAGCCGGATCGAGGAGAGGTCGAACTCCGTGGGGATGTCGTCGCCCCACTTCATGAACGTCCGGATCGCGGTGGGGGCGGTGTAGAAGATCGTGACGCCGTACTTCTGGCAGATCTCCCACCAGCGGCCCTTGTGGGGGCTGTCCGGCGTGCCCTCGTACATCACCTGCGTGCAGCCGTTGGCGAGCGGCCCGTAGACCATGTAGGAGTGGCCGGTCACCCAGCCGACGTCGGCGGTGCACCAGTAGACGTCGGTCTCCGGCTTGAGGTCGAAGACCTCCCAGTGGGTGAACGACGTGCCGACGAGGTAGCCGCCGGTGGTGTGCAGGATGCCCTTGGGCTTGCCGGTCGTGCCGGAGGTGTACATGACGTACAGCGGGTGCTCGGAGTCGTGCATCTCGGCCTCGTGGTCGGCCGAGGCGGCGTCGACGACGTCGTGCCACCAGACGTCGCGGGAGTCGTCCCAGTCGATGTCCTGGCCGGTGCGGCGCACGACCACGACCCGGTCGACCGCCTGGCCCTGGTCGGCGGCCTTGCCGACGGCCTCGTCGACAGCAGGCTTGAGGGCCGAGGGGGCGCCGCGGCGGTAGCCGCCGTCGGAGGTGACGATGACCTTGGCCCCGCAGTCGACGACGCGGTTGGCCAGGGCGTCGGCGGAGAAGCCACCGAAGACGACGGTGTGCGGGGCGCCGAGCCGGGCGCAGGCCAGCATCGCGATCGCGGTCTCCGGGATCATCGGCATGTAGATGGCGACCCGGTCGCCCTTCTCGACGCCGAGCTCGGACAGTGCGTTGGTGGCCCTGCAGACCTCGTCCTTGAGCTCGGCGTAGGTCAGGTCGCGGGTGTCGTCCTCCGGCTCGCCCACCCAGTGGATGGCGACCTTGTCGCCGTTGCCGGCGTCGACGTGACGGTCGACGCAGTTGACCGCGGCGTTGAGGGTGCCGCCGACGAACCACTTCGCGAACGGCGGGTCGGACCAGTCGAGGACCTGGTCCCACTTCTGGCCCCAGTCGAGCCGTTCGGCGGCGTCGGCCCAGAACGCTTCCGGGTCGGACTCGCCGCGCTGGTAGGCCTCCTCGGTCACGTTCGCGTGCTCGGCGAGGTCGGCGGGCGGCTCGAAGCGGCGGTCCTCGCTCATCAGGTTGGACAGGGTCTGCTCGCTCATGGTGGTGAACCTACTCCTGGAGGGTTGGGCCGGGGTTGCCCCCGCAACGGGTCTCGCGGGGCACCGGAGACCGGTGCCCCGCGAGCAGGGTGATCAGTGCTGGACGGCCTTCTCGGAGCCGGCGCCGGTGAGCGAGCGGACCTCCAGCTCGGGGTACGCCTCCACGGCTGCCGGCTCGTTCGACGTCACGGTGCCCAGCCAGCCGAGGAAGAACCCGGCGGGGATGGAGATGATGCCCGGGTTGGCCAACGGGAACCACGACCAGTCGGATCCCGGGAACAACGCGGTCTCGGACCCGGACACCACCGGGGAGAAGAACACCAGACCCACGCAGATGATCAGGCCGCCGTAGATCGCCCACGTGGCTCCGCGGGTGTTGAACGGCTTCCAGAACAGGTTGAAGAGCAGCGAGGGCAGGTTCGCCGACGCCGCCACCGCGAAGGCCAGGGCCACCAGGAAGGCGATGTTGAGGGACTGGGCGAAGATCGAGAGCACGATCGCCACCCCGCCGATGGCGAACGCCGCGATCCGGGCCACCTTGACCTCGTCCTTCTCGGAGGCCTGCCCCTTCTTGATGACGTTCGCGTAGATGTCATGCGCCACCGACGACGCCGACGTGAGCGTCAGTCCAGCGACCACGGCCAGGATCGTCGCGAACGCGACCGCCGCGATGAACGCCAGCAGGATCGCGCCACCGGCGGTACCGGCACCTCCGCCGACCTCCTCCGCGAGCAGCGGTGAGGCCAGGTTGCCCGCGGAGTCGAAGACCGGTGTGCCCTCACCCGTGTCGAGCAGGGCCGCGGCACCGAAGCCCAGCACCAGTGACATCAGGTAGAAGGCGCCGATGAGCGTGATCGCCCAGTTGACCGACGTCCGCGCGTCCCGGGCCGTGGGCACCGTGTAGAAGCGGATCAGGATGTGCGGCAGGCCGGCCGTGCCCAGCACGAGCGCGAGCGAGAGGCTGACGAAGTCGATCTTGGTGGTCAGCGTCTCGCCGTACTGGAGGCCGGGCTGCAGCAGTGCCTCGCCCTTCCCGGTGTTCTGCGCGGCGGCGCCCAGCAGCTCGGACAGGTTGAAGTTGAACTGCGCGAGCACCAGGACCGTGATCAGCACGGTCCCGCTCATCAGCAGCACAGCCTTGACGATCTGCACCCACGTCGTTCCCTTCATGCCGCCGACGACGACGTAGAAGATCATCAGCAGCCCGACGATCACGATCGTGCCGCGGATCGCCCACTCACCCTCCACGCCGAGCAGCAGCGTGACCAGTGCGCCGGCGCCGACCATCTGCGCCAGCAGGTAGAAGATCGAGACCACCACGGTCGACGTCGCGGCAGCGGTCCGTACGGGCCGCTGCCTCATCCGGTACGCCAGCTGGTCGGCCATGGTGTAGCGGCCGGAGTTGCGCAGCAGTTCGGCGACCAGCAGGAGCGCGACCAGCCAGGCGACGAGGAACCCGATCGAGTACAGGAAGCCGTCGTAGCCCGACAGTGCGATGGCTCCGGAGATGCCGAGGAACGAGGCGGCCGACATGTAGTCGCCGGAGATGGCCAGCCCGTTCTGGAACCCCGAGAAGGAGCGTCCGCCGGAGTAGAAGTCGGCGGCCGTGCTGGTCTGTCGGCTGGCCCAGAAGGTGATGCCGATGGTCACGGCGACCACGGCGAGGAAGAGGACCGTGGACAGGCTCTCGGTGCTCATCGGACGATCTCCCCTCCGGTGGCGTCGTTGTAGCGCTGCTCGAGCTCGCGCGCGAGCGGGTCGACCCGGCTCCTCATGTAGCGCCCGTAGAGCCAGGCGATGAGGAAGGTGGTGGCGAACTGCAGGAGGCCGAAGATCACCGCCACGTTGATGTTGCCGACGACCTCGATGCTCATGAAGTCGTGGGCCCAGTTCGACATGATGACGTACAGCAGGTACCAGGCCATGAAGGCGACGGTCGCGGGAAACACGAAGCTGCGGAACCGCGAGCGGAGCTCCTGGAACTCCGCCGACTCGTGGATCTCGGCGTAGGCAGGGTGCGCCGAGGTCTGGTGGACCCGGCCATGGTTCTCGGGTGAAGGTGTGGACACGACGACCTCCCGATCGAGTGGTGTGATCACCGTCACCGTGGCACCCGCGGCGGACGTCCTGAAGTGGGCCGGGCACGCGAAGCGCCGAGCGGGCCGCGCGGATCGACCAACGGTCGGTCTCGTACGACGAGCGGTCAGCCGCGGTCGAGGGCCACCGCCTCCGGGGCGTGCAACCGCACCATGAACCGGTGGGCGTGGGCCGGCCGCCGGTCGCGGGTGGCCAGGCTGACGGCCACCATCGTGCCGAGCGCGAGCGGGACGCTCCACGCCGCCGGCTGACCGAGCAGCACTGCCGACCAGCCGGACGTGGTGCTCGACACCAGCGTCCACACGATCGCCAGCCCGGACCCGAGGCCACCGACCAGGAGCCCGGCGACGGCCCCCACCGCGGTCAGGCCGCGCCACCAGATGCCCAGCAGCAGCAGCGGGCAGAAGGTGGATGCCGCCACCGCGAAGGCCAGCCCGACGGCCCGGGCGACCCCGATGTCGGCGGCGGTGATCGACACCGCGCACGGCACCACGACGGCCACGACGGCCGCGGCCCGGAACGCGGCGACGCCGTCGCTCCCTGTACGGCGGCTGGTGATGTCCTGGCTCAGCACGCCGGCGACGGCGATCGAGAGCCCCGAGGAGGTCGACAGGAACGCGGCGAAGGCCCCGGCGGTCACGATGGCGGCCAGCAGCTCGCCGCCGAACCCCGGGACCATCACCAGCGGCAGCTCCAGCACCAGGGCGTCGGCCCGGCCCGACCCGACCAGCTCGGGGGCGTAGACCCGGCCGAGTGCGGCGTACACGGGAGGCAGCAGGTAGAACACGCCGAGCAGGACCAGCACCACGACCGTCGTCCGGCGGGCGGCGCGGCCGTCGGGGTTGGTGTAGAAGCGGACCGCCACGTGCGGGAGGCCCATGGTGCCGAGGAAGGTGGCGACGATCAGCGAGTACGTGACGTACAGCCCCTGCGCGCCGCCGGAGCCCAGCGGCAGCGACCACGGGTCGCCGGAACCGGGGGGAACGACGACGTCGGCCGGGTTGGTGGCGCCGTCGCCCACCCACACCAGGAGGAGCAGCACGGCCGGGACCAGCAGGGCGGTGAGCTTGAGCCAGTACTGGAAGGCCTGGACGAACGTGATCGAGCGCATCCCGCCGGACGTGACGCCCGCCAGCACCACCGCCGCGACCACGACAGAGCCGAGCCACGGCGGCGCCCCCACCGCCGCCTGCAGGGTCAGCCCGGCTCCCTGGAACTGCGGGAGCAGGTAGAGCCAGCAGATGGCGACCACCAGCAGCGAGCAGACGGCGCGGACGCGCCGCGATCCGAGCCGCGCTTCGGCGAAGTCGGGGAGCGTGTAGGCGCCGGACCGGCGCAACGGCGCGGCGACGAAGACCAGCAGCAGGAGGTAGCCGGCGGTCCAGCCGACCGGGTACCAGAGCATGTCGGCGCCGAACGTGAGCACCAGCCCGGCCACGCCGAGGAAGGACGCGGCGGAGAGGTACTCGCCGCCGATCGCGGAGGCGTTGAGCCGGGGGTGGACGGTGCGCGAGGCCACCATGAAGTCGCTCGTCGTGCGCGAGAAGCGCAGGCCCCAGGTGCCGATCGCGAGGGTCGCCGTCGCGACGAGGACGACGGCCACCAGGCTCGGGACGTTCATCCTCGGGGTCCCTGCTCGAGGCGGGACGACGTGAGCAGCCGAGTGGGGTGAATCATCGCTCGACCTCCTCGACGAGCGCGGCGAACGAGCGCTCGTTGGCCTCCGCCCGGCGCAGGAACCGCCACGCCAGCCAGACCAGCCAGGGGTAGACGCCTGCCCCGAGCAGCAGCCAGGCCAGCGGCACGCCCGCGAGGCGGACGTCGGCCAGCGCGGGGGCCAGGAAGAACACCAGCGGCAGCGAGCCGACCGTGAGGCCGAGCAGCAGCACCGTGCGCAGGGCCAGCCGGAGCTGGTCGCGCATCAGGGAGGTGAGGTAGAGCTCGCCGAGCGGCGACGCGGCGTCGATCTCGGCCTGGCCGGAGGGCCGCACCCGGCGGGTCCGGCTGCGCGGCGGGCCGGTGACCCGCACCCGCGGCGGCGACTCGTTCACGACAGCGTCCGAGGAGCGGCGAGCAGCTCGCGGAGCTGGGGCGTGTGGCGCCGGCTCACCTGGAGCACGACGCCGCCCACCACGACCGAGCACTTGCCGCTGTCCACGTGAAGCTCGTCCACGTGGGCGAGCGACACCAGCAGCGAGCGGTGGATCCGGACGAAGCCGGCCTCGGCCCACTGCTCCTCCAGTGCCGACAGCGGGGTGCGGAGGAGGTGGCTGTCGGAGCCGGTGTGGAGCCGGGCGTAGTCGCCGTGTGCCTCCACGTAGCGGATCTCCGAGCGTGGGACGAAGCGGGTCACGCCGCCGCGCTCCACGGGGATCTGCTCGTCGCCCGCTGCCGGCTGGCGCCCGGTCGCGTCGAGCACCCGGCGTACGGCCTCGGCGAGGCGTTCGCCGCGCACCGGCTTGAGGACGTAGTCGACCGCGTTGAGGTCGAACGCCTCGAGCGCGTGCTGCTCGTGGGCGGTGACGAAGACGACCGGGGGCGGCACCCGGAACCGGGCCAGCACCTGGGCCAGGTCGAGCCCGGACAGGCCGGGCATCTGGATGTCGAGGAAGACGACGTCGACCTCGCGGTCCTGCAGCAGCCGCAGCGCCTCGGTGGCCGAGTCGCACGCCAGCACCTCGCCGACCCGCGCGTCGTGGCCGAGCAGGAAGGTCAGCTCGTCTAGCGCGGGCCGCTCGTCGTCGATCACGAGGGCCGTGAGCGGTGGGCTCATCTTCGGGGTCCCTGTTCCGGAGCTGCGTGCGGAGCGCAGCTCTCCCTTCGAGTGGGGTGGATCATGCGTGCACTCCCGGGGCGAACTTGGGCACCCGGACGGTCACCTTGGTGCCGGCGCCGGGCGCGGTCTCCACGACCAGACCGTAGTCGTCGCTGAAGGCGTCGCGCAGCCGTGCGTCCACGTTGCCGAGCCCGACGGAGTCCAGCTCGGCGTCTCCGGCGAGCGCGCGGCGTACGCGCTCGGGGTCCTCGCCCACGCCGTCGTCCTCGATCTCGATGACGCACTCCTGACCGAGGTCGCGGGCGGCGATCGTGAGGTGGCCCGTCTGCTGTCCCTGCAGTCCGTGGCGGACGGCGTTCTCGACGAGCGGCTGGATGCAGAGGAAGGGGACGGCCACCGGCAGCACCTCCGGCGCCACCTGCAGCGTGACCTGCAGCCGGTCGCCGAAGCGGGCCTGCTCGAGCAACAGGTAGCGCTCGATCGAGCGCAGCTCCTCGGCGAGGGTGGTGAAGGCGCCGTGGCTGCGGAAGGAGTAGCGGGTGAAGTCGGCGAACTCCAGCAGCAGCATCCGTGCCCGGTCGGGGTCGGTCCGGACGAAGCTGGCGATCGCGCTCAGCGAGTTGTAGATGAAGTGCGGGCTGATCTGCGCACGCAGGGCCCGGACCTCCGCCTCCATCAGCTGGGTGCGGGAGTCACCGAGGGCCGCCAGCTCGAGCTGGCCCGACACCCATTGCGCGACCTCGTCGGCGGCGCGCACCAGTCCGCCGGTCGCGGCCGGGGCGCCGACCGCGAGCGTCCCGATGAGCGCGTCGTCGACCACGAGCGGGCTCACGATCACCTGCCGGACCGGGCAGCCGGCGTCGTCGCACGTGAGGTCGCCGCGGATGACGACCCGGGTGCGTCCCGACTCGACGACCGGTCCCAGGCGGTCCGCGACCTGGTCGGCGTGGTGGCTCCCGAGACCGTCCCAGTGGAGGACGCTGCTGGTGTCGGTGAGCGCCACCGCCGGGCTCCCGAGCAGCGCGCGGAGGTGGCGCGAGCTGCGCTCCGCGCTCTGCGTCGTCAGCCCCTCCCGGAGCGCCGGCGCCGCCAGCGAGGCGGTGTGCAGGGTGCGGAACGTCGCGCGATCGGCCTCGCTTCCGAGGTGGGTCCGCCGCCAAGGCCGCCACCGGTCGCGCGTCATGGCGGGAGGGTACGCCGCGACCGGGCTGACCGTCGCGGGCCGGGACGTCATGCGGTTCAGGCCCCGGAGCGCGCCATTCGTATGACGCCGTGCCGCCCTCGGCGTCGACTGCCGTCGGTCTGCCCTCTCGATCCGACGGATGCTGGAGAGCCCGTTCAGGCGGGATCCCCGTCGGGCGTCGGAGGGAGGCCCGAACGATCGTGGGGGCTGAGCGGCGTGCCGTCGATGATCGACCTGAACCAGCCGAACTGCGTCTCGGGAGCGTCTCCGTCGAGGTCAGGTGCGCCACGTCCGTGCGCGAGATCGTCAGAGTTGATCGTGCGCAGCTCCGCGCTCACCCGAGTTCCCGTTGAGGTGTTCGGCACGCTGGCGTGCAGGTGGGCTCCGGAGAAGCAGAGGAGGTCGCCGGGCTCGAGCACGACCCTGAGCTCGGAATCGGTCCTGGGTGGCGTCGTCGGTATCGGGACCATCGGTAGATCTGCGACGGGCATGCCGGCCCTTCTGCGCTCGCGGATCGCGGCGAGGTCCCACTCGGCGCTCGTGTTGGCGATCGGCTTCGCCCAATACTCAGGGTAGAACGCGATCGTGCGCTCGGCGGTGAGTGGGCGTAGCGGCAGCCACCAGTTGGTCTGGGCGAGCAGGTTGGAGCCCCACGTGTCCCGGTGGAAGCCGATCGTCCCGACCTCGCGCTCGGTGGCGGGCGGGACGATACGCAGCCGGGGCGGGTCCCAGTAGGTGCGCGCATGCTCCACGCCAACCTGTTCCAGGGCGACGCGGACGAGCCCGGTGACGCGCTGGTCCCCTCGGAACCGTTCCTTCAACCGGTTGATGTCGCTCTCACGTGGGGGGTCCGGGATCAGTTCCTGGCCCAG
Source organism: uncultured Actinomycetota bacterium (assembly GCA_963723945.1). Lineage (GTDB taxonomy): Bacteria > Actinomycetota > Actinomycetes > Propionibacteriales > Nocardioidaceae > Nocardioides. The sequence goes on from CAVRSW010000016.1 coordinate 95,148, forward strand.
CGCCGCCAGCTCGACGAGCGCGGGCACGCTCGTGAACACGAGCAGGTGGCCGTCGAAGACCAGTGCGCCGCGCCGCTCGTCGTCGAGCGGCCCGGACAGGACCTGGACCGCAGTGCTCACCGGAGCTCCGCGGCGCCCGGCGTGAGCTCCTGCTCCAGCGCCCTCTCGCCATGAGGCATCCTGCCGCTGACCTCGGCCTCGGGGTCCACGTGGGCGAGTCGGCCGCCCGGCAGGACGTCGCAGAAGACGCGGAGGCCCTGAACCCGTCCGAGGGATTCCGCCAGGGCTGGGTGCATTCGCCGATCATGCCCGAAACGCACGCCCGTGCCGTTGAGCGGGGGACAGCCCCCATGTCGAGGACAGGAAGCTCTGATCAGCGGAAGTCGATCAGCAGCATGTCGGTGTCGGTGCCGTCGGAGACCCGGCGGCCGTCACCGTCCTCGTCGCCTGCGGCCGGGTCCGGACCGTCGCCCGGCGGACCGTCCGCTTGGTCGGCGGCACCGTCCGAGCCGGGCGGCGGCGGGGCGTCGGGCCGGTCGACGACCTGGGCGCGGAAGCACTCGCAGTAGTAGGGCAGCTGCATGCCGTCCATGCCGCGGCCGTAGTCGTCGTACAGCGCCAGCACCTGGGCCAGCTTCGCCTCGCGCGCGTCGTCGTCGAGGGTGGCGACGTAGCTGCGGGAGGCCACCAGGTCCACGATCGACTCGCGGTTGACGTCCTGCCAGAAGTGGAACCTCTTGTCGTCCACGAAGCCGAACAGCTCGCTGTGCACGAGTGCCTCCACCGAGCTCGCGGTGTTCTGCTCGAGCTGCTGCTGGTCACCGAGGACCTGGCCCAGCTTGCGCACCCACGGGATCCGGGTGTCGCGGTTGTTCCACGTCAGCGCGAGGTAGCCGCCGGGCCGCAGGACCCGCGCGATCTCGGGCAGCGCGAGGTCGAGGTCGAACCAGTGGAACGACTGCGCCGCGACCACGACGTCGACCGAGCGGTCCGGCAGCGGGATCTCCTCGGCGCCGGCCTCGCTCGTCGGTACGTCGGGCAGGTGGCGCTGCAGCACCTTGAGCATCTCCGGGTCGGGCTCGGTCGCGTGGACGTCGTGCCCGAGCTCGGCCAGGACCGCGGTGAGCTTGCCGGTGCCGGCACCGAGCTCGAGGACCGTGGCGGGGTTCGGGCCGACCAGCCACTGGACGGCTTCTGCGGGGAACGAGGGACGACCCCGGTGGTACGCGTCGGCCACCGGACCGAAGGAGCGCGCCTGGCGCCGTACGTCGTCGTCGTCCATCTCCGGCAGGCTACCTGCTCCGGGCAGGTCCGCCGCGGCTAGCCTTCGCCACGATGAACCCCGAGCTGCTCGCCCGCCTGCACGCCCTCGAGGGCGTCCCGTCCGCCCTGGCCGCGGCCCGCGACGGCATCGACGCGATGCTCCGTGACCGGGGGCTGCGCCGGACCACCCCGGAGACGACGGCGGAGTCCCTGCTCCGGGGTGCCCACGCCAGCGCGGTGCTCGAGGGCTCGGCCTCCACGCTCGACGACCTCCGCGCCGGGGCCGGGGACGAGGTGGCTGCGGCGTCGGTCCGGCTGTCGGCACAGCTGCTGTCCGAGGTGCCGGTCCTGACCCGGTCGCCGCTCCAGGCGCTCGCCCGGCTGCACGCGCTCGTCGGCGCCGGGTCGGTGCCCGACGAGCTGCTCGGGCGCCCCCGCGACGCCGCGTCGGCGGCCCGGCTCCGCGAGCTCGGCCCGGTCGTCACCGCCGACGTGCCGGCGCTGCTGGTCGCCGCCGTGGTCCACGCCGAGCTGCTGGCCGCCGCGCCCTTCGCCTCGCACAACGGGATCGTGGCGCGCGCCGCCGAACGGCTCGTGCTCGTCGCCCGCGGCCTGGACGAGAAGTCGCTGGTCGTGCCGGAGGCCGGGCATCTCGCGCTGCGCCCGGCGTACGAGGCGCGCTGGCGGGGCTGGCGCGACGGGGGCCAGCAGGGCCAGCACGCGTGGCTGCTGCACGCCGCCGATGCGTACACCGCGGGTGCGGAGGCAAGCCCGCTGCGCGACGGCACCGGCTGAGTCACGCACCGCGCAGGCCGGCCGGATCAACGCGACCCGGGACATGCGAGCGGCACCCGACTCAAAGACTCGGGTGCCGCCGCTGACACGTGAGGCCCGGCTACCAGGCGTGCATCTCTTAGTTGCTGCCCCGGGCAGTTCCCGGATGACAGGCGCCCTGTAGGAAGGGTGGATCGCCGCGTGGGTACCTGGCTCACGTGCTGGTTTGGAGTTGTCCCTCACCCCTTGGTCTACGCCTGCTCGGCCCACAGTTCAAGTCTTGATTTCCGGGCCGTCGTGGGGGTCAGGCGTGTTGGTCAGCCCTCGAGCCGACGCCGGCGCGCGCTGCTCCACACCAGCCCGCCCACGGCGAGCGCCCCTCCGACCGCGAGCGCCGCCAGGGTGGGGGTGCGAGGCGGCAGCGGCACCCTGCTCCGCAGCGCCACCGGCTTGTCGAAGACCAGCACCGGCCAGCCCCGGGAGGCGGCCGTCCGGCGCAGCTCCTTGTCCGGGTTGACGGCGTGCGGGTGCCCCACCGCCTCGAGCATCGGGACGTCGGTCACCGAGTCGCTGTAGGCGTAGCAGGCGTCGAGGTCGTAGCCCTCGCTGACCGCCAGGTCGGCCAGGGCCCGGGCCTTCTCCTCGGCGTACGCGTAGTACTCGATCCCGCCGGTGTAGCGGCCCTCGACGATCTCCAGTCGCGTCGCCACCACCCGGTCGGCGCCCAGCATCGCGCCGATCGGCTCGACCACCTCCGCACCGCTCGTCGACACGATGACGATGTCGCGGCCGGCCAGCCGGTGCTGCTCGATCAGGCTCACGGCCTCGTCGTAGACCAGCGGGTCGACGATGTTGTGGAGCGTGTCGGCGACGATCTCGCGCACCGTCGCGACGTCCCAGCCGGCGCACAGCTGGGACATGAAGGCCCGCATCTTCTCCATCTGGTCGTGGTCGGCGCCGCCGACGAGGTAGACGAACTGCGCGTACGCCGACCGCAGCACCGCCCGCCGCGAGATCAGCCCACCGGCCTGGAAGGGCTTGCTGAACGCCAGCGTGCTCGACTTGGCGATGATCGTCTTGTCGAGGTCGAAGAAGGCCGCAGTGGGTCGCCCGGGCATCGCGTACGGGCGGAGACTCACGGACCCACTGTATGGCGGCGCGTCGGTCCGGCTGGGCCATTTGCCGTCCACAGCCCGCCCGTCCGGGCTGCTGTCCACAGCCAACGTACGTCACCCTCGATCCACGCGGAGCGGATCGGCAGGGTGCTGGCATGAGCGCACCCCTGGTCATCACCCGCGACGAGACCCTGCTCGACGAGCTGCTGCGGCTGGCCGCCGCCGCGGGCGTGACGCCCGACGTCGCCCCCGACGGGGTCGGTGGGCTCGCCGGGTGGTCGGCGGCGCCGCTGGTGCTGGTCGGGGCAGACGTGGCGAGCGAGCTCGCCGCGCTCCGGCCACGACGCCGCGAGGGCGTCCACGTCGTCTCGTTCGGCGGCTTCGCCGACGACTCGATGGCGGTCGCCCTCGCCCTCGGCGCGGAAAACGTCGCGGCCCTGCCGAGCTCCGGGGAGTGGGTGGTCGAGCTGCTCACCGACCTCGGCGACGAGCGACCCCGCCGCGCCTGGACGGTCGGCGTCGTCGGGGGCGCGGGCGGCGCCGGGGCGACCACGTTCGCCGCCGCCCTCGGCCAGGTGGCGGCCCGGTCCGGCCCGACGATCGTGGTCGACACCGACCGGATCGGTCCCGGCCTCGACCGGGTGCTCGGGATGGAGGGCCGGACCGGTGTGCGCTGGGACGAGCTGTGCCGCACCACCGGACGGCTGGGGGCGGTGTCACTGCGCGAGGGCGTGCCCCGCAAGGCGTCGCTGGGCGTCCTCACGTTCTACGCCGGCCGGCAGCCACCGCTGCCCGCGTTCGCGGTGCGTGAGGTGGTCGCGGCGGCCCAGCGCGGCCACGACACGGTCGTCGTCGACTGCCCGCGGGTGCGCGACGAGGTGCTCGACGAGGTGCTGGTGCGGTGCGACCGGGTCGTCGTGGTCGCCCGGCCGACGCTCGCCGGCCTGACGTCGACCGAGCGGGTGGTCGCCGGGCTGCCCGATCCGCGGCGCGCCGCCCTGGTGCTGCGCGGGTCGGGCCTCGACGGTGACGAGGTCGGTCGGGTGCTGTCCACCCCCGTGCTGGCCCGGATGGGCGACCAGCGCGGGCTCGCCGAGGCGGTCGACCTCGGACTCGGGCCGGTGCGCTCGCGGCGCGGCCCGATCGCCCGCGCCGCTCGCGAGGTGCTGGCGGAGTCGCCGGCCCGGGAGCACGCGGCGTGAACTCACCCCACGTGACCGAGGCGCCCGCCGACCTGGTCGACCTGGTCCGCGACCGGCTGGCCCGCGAGCCCGGGACGCTCACGCCCCACCGGGTCGCGGCCGCCCTGCGGAGCGCGGGCAGCCCGGTCGGCGACGCCACGGTGCTGGCGGTCCACGAGACGCTGCGCCGCGACGTGGTCGGCGCCGGGCCGCTCGAGCCGCTGCTGCGGCTGCCGGGCGTGACCGACGTGCTGGTCAACGGACCCGACGAGGTGTTCCTCGACCGGGGAGCAGGGCTGGAGCGCACCGAGCTGCGGTTCCGGGACGACGACGCCGTGCGCCGGCTCGCACAGCGGCTGGCGGCCTCGGGTGGGCGGCGGCTCGACGACGCCTCGCCCTACGTCGACGTCCGGCTGGCCGACGGCAGCCGGTTCCACGCCGTCCTGGCCCCGGTGTCGCGACCAGGCACGGTGCTGTCGCTGCGCGTCCCGAGCGCCCGGGTGCTCTCGCTCGCCGACCTGGTCGAGCTCGGCACCGTCACCGAGGAGGGAGCCCGGCTGCTGGCGACGCTGGTGCGGCACCGGTTGGCCTTCCTGGTCTCGGGTGGCACCGGCGCCGGCAAGACCACGCTGCTCGCGAGCCTGTTGTCGCTGGTCGACCCGCAGGAGCGGCTGGTCGTGGTCGAGGACGCGAGCGAGCTGCGGCCCGACCACCCGCACGTCGTCGGGCTGGAGGCGCGGCCGGCCAACCTCGAGGGGGCCGGTGGCGTCGTGGTCCAGGAACTCGTCCGGCAGGCGCTCCGGATGCGGCCCGACCGGCTGGTCGTGGGGGAGGTGCGGGACGCCTCGGTCACCGACCTGCTGGCCGCGCTCAACACCGGCCACGAGGGCGGCTGCGGCACGATCCACGCCAACTCCGCCGTCGACGTCGCCGCCCGCGTCGAGGCGCTGGCACTGGCGGCCGGCTGGGACCGGGCGGCCACCCACAGCCAGCTGGCCTCCGCGGTCGACGCGGTCGTCCATGTCGCCCGCACCGGTGACGGCCGCCGTGTCGTACGCCAGGTGGCCGTGCCGGCCCGCACCCCCGAGGGCTGGGTGAGCTTCGAGCCCGCCGTCGAGTTCGGTGACGACGGAGCCGCCCGCTGCGGTCCGGGCGCCGAGCGGCTCGAGCAGCGCCTCGCGCGATGAGCTCGCTACCGCTGGTCGCTGGCCTGGCAGCCGGATCGGGCGCGTGGCTGCTGGTGCGACCGGTCGCCAGCCCGCCAGGTCGCGCCGCCACGCACCGGTGGTGGCTGCTGCTCCTCCCCGGCGTCGTGGCGCTGCTGGTGGTGGGGTCAGCGGTGCCTGCCGCGCTGCTGCTGCTCGCGGCGCTCGTCGGGGCGGGCGTCCGGTCGCTGCTCGACCTGCGCAGACGGCGGTCGGCGGCCGCGCGCACCGCCGACCAGGTGCTGGAGTCCTGCGAGCTGGTCGCCTCGGAGCTGGTCGCCGGACAGTCGACGGTGGTGGCGCTGCGACGTGCCGCCGAGGAGTGGCCTGCCCTCGGCCCGGTCGCCGAGGCGGGCGAGCTCGGCAGCGACCCCGCAGCCGCGCTCGCCGACCTGTCCCGCACCCCCGGGGCAGGAGACCTGCGGCTGGTCGCCGCCGCGTGGACCGTCGCCCACCGCACCGGAGGCGGGCTCGCCGACGCCCTGGACCGGGTGGCTGCGACGATCCGTGACCGACGAGCGACGGGGCGCGTCGTGGAGTCCGAGCTCGCGTCGGCGCGCGCCACGGCGCGGTTGGTCGCCGCGCTGCCAGTGGTGTTGCTGGTGCTCGGCGGCGGCCACCGGGCGGGCGCGTGGACGTTCCTGCTCGGGCACCCGGTCGGCCTCGGCTGCCTGGCCGCCGGGGTGGCGCTCGGGCTCGCGGGGCTCTGGTGGATCGAGCGGATCGCCGACGGGGTGGTCCGGTGAGCGCCTACGCGGCGGCGGCCCTCGCCGGTCTCGCCGTGGTCCTCCTGCGCGCGCCGCGCCCGCGCGTCGACCCTGCCCGGGCGGTCGCCGACACCGCCGACCGCGACTGGCTTCGTCGCGGCCGGTGGCTCTGGGCCGCGTCGGCGGGTTCCGCCTGCTGGACCTTCCGGCCGGGCTGGGGCGGACTCGTGGTGGGGGTGGTCGTGGCGGTCCTGGTCAGCCGCTTCGCCGCCCGGGCCGAGCCCGCCGCGACGAGGATTCGTCGCGAGCAGCTGCGCGCCGACCTGCCCGTGCTGGTGCTGCTGCTCGGCACCACCCTGCGAGCGGGTGCGCCGCCCGCGGAGGCGGTGCGCCGGGCCTGCGCAGCCCTTCCGGGCGCCGCGGCCGAGCGGCTCTCGCCGGTGCCCGACCGGCTGGCGCTCGGCACCGACCCGGTCGCCGTCTGGGAACAGGTCGCCCGGGACCCCGAGCTGGCCCCGCTCGGACGGGCCATGGCGCGCGCCCAGCGATCCGGTGCCCCGGTGGCCGCGACCGTCGAACGCGTCGCCGACGAGCTGGCGGCGTCCGGTCGGGCCGAGATCGAGGACCGCGCCCGCGCAGTCGGGGTGAAGGCGGCGGTACCGCTGGGCGTCTGCCTGCTGCCGTCGTTCCTGCTGCTCGGGATCGTGCCGATGGTCGCCGGGCTGGTGTCCGAGCTCGGGCTCTGACGTCGCCGCGAGCCTCCAGCACCCGCCACCCAGCCTCCACAGGACCACTCCGGAACGGGCGCTCCACAGCTGGCACCGCAACCGTCGCGCCGCGTTCGGCGGACGACGAGAGTCGGGGGCGGGGCCGCACCGGCGGCCCGTCGAGAGGAGATCCCATGATCAAGCGCAAGGACGACGGCATCACCACCGCGGAGTACGCCGTCGGCACCGCCGCGGGGGCGGGGCTCGCCGGCCTGCTCTACCAGCTGCTCACCGGCGGGTTCGGTGACCAGCTGCTGCGTTCGCTGTTCGACCACGTGCTCGGGCTGCTGGGCATCGGATGAGTCACGGGCGGGCGACGGGCCGGGAGCGGGGCGCGGTCACGGCCGAGCTGGCGCTGGGTCTCCCGCTGCTGCTCGCGCTCACCATCGGGCTCGCGTGGCTGCTGGCGGTCGGGACCGCGCAGATCCGCGTCGTCGACGGTGCCCGCGAGACCGCCCGGATGCTCGCCCGGGGCGATGCCGAGGCCGGCGCCGTCGGCCGCGGGGAGCGGGTCGCCGGCGCGGGGAGCCGGGTGCTGGTCGATCGGCGTGGCGACGAGGTCGCGGTGACCGTCACCCGGTCCTTCGACGGTCCCGGCGGGGTGCTCGAGGTGCTGCCAGCGGTCGAGCTCCGGGCCACGGCCGTCGCAGCCGCCGAGGAGACAGGATGAGAGACCAGCGAGGGGCCGCGACCCCGATGGTCGTCGCGTGCCTCTCCCTGATGCTGGCCCTGGGAGCCGCCCTGGGCGTGGTGGCCGCGATGCTGCACGACCACCGGGTCGCCCAGTCTGCGGCCGACCTCGCGGCGCTGGCCGGGGCCGCAGCGCTGCAACGGGGTGACGACGGGTGCGCGGCGGCAGGCTCGGTCGCCGCCGCCAACGGCGCCCGCCTCGCCGGGTGCCACGCGGAGGGGTCTGACGTGGTGGTCCGCACCGTGGTCGTCGGTCCGCGCTGGCTCGGCCAGCGGGGCGACCTCGAGGCGCAGGCGCGTGCGGGACCGGCGTTCAACCGGTCGGCGGGGCGTGCTCGAGCAGGACGTCGAGCAGGGCGACCGCGCCGGGCTTGTCGAGCGGCTGGTTCTGGTTGCCGCACTTCGGTGACTGCACGCACGAGGGGCAGCCCTCGAGGCAGCGGCAGTCGCGGATCGCGGCTCGGGTGGCGCGCAGCCAGGCCGCTGCCTCGTCGTACCCGCGTTCCGCGAAGCCGGCGCCGCCGGGATGCCCGTCGTAGACGAAGACCGTGAGCCTGCCGGTGTCCGGGTGGAGCGCGGTCGAGACGCCGCCGATGTCCCACCGGTCGCAGGTCGCGAACAGCGGCAACAGCCCGATCGAGCAGTGCTCGGCGGCGTGGGCGGCACCCGGCAGATCGCCGCGGGCGATCCCCGACTCGTCGAGGGCGTCGTCGGGCACCGTCCACCAGACGGCCGAGGTCCGCAGCGTCCGCTCCGGCAGGTCGAGCGGCTCCTCGCCGATCACCTCCCCGGAGGGCCGCCGTTTGAGGAACGACACGACCTGGTGGGTCACGTCGACCTCGCCGGTGGCCAGCCGGCACTGGCCCCACCGTTGGTGCCGACGCTCGGACGCGATCGTGATGGAGGTGACCTCCCGCGCCGAGGTGGTGTGGTCGGGGTCGCTGCGCTCCATGACGGCGACCCGTTCGTCGAGGTCGAGGTCCTGGACCACCCAGGTCTCCCCGGCATGGAGGTACACCGCCCCCGCGTGGGCGGTCGAGTGCGACCGGGAGGCGTCGACCGTGCCGACCACGCGGCCGGTGCCGGCCTCCAGCAGCTGCACCGGCGAGCCGCCGGTCGATCGGATGTCGGCGAGGTCGGCGGCCCGGCGGGCGTCGGTCCAGAACCACCCGCGGCTGCGGCGGCGCAGCAGTCCGGCGGCGACGAGGTCGTCGACGACCGACCGGCTGGTGGGTCCGAAGAGCGGGAGGTCGTCGTCGACGAGCGGCAGCTCCTGGGCCGCGGCGCACAGGTGCGGCCCGAGCACGAACCGGTTGTCGGTGTCGAAGACGGTGGCCTCCACGGGCTGGCCGACCAGCGCCTCCGGGTGGTGCACGAGGTAGGTGTCGAGCGGGTCGTCGCGGGCCACCAGGACCCCCAGCGCATCGCCGGCGCCGCGCCCGGCACGGCCGAGCTGCTGCCAGAGCGCCGACCGGGTCCCCGGGTAGCCGGCCATCACCACCGCGTCGAGGCCGCTGACGTCGATGCCGAGCTCGAGCGCACTGGTCGCCGCCAGCCCGAGCAGCTGTCCGCTGCGCAGCCGCTGCTCGAGGTCGCGCCGCTCCTCGGGAAGGTAGCCACCGCGGTACGCCGCCACCCGGGCCGGCAACGCCGGGTCCACCTCGGCGAGCAGGCCGGCGGCGGTGAGGGCGACCTGCTCGGACCCGCGCCGGGAGCGGACGAATGCCAACGTCCGTACGCCGTCGACCACGAGGTCGGTCAGCAGGTCGGCCGTCTCGGCTCCGGCGGAGCGCCGGACCGGCGCACCGTTCTCCCCCGTGAGGGAGGTGAAGGCGGGCTCCCAGAAAGCCAGGGAGACCTTGCCCCGGGGCGAGGCGTCGTCGGTCACCGCCACGACCGGCAACCCGGTGAGCCGGCTCGCCGTGCCGGCCGGGTCGGCCATGGTGGCCGAGGCCAGCACGAACGTCGGCTGCGCGCCGTAGCGCGCGCAGATGCGGCGCAGCCTGCGCAGGACCTGGGCGACGTGGGCGCCGAAGACGCCGCGGTAGTGGTGGGCCTCGTCAACCACGACGACGTCGAGCATCGACAGGAACCGCGCCCACCGCTCGTGACGGGGCAGCAGCGAGCGGTGGAGCATGTCGGGGTTGGTGAGGACGTACTCGCCGTGGTCGCGCGCCCAGTCGCGCAGCTCGCGGCTGCTGTCGCCGTCGTGGGTCGTGACCCTCGTGTCGAGCCCGAGCGCCCTCAGGCCGGCCCACTGGTCCTGTGCCAGCGCCTTGGTGGGCGCGAGGTAGAGCACCGTCGAGCCGCGCTCGCCGCCCGGCCCGCGGAGCCGGTGGATCCCCGCGAGTGCCGGCAGCTGGAAGGCCATCGACTTGCCCGACGCGGTGCCGGTCGAGACCACCACGTGCCGACCGGCCCGGGCGTGGTCGGCGACCTCGGCCTGGTGCCGCCACGGCAGCGCGACGCCGCGGGCGACGTACGCCTCGCGGACCTCGTCGGGCACCCACGCGGGCCACGGCGCGGTCACGGCCTCCCGCGGCGGCAGCTCCTCGAGATGGGTGAGCCGGTCGGCCCGCCCGGGGGGCGCGACGAGCCGCGACACCAGGCTGCCCGTGGGTGGGCGTCCCGATGCGGCTGGCTGCACACGCGCAGTGTGGCAAACGGGCACGACATGGGGTGGCGTGGTTTCATTGGAGCCACAAGTCGTACGACCTGCCGTGCCGAGCCCCGCTCGTCCGGTGTGTCCGAGGGAGAAGAAGCACACGTGGACCTGACGCTGACCACGCGAGAGGCTGACGGCAAGACGATCGTCGCCGTCGGTGGGGAGATCGACGTCTACACCGCGCCCAAGCTGCGCGACAAGCTCAGTGAGCTCGTCGCCACCGGCGCCTACGACATCGTCGTCGACATGCACGAGGTGGAGTTCCTCGACTCGACCGGCCTCGGCGTGCTGGTGGGTGGCCTGAAGAAGGTGCGCGCCCACGACGGCTCGCTGCGGCTGGTCTGCAACCAGGACCGGCTGCTCAAGATCTTCCGGATCACCGGCCTCGCCAAGGTGTTCGTGATCCACGAGACGGCCGACGAGGCGCTCGCCGCGGGCTGAACCGCCCTTTCGCCACTGATTTGTGTGGCACCACTCACACCGGGTGCTGACCCGTCCCGGCGTCTGCGTAGACTCCGCTGCGTTCATCTCCCATGAGACGTGAGTCACTCCCCAGGAGGAATCGCATGACCGGGATCCTTCCCGCCGTCGTGGATCTCTCCGGAGGCAACTTCGTCCTGGTACTCGTGGTCTTCCTGATCGCCCTCGGCGCTCTCGGGATGGCCTACAAGTTCCGCCAGGAAGTGCTTGCCGCCGGCGAAGGCACCGACAACATGAAGACCATCGCGCTGGCGGTGCAGGAGGGCGCCAACGCCTACCTGCAGCGGCAGTTCCGGACGCTCGCCATCTTCGCGGCGGTCGCGTTCCTGGTGCTGCTGGCGCTGCCCGCGGAGGATCTGGGGGTCCGGATCGGACGCTCCATCTTCTTCCTCGTCGGGGCAGGGTTCTCCGCGGCGATCGGCTACCTCGGCATGAGCCTGGCCGTGCGCGCCAACCTGCGCGTCGCCGCGGCCGCCGAGACCCAGGGACGCAACCCCGCGATGACCGTCGGGTTCCGGACGGGTGCCTTCGTCGGCATGGCGACCGTGGGCCTCGGCCTGCTCGGCGCCAGCCTCGTGGTCCTGCTGTTCAAGGACCGCGCCCCGCTGGTGCTGGAGGGCTTCGGCTTCGGTGCCGCCCTGCTCGCCATGTTCATGCGGGTCGGCGGCGGCATCTTCACCAAGGCCGCCGACGTCGGTGCCGACCTGGTCGGCAAGGTCGAGAACAACATCCCCGAGGACGACCCGCGCAACGCCGCGACGATCGCCGACAACGTCGGCGACAACGTGGGTGACTGCGCCGGCATGGCCGCCGACCTCTTCGAGTCGTACGCCGTGACCCTGGTCGCCGCGCTGATCCTCGGCTCGCAGGCCTTCGGTGACGCCGGCCTGGTGTTCCCGCTGCTGGTGCCGACGATCGGTGCGCTGACGGCGGTGCTCGGCGTCTACATCACCCGTCCGCGGACGGGCGAGAACGGCCTGACCACGATCCAGCGGGCGTTCTACATCTCCGCTGCCGTCGGCGCGGTCGTGTCGGTCATCGCGGCCTACGCGTACCTGCCGGGCAGCTTCTCCGAGCTCACCAACAGCAATGTCGCCAGCGTGGAGGGCGACCCGCGGCTCATCGCCTCGATCGCCGTGGTCATCGGCGTCGTGATGGCCGCCGGGATCCTGGCGCTGACCGGCTACTACACCGGCACCGAGTTCAAGCCGGTCAAGGACGTCGGCCGCACCTCGCTCACGGGCCCGGCCACGGTGATCCTCTCCGGCCTCGCGGTCGGGTTCGAGTCGGCGGTCTACACGACGCTGGTCATCGGCGCGGCGGTGTTCGGCGCGTTCCTGCTCGGCGGCGCGTCGCTGACGGTGTCGCTGTTCGCCGTGGCCCTGGCCGGCTGCGGCCTGCTGACCACGGTCGGCGTCATCGTCGCGATGGACACGTTCGGCCCGGTCTCCGACAACGCCCAGGGCATCGCCGAGATGTCGGGTGACGTCAGCCCCGAGGGCGCCCAGATCCTCACCGAGCTGGACGCCGTCGGCAACACCACCAAGGCGATCACCAAGGGCATCGCGATCGCGACGGCCGTGCTGGCCGCGACCGCGCTGTTCGGGTCGTACGCGACGTCGGTGGTCGAGGCGGTGGCCGAGGCCAACGCGCAGGACGAGTTCGGCTTCGACCGGTTCTTCGTGTTCGACCCGTCGGTGCTCGTCGGCGTGCTGCTCGGTGCGGCCGCGGTGTTCCTCTTCTCCGGCCTGGCGATCAACGCCGTCGGCCGGGCCGCGGGTGCCGTGGTCTTCGAGGTGCGTCGCCAGTTCCGCGAGATCCCCGGGATCATGGAGGGCACCGGCCGTCCGGAGTACGGCAAGGTCGTCGACATCGTGACCAAGGACTCGCTGCGCGAGCTGATCACGCCGGGCATCCTCGCGGTGCTCGCTCCGGTGGCCGTCGGCTTCGGCCTCGGCGTTACCTCGCTGGCGGGCTTCCTCGCCGGTGCGATCGGGACCGGCACGCTGATGGCCGTCTTCCTCGCCAACGCGGGCGGGGCCTGGGACAACGCCAAGAAGCTGGTCGAGGACGGCCACCACGGCGGCAAGGGATCGCCCGCCCACGAGGCGACGATCATCGGCGACACGGTCGGCGACCCGTTCAAGGACACCGCCGGCCCGGCCATCAACCCGCTGATCAAGGTGATGAACCTGGTGTCGCTGCTGATCGCGGGCGCCATCGTGACGATGAGTGTGGGCGACGACGAGAACGACCCGCTCCGCATCGTGATCGCGATCGTCGCGGTCGCGATCATCGCCGGTGCGGTCGTGATGTCGAAGCGCCGCTCGACCGTCATCGGCGACGACGACCCGGGCACTCCGGCGGAGCCGCACACGGCGCCGCCACCGGAGGCCAACCACGACGACGCGCCGACCCAGCAGTTCGAGGCGCCGCCGCACCACTAGCGGCCCCAGGCTCGTCCCTCGACCCCGTCCGGCACGTCCGGGCGGGGTCGAGGTGCGTCCGGAGCCGGTGCGAGGATCACGGCGTGGACGTCCCCGCCCTGCGTGCTGCCCTGGTCGCCGCCGAGTTCACCCATGACGCGGTCGTCGAGCAGGTCGGTCCGCAGGCCCATGCGGCGCTCGGCCGCAACGAGACGACCCCGGCGCTGCGGCGCACGACCGGGGGGTCGCCGCTGGACACGCTCACCCGGCTGTTCCTGCTGCAGGCGCCGGTCGCGCGGGAGGCGGCCGACCGGGCGCTGCCGGGGCTGGTGGACGCACTGGCGGGGGAGGGCTTCGTCGAGACGAGCGGTGGTGAGGTGTGTGCCCTGCTCGACTGCCGGCCGTACGCCGACGACGACCGCGACCTCTGGGTGCTGAGCGACCTGACGCCCGGACTCGACGGCGCCCCCAACGCCGTCGACGCCGATCACGTCCTGGGCGTCAGCCCGGCGTCGATCTCGCTGGCCCAGCTCACCCTCCGCGACCCGGTCGGGCGGGCGCTGGACCTCGGCACCGGCTGCGGGGTCCAGGCGCTCCACCTCGCGGATCACGCGGGGGAGGTCGTCGGCACCGACGTCAACCGGCGGGCGCTGCGGCTGGCGGCGTTGACCTGCGCGCTCAACGAGGTGGCGGTCGACCTGCGCCAGGGCTCGCTCTGGGAGCCCGTCGACGGCGAGCGGTTCGACCTGGTCGCGACCAACCCGCCCTTCGTCATCTCCCCGCCGGGAGCAGACGTGCTGGTCTACAGAGACAGTGGACTGCCGGGCGACCAGGTCGTCGAGCGGATCGTCCGGGCGGCACCCGGCCACCTGGCCCCGGGCGGCTGGTGCCAGGTGCTGGCCAACTGGGTGGTGCTGCGCGACGTCCCGTGGGACGAGCGGCTGGCCGGCTGGGTCACCGAGGACTGCGCTGCGCTCGTGGTGCAGCGGGAGGTGCTCGACCCGGCGGAGTACGTCGAGCTGTGGCTCAAGGACGCCGGGCTCCACGGCGCACCCCGCTACGCGGCCCGCTACGACCACTGGCTCGGCTGGCTCGACCAGCAGGGCGTCGAGGGGATCGGCTTCGGGTGGCTCTCCGTGCGCAACGCCCCCGGGCCCCACACCTTCCTCGACTGGCCGTACGCCGTCGAGCAGCCCGTGGCGCCCGCGATCGCCGCGTGGGGCAGCCACGGCGGCCACCGGGCCACGCCCGAGGAGCGGCTGGTCACACGCGTCGACGTCGTCCAGGAGACGTCCGGCGCCCCGGGCGAGGTCGACCCCGAGACGATCGTGCTGCGGCAGCAGCGCGGGCTGCGCCGGGCGCGGCAGGTCGACACCGTCGAGGCGGCCGTCGTCGGCGCCTGCGACGGCGAGCTCACGACCGGTCAGATCCTGGCCGCCGTGGCCCAGCTCCTGGAGCGGGATCCCGTCGAGCTGGCGACCGCCTACCTGCCCGCGGTGTCCGAGCTGGTGCGCGAGGGATTCCTCATCCCGTCCGGCTGACCGATCAGGCGCCGCCGGCCGCGGGCCCCCAGCGCTCCCAGACCTTCTCGGCCTCCTTGCCCTTGCCCTCGTCGTCGAGCCAGCGGGCCCACCCCGACGCCACCCGCACGCGCAGGTCGCGCAGGCCGTGGGTCTCGGCCTCGGTGGCCGCCCGCTGGAAGGCCGTGCCGGCCGCCCGCCGCTCGCCGGCCTGCGCGAGGCACCCGGCACGCAGGTGCATCGTGGTGACGGCGTCGTCCCAGGCGTCGAGGGCGGCGAAGTCGGCGTCGAGTCCCTCGATCTGGTCGACCGCGCCCGCGGCGTCGCCGCCGCGGAGCAGGGCGTTGCCCCGGCTCAGCCGGAGGTAGTGGTGCTCCCACGTGAGCCCCCGCCGCAGCGCCTCGGGGTCGATCCCGGTGAAGGCCTCGTCGGCCGGGTCGGTCCGGTCGACCCGTGCCCGGTGGTCGGCCAGCACCCCTGCGGCCTCGTCGTACG
Organism: uncultured Actinomycetota bacterium; assembly: GCA_963723945.1. Lineage (GTDB taxonomy): Bacteria > Actinomycetota > Actinomycetes > Propionibacteriales > Nocardioidaceae > Nocardioides. The sequence continues at coordinate 110,436 of CAVRSW010000016.1, forward strand.
CCGCCAGCGCCGTGGGCAGCCCGTCAGCGGCGAGCGCCACCCCGGCGGCTGCCCTGCGGTTGTGGGCCGAGACGCCCAGGCCTGCGAACGACCCCGCCCCCAGGACCCGGTCGGCCAGCGCGGCGGCCTGTCGGTAGGCGTCGAGGGCGGCGACCGCGTCGTCGGAGTACTCGTGGGCCTGGCCCACGAGGTTGCCCAGCTCGGCGGCCCGCATCCAGCCCTCGCGCTCGGCCCAGAGGTCGCGGGCCTCGGCCGCGGTGCGTGCTGCCCGGCCGTTCTCGCCGAGGGCCAGCGACGCCCGGGCGGCCTGCTCGAGGAGGTCGACGAGGATCGCCTCGCGATCGACCGGCGCCTGCGGCTCGTCGGGCGCCTGCCGTGCCACCTCGAGCCACCGCTCGGCGAGCTCGGCGGCGTCCAGCGCCGAGCCTGCGGCGAGGTGGAGCTCGCAGATCCGCGGTGCAGTGGCCGCAGCGAGCAGCCGGGAGCCGCGTGCGGCCGTCTCGAGCTGGCGCTCCAGCAGGGCGCGAGCGCGGCCGCGGTCGAGCCTCGGGGCGAACCGGCCGGTGTGCTCGATGACGCTGGCGAGCGTCACCGGGCCGCCCAGCGGCGCCACCAGCTCCCACGCGCGCTCCAGCTGGTCGGCCGCCTCGTCCGGCCGCTCGTGGCTGATCGCCACCAGAGCCAGCTGGCAGTGGGCGCCGGCCCGGAGCTGGGCGAGCTCGTCGGGTCGGATCAGGCGCAGCGCCTCGTGGCACGCCTCGGCGTCGCCGTACTGCTGGTTGAAGCTGGTGCCGACCAGTGCGGCGGCCCGCTGCCAGCGGTCGCCGAAGGGCGAGTCCGGCGTCACGTCGCTGGTCAGCTGCAGCACCTCGCCCAGCAGCACACCGCGCTGCCCGGGGTCGAGCGGCAGCCCGGTGGCCCGACCCCGCGCGAGCGCCCGGGGCGACACCGAGGGGTCGAGCTGCCGCTCGCCGGCCGCGACCAGGGCGTCGACCCGCTCGATGCTCGCGAACGCCCGTTCGATGATCGTGCGCACCCGGGGTCCGGGAGCAGGATCCGCGTCCCCGGCCTCCTCGTCCTGCCGGTGCGCCGCGAGGATCGAGGGCCTGGCGACGTCGGCGCTCAGGCCGATCATGACCTCCTCCAGCTCGCCGGATGCCCGACGGGCGAACTCGCGGCCACGCCGCGCGAGCAGGTCGAGCCGCTCGTCCGGCTCCTGGGCGGCACGCAGCGCGGACCGGGTGAGGTCGAGGACGGCGAGCGCGCGCTCGGGAGCCTCGGCGTGGTCGGCCAGCAGCCCTTCCCAGGCCGCGTCGGTGGCGTTGCGGGCTGCCCAGGCCGACCCGATCCGATCGCCGGCGTCGGAGTCGCCGCGGCGCTGCGCGGCCTCATGGGCCTGCCAGAGGTCCATCAGGGGCAGCGCGGCCTCCTCGTCCGCGGAGGGGTCCGCGTCCGGCTGCCACGACGGCTCGGCCCCGGTGAGGGCCGACAGCGCCTCGACCGTGGGCGCCGACGCGGGCCCCAACGGCAGCCGGGGCAGGTCCGGGGCCGCGATCCGTGCGCGGACCCAGGCGCCGACCCGGTCGGTCCCGTTGCGGGCGTCGAACGCGTCCGCGTGCTCCTCAGCCGTCGCCGCCAGCGCCGCGCAGAGCTCCGCGATCGGACGTCGTACGCCGTCGGGAGCCCGGACCTCGAGGTCGGTGTGCCCCGCGCCCAGCAGCCGGTCGAGGCAGACGACCCCCGCGACGGCGAGGTCGAGGGCGTCGCGCGGGTGCCGCGGGGCCGCGAGGTCGGTCACCCGCTCCTCGAGCAGCTCCAGGCTGCGCCCGAGCTGTCCCGCCCGGGCGGCGACCTCGACGTGGGTGGCCATCGAGCCCGTCTCGTAGGGCTGGGTCCGACTGATCCGGGCGGCCCGCACGTGCCAGAAGGCGGCGTCCTGGGCCCGGTCGGCGAGGAGCAGCGAGGCCAGCACGTCGGCGGCGATCGACTGTGGCTCGCTCATGCAGGTCAGGTCGCCGGCCAGGACAGGGTGCGCCTCCGAGATGGCCCGCTCGTGCAGCCCGAGCGCGGCGAGGTGGCGCGCGCTCTGGGCCGGCTCGCACGCGGCGCAGTCGCTCAGGTCGGTGCGCGGCGCCTCCCGCCAGGCCTGGTACGCCGGCTGCGCCACCGCCGCGCCGTGGACGAACGACTCCACCTGGTAGCGGCTGCTCAGCACCGGGGCCAGGCCGCGCCCCTGCCGCCGGTAGCGCTCCTCCATCCCGGCGAGCATGTCGTCGACCACGTGGAGCGGCACGCGGTGGTCGTTGCGGCAGTGGCTGATCATCCACTTGTAGGTCCAGAGCACGGTGCGGTCGTGGTCGGCCGACCACCAGGTGGGGCGGTCGTCGAAGGCCTGCACCAGCCACCCGAAGTGCGGCAGCAGCTGCTCGGTCGGCCGGCCGCTGAACTCCAGGGCACTGAGCAGCGCGATCCGTACGTCGGCCTCGAGCAGCGGGTCTCCGAGCTGCTCGGCCCGGGGCAGCAGCTGCTCCAGCGGGTCGGTGCGCAGGGAGGGTTCGAGCTGCTCGAGCTGCTCGAGCTCGGCGCGGACGTCGGCACTGGTGGACGCGGTCACGTGGTCTCCTCGGTGTCCTGCGGAGTGGTGTCGGCCACGAGCCCGACCAGCTCGTCGAAGGCCGACTCGACGAGGGCGGCGTCGACCGGCCGCAGCGGGCGGTTGCCCGCGAGCAGCGCGCGTACGTAGAGCGCCCGGGTCGCCAGGCCCACCTTGGCCGGGTCGCTCAGCGCCACCAGCCGGCGTACCTGCGGGTGGGCGTGGTTGAGCGCGAGACGGGGCCGCAGGTCGCCGGAGGGGGCGACCGACTCGAGCAGACGTGTGATGGCGTCGTCCGCCACCCCCTCGCGCACCCGGTGGAGGTCGCGGCCACGACGGGAGGCGGCGTCGTCGAGCAGCAGCGCCGGGACCGACTCGGGCACGAAGTGCCTCAGCTGGACGGCTATGTCGGCGAGCGCGAGCGACTCCTCGGCCGCCTGCACGAAGGGCCGGGCGGCGAGCGCGGTCGCGTCGTCGACGTGGTCGAGGTTCAGCTCGAGGTCGCCGGGCGACATCTCGGACAGCGGCTCGTCGTGCTCGGCCGCCCAGGCGCGGAGCAGCTCGGCCTCGTAGACGTAGCCGGCGTTGACGACCGGCAGGCCCTGGGCCCGGGCGACCGGGGACACCTGCCGGTAGTCGTCGACGCTCGCCACGAAGCGGACCGTGGCCCCGTCTCCGCCCAAGGCGGTCAGCTCGGTCAGCGGCAGGTGGCCGTGGGTGCTCTCGAAGGGCAGCAGCGGCAGCAGCAGCGCGCGCACCTCGGCGTCGTGGAGGGCCGCCGCCTTGAGCCCGAGGTGGTGGACCTGCAGGAAGGACGCCATCCGCTGCGGGTCGGCCTCGGCCAGCCGCCGCAACCAGCGCATCAGCTGGGCGCCGATCGCGGTGCGTACCTCCTCGGCGAGGTCGTCGTCGTAGAGCGCCTCCCGCGAGGCGGTGGGGCGGAGCCGGGAGGTGTTGACGACGCAGCGGCAGAAGACGGCCCAGTCGGGGGCCACGCCGGCGACGTCGGTCCCCACCAGCATCCCCCGCAGGTAGACGTGGTGGCCGGTTCGACCGTCGAGCGGGCGGTCGCTCACCACCGCCACGCCCTCCAGGCCGGCCTCGGGGACCGTCAGCGGCACCAGCGCGAACGGCCGCAGCCCGACTGCGTCGCCGGCCCGGCGCCGCTGCTCGCTCCCCGTCGAGCGCCACGGCGGCTCGGTCGGCGCGATCTGGTGGTCGGTGCCGTCGGGGGTCCGGACGACGATCCGGTGGGGTAGGTAGGAGAGGTACTCGCGGGCGAGGTCGAGCACCTGCCGCTCGCCGGTCCAGCTGCCGCCCGGGGCGCCGACCAGCCGGACGCAGGTGCCGGGCGCCTGCTCGAGCCACCCGCGGCGCTCGGGGTCGAGCCGACGCGTGCGACCGACGGTCCCGGTCGTGTAGGTGCCGTCGGAGGACCCCTGCCACCGTACGACCGGGGCGCGGCGCTCGGCGCTGCGTGAGACCACCTCGATCGCGTCGGTGACCATGAACGCCGAGAGCAGCCCGATGCCGAACTGTCCCAGCAGGTGCTCGCGCTGGAAGCCGAGCTCGTCGCGCTTCGACGACGAGCCGATGGTCGAGAGGAACTGCTCCAGCTGGGCGGGCGTCAGGCCGCTGCCGGAGTCCCAGCAGTCGAGCACCCCGTCGGGTCGGACGACGAACAGCACGTCGGGGCGGGGGTCCCGCGAGCTCGCCGGGTCGTCCTGCCGGCGGGCCACCACGGCGTCGACGCCGTTCTGGGCCAGCTCGCGCAGATAGACCCGTGGCGAGGAGTACAGGTGGTGGCTCAGCAGCTCGACGACCCCGCCGAGGTCGACCTGGAAGCGCTCGGGCACCGGCACATCGTAGGCGCTGGTGGAGGCCTGGCCTGCGAGCCGATTGACAGTTCGCGCTACCGTGACCGCCGGTGGCCGCCAACAGCCGCCACCCCCCGAACAATCTGCAGGAGAACGACCACGTGGCACACAAGCTCGTCATCGTCGAGTCACCGGCCAAGGCCCGCACCATCGGCGGGTACCTCGGCCGGGACTTCGTCGTCGAGTCCTCGATCGGCCACATCCGCGACCTCCCCAACAGCGCCGCCGACACCCCCGCCAAGATCAAGGACCAGCCGTGGGGGCGGCTCGCCGTCGACGTCGACCACGGTTTCGAGCCCTACTACGTGGTGCCGCGCGACAAGAAGGCCCACATCAGCAAGCTGAAGAAGCTGGTGAAGGAGGCCGACGAGCTCTACCTCGCGACCGACGAGGACCGCGAGGGCGAGGCCATCGCGTGGCACCTGCTCGACGAGCTGAAGCCGAAGGGCATCCCGGTCAAGCGGATGGTCTTCCACGAGATCACCAAGGCGGCGATCCAGGCCGCGGCCGAGAACCCCCGCGAGCTCGACATGGACCTCGTCGAGGCACAGGAGGCGCGACGGATCCTCGACCGGCTCTACGGCTACGAGGTCAGCCCGGTGCTGTGGAAGAAGGTCATGTCCGGCCTCTCCGCCGGCCGCGTCCAGTCGGTGGCCACCAGGCTGGTGGTCGACCGTGAGAAGGAGCGGATGGCGTTCCGGGTCGCCTCCTACTGGGACCTCGAGGGCACCTTCGACGCCGGGGCCGACCTCGAGCCGCGGATGTTCCCGGCCCGGCTCCACAGCCTCGACGACGTCCGCGTCGCCCGCGGCTCCGACTTCGGCAACGACGCGCAGCTGACCCGGGGCGAGCGGGTCCACCTGACCCGCGCCGACGCCGAGTCGCTGGCCGCCTCGCTGGCCGACACGACGTACGCCGTCCGCTCGGTGGAGTCCAAGCCCTACACCCGCAAGCCGTACGCGCCGTTCCGGACGACCACGCTGCAGCAGGAGGCGTCGCGCAAGCTCGGGATGAGCGCCTCGGTGACGATGTCCGTTGCGCAGCGGCTCTACGAGAACGGCTTCATCACCTACATGCGGACCGACTCGACCACGCTGTCGGGCGGTGCGGTCAATGCGGCCCGGACCCAGGTCCGCGAGCTGTACGGCGCCGACTACCTGCCCGACAGCCCGCGCGTCTACGCCAGCAAGGTGGCCAACGCGCAGGAGGCCCACGAGGCGATCCGGCCGGCCGGCGAGTCGTTCCGGACCCCCGCGCAGACCGGCCTGACCGGCGAGCAGTTCCGGCTCTACGAGCTGATCTGGATGCGGACCGTCGCGTCCCAGATGAAGGACGCGCGCGGCGAGTCGGTGACGATCCGGCTCGGCGGCGCGGCCGCCGACGGCCGCGACGTCGTCTTCGGCGCCAGCGGTCGCACGATCACCTTCCACGGCTTCCTCAAGGCCTACGTCGAGGACATCGACGACACGTCCAAGAGGCGTGACGACGTCGAGACCCGGCTGCCGGCCCTCGTCGAGGGTGCGCCCGTGACGACCGCGTCGGTGACGCCCGAGGGTCACGAGACCAAGCCGCCGGCCCGCTACACCGAGGCGACCCTGATCCGCGAGCTGGAGGAGCGCAAGATCGGGCGCCCGTCGACGTACGCCTCGATCATCGGGACCATCCTCAACCGCGGCTACGTCTACAAGAAGGGCACCGCCCTGGTGCCGGCGTGGCTCGCCTTCTCGGTGACCAGGCTGCTGGTGGAGCACTTCCCGCGGCAGATCTCCTACGAGTTCACGGCGCTGATGGAGGACGTCCTCGACGACATCGCCCGCGGCCGGCGCGACCGCAACACCGAGCTCGCGGAGTTCTACTTCGGGTCCGGCGACGTCGAGGGCCTCAAGACACTGGTCAACGAGCTGGGCGAGATCGACGCCCGCGAGCTCGCGACCTTCCCGGTCGGCGAGCCCGACGACGGCATCAACCTGCGGGTCGGCCGCTACGGCCCCTACCTCGAGGGAGACGACGACGGGCCGTTCGCGGGCAAGCGCGCCAACGTCCCCGACGACCTGCCGCCCGACGAGCTGTCGGTCGCCAAGGCGCGCGAGCTGTTCGCCAACCCGGCCGGCGAGGAGATCGATCTCGGCGAGCACCCCGACACCGGGCTCCGCGTGGTCGCCAAGAACGGTCGCTACGGGCCGTTCGTCACCGAGCTGCTGCCCGACGACGCCCCGAAGAAGGAGCGGCCGCGCACCGGCTCGCTGTTCAAGTCGATGAGCCTCGACACGATCACCCTCGCCGACGCGGTCAAGCTGCTCTCGCTCCCGCGGGTGGTCGGCGCCGACCCCGAGTCGGGCGAGGAGATCACGGCCCAGAACGGCCGCTACGGCCCGTACCTCAAGAAGGGCACCGACTCCCGCTCGATCGACTCCGAGGAGAAGCTGCTCTCGATCGACCTCGACGAGGCGCTCAGCATCTACGCCCAGCCGAAGCAGCGCGGGCGGGCCGCGGCCCAGGCGCCCCTCAAGGAGCTCGGCAACGACCCGGTCTCCGGGCAGCCGGTGGTCGTGAGGTCCGGCCGGTTCGGCGAGTACGTGACCGACGGCGAGTACAACGCCACCCTCCGCAAGGACGACTCGGTCGCCGACGTCACCCTCGAGCGGGCCGCCGAGCTGCTCGCCGAGCGACGTGCCCGTGGCCCGGCCAAGAAGGCCGCCAAGCGGGGCGCCAAGAAGGCCACGAAGGCGCCCGCCAGGAAGACGGCCAAGAAGTCGTCCGCGAAGAAGACGGCGAAGAAGTCCTGACCGGGCGTCGTCCCTGCCTCCCCGTAGGGTGATCCCGTGAGCCCAGCTGATGGTCGGGGGACCTTCACCGACACCGGGGTCTTCGTCTGCTTCGAGGGCGGCGAGGGTGCCGGCAAGTCGACGCAGTCGACGGCGCTGGCCACCTGGCTGACCGACGCCGGCTACGCCTGCCGCCTCACCTTCGAGCCTGGAGACACGGCCGTCGGCAAGCAGATGCGCGACATCGTGCTGGACCCGGCGACCGGCGACCTGTCGCCGCGCACCGAGGCGCTGCTCTACGCCGCCGACAAGGCCGAGCACGTCGACACGCTCGTGCTCCCGGCGCTGCGGCGCGGTGAGGTGGTCATCACCGACCGCTATGTCGACTCCTCGATCGCCTACCAGGGCGCCGGTCGGGTGCTCGAGCTCGGCGACGTGACCCGGCTGCAGCGCTGGGCGACCGGCGACCTCCGACCGCACCTGACGGTGGTGCTCGACGTCGCCCCCGAGCACGGCCTGGGCCGCTTCGACGGCCGCGACCGGATCGAGGCGGAGGGCCACGACTTCCACGAGCGGGCGAGGCAGGCCTTCCTGGCGCTCGCCGCCGCCGACCCCGACCACTACCTCGTGGTCGACGCCCACCTGCCGGTCGACGAGATCGCCGCGCTGGTGCGCGACCGGGTGTCCCCGCTGCTCGGTCAGGCCACCAGATGACGGCGACCGCCACCCGTTCGGTCTGGGACGACCTGGTCGGTCAGCACCGCGTGGTCGAGGCGCTGCGCCGTGCCGCCGGCGGCCACGGCATGTCCCACGCCTGGCTGTTCACCGGCCCGCCCGGGTCCGGGCGCTCCAACGCCGCGGTGGCCTTCGCTGCTGCACTCCAGTGCGAGCAGGAGGGCTGCGGCAGCTGCCACGAGTGCAGCACCGTCCTCAAGGGCTCCCACGCCGACGTCACGCTGGTCCGCACCGAGAAGCTGTCGATCGGCGTCGACGAGGTGCGCGACCTGGTCCGCCGCTCGGCGCTGGCGCCGGTCGGCAGGCGCTGGCAGATCATGATCGTCGAGGACGCCGACCGACTCACCGAGCAGGCCTGCAACGCGCTGCTCAAGGCGATCGAGGAGCCGACCGACCGGACCGTGTGGATGTTGTGCGCCCCCACGGTGGAGGACGTGCTGCCCACCGTCCGGTCGCGCTCCCGGCTGGTGTCGCTGACCACCCCCACGCCGTCCGACGTGGCCGACTTCCTGCAGCGAGCCGACGGCGTCGAGCCGGGGCTCGCGGCCCACGCTGCCCGCGCCAGCCAGGGCCACATCGGCCGGGCTCGCGCGCTGGCCCGCGACGCCGCCGTCCGGGAGCGGCGCACCCGCGTCGTGTCGATCCCGGCCCGGCTGACCTCGCTCGGCGCCTGCATGACGGCCGCCACGGAGCTGACCGAGACCGCCAAGGTCGAGGCCGAGGCGATCACCGACGCGCTCGACGCCCGTGAGCGGCAGCGGCTGGCCGAGGCCTACGGCGTGGTCGAGCGGGGCCGCCGCCCCCGGGAGTACGCCCCGGCGCTCGCGCTCATGGAGCGCAACCAGAAGACCCGCGCCAAGCGCCGCCACCTCGACGTGGTCGACCGGAGCCTGATGGACCTGGTCTCGGTCTACCGCGACGCCGTCGCGGTCGCGGCCGGCGCGCCCGGGGAGCTGGTCAACGAGGATCGCCGCGACGAGGTCGAGGAGCTGGCCCGCTCCTCCGGTGCCGAGCTCAACCTGCGCCGGATCGGCTGGATCTTCGAGGCCCGCGAGCAGATGCTGGAGTTCAACGTGCCGGTGCTGCTCGCCCTGGAGTCGATGATGGTCGCGCTGCGCCTGCCCGAGGGGGCACGCCGGTGAGGAAGGTGGTCGCGGCGGTCCTCGTGGTCGCATTGGTCGCCGCGGCGATCAGCATCACGCTCGGGCTGCTCCTCAGCGGCGGAGCGGACCCGGCCCCCCAGCCCGCCGAGCCGCGCACCGAGACCGCTCCCGAGCCCGGGTCGGACGAGCCGCCCGAGCCGGGCCTCGGCCGGTTCTACGGCCAGCGCCTGGCGTGGTCCCGGTGCGGAAGCGACGAGTGCGCGCGGCTCACCGTCCCGCTCGACTACGACCGGCCCGGTGGCCGGACCATCGAGCTCGCGGTGCTGCGGGTGCGGGCCGAGGGACAGCCGCAGGGCTCGCTGGTCGTCAACCCCGGCGGGCCCGGCGCGCCCGGGACGGCGTACGCCGCGGCCGCTCCCAGCGTGCTCGGCGCCCCGCTCCTGGCCGGCTACGACGTCGTCGGCTTCGACCCGCGCGGCACCGGCACCAGCGCGCCGGTCGACTGCCTCAGCGACGCCGAGCTCGACACCTACGTCGCCTCCGACCCCTCGCCCGACGACGCCGCCGAGGCCGACAGGTTCGTCGGGCTGGTCACCTCGATCGGCCGTGGCTGCGCGGCCGACGACGCCGAGCTGGCGGGGCACGTGTCGACCATCGAGGCCGCCCGCGACATGGACGTGCTGCGCTCGGCTCTGGGCCACGAGCAGCTCGACTACCTCGGCAAGTCCTACGGCACCATGCTGGGCGCCACCTACGCCGAGCTGTTCCCCGAGCAGGTCGGCCGGTTCGTGCTCGACGGCGCCCTCGACGTGTCCCTGTCGTCCCGCGACCTGAGCCTGGGCCAGGCCGAGGGCTTCGAGACCGCGCTGCGCTCCTACGTCGCCAACTGCGTCGACACCACCGACACCTGCTTCCTCGGTGACTCCGTCGAGCAGGGACTGACCCGCATCACCGACTTCATCGCCGAGGTCGACGCCGAACCGCTGCCGACCCAGGGCGAGCGGGAGCTCCAGGCCGGCAACGCCTTCTACGGCATCGTCGCGCCGCTCTACAAGCGCGAGTACTGGACCATCCTGTCCGCCGCGCTGCGCGCGGGCTTCGAGGGTGACGGGACCCCGCTGCTGCAGCTCAGCGACGCGTACGCCTCCCGGGGACCCGACGGCAGCTACACCGACAACAGCAGCGAGGCGTTCAACGCGATCAACTGCCTCGACGACCCGTACGCCGTGCCGGCCGAGCGGATCCCGGGCCAGCTCGACGCCTTCCGCGAGGTATCGCCCACGTTCGGCGACGTGTTCGCCTGGGCGCTCACGAGCTGCCTCGGGCAGGTCGCCGAGTCGACCGAGGAGCCGCTCGAGATCGACGGTGCGGGTGCGGCTCCGATCGTCGTGGTCGGCACCACCCGCGACCCGGCCACCCCCTACGCCTGGTCCGAGGCGCTCGCCGACGACCTCGATTCGGGGGTGCTGGTCACGCGCGACGGCGACGGCCACACGGGCTACCAGTCCGGCAACACCTGCGTCGACGAGGCGGTCGAGGGCTACTACCTCGACGGGACGGTGCCGGAGGACGGGTTGTCCTGCTGAGGCTCAGCGGGGGCTGACCGGCTCGGCGATCGACTGGATCCGGCGGGTGGCGAGCTCGATCACGAGCCGGGCGGCGTTCGAGAGCGTCGCGCCGGCCCGGTGGACCACGGCGAGGGTGTCGAACTGCCGAGGCCGTAGCGTCGTCATGCCCGCGTCCGGGGCGAGCCGCGCCAGCAGCTGCTCGGCGACACCCCGCGGGACGACCGAGTCGGCGAGCCCCATCCCGACCAGCTCGACGGCGGTCTCGACGTCCTCGACCTCGATCCGGGTCTGCGGGTTGCGGCCGGTCTCGTGCATCATCTGCCGCAGGATGATCCGGGTGGAGTCCTCGGCGCGCCACGTCGTCTCCGGCATCACCAGCGAGGCCCGGGACAGCTGGTGGGCGGTGACCGGCGCGGCGATCCGGTCGGGGTCGGTGCTGATGTAGACCAGCTCGTCGCGGGCCACCGGGGTGACGCTCATGCCCTCGCTGGTGACCCGGGGCACCGCGATCATGGCCGCCTCGAGCCGGCCCCGCCGCAGCTCGTCCTGCACCTCCGTGGAGTTCTGGCCGATCAGCTCGACGCGAACGCCCGGGTACTGCGCCAGCACGTCGGCGACCAGCCCGGCCCCGGCGTACAAGCGAGCGGTGCCGAACATCCCGAACCGGATCGTCCCGGTCTCCAGCGACGTCACGCTCCGGACCGCACGCCAGGTGTCGTCGGCCGCGGCCAGCGTCCGCTCGGCGTGGGGACGCAGCGTGTCGGCGATGGTCGTCGGCACCACGCCGCGCCCCACTCGCCGGAAGAGCGGGGTGCCGACCGACTTCTCGAGGCTGCGGATCTGCTCGGAGATCGAGGGCTGTGCGTAGCCGAGCTCGGCTGCCGCCGCGGTCAACGACCCGTGCTCGTACGTTGCTAGGAAGCATCGCAGCTGGTGCAGCGAAAACATAGGATTCTCCTTGAGGTCCTGCAGACAACTCAGGCTACCCCTATGAGATGTGTCGCCCCAGAATGGACTCGTACCCACTGACGACACTTCCCGAGGAGGACCCGTGTTCGACCACCACTGCACCGCGTGCGACCGCCGCCAGCTGATCTTCCCGAGCCAGGTCACCCAGCTCGACAACACCGACCACGGGATCGTCGTGGACTTCGTCTGCTGGTGCGGCTCCGAGCAGAGCCTGACGACCGGCCGCGGAGCCGACCACCGGCGTGTGACCCAGGCCGCCTGAACCGGCTCCCGACCGTCCGACGTCGGTTTCGTCGTGCGGCGCGCTGCTCCGTATACTCACCCGGGTTGCCCGGGCGCCGTCCCGGGCAGCGCGCCGCCTTAGCTCAGTCGGTAGAGCGATTCACTCGTAATGAATAGGTCGTCGGTTCGATTCCGACAGGCGGCTCCACGGATCCACTGACCCACGCTGAAGCCTCATCCTGCGTCCCGAGCCCCGACGTTCGTTGCAGCACCGGGCCGTGGAGCTTGCTCCGCAGGATCTGGTCGCACGACCCCTGAGCAGTCGGCCCTCCCCACCGGGCCCGGGCGGGCTGAGGTGGCCGTCCTCGGCTCGTTCGTGACGCGGCAGCCTCAGCAGCCGCGCAACTCCGAGTCGTTGCAGGTCTCATCGTCATGGTCGGCGGGGCAACCCGGGATCCCCGCCGTGCTCATCATGGACGTGGCCGGGAAGCGCGCGGTCTGGACGATGTCCTCCGAGACGGTGAAGGACACCAAGCCGGTGCAGGTGATCTCGTCCTCGGAGAGCTCGCAGCTGCGCAGCGTGCCGCAGCGCCACCGGCCGTGCACGAGCACCTGGACGGGGACCGGGGGTACACGGCTCATGGTGGCCTCTCAATCTCGCGGGGGTCGCGCACTCGACAGCCCGGATTCTGAAGAAGGTGGAACAGAAGGTAGACCTCGCCAAGGTCAAGGACCACCCCCCGATCGGGTGGGTCCGGGGATGGTCGGCTCGCGCAAGCAGGGACCCCGCCGCCGGCCAGAAGCCGGCGACGGGGCTTGGTCGGGTCCACGAACTCGCGACGCCCGGACGGGGGACGACCGACGCCACGTCGCGCTGTTCCCTCCCTACGGGCAGGCTAGGAGAGTTGAAAACGGTCGCACCTCACCCGCGTGGGTATTGCTGCGGCCCGGGAAGAGCCGCTAGCGGTCCGTGCCCGCGAGGGCGGCTCCCGCCCTCTGACCTCGGGAGCGGGAGCCCACTTCTGCTGGGTCTGTCGAGGCGGTCGGTGCCGCCTCCAGCAGGAGCCGGGAGAAGAACCTAGGACCATGCTCCCGTTACCCGTGACGCGGTGAAGAAATCACCCGTCGCTCAGCACAGTAGGCCTCGTCCAGCGAATGTGCCATGGCTCGTGGAGGTGGTGTGGACGAGACGTGGGTCCGTTGCCCTACATTTCTGTCGTGACCTGCATCCGGGTGGCGATTGTCGATGCTCACGAGCTGACGTCCGTGGGCCTGGCGCACGTGCTCGTCACTGCTCCCGGCGGCCCGTTCTTCGTGGTCCCGGCCGACCTGGACGAGACGCCCCCGGACGTCGTGCTCTACGGCGTGGACGACGAGGGGGAGATGCATCACGACCCCGACCTGCACACCCTGCTGCGCGGCAGCCTCAGCACCGTCATCGTGACCTGCTGGGACGAGTCCTCACCGGCCGTCGAGGCCGCCCTGGCGTGTGGAGCGCACGGCGCGCTCTCCATGAAGCTCCCGGCCGCGGAGCTGCTCGAACAGATCGAGAAGATCCATCGGGGAAGACCCGACGGCCGACTCCTGCCCCCGGAAGGCGCCTGCCACCCCGAGATCGCGCGCACCGGGCTGACACCGCGCGAGGTCGACGTCCTGGGCCTGATCGCGGCCGGCCTGACCAACCAGGAGATCGCCGACCGCCTCTACCTCAGCATCAACTCGGTGAAGACCTACATCCGGACCGCCTACCGCAAGATCGGTGCGGAACGACGAGCCCACGCTGTCGTCTGGGTGGAGCGCCACGCACTGACTCCGCCGCCTATCGGCCCCGCCCCGGACCGCGACGACGTCGCTGCCGAGTAGCGAGCTACCAACGCCAGCCCACCGACCCGTGCTTGAGGTGGGCGCCGAGCTGGCCTAGCATGACCGCTCCATCATCCTGCGTCCCGGACCCCGACGCTGCTGGCACTGAAGGGTCCCGATGAGCAAGTTCCGCAGGATTCGCAAGGTTCGTCCCACTCTCGCTCGGGTGCGGCACGGCAGGCCGCGCTCGTCACGCACGAGCGCACACTGACCGACGGGGGAGACCCCGGCGTCCGGCGCGGCCCACGACGCATGGGCTGCGCCGGACGCCGGCCCCGGCTCCACGTCGAGGGAGCGCGCCGCTCTCGGCCGGTCCGGCATCCATCACCCGAAAGTGGGTACCTGACCGATAACCACTCACATCACGCTTCGTTGGGGTGGTGACAGCACCGGCCCTCCGGTTCCCCCGTGGGAGACCCGCGGCTGCGCCGGTCAAAGCCCCAGGCCAGCTGTCGGCCGGAGGACTCGCCATGCCGGACCAGCAGCACCGCCCCGTGGGCGCACGCCACGCCATCGAGCTGGTGACCGCATGGCTCGACAGTCCCGACGGGCCGCCGGACCTCCTGGTCGACTACCTGCGCTGCCACCTCGGCGAGCAGCCGCCGGCGGGGGAGCAGGCTCGTGCGATGGAGCTGATCAGCGGCCTGACGTACCTCAGCGGGTCCCTGCTGGTGATGCTCGAGCTCGAGACCGGGGTCGAGGCGTCGACGATCCTGCGCCGGATCGCGCTGGAGTACGCGCGCGACTGAGCACGGCCCGGGTCAGCGCGCGGGGTGCGCCATCGTGTCGACCGCGACGGTGACCGCGAGCACGAGCGCCGGGTCCACCCCCGGGGGGTGATCTCCACGCCGTAGGTGTCGCGCACCCGGAACCACTTCTTCGAGATCTCCGCGATCTTGCGGCCGTCGTCCTCGATCTCGTACTCGTGGTCGACGACGTTGCCCTGCACCGTCCACTCGTGGTCGCCGGCGAGGTCCACCTTCCACCGCTCGCGGAGCGGCGAGATCAACGCCTTGTGCACCAGCGCGAGGCGCTCACCGTCCGGGTCCTCGACGGCCATCGAGTCGCGGATGTGGAGGACCCGGGTCTGGATCCGGCAGACCTGACGTCCGTCGGGGTCCTCGAGGTCGAGGGTGTTGCGCATGCGCAGCGCCTTCCCGTTCACGCGGAAGGCCCGGTCTCCCGCGTCGTCCTCGATCCAGTAGTCATCACCGATCGAGACCAGCTTCTGCCTCATCTGGTAGCGACGGGCCGTCCCTCCGCGGCCGAAGGCCTCGCGCTCCTCTCGGCGCGCCGCACGCCTGTCTCGCAGTCCCATCTCGTCTCCTGTTCCTCGATGGTGGCGAGCGTGGCCCGCGGCGGCGCCCGTGACCTCCTCCGAGGCGGTGAGCCGGCCGCAACCGAGCCACAACCGCGCGTGGCACGTTCGGCAACCACGTCGCGCTCTGCTCGACCCAGAGCCGGGACCCGCCCGGCGGGCAGAGGAGCAGGTCATGCAGATCACGGCGAAGCACACCATCACCACCCTGGCGGCGGCTGCCGCCCTCGGCGCGGCGCTCGCCGCCGGCGCCCCCGCTGTCTCGAACGGCCCCACCATGGAGCAGCGCGACGCGCAGCGCCAGGTCGAGCAGCTCGTGGACGAGGCCCGGCAGTACGCCGGCGACCCGTGGGAGAAGCGGTTCCGCGCCCAGTTCTGGGCCGACCAGCACATCCACGACTCGTGGAACCGCTGCCACCTGGGCGAGAACGCACCCCGGCCCCACGGCTGCGACGGGACGTCGCTCACTCCCCGTGGCTGAGCTCGCAGACCGGCTCGTACGGGCGGCCCGGCAGGTACCTGTCCCACTCGACCTGGGTCAGGTCCCTGCCGGCGACGTCGCAGGCGCGGGCCAGCCACCGCGCGGGATCGAGCGGGTACCGGCGGCCCGAGCCGTCCTCGCTGAGCACGACGAGCTCGTCGCTCGGCTCGGGCATCAGGAAGGTGTGGCCCTCCCCACGCACGTCGGAGGCCGGGAGCGGCTGCGCCCGGACCAGGTCGCGCCGCACGTCGTACAGCGAGACCACCTCGTCGAACCCGGCGGTCACCACCGTGTTGCTGTCGGGCAGCCACTCCACGTCGTCCGCGGGGGCGGCGTGCATGGTCGCGGGCTCGTGCACCGGCCGCCAGGTCGCCGTGTCCAGGACCGTCAGTGCGCCACCGTTGCGGACCGCGGCCAGCTTCGTGCCGTCGGGCGAGAACGACAGGTCCCACACGTCCCCGCCCTCACCCAGGTCGATCAGTCGTCCGGGGTGCAGGTCCGCGTCGAACAGCTGGATGGTGCCCTGGGGATTGATGGCCGTCGCCAGGGTCTTGCCGTCCTCGGACCACTCGACGAGATCGGCCGCACCGCCGGCCAGCTCCCCCACGTCGATCCGCCGCGTCACCTTCCAGCTGTCGGTGTCCACGACCAGCAGCTCCGCCAGGTCGTCGCCGATCGTGCCGAGCAGCATCCCCGACCCGTCCGGTGTCCAGCCCACGGAGGAGACTGCCCATGACTTCCCGGGGGGCAGGTCCACGCGGGTGACCCGCTGGCGTGTCCGCGCGTCCACCACGGTCACCGAGGCACCGGACCGGACCGCCACCCACCGCCGGTCCGGACTGACCTCGACCGACGTGCCGAAGAGGAACCCCGGATCGGTCTTCGGCACCTGGACCTCGTCGAGGACCCGGCCGGTCCGCGGGTCGAGGAACACCGCGGCGACACCGGCCGTGCCCGGCAGGCGAGCACCCCAGGGCGTCCGGCGCTCCGGGCGGCGCCCGAGGGTCCGGGTCGGTGCGACCACCAGGCGGCCGGGATCGACCACCCTGACGCGGTGGGCGACCCACCGCTCCTTGATGCCCGGGTACGTCGTGCCGAAGCTGAGCTGGTCCGTCAGGTCCCACGTGATCAGCTGCCCGTCCTGGTCAGCGGTCAGCAGGGCACGGCCGTCACCGGCCGCCTCCACCTGCTGGACCGCGCCCCCGTGGCCCGTCAGGGAGTCGCTGTGCGACCAGGCACCGGTGCGCGGATCGACCGACCACAGCTCGACCTGGCCGTCGTCGCCCGCGGTCACTCCCGCCTGCCGGCCGGGTAGGACGGCGGCGTCCCGCACGGGGGCACGGTGCACGTCGAGCACCTGCACGGCCCGGCCGCGCGCGTCGTAGCGGGTGACCGCGCCGTCCGACCAGAGCTGGAGGGCCCCGTTCGGCGTGGCCACGAACTCGAGGCTGGTCGCCGGGCGCGGTTCCAACCGGAGCCGTACGTATCGCCCGTCGGGCACGGACATCCGGTAGGCATGGCGCTGGTCGCTGGTCCACGCCACCACGGCGGAGGCGTCGCCCGTGAAGGCCGCCTCGAAGGCGAAGAGCGGATCGCTGCTCTGGGTGCTGCGGCGGATCGAGGCCAGCACCGTCACCTCGCCGGTCGCCAGGTCGACCCTCTCCAGCCGGCCGCGGTAGCCGACGCGCGGGCCCTCCCAGTCGCCGACGAACAGCAGCAGCCGACCGTCCGGGGTGAAGGCCACGTCGCGCGGGAAGCCGTCCAGTGCGTCGTCGTCGAGCCCTGGCAGTCGGTCGCCGCCGACCGTGTAGGCCCTGAAGGTGGGCACGGAGTTGACACCGACGAGTGTTTCGCCGTCGGGGGAGATCGCCAGGTGCTCAGGCCCCCAGTCGTCCGCGGCGATGACGTGCGGAGGCTGCGAGGAGCCGGGTTCCCACGCCATCACGCGGGGTGACCCTCCTCCGATCGCGAACGCCATCGACCGGCCGTTCGCACTCAGTGCGGTCTCCTGGATGCCCTCGGCGGAGAGCTCGTGGACCCCGGTGGCCCTGCGGTGCTCGACCAGGGTGTTCAGCAACCCGTCCTCGGTGGCCGGGGTGGCCTCGGTCCGGACCGCCGCGACGGCGAGCAGCAGGGACAGGTCCAGCGACCGCGCCGACGACGACAGCGCCGCCAGCCGGTTGGCGTCGGCCACCGTCCCCGCCGCGCGCGCCTCGGACGCGCGTTCCTCCGCCGTGCGCTGGAAGACCACCGCGACGGCGACGGACACGAGGGCGAGGACGAGTGCCGCGGCGAGCACCATCGCCAGACGGCGGGTGCGTTGCCGTCCGGCAGCCTCCGCCGCGGCCCGGGCCTGGGCCGCACGGAGCTCGGCCTCGGCCAGCGCGACCCCGGCTGTCACGTAGTCCCGCTCCAGCTCGGTCGGCCCGGAGTCGGGGTCTGCCGCCCAGTCCGCTGCCGCCTCGAGGCGCGTGCCGCGCAGCAGGTCGTCGTCGGGGCGGCCGCGGGCCGCCCACTCGAGAGCGGCCGGGGCGAGGTGGCGGCGTACGGCTCGACCGACGGCGTCGTCGGCCAGCCACGCGGCGAGCCGGGGCCAGGCCGTCAGCAGGGCCTCGTGAGCGACCTCGAGGTGGTCTCCGTCGCGCGCCAGCAGCCGCCGGGTCACCAGCGTCTCGACGACCTGCTGCGTGAGCTCCGGCTCGACGCCGACGAGGGCGAGCTCGGCGACGGGGACGCGTCGCGCGCGCAGCGTCCCCTGGTCGTCCTGCTCCGCGAGACGGACCAGCAGCCGGCGAGCGGCCCCCTGGCCCTCGTCCGTGAGCGACGCGTACGCCGTCTCGGCGGAGCGTGCCACCGCGCCGGTGACCCCGCCCGTGGCCAGGTAGCCCGCCAGTGTGAGCCTCCCGTCCCGACGTCGCTCCCAGGTCTCCGCGAGCGCTGTGGACAGCAGCGGCAGCGCGCCCGTACGCCCCAGCACGTCGCGCACGGCGACGTCGGTCAGGTCTGGCTCGACCATCAGCCCGGCCGTCCGCGCCGGCTCTTCGACGACCTGCCGCAGCTCGGTCTCGGTCAGCGGAGGCACCAGCACCAGGCCGCCGTGCAGGTGCTCGGCAACCTCCGGGTGCTCGGCCAGCCGACCCACGTGGTCCCCCCGGACGGCAAACACGCACCGAGCGACCACGTCGTCGGCCAGCAGGCCCAGCACGGTGTCCAGGAAGGCGGTCCGTTCGCCCTCGGGGACGTCTGCCGCCCACAGCTGCTCGAGCTGGTCGCACACGAGCACGACCGGCGTCGTCGGCGGCTGCTCGGAGGTGAGGCGGGCGAGGCTGTCGACGGGACGCGCTCCGGGCACGACCACCACCGGCTCCCACCCGGCGCTGCCGCTCAGCTCGCCGGACTGCAGCGCGGGCAGCAGGCCGGCCCGCACCACCGACGACTTGCCCGCGCCGCTGGAGCCGGACACGACCAGCAGCCTGTGGTCGACCAGCGTGGTCACCAGTGCGCGCACCATCCGGTCGCGTCCCCGGAACACCGCTGCGTCGGCTGCCTCGTAGCGGGCGAGCCCCTTGTAGGGGCATCCGGTGATGCGGACGTGGGCCGTTGCGGCTACGGGCTCCGCGGTCGGCGTGCCGAGGTCGAGCCGGGGGTCCTGGCCCAGGATGTGCTTCTCCAGCTCCCTGAGCCGGACGCCGGGCTCGACGCCGAGCTCCTCGTCCAGCACGGCGCGCGCGGCGCGGATCGCCTCGAGGGCGTCGGCCTGGCGCCCCGAGCGGTACAGCGCCAGCGCATGCAGCGCGCACCAGCTCTCGTGCAGGGGCTGCTCGCTGACCAGCCGACCGAGCTCGGGCACCGCCTCGGCGTGGCGGCCGAGGGCGAGCTCCGCCTCCCAGAACGCCTCCAGGCAGTGGGTGCGGATCCCCTCCAGCCGCTCCCGTTCGTCGTCGAGGTCGGGTGCGTCCGGCCAGTCGGCGTACGGGCGGCCGCGCCAGAGGTCCAGCGCCTGTCGCAGCAGCTCGTCGGCCCCGGCCGCGTCGCCGGCCGACAGCAGCGCCCGGCCCCGAGCGGCGAGGTCGGCGAAGGCGGTCGCGTCCAGCTGCTCGCGCTCCAGCGCGAGCGCGTATCCGTCGTGCCGGCGGACCACGTACCGTCCGGGCGAGCCCGTGGGTCGATCGGGCTCCAGGGCGGTGCGCAACCTGACCACGTGGGCCTGCAGCGACTTGCGGCCGGTGCGGGGCGGAGCACCGTCCCACAGGGCTTCGAGCAGTCGGTCGACGCTGACCGAGGCGGGGAACGCCGCGGCCAGGACCGCCAGGAGTCGGCGCTCCTTCGCGCCCGGGACCACGACGACCGTGTCGCCACGCCCCCGCACCTCCAGTGGCCCGAGAACGGCACACTGCATCTGCTCAGGGTAGGACCGGCGGTTGTGGTCCGGTAGAGCCCGCACAGCCGGGCCGCGGTCTACGCTCGAGGACCTGACGCACCACGGGGAGGGAGCTCCGATGGTCCGCATCGCCACCTGGAACCTGGAGAACCTGTTCCTGCCCGGTGACGCGTCCGGAGCGCCCGACGACCGTGCGGCCTACGACGCCAAGCTCGATGGCCTCGCCGGGGTGATCGCGGACCTGCAGCCCGACGTGCTGGCGGTCCAGGAGGTGGGCGACCCAGCAGCGCTCGCCGACCTCTCGGGCCGGCTCGACGGTGACTGGGAGACGGCGCTGGCCGACCCGGACAGCCGCGGCATCCGGGTGGGGTTCCTGTCCCGGCCGGACCTGACCGGCGTCGAGCAGGTGCGTGACTTCCCGGACGGGATCGGTCCGGTGCAGGTCGACGACGACCGGACGACGATCAACGCGCTCGGCCGTCCCGCCTTGCGGGCGCGGGTGCGGACCGGCGGTCGTACGCTCGACCTGCTCTCGGTGCACCTGAAGTCCAAGCTGCTCACCTTCCCCGACGGCCGGTTCAGTCCCCGCGACGAGGGCGAGCGGGCACGCTACGCGGTCTACGCCCTGCACCGGCGCGCCGCCGAGTCGGCCGGCGTCCGGGAGTACGCCACCGCGTTGCTCGAGGAGGGAGCGGACGTGGTGGTGGCGGGCGACCTCAACGACGAGCCGCAGGCGGCGACCACCCAGATCCTGCTCGGCCCGCCGGGTTCGGAGGTCGGCACCGGCGGCTTCGACCAGCCGGACGCGGGCGACGCGCTGCGACTGTGGAACACGGCCGGCTTCATCGACCCCGAGCAGCGCTGGTCACGCGTCTACCGTGGCCGCGAGGAGCTGATCGACCACGTGCTCTGCTCGCAGCGCCTCGTCCACGCGGTCGAGCGGGCCACGACCTGGCCGGTCGAGGTCTCCTCGATCGACGACCACCCCGTCCAGCGTCGCAACGAGCCCGCCTCCGACCACCGACCGGTCGTCGTCGACCTCGCCGACGCGTGAGCCGGCCGCCGCTACGCGACCTCGGCCTCCATCGCCGCGACGTAGTCACGCTTGACCGCGCGCCACGCCTCGTCGGTCATCGTCCTGCGCCAGTAGGGCGAGCACGACATGTCCTGGCGGGGCACCCCGCGCTCGGAGAGCAGGTGCCGGCGGATGTCGCGGATCTCGTCGGCCTCGCCGTGCACGAACGCGTGGACCCGACCGTCCGGGAACCGCGCCGTGCGGACGGCCGCCGGCAGCAGCCACGGGTCGTCCTCGGCCCCGGAGCGGTGCAGCCACAGCAGGTCGAGGTCGGCGGCCGTCTCGAGCGGGAGCTCGTGGGCCGGGCCGTCGCACACGAGCCGGACCACCGCGCGGGCACCGGCGGGCAGGTCGGCCAGCGACCGGGCGATCGCCGGGAGGGCGGACTCGTCACCCACGAGGAGGTGCCAGTCAGCGGTGGGGTCGGGGCGGTAGCCGCCACCCGGCCCCTCGAACACGAGCACGTCGCCCGGCTGGGCGCCGCTGGCCCAGCGCGCGGCGACGCCACCCCCGTGGACGGCGAAGTCGACCGTGAGCTCGCACGTGTCGGCGTCCCATGCGCGCACGGTGTAGCGACGACGCACCGGCCACGCTTCTCGCGGGTGGCGCGCCTTCATCTCGCCCGGGTCGAAGACCCCGCCGTACGGCGCGCCATCGGGCGGCAGCGCCACGTTGATGTACGCGTCGGTCGCCTCGGGGACCTCGAGGCCGGCGAGGGTGCCGCCGCCGAGGACGACCCGCACCATGGTGGGGGTGACGGGCGAGGCGGAGAGGACGTCAGCATGCACGAGATTAGGTTAGCCTAACCTGAACGGACGGCGTTATTCGGACCAGCTCCTCGTGGCAGGCTGGCGACCATGCCGGATCGCCACGTCGTCGTGCTGGTCGAGGGCGCGAGCGACGCCGCGGTGGTCGAGCTGCTGGCCGACGGGGCCGGGCCCGGCCTCGAGGTCGTCGCGATGGGCGGTGTCACCAACGTGGCCCACCACGTACGACGCCTGGCCGACCGGTCGCCTCCGCCTGTCGTGCTCGGACTGTGCGACGCCCGCGAGCGACGCTTCCTCGAACGGGCCGATCCGCCGCTCGACGCGATCCTGGTGTGCGACCGCGACCTGGAGGAGGAGCTGATCCGAGCGGTCGGGCCCGAGCAGGTGCTCGCCGTGCTGGAGGAGCTGTCCGACCTAGACCGGTTCCGTACGTTCCAGGGGCAACCCGAGTGGCGCGACCGGCCGCTCGCCGACCAGCTCCGCCGCTTCGCCGGCACCCGGTCGGGCCGCAAGGCCGTGCTGGCGCGGGCGCTCGCCACCCGGCTGGGCGCCGACGAGGTCCCGGCCCCCTTGGCGGAGCTGGTCGCGACCGCACGCAGCCACCTGCGCTGAGGGCGTTTCAGTCGGCGACGAGCTCGGTGCTCTCGGCGGCGAGCAGCACCGCACCCACCAGGCTCGCACGGCTGCCGAGCTCGCTCGCGACGACGGGCGTCTGGGCGACCGCGTCGAGGGCGTGCCGGCGCAGCCCGGTGCGGGCAGGGTCCAGCAGCAGGTCGCCGGCCCGCACCATCTCGCCGCCGAGGATCACCACGGAGGGGTTGAGCAGGTTGACCAGGCTGGCCAGCGCCCAGCCCAGGTGGAGCCCGGCGTCCTCCAGCGCCCGCTGGGCCGAGACGTTGCCGGAGGTCGCCTCGTCGAGCAGGTCCTGCAGGGTCGCGCCGGGGAGCGTCGCGGAGACCAGCCGCAGGATGTGCTCGCTCGAGGTGTAGGTCTCCAGGCAGCCGCGGCTGCCGCAGCGGCACATCGGTCCCTGGTCGCTGATGGTGAGGTGGCCGATCTCCCCGGCCGTGCCGTCGGCGCCGTGGAAGAGCCGGTCGTCGACGACGATCCCCGCCCCGACGCCACTGGCGATCTTGACGAAGACGAGGGTGTTGTGGCCGCGGCCGGTGCCCTGCCGGTGCTCGGCCAGGGCCCCAAGGTTGGCGTCGTTCTCGACCTGCACGGGGACCCCGAACACGGCCGCGGCGGCGGCCCCCGCGTCGACGTCCTCCCAGCCGGGGAAGATCGCGGCGGAGCGGACGACGTTGTTCTTGACCGGCGCCGGCAGCCCGAGGCCGACCTGCCGCAACGGGCCGCGGCCGTCCAGCAGCCGGCGCAGGATGGAGGACGCGAGCTCGAGCGCCTCCACGTGTCCGAGCTGGTCGGTGGTCCGGGTCCGCTCCTCGGCGAGGACCCGTCCGGTCAGGTCGCCGACCGCGACCGCCACGTGGCTGTGTCCGAAGTCGACGCCGGCCACCAGGCCAGCGGCAGGGGAGAGCCGGATCGAGGAACCCCTCCGGCCGCTGCCGGGCTCGGACTCGACGAGGCCCGCGGTGCTCAGCTCGCGGACGATGTTGGAGACCGTCGCCGGCGCCAGACCGGTCATCCGGGCCAGCTCGGCCTGCGTGGGCGCCTCGTCCGCCAGCGCGGTGCGCAGGGCACCGAGCACCCGGCTCTGGTTGGCCGCCCGCAACGACGACGTCGATCCGGGCGCACTCGGCGTACGGGACGACGTGGTCATGGCGCACACCCTGCAGCCCGGTGACCGTATTGGTCAAGAGGTGTCGGCTAGGTGCTGCCCAGAACGCGATTTCCTCATTTTGTCTTCAACTCTTGACCGCAAAGAGTGTGACGCCCGACACTCGTTCGAAACACACACGTCGTCGCAGCACTGCTGCACGAGCCGGAGGAGATTCACCGTGTCCACACCCCTGACCCGCGTCGCGGCGCTGGGCGCCACGACGGTCATCGCCCTGGGTGTCACCGCCTGCGGCGCCAACGACCCCCAGAGTGGCGGCGACAGCGGCGGCGAGGGCGGCACCACCATCGCGCTGCTGCTGCCCGAGACCCAGACCACCCGCTACGAGACCTTCGACAAGCCGCTGTTCGAGGAGAAGGTCGCCGAGCTGTGCGACGACTGCGAGGTGTCCTACTACAACGCCGACCAGGACGAGGCCAAGCAGGCCCAACAGGTCGACTCGGCCATCAACGAGGGCGCCGCCGTCATCGTGCTCGACCCGGTCAACGGTGCCGGCGCGGGCGGCATGGTCACCTCCGCCCAGGACGCCGACATCCCCGTGATCGCCTACGACCGGTTCATCGCCGAGGCCGACTACTACATGTCCTTCGACAACGAGACCGTCGGGAAGATGCAGGGCGAGGCCCTGGTCGAGGCGATGGGTGACGAGGGCAGCATCCTGATGCTCAACGGCGCTCCGAGCGACCCGAACGCCGCCCAGTTCAAGACCGGCGCCCACAGCGTCATCGACAAGAGCAACGTCGAGATCCTCGCCGAGTTCGACAACCCCGACTGGACCCCGGAGAAGGCGCAGGGCTTCGTCAACGACCAGCTCAGCAACTACGACCCCTCGGAGATCCAGGGCGTCTACGCGGCCAACGACGGCCAGGCCGGCGGCGTGGTCGCCGCGCTCACCGGCGCGGGCGTCTCCGAGGACGACCTGCCGCCGATCACCGGCCAGGACGCCGAGCTCGCCGCCATCCAGCGGATCATCGCGGGCCAGCAGGCGATGACCATCTACAAGCCGATCCCGATCGAGGCCGAGACGGCCGCCGAGGTCGCGGTCAAGCTCGCCGACGGCGAGGAGATCAGCGGCACCAGTGACACCGGCATCGAGCTGACCGAGTACGAGGGCGTCCCGTCGTTCATCTTCGACCCGATCTCGGTGACCGTCGACAACGTCAACGACACGGTCGTCGCCGACGAGTTCTACACCGTCGACGAGATCTGCACCGAGGAGTACGCCGACGCGTGCTCGGAGGCCGGCATCAGCTGATGACGCAGACCATTGTCGCGCCGGTCAGGGAGAGCGTGCTCTCCCTGACCGGCGTCAACAAGCGCTTCGGGGCCGTGCAGGCCCTCACCGACGTGTCGTTGGAGGTGGCGCCCGGCGAGGTGGTCGCCCTCGTGGGCGACAACGGGGCCGGGAAGTCCACGCTCGTCAAGATCATCTCGGGGGTCTACGCGGCCGACGAGGGCGAGATCGTCTTCGACGGCAAGCGGGTCTCGATCTCCGGGCCTTCGGAGGCCCAGCGACTGGGCATCGCCACCGTGTTCCAGGACCTGGCCCTCTGCGACAACCTCGACGTCGTCGCCAACCTGTTCCTCGGGCAGGAGCACGCCCGCGCCACCGTCCTCGACGAGGTGGGGATGGAGCAGGAGGCGTGGCGGCTGCTCCGCACGCTGTCCGCCAAGATCCCGTCCGTCCGGATCCCGATCGCGTCGCTGTCGGGCGGCCAGCGGCAGACGGTGGCGATCGCCCGCAGCCTGGTCGGCAAGCCCAAGGTGGTGATGCTCGACGAGCCCACCGCGGCGCTCGGCGTCGCCCAGACCGCCGAGGTCCTCAACCTCGTGGAGCGGCTCCGCGAGACCGGACTCGGCGTGATCCTGATCAGCCACAACATGGCCGACGTGCAGGCCGTCGCCGACCGGATCGTGGTGCTGCGGCTGGGCCGCAACGCCGCCGACTTCCGGGTCGAGGAGGCCACGACCACGGAGCTGGTCGCCGCCATCACCGGGGCGTCCGACAACGTCGTGACCAAGCGCGCCTCCCGCACCGCCCGTGCCCACGAGGCCGACCAGGCGCCGGAGGAGGGCCGTACCGATGGCTGACACCGAGACCCGCGAGGCGGCCGCGACATCGGTCGCCGCCGACCTGGCCGACGAGCGGCTGATCCAGACCCAGGGCCTCCGCGGCTACCTGCGCGCCCAGGCCACCCGGCTCCGCTCCGGCGACCTCGGCAACCTCCCGGTCGTCATCGGGCTGGTCGTCATCTGCTTCGGCTTCTACCTCGACAACGTGCGGTTCCTGTCGTCGCGCAACATCGTCTCGATCACCCAGTACGCCGCCCCGACGGGCATCATCGCGCTCGGCATCGTGCTGGTGCTGCTGCTCGGGCAGATCGACCTGTCGGTCGGCTCGGTCAGCGGCATGGCAGCGGCGGTGATGGCCGTGCTGATGGTCAACGAGGGCATGTCGACGTTCATCTCCCTGCTCGGCGGCACCCTCACCGGCGTCGCCGTCGGGGTCCTCTACGGACTGCTGTTCACCCGTATCGGAGTGCCGTCGTTCGTCTTCTCACTGGCCGGGCTGCTCGCCTTCCAGGGCGTGCTGCTCTACGTGCTCGGCGAGAACGGCACGATCAACCTCCCCAGCGACTCCTACCTGCTGGAGTTCACCCGCTTCAGCTTCGTCACCGGCTGGCAGTCCTACGCGATCGTGGTCCTGATCGTGGGCGTCTACCTGTTCTCGCAGTGGCGCACCGCCGCGAAGCGCAAGGCCGCCGGCCTCGCCCCGGCGTGGTGGCCGCTGGTGCTGATCAAGGCGGCGTTGCTCGCCGGTGGGCTCGGCTTCGTCACCTGGTACGTCAACATCGACCGCGGCTTCAGCTACCTGTGGTGGCTGTTCTTCGCGCTGGTCGTCGTCTTCGACTACGCGCTGCGCCGCACGGTCTGGGGGCGCCACGTCTTCGCCGTCGGGGGCAACGTCGAGGCGGCCCGCCGATCCGGCATCAAGGTCGACCGGGTGTTCATGTCGGTGTTCGTGCTGACCTCGACCCTGGCGGCCGTCGGCGGGCTGGTCGGCGCCGGGCTCCAGACCAGCGTCTCCCAGGCCACAGGCACCACCGACACCAACCTCACCGCGATCGCCGCCGCCGTCATCGGCGGCACCAGCCTCTTCGGCGGGCGCGGCTCGGCGTGGGCCGCGCTGCTCGGGATCCTGGTGCTGCAGGCGATCACCAGCGGACTCAACCTGGCCGGCGTGGAGTCGGAGGTGCGGTTCATGGTGACCGGTGCGGTGCTGCTGATCGCCGTGGCCATCGACTCGGTGTCGCGGCGGGCCCGCTCCACCAGCGGACGCGGCTAGCTAGCGGTCGCGTCCGGCCGCGTCAGCTCCCGGCCGGG
The DNA here is from genome assembly GCA_963723945.1 of uncultured Actinomycetota bacterium. Taxonomy (GTDB): domain Bacteria; phylum Actinomycetota; class Actinomycetes; order Propionibacteriales; family Nocardioidaceae; genus Nocardioides. The sequence goes on from CAVRSW010000016.1 coordinate 137,335, forward strand.
CGGCGCATCGGCAGGTGAGGGATGCCGTCGTCGAGGAACTCCTCGCCCGCCACGACGAAGCCGAGCGACTCGTACCACCCCGCCAGCGGCACCTGGGCGTCGAGCACCACGTCGCGGTCGGGGCAGACCTGGAGTGCGGTCTCCATGACGACGTCCCCCAGGCCGCGGCCGCGCGCGGCCGGGGCGAGCACCACCCGGCCGATCCGCCACGTCGCGCCGTCGTCGAGGACCCGCGCGTAGCCGACGACCCGGTCGTGCTCGCGGAGCAGCACGTGCCGGGTCCCGGGCTCGTCGTCGCGTCCGTCGAGGTCGCCGTAGGCGCAGTCCTGCTCGACCACGAAGACGTCCTGGCGCAGCTTCCACACGGTGTACGCCGTGGCGGGGTCGAGGGCGGCGAAGGGCATGGCGTCGACGGTGATCATCGGAGGAACTCCAGGGCCTGCCGCCGAGCCGTCCGGGCCTCGGGCACGAACGGCAGCAGGGGGTAGACGTGGATGAGGTCGGGCTGCTCGACGTAGGTGAGGTCCCACCCGGCCTCCCGGCCGCGGTCGGCGAGCAGCCGGCAGCCCGGCAGCAGGATGTCGCGGGTGCCGCAGAACATCAGCGTGCGCGGCAGCCCGGTGAGGTCGCCCAGCGCCGGACTCACCTCCGGCCGGCTCAGGTCGTGCTCGGAGCCGGCCCACCACCGCGCGTAGGCGTGCACCTTGCCGAGGAACAGCCACGGGTCGCGCTCGGCGAACGCCGCGGTCTCCGGCGTCGAGGTGGTGAGGTCGGCCCAGGGCGAGAGCAGCAGCAGCTCGCTCGGTTGCGGGCCGCCCCGGTCGCGCAGCGCCTGAGCCAGCGCCAGCGCGTAGCCGCCGCCCGCGGAGTCGCCGACCAGTGAGGTCCGGCTCTGGCCCGCCCACCGGGAGGCGAGGTCGGCCATCGCGGCGAACGAGTCGCGCCAGGTGTGCCCGGGGGCGAGCGGGTAGTCGGCGACGACCACACGCGCGTGGAGCCTCCGCGCGAGGCGGGCCACGAAGCGGACGCTGAACGCGTCGACCGGCGACATGAACGCGCCGCCGTGCACGTGGAAGAGCGTGCGCCGCGGCTCGAGGTGCCGCGGCGTGACGACGTGGACCGAAAAGCCGGCCGGCAGCTCCTCGGTCACGACCGAGAACCGGCGGTCGAAGCCGGGCACCAGCCGGGTCGGCAGGCTGCGGTCGAGACCCTGCTGCCACTGCTCGACCCGTGCCCGCTCGGTCGGCTCGTCGACCAGGTCGCGCGAGCCGCGCACCCGCGGCACGGCGTACGCCAGCAGCTGGTGGCGTCGGCTCGGCATGGCGTGACCCTACTGGCGCGGCCCCCGGTGGGGCAGTGTCACCACCTCGGACCGGCCGGTGTCTCCATGCACACACCACCACCGACACCAGAAGGAGACATGCCGAGCACCAGCCGGTTCCGTGTCCCGAAGGCGACCATCGCGGGGGCGTACGGCGCCGCGATCCTGTGGTTCTGCCGCCGCACGTTCGGGGAGGTCCCCGACAACCGCTATGTCATGTGGCACCACCGCAAGGTCCTCCGCGCCACCCTGGGCTTCGAGCGGCGGGTGGCCCGGTTCGATGCCCTCGACCCCCACCTCGAGTCCTTCGCACAGCTCGAGGATGGCCTGGTCACCGGGCCCGCTCACGCGACGGCGAGTAGGGTTGCGACGTACAGACAGGGGAGCCCGCGGCGCGGGCTGAGAGTGCGGAGTTCCGCAGACCCTCCGAACCTGATCCGGCTCACACCGGCGTAGGGAGTCGCACCGATGAAGACCCTTCGGCCCGCCCTGCTCACTGCTCTCGCGCTCCCGGTGGTGCTGGGGCTCCCGGGCTGCAGCCTGATGGGCGGGTCCGCGCCCGACGCGTCCGACCAGGGCAGCCCGCCCGCCGAGGTCGTGCTCGTCACCCACGAGTCGTTCACGCTGCCGAAGCCGCTGCTCCGGCAGTTCGAGGAGCAGTCCGGGTACCGGCTCGAGGTCCGTGGCAGCGGTGACGCCGGCGCACTGACCACCAGGCTCGCCGTCACCCGCGACGACCCCACCGGCGACGTCGCCTTCGGCGTCGACAACACCTTCGCCTCGCGGGCGCTCGAGGAGGGCGTGTTCGACCGCCTCGACGTCGAGCTGCCCGACGGGGCGGGCGACTACGTCCTGCCCGGCGACGACGGCGAGCGCCTGGCTCCCGTCGACAACGGCAACGTCTGCGTCAACGTCGACACCACCTGGTTCGAGGAGCGGGACCTCGCGCCGCCGGCGACCCTCGACGACCTCACCGACCCGGCGTACGAGGGGCTGTTCGTCACCCCCTCGGCGCTCTCGAGCTCGCCCGGGCTCGCGTTCCTGCTCACCACCGTGGCGGCGTACGGCGAGGACTGGCCGGCCTACTGGGAGGATCTGCTCGGCAACGACGCCCTCGTCGTCGACGGCTGGACCGACGCCTACTACGGCGACTTCACCCAGGGCGGCGAGGGCGGTGAGCGGCCGATCGTGCTGTCCTACGACTCCTCGCCGGCGTTCACCGTCGCGAAGGGCTCGGACCGGTCGACCACCCGGGCGCTGCTCGACACCTGCTACCGCCAGGTCGAGTACGCCGGCGTGCTGGCCGGCGCGGCCAACCCCGAGGGCGGCCGCGAGCTCGTCGAGTTCCTGCTGTCCGAGGACGTCCAGGCGGCGCTGCCGGGCTCGATGTACGTCTATCCGGTCCGCGACGGGGTGGCGCTCCCCGACGCATGGGCCCGTCACGCGGAGCAACCGTCGGACCCGTACGCGCTCGACCCGGACCAGGTCGCGTCGGAGCGCGACGCCTGGCTCGCGGAGTGGCGCGACCTCGTGACCGGCTGAGGATCACCGTGCTGCCTCCTCCCACGGGTCGCCTGCTGGGCCTCGCCGCGTTGGCCGCGGTGCCGGTGCTGGCCATGGTCACGTTCTTCGTGGTGCCGGTGGCCGCGATGGTGTCCATCGGCCTCGGGGGCGACGACGCCGGCCCGATGGGGGCGCTGGAGGTGCTGACCCGCGAGCGGACCCACCGGGTGGTGCTGTTCACGCTCGCCACGGCCGCGGCCGGGACGCTGCTCTCGGTCGTGCTCGGCCTGCCGGCCGCGCACGTCCTGCACCGCACCGCGCTGCCGCTCCGGGGGGCGGTACGCGCGGCGCTGCTGGTGCCGTTCGTGCTGCCCACCGTCGTGGTCGGGGTGGCCTTCCGGCAGCTGCTGCGCGAGGGCGGTCCGCTCGGCGGGCTCGGGCTGGACGGGACGCCGGTCGCGATCGTGCTCGGCCTGGTCTTCTTCAACGTGGCGGTGGTGATCCGCGTCGTCGGCAGCGCCTGGGAGTCGCTGGACCCGCGTCCGGCCCAGGCGGCCGCCACCCTCGGCGCCTCGCCCGCCACCGTGTTCCGGACGATCACGCTCCCGGCGCTGCGGCCCGCGGTCGCCTCGGCCGCGACGGTGGTCTTCCTCTTCTGCGCCACCGCGTTCGGCATCGTGCTGACCCTCGGCGGGGCGCGCTACGCCACCGTCGAGACCGAGATCTGGCTGCTGACGACCACGCTGTTCGACCTGCAGGGGGCCGCGGCGCTGTCGCTGCTGCAGCTGGCCGTCGTGGCCGTGCTGTTGCTGGCCGCGCGCCGGACGCGGACCGTGGCGCCGACGGCGAGGCGCGCAGTCCCGCCCCGGCGGCCCGGCCGGGCCGACGCCGTGCCGCTGGGGGCCACGCTGCTGCTCCTGCTCTACGTCGCGCTGCCCGTCGGCGCGCTGGTCGTCGGGTCGCTGCGGGTCGACGGCCGCTGGAGCCTCGCCAACTACGCGGCGCTGACGACCACGGGCGACCAGCAGGCGCTGCTGGTGCCGGTCACCGACGCGCTGCTCAACTCGCTGCGCATCGCGGTCGACGCGACCTGGATGGCACTCGGCACCGGACTGCTCGTCGCCCTGGTCGTGACCCGCCGGTCCCGGTCGACCACGGAGCGGCGGGTGCGCGGGGTGCTCGACGGCTTCTTCATGCTGCCGCTGGGGGTCTCCGCGGTCACCCTCGGCTTCGGCTTCCTGGTCGCCCTCGACCAGCCACCGCTGGACCTGCGCGACAGCCCGCTCCTGGTGCCCGTGGCGCAGGCGCTGGTCGCGCTGCCGCTGGTCGTCCGGACGCTGGTGCCGGTGCTCGCCGGCATCGACGACCGGCAGCGCCAGGCCGCCGCGTCACTGGGGGCCGGTCCGCTGCGCACCCTCGCGACGGTCGACGTCCCGGTGCTGTGGCGGCCGCTGCTGGCCGGTGCCGGCTTCGCGTTCGCCGTGTCGCTGGGGGAGTTCGGCGCCACCTCGTTCCTGGCCCGGGAGGACGCCCCGACGCTGCCGGTGGTGATCTTCCGGCTGCTCGGCCACCCGGGGACGTCCAACTACGGCATGGCGCTGGCCGCGTCGTGCGTGCTCGCCGCCACCACCGCGCTCGTGATGATGCTCGTCGAGCGGCTCCGGGTCCCGTCGCTGGGAGCCTTCTGACGTGCTGACGCTCCGCGACCTCACGGTCCGCTTCCCGGGCCCCGACGGCCCCGGGCCCGGCGCCGCCGCCGTCGACCGGGTGACCCTCGACCTCCCCGACGGGGAGGTGCTGGCCGTGCTCGGCCCCTCGGGCTGCGGCAAGTCGACCCTGCTGCGGGCCATCGCCGGGCTGGAGCAGCTCGCCGGCGGCAGCATCGCCTGGGACGGCCGCGACCAGGCGGGGGTGCCGACGCACCGGCGTGGCTTCGCGCTGATGTTCCAGGACGGCCAGCTCTTCGACCACCTCACGGTCGCGCGCAACGTCGGCTACGCGCTGCGGCTGCGCCGGGCCCCCGACACCGCGCGACAGGTGGCCGAGCTGCTCGACCTCGTCGGCCTCCCGTCGTACGGCGACCGGATGCCCGGCACCCTGTCCGGCGGGGAGCGGCAGCGGGTCGCGCTGGCCCGCTCGCTCGCCGTGCGGCCCCGGCTGCTGCTGCTAGACGAGCCGTTGTCCGCCCTCGACACCGGCCTGCGCGAACGGCTGGCCGGCGACCTCGGCCGGATCCTGCGCGAGGCGGGGACGACCGCGTTGCTGGTCACGCACGACCACGAGGAGGCGTTCGCCGTCGCCGACCGGCTCGCGGTCATGCGCGCGGGACGGATCGTGCAGCAGGGCGACATCTCCGAGGTGTGGCGCGCGCCGGTCGACCCGGCGACGGCGCTGTTCCTCGGCTACGCGCGCGTGATGACCGGGGAGCACGCCGAGCGGCTGCTGGCCGTGCTCGGCCTCGACCCGGGTCCGGCCGTGGCGCTGCGGCGCTCCGCGCTGGTCGTCGACGACCGGGGTCCGCTCGCGGGGACCGTGGTCTCCTCGCGGCTCACGCCCGAGCAGGTGCGGCTGGAGGTGGACGTGCCGGGTGCGGGGCGGCTGGACGCCGTGTCGCCACTGGACCACCACCCCGCCACCGGCGACCGGGTCGGCCTGCGGATCGAGCGCACCAGGCTGGCGCTGGTCAGCCCCCCGGAGCTCAGGAAGCCGCCCCTAGACTGACCCCCGTGTTTCGTCGGGCCTATGCACTCCTCGTGGGGACTGCTGTCGTCATGGGCCTGCTCGCGATCACCGCGGCGCTGGTGCTCGACAAACGGCTCGCCGACCCCGACGGCTTCCTGGGCCCGTCGTGGCTGCGGCTGCCGCTGCTCGTCACGGGCGCGCTGCTCGCGGACCTGTTGCCACGGACGCTCTGGCTCTCGCGGGGGCACCCCAGGCTGTGGCGGGGGATCGTCGAGGATCGGCTCCGGACCCACTGGGGACGCGAGCGGTGGACCCTGGTGATCCTCGGGATCGTCTGCTTCTACATCACCTACGTCAGCTACCGGAACCTCAAGTCGTTCCTCCCCTTCATCCGCGAGGTGAAGTACGACCGCGAGCTGCACATCATGGACCGCGCCCTGATGTTCGGCCACGAGCCGGGCAACGTCATGCACGAGCTGCTCGGCACGGGGGTCTCGGCCCACGTGCTGTCCTACATCTACCTGTGGTTCCTGCCGCTGGTGCCGCTCGCGGTCACGGCGTGGCTGGTGTGGTCGCGCAACCTGTCGTACGGCTACTGGTTCGTCACCGGCCAGGTGCTGGCGTGGACCCTCGGCACCATCTCCTACTACATGCTCCCCACCCTCGGCCCGGGCTTCTACGTGGCGTGGGTCTACAAGGACGTGATCGACGCCGGCACGCCGACGTCACGGTTGATGAACTCGCTCTCGATCGCGCGGGAACGGGTGACCCAGGAGGGCGTCGAGGGGGCGGTGCAGTCGACCGCCGGGTTCGCCAGCCTGCACGTCGCGATCACGCTGCTGGTCGCGCTGATGATCCAGTACACGCTCAACTCGCGGATCCTGCACTGGGTTGGCTGGACCAACTTCGCCCTCACGATCGTGGCCACCATCTACTTCGGGTGGCACTACATCGCCGACGACGTCGCCGGCATCCTGATCGCGCTGCTCTCCTTCTACGTCGGCGGCCTCGCCAGCGGGCAGAAGTTCGAGAGACACGGGCTCGCGTCGCACCCGACGACCACCACCTCGGCCGTCCCGGCCGACGTCGTCGACTGACCCGCCCGGCCTCCGCCGCCCGACCCCGATCGTGGGCCGGCGTACAGCTGTGCGCGAATTACAAGCTTGTAGTTTGTCAAGCCGACACGCCTGGGGCTGAAGAAAAAATTGTGAAAAGTGTTCCCTATGTGACGGATGGGGACTAGCGTCCTGCGTGGCCCGGACAGAGTGGAAGCTGCCCGGGCCGCGTCCACGACACCCGTTCGAGCTGGAGGTAGTCCGAAGTGCGTGCGAGCGGAGTCGTCCTGGCCCTGACGCTGGTCCTCGCGGTCCCCCCGGCCGCGGGAGGCATCGGCGCCGCCTGGGCGGACGATCCCGACACCCCCCCGAGCCGGACCGACGTCCGCGGTGCCCGCGACGCGGTCCGGGACCAGGCACGCAGCGTGACCACCGTCCAGGCCGAGCTGCTCGCCGCCAACCAGCGGCTCCAGGAGACCGCGGTCCAGGCGGCCCAGGCGAGCGAGGCGTGGAACGGTGCGCGGTACCGGCTCGAGCAGGCACGCCGTGAGGCGGCAGCCGCTGGAGACCGGGCCGGTATCGCGCACGACGACGTGACGACGCAGCGGCGGGCGTACACCGACGCCGTCGTCGACTCCTACCAGATGGCCCCGGAGCTGTCCGCGGTCGTCTCCATCGTGCAGTCCGACGGGATCCACGCCGTCGTCGAGCAGGCGACCACGCTCTCGCAGACCGAGTCGGCGATGGAGACCCGCTACGACGGCTTCCGTGCTGCGTCGACGCTCGCCGACGTCGCCCACCAGCAGGCCGCCGACGCCGAGGACGAGGCCGCCCGGCTGCAGGTCGAGGCTCGCGAGGCCCGCGACGCCGCCGCCGCAGCGGCGGCTGCTGCCGCGCAGGAAGCCGACGCGATCGCCGCGCAGAAGGAGGGGCTGATCGAGGAGCTGGCGCGGCTGCAGGACGTCAGCGTCGAGCTCGCCGAGGAGCGGCAGTCGGCCCTGGAGGCGCAGGCGCTGGCCGAGGCAGCGGCCGAGCGGCAGGCCGAGCAGGAGGCAGAGGCAGCAGCCCAGGCGGCGGCCCAGGAAGCGGCCCAGCAGGCAGCGGCCGAGGCCGAGGCGGCCCAGACGCAGCAGCAGGACGCTCCCACCCCGGATCCCGAACCCGCACCGGAGCCGCAGCCCGATCCCGAGCCGGCCCCCGCACCCCCGCCCGCGCCGACCCCGCCGACGCCGCCGACGCCCCCCGCGCCCTCGGGCGGAGCCGGCGCGGCCATCGCCTTCGCCCGCGCCCAGCTGGGCGAGCCGTACGTGTGGGGGGCGGCCGGTCCGAGCGCCTGGGACTGCTCGGGCCTGACCATGGGCGCTTGGGGCGCCGGCGGGAAGGCGCTGCCCCACTACTCGGTGGCGCAGTACGAACAGTCGACCCCGATCTCGCCGAGCAGCCTGCAGCCGGGTGACCTGGTCTTCTGGGGCTCCTCGAGCAGCGCCTCGTCGATCTACCACGTGGCGCTCTACGCCGGGAACGGCCAGATCATCCACGCCCCGCGCACCGGCCGACCGGTGGTGCAGGAGTCGATGTACTACTGGATCGCGCCGAACTTCTACGCCCGACCCTGAGCCCCGGCGCGGTTCCCGGCCAGTAACTTGTGGGCATGGCCACCGATGTCGCGCGCGCTCCCGCCAGCCCCGAGCTCGACGTGTCCGCCGTCCGGCGGGTGCTCGACGGCCGCTACGCCGAGGTCCGCGACCTCGTGCGCAGCAACCTCGCCGACCACGCCTCGGTGCTCGAGGAGGCCGAGACGCTCTCGACCGACGACTTCCGCGACCGGGTGCGCGACCTGGTCGTGATGATGGCCTCGACCGGGCAGACCGGCATGGGCTTCCCGGAGGAGTACGGCGGGGGCGGCGACCTCGGGGCCTCGATCGCCGCGTTCGAGACGCTGGCGTACGGCGACCTGTCGGTGCTGGTGAAGGTCGGCGTGCAGTTCGGGCTGTTCGGCGGCGCGATCCTGCAGCTCGGCACCCAGCGGCACCACGACGCCTACCTGCGCGACCTGATCACCGGCCGGCTGATGGGCTGCTTCGCCATGACCGAGGTGGGGCACGGCTCCAACGTGCAGGCGCTCGGCACGGTCGCGACGTACGACCCCGACACCGAGGAGCTCGTCGTCACCACGACCGACCCGTCGGCTCGCAAGGACTGGATCGGCAACGCCGCCCGGCACGCGGAGCTCGCCGTGGTGTTCGCCCAGCTCGAGGTGGCCGGCGAGCGGCACGGGGTCCACGCCGTCGTCGTACCGCTGCGGCGTGGCGGCGAGGTGCTCGACGGCATCACGATCGAGGACGACGGCCTCAAGATGGGCCTCAACGGCGTCGACAACGGCCGGATCTCCTTCGACCACGTCCGCGTCCCGCGCGAGAACCTGCTCAACCAGTTCGCCGACGTCACGGCGGACGGCCGCTACGAGAGCCCGATCGACAACGCCAACCGCCGCTTCTTCACCATGCTCGGCACGCTGGTGCAGGGGCGGGTGTGCGTGGGCGGTGCGGGGATCAACGCCGCGAAGGTCGCGCTCGCGATCGCCGTGCGCTACGCGGACCGGCGCCGCCAGTTCAACGCCACCTCGGAGGAGCACGAGGAGCTGCTGCTCGACTACGGCATGCACCAGCGCCGGCTGCTGCCGCTGCTCGCCCGGACGTACGCCCTCCACGTCGCGCAGGAGGTCGTCGCGCTGGAGCTGCACGAGGTGTTCTCGCAGACCGAGGCGCCCGAGGAGGGGGAGAACGACCACCGGCGCCGCGAGCTGGAGTCGCTCGCCGCGGGCGTGAAGGCGCTCGGCACGTGGCACGCGACCGCGACGATCCAGGAGTGCCGGGAGGCGTGTGGCGGACAGGGATATCGGGCGCTCAACCGGTTCGCCGCCCTGAAGGCCGACACCGACGTGTTCACGACGTTCGAGGGCGACAACCACGTGCTGCTGCAGCTGGTGGCCAAGGGACTGCTCACCGACTACGCCAGCGAGTTCGAGGACATGGACCAGTTCGGGATGGTGCGCTTCGTCGCCGGTCTCGCCGTCGAGACCGTCATCGAGAAGACCTCGGTGCACACGCTGATCGAGCGGGTGCGCGACGTGCTGCCGGGCGGGGACGACTGGGACCAGGAGGCCGGGCTGCTCGACCCCAACTACCAGCGGATGATGCTGCGGTTCCGCGAGGAGCACATGCTCTCCGGCGTCGCCCGGCGGCTCAAGCGCGGCATCGACCACGGACAGAACGCCGGCGAGGTCTTCTCCCAGGTGCAGGACCACGTGATCGGCGCCGCCCGCGCGCACGTCGAGCGGCGGGTCCTCGACGCGTTCGTGGACAAGATCGCGACCCTCGAGGACGGCGACGCCAAGGTCGCGCTCAACCTGCTGCGCGACCTGTTCGCGCTCTCGACCATCGAGGCCGACCGGGCGTGGTTCATGGAGCACGGCCGGCTCTCCAGCCAGCGTTCCAAGGCGATCAGCCGCGAGGTCAACGACCTGTGCCGCCGGATCCGCCCGCTCGCCGTCGGCCTCGTCGACGCGTTCGGCGTACCGCCCGAGATGCTGCGTTCGCCTGAGCTGGTGGGGTGAGGGGGGCGGCGCGCTGCGGGTGGGGCGCTCTGGTCGGGGTGCGTCCGCGAGTGTGTGGGTTTGTGCCCGTTGTTTAGGGGACGAACCCAGGGTTTCCCCGGTTGGGCCGGGGAAACCAACCGCCGCCGGCCCACCGAGCGCGTTGTCAGCGGTCGAGGCTGGCCCGAGCGCGTGCGTGCCGCGCCGTCCAGGGGTTCGTCCGCGAGTCTGTGGGTTCGTGCCCCTTGTTTAGGGGACAAACCCAGGGTTTCCCCGGCCGACCGGGGAAAGCAACCGCCGCTGCCGCCGGCCCACCAGCAACCCCCGACCTCAGTGGTCGGGGCTGTCCTCGGCGCGCTTGAAGGAGGCCTGGACCTCGGCCTCGGCCTCGGTACGGCCGACCCAGTCGGCGCCCTCGACGGACTTGCCGGGCTCGAGGTCCTTGTAGACCTCGAAGAAGTGCTGGATCTCCAGCCGGTCGAACTTCGAGACGTGGTTGATGTCGCGCAGGTGCTCGAGTCGCGGGTCGTGGCTCGGGACGCAGAGCACCTTGTCGTCACCGCCGGCCTCGTCGGTCATCCGGAACATGCCGATCGCCCGGCACTTGATGACGCAGCCCGGGAAGGTCGGCTGCTGCAGGATGACCATGGCGTCGAGCGGGTCGCCGTCCTGGCCGAGGGTGTCCTCGATGAAGCCGTAGTCGGCGGGGTAGGCGGTCGAGGTGAAGAGCATCCGGTCGAGCCGGATCCGGCCGGTCACGTGGTCGACCTCGTACTTGTTGCGCTCCCCCTTGGGGATCTCCACCACCACGTCGAACTCGAGCACGCTGTCCACCCTTCGGTCCGTCTGTGTCGCCGGCCGCGTCCGGGCCGGGGTCCAGTGTCGCGCACAATGGCTCCGAACGCGCAGCCGGAAGGGGCATGAGTGAGCACACGTGACCGACACCACGGGTCGAGTCGCGCCGCCGGAAGCGGCGCCCGGCTCGCGGTGTGGCTGCCGATCGTGCTCGTGCTGGCGCTGCTCGGGGGTGCGGCGGCCGCCTACCGCTTCGACCTCGGCGAACGCTGGTTCGGCGGTGAGCAGCCCGACCCGGTTCGCGAGCCGGCCGCGGTCGCGCCCCCGGAGGGTCTCGAGGTCCCGACCCTGGCGCGTCCGGGGCCCGTGGCCGTCGCGGCGGAGCAGGACGACCTCTCCGCATCCGCCGTACGCGGTGCGCTCGGGCCCGGACTGCGCGACCGCGACCTCGGCCGGTCTGTCCACGCGTACGTGGCCCCGCTCGACGGAGGCCGGGAGGTGTTCGAGTCGGGGAGCGGCGGGTTCGTCCCGGCCTCGTCGACCAAGGTCGTCACCGTCGCGGCCGCGTTGGCCGAGCTGGGTCGCGACCACCGGTTCACGACGAGTGTCGTGGGTCGTCGCGGAAGGCTCACCCTCGTCGGGGGCGGCGACCCGTTCCTCGTGACCCGACCGCCGGAGGCCGGGGACTGGCCGCCGCGGGCCGACCTCGTCGATCTCGCCCGACAGACCGCGCAGTCGCTGCGCGAGGAGCAGTGGCGACGCCCGGTCCGGCTGTCGTACGACGACTCGCTCTTCACCGGCCCCTCCGACAACCCCGCCTGGGAGCCCGACTACGTCCCCGACGGCATCGTGTCGCCGATCAGCGCCCTCTGGGTCGACGAGGGTCTGGACCCCTCCGGCTTCGGTCGGCTCGACGACCCCGCGGCAGGCGCGGCCACGGCCTTCGCCGAGGCGCTGCGCAACCAGGGCGTACGCGTCACCGGCCCGGTCCGCCGCGCCACCGCCGAACGCGACGCCGACGAGCTGGCGGCGGTGTCGAGCGCGCCGCTGTCGCAGGTCGCCGAGCGGGTGATCGAGATCAGCGACAACGAGGGGGCCGAGGTGCTGGCCCGCCACGTGGCGCTGGCGCGTGACCAGGACCCGTCCTTCGCGGGTGCCGGTCGTGCGGTGACCGCGGCGCTGGGCGACCTGGGCGTCCCGGTGGCCGGCGTCGTGCTGCACGACGGGAGCGGGCTCTCCCGCGACAACCGGCTGACCGGCGCGGCCCTGGTCGGCGCGCTGCAGGCCGCCGCGGACCCGGACCGCCCCGGCCTGCGCCCCCTGCTGACGGGCCTCCCGGTCGGCGGGTTCACCGGCTCGCTGGCGACCCGCTTCGACACCGGCCCCCGGGCCGGGGTCGGCCTGGTCCGGGCCAAGACCGGCACGCTCACGGGTGTCCGCGCCCTGGCCGGTGTCGCGACCGACCAGGCCGGCACGCCGATGGCGTTCGTGCTCTCCGCCGATCGGATCAAGTACGCCAGGACGGTCGAGGCCGAGCAGGAGCTCGACGAGCTGGCCGTCGGTCTCGGCGCCTGTCGCTGCACGCGCTGAAACCACGGGCCCGGTTGCCGGTCACGCGTAGGGTCACCGGCATGGACTCCATGGTCGACTGGGACCTCGCGGCCACCATCGGCAGCCGCCTTGCCGGGCAGGGCCCGACGGTCAGCGCCGACGAGGCCGCCGCCGTCGTCGCCGAGCTGCGCGCGGCCGCCGACCGATCGACCGGGCTGGTCCGCGACTTCACGGGGCTGGTGGCCGAGGAGCGTACGGCGCCGGTGCTGGTCGTCGACCGTGCCGGCTGGGTGCAGGCCAACTCCGACGCGTTCGCGACCATGCTGGCGCCGGTGATCGACAAGCTGACGGAGAAGAAGGGCGCACCGAATGGTCTTGCCCAGGCCGTCGGCTCCCGGGTGACCGGCACCGAGGTCGGGCTGCTGCTGGGCTTCCTGGCGTCCAAGGTGCTCGGCCAGTTCGACCCCTTCCACGAGCCGTCCGGCCGGCTGCTGCTGGTCGCCCCCAACGTCGTCCACGTCGAGCGGGAGCTGAAGGCGGACCCCTCGGACTTCCGGCTCTGGGTCTGCCTCCACGAGGAGACCCACCGGGTGCAGTTCACGGCCGTGCCGTGGCTGCGCGACCACTTGTTCGCCCAGGTCGCCGCGCTGGCCGACACCGTCGACCCGGGCGGCATGCTCGAGGACGGCGTCAAGCGGGTCTCCGAGGCGCTGCGCGGCGGCGGCACCGGCAGTGTCCTCGACGCGCTGAGCTCGCCGGAGCAGAAGCAGATCCTCGACCGGGTCACCGGCGTGATGTCGCTGCTCGAGGGCCACGCCGACGTCGTGATGGACGGCGTCGGCCCCCAGGTCATCGGCTCGGTCGCCGAGATCCGTCGCGCGTTCGACCAGCGGCGCCAGGGCGTCGGCGTCCTCGACCGCTTCCTGCGCCGGATGCTCGGCCTCGACGCCAAGATGGCGCAGTACCGCGACGGCGCGAAGTTCGTCCGCGGCGTCGTCGACAAGGTCGGCATGGCGGACTTCAACGCGGTCTGGGAGCGCCCTGAGCACCTGCCGTCCAAGGAGGAGATCGCGGCGCCCGAGGCCTGGGTCGACCGCGTCCTCTAGGCCCGTGTCGCTCCCCGCCCCGGTCGCCGCCTGCCGTCGCGGCGTACGCCGCGCGCTCGCAGGCCTCGAGCCCGGTGACCGGGTGGTCGTCGCGTGCTCCGGGGGCGCCGACTCGCTCGCGCTGCTCGCCGCCACGGTCCACGAGGCGCGGTCGCTGGCGGTGCTGGTGGTGGGGGCGACCGTCGACCACGGTCTGCAGGACGGCTCCGCCGACCGCGCCGAGGAGGTCGTGGCCGCGATGGCCACGCTCGGGGCCGACGAGACGGTCGCCGCGCGGGTCCGGGTGGAGGGCGGCGGCCAGGGACCCGAGGCGGCCGCCCGGGAGGCCCGCTACGCCGTGCTCGAGGAGCTCGCCGGCCGGGTCGGCGCCCGCCGCGTGCTGCTGGGCCACACCCTCGACGACCAGGCCGAGACCGTGCTGCTGGGCCTGACCCGCGGCAGCGGCGGGCGCTCGATCGCCGGGATGCGCCCGTCGTACGACGTGTTCGTGCGGCCGCTGCTCGACGTCCGCCGGTCCGAGACCGAGCAGGCGTGCGTGGAGGAGGGGATCCGGTGGTGGGACGACCCCCACAACGCCGACCCGCGGTTCACCCGCAGCCGGGTCCGCCACACGGTGCTGCCGCTGCTGGAGCGCGAGCTCGGACCCGGGGTCGCCGAGACCCTCGCGCGGACCGCCGGACAGCTGCGGCCCGACATGGAGGCGCTCGACCGGATGGCGGCCGACCAGCACGCGCTGCTGCGCTCCCCGGACGGGCTGCCGCTGCCGGAGCTCCACCGGCTCGACGACGCGGTCGCCTCACGGGTGCTGCGCCTCGCCGCGCTGGAAGCCGGGGCCCGCGACGCCGAGCTGTTCCACGTCCACGTGCGCGCCCTCGCCGACCTCGCCGCGGGAGAGGTCACCGGGCAGGTGCAGCTGCCCGGCCACGTCACGGCGGTGCGGGGCGGCCGTCGCCTGCGGTTCCGCCGCACCTCTGTGGAATCCTGACGCCATGGATGCCTCCCACGTCGAAGACGACCTCGTGAACGTGCTCTTCACCGAGGCCGAGATCCGGGAGCGCCTGGGCCAGCTGGCCGAGCAGATCGAGGCCGACTACGACGGCCACGACCTGCTGATCGTCGGCATCCTGCGCGGCGCGGTGATGGTGATGGCCGACCTCGCGCGCAGCTTCACCCGCCACCTCGAGATGGACTGGATGGCGATCTCCTCCTACGGCTCCGGCACCAAGTCCAGCGGCGTCGTCCGCATCCTCAAGGACCTCGACACCGACATCACCGGCCGCCACGTCGTCATCGTCGACGAGATCATCGACACCGGCCTCACGCTGTCGTGGCTGACGTCCAACCTCGCCTCCCGTGCCCCCGCCAGCGTCGAGATCTGCACCCTGCTCCGCAAGCCCGAGGCGCTGCAGATGCCGGTCGAGGTCAAGTACGTGGGCTGGGACATCCCCAACGAGTTCGTCGTCGGCTACGGCCTTGACTACCGGGAGCGCTACCGCAACCTGCGCGACATCGGCACGCTCGCGCCGCACGTCTACTCCTGAGCGAGCCTCGCCCGACGGCCCGTCGGCTGGACCGGGGCCCCGAGCGCGTTGTTGGAGCGGTTGAGCAAGAGGGCGGTTGATCGATCGCTCCAACAACGCCGAAACGAGGCCCCCCCATGGGGGCAGAGGGACAGCCCTCGTCTGCCGGGAGCCCGAGAACGCAGCCGTGTCCCGGGGGTGGCCGGGGCCGATCCGCGCTCGTTGGGCGTCCGTTGGGGCAGCCTGCGAGAATGGGGGCTGCCGTCGGCCGGTAGCGTCGTCGGTCCCGCAGCCCCTGAGCCCGAGAGAAATACGTGAAGCGCATCCTGCTGAACCGCTGGGTCATCGGCATCCTCGCCGTGACCGGTGTCCTGCTCGCCCTCCAGTACCTCGTCCCCACGGGCGAGCACGAGGAGATCTCCACCTCGCGGATGATCGAGTACATCGAGTCGGGCGAGGTCTCCGAGATCACGTTCATCGACGGGGACCAGGTCATCGAGGCCACGCTCGACGAGGGCGTCGAGCGCGAGAGCGGCGGCAACGAGGTCATGGCCTACTGGCTGACCGACACCCAGGCCGAGATCGAGAACGCCGTCGAGGAGCAGGTCAGGGCCGGCGAGGTCGAGACCTACACCACCGAGATCGCGCGGCCGAGCGTGATCGGCTCGATCCTGGCGACGTTCCTGCCGATCGTGCTGATCGTGCTGGTGTTCCTCTGGCTGATGAACAACATGCAGGGTGGCGGCGGCCGCGGCGTGATGCAGTTCGCCAAGTCCAAGGCCAAGCTGATCACCAAGGACATGCCCAAGACGACGTTCTCCGACGTCGCCGGCTGCAACGAGGCGATCGAGGAGCTCGGCGAGATCAAGGAGTTCCTGCAGGAGCCCGCCAAGTTCCAGGCCGTGGGCGCCAAGATCCCCAAGGGCGTGCTGCTCTACGGCCCTCCGGGCACCGGCAAGACGCTGCTCGCGCGGGCGGTCGCCGGCGAGGCGGGCGTCCCGTTCTACTCCATCTCCGGGTCCGACTTCGTCGAGATGTTCGTCGGTGTCGGTGCCTCCCGCGTCCGTGACCTGTTCGAGCAGGCCAAGGAGAACGCACCCGCGATCGTCTTCATCGACGAGATCGACGCCGTCGGCCGGCACCGCGGCGCCGGCATGGGGGGCGGTCACGACGAGCGTGAGCAGACCCTCAACCAGCTGCTGGTCGAGATGGACGGCTTCGACGTCCGCGGCGGCGTGATCCTGATCGCCGCGACCAACCGTCCCGACGTCCTCGACCCGGCGCTGCTGCGTCCCGGCCGCTTCGACCGCCAGATCGGTGTCGACGCCCCCGACCTCGACGGCCGCCACCAGATCCTCAAGGTCCACTCCCGCGGCAAGCCGATGGCCGCCGACATCGACCTCAAGAGCGTCGCGCGGCGTACGCCGGGCTTCACCGGCGCCGACCTGGCCAACGTGCTCAACGAGGCGGCGCTGCTCACCGCCCGGCAGGACCAGAAGCTGATCGACAACACCTCGCTCGACGAGGCCATCGACCGCGTGATCGCCGGTCCCCAGCGCAGCTCGCGGCTGATGAGCGAGAAGGAGAAGCTGGTCACCGCCTACCACGAGGGCGGGCACGCCCTGGTGGCCGCGGCCCTGCCCGGCAGCGACCCGGTCCACAAGGTCACGATCCTCCCGCGGGGCCGGGCCCTGGGATACACGATGGTGCTGCCCGACGAGGACAAGTACTCCCAGACCCGCAGCGAGCTGCTCGACAAGCTGGCCTACATGATGGGGGGCCGCGCGGCCGAGGAGATGGTCTTCCACGACGTCACGACCGGCGCGGGCAACGACATCGAGAAGGCCACCAACCTGGCCCGCGCGATGGTCACCCAGTACGGCATGACCGAGACGCTCGGCGCGATCAAGCTGGGCGAGTCCAACTCCGAGCCGTTCCTGGGGCGCGACATCGGCCACAGCCGCAACTACTCCGAGGACGTCGCCGCCAAGGTCGACCAGGAGACCAAGGCGCTGCTGGCCGGGGCCCACCAGGAGGCCTTCGACATCCTCGAGGAGAACCGCGACGTCCTCGACGCGCTGGTGCTGGCGCTGCTCGACAGGGAGACGCTGGACAAGGAGGAGGTCGCCGCGGTCTTCACCGCGCTGCGGCTCCAGGAGCACCGTCCCGCGTGGACCGGGTCACCCGACCGCAGCCCCTCGGAGATCCCGCCCATCGACATCCCCGAGGAGGTCCGCGAGCGGGCCAAGGCCAACGGCGTGCCCGACGAGAGCGACGCCGGCGTCGTCATCACGCCCCCGGGCGCGGGCGGTGACGTCCACGGCGACCCCGGCCTCGAGGGCCACACCCCACCCGAGCCTCCTCGATGACCGACCCCGTGTCGCTGCCCGAGCGTGACCCCGACGAGGTCCCGGAGTACGACCACGCCCGGGCCGAGGCAGCCGTCCGCGAGCTGCTGATCGCCATCGGCGAGGACCCCACCCGCGAGGGGCTCCACGACACGCCCGCCCGTGTGGCGCGCGCCTACGCGGAGCTGACCAGCGGGCTGCGGATGAGCGCCGAGCAGGTCCTCACCACGACCTTCGACCTCGGCCACGACGAGATGGTGATCGTCCGCGACATCGAGCTGTGGTCGATGTGCGAGCACCACCTGGTGCCGTTCACCGGGGTGGCCCACGTCGGCTACATCCCGGCCGTCTCGGGCAAGATCACCGGGCTGTCGAAGCTGGCCCGGCTGGTCGACGTCTTCGCCAAGCGGCCCCAGGTGCAGGAGCGGCTCACCACGCAGGTGGCCGACGCGCTGATGGAGATCCTCGAGGCGCGCGGCGTGATCGTCGTGATCGAGGCCGAGCACCTCTGCATGACGATGCGCGGGGTCCGCAAGGCGGGCTCACGCACCATCACGTCCGCCATGCGCGGCACCATGCGGGAGGCGGCGACCCGAGCCGAGGCGCTCTCCCTCATCCACGGCAGGTCCTAGTGCCCCCGCGGCTGATGGGCGTCGTGAACGTCACGCCCGACTCGTTCAGTGACGGGGGCCGCTACGTCGAGTCGGAGGCCGCCGTCGCCCACGGCCGGCAGCTGCTCGCCGAGGGAGCCGACATCGTCGACGTCGGCGGCGAGTCGACCCGCCCGGGGGCGACCCGGCCGCTGGTCGTCGAGGAGCTCGCCCGGGTGGTCCCGGTGATCACCGCGCTGGCGGCCGACGGGGTGGTCGTCTCGGTCGACACGATGCGCGCCGAGGTGGCCGCGGCCGCGATCGGGGCCGGCGCCACGATGGTCAACGACGTGTCCGGCGGGCTGGCCGACCCCGCGATCCTCGACGTGGTGGCGGGCTCCGCGGCGACGTACGTCGCGATGCACTGGCGCGGGCACGCCGACCGGATGCAGTCGCTGGCCCGCTACGACGAGCCCGGCGGGGTCGTCGAGGCGGTGGTCCGTGAGCTCGGCGAGCGGGTGGAGGCGGCCCGCACCGCGGGGATCCCCGACGACCGGCTGGTCGTCGACCCCGGGCTGGGCTTCGCCAAGACCGCCGACCACAACTGGGCGCTCGTGGCCGGCACCGACCGGCTGCAGGCCCTCGGCCTCCCGCTGCTGGTCGGTGGCAGCCGCAAGTCGTTCCTGGGCAGCCTGCTGGCCGGGGCCGACGGGGAGCCCCGTCCGGTGCTCGACCGGGAGGCCGCCAGCACCGCCCTGACCTTGCTGCTCGCCATGCGCGGAGTCTGGGGGATCCGGGTCCACGACGTCCGCGCCAGCGCGGACGCCCTCGCCGTCCTCGGGCGGCTGCAGCACGAGGAGCGGCCATGAGCGACGAGCTCACCATCTCCGGCATCGAGTGCTTCGGCCACCACGGCGTCTTCGACCACGAGCGCCGCGACGGCCAGCAGTTCGTCATCGACCTCACCCTCGGTCTCGACACCCGGACGGCGGCCGAGAGCGACGACTTGCAGGACACTGTCGACTACG
The DNA here is from genome assembly GCA_963723945.1 of uncultured Actinomycetota bacterium. GTDB lineage: Bacteria > Actinomycetota > Actinomycetes > Propionibacteriales > Nocardioidaceae > Nocardioides. The sequence continues at coordinate 156,429 of CAVRSW010000016.1, forward strand.
GGAGCCTCGTGGGACGAGTGAAGACGGCCGTCGAGTCGGATCCGGTCGACCTGATCGAGACCCTGGCCCGGCGGATCTCGGACGTCGCGCTTTCGGACCATCGTGTTGAATGGGTGCGGGTGACGGTGCACAAGCCGGATGCCCCGATCGAGGCGGCGTTCGCCGACGTGGCATTGACGATCCTTCAGAAACGCGAGGACAGCCTGTGACCGAGACGCCCAACCCGAACATCATCGACGCCGACACCCTGACCGGTGAGATGCGGCCGATCCGGCGGGCGGTCCTCGCCCTGGGCTCCAACCTCGGTGACCGGATGGGTGCGCTGCAGGGGGCCGTCGACACGATCGCCGACACCCCGGACGTGTGGGTCACCTCCGTCTCCCCGGTCTACGAGACCGAACCGGTCGACAGCCCCGAGGACTCCCCGCTGTTCCTCAACGCGGTGCTGCTGCTCGACACCACGCTCGCCGCCCACCGGCTCCTCGACCGGGCGCTGGCCGTGGAGGACGCCTACGACCGCGAGCGCAGCGACGTGCGCAACGCTCCCCGCACCCTCGACGTCGACATCATCGTGGTCGGCGACCGTCGGGCCGACGACGACCAGCTGCAGCTGCCACACCCGCGCGCCCACGAGCGCGCCTTCGTCCTCCGGCCCTGGCACGACGTCGAGCCCGACGGCCAGATCCCCGGCGTCGGTTCGGTCAAGGAGCTGCTCGAGGCGCTCGACGACTCCGGGATGACGCGCCGCGAGGACCTGGCGCTCGATCTCCAGTGACGCCCCCGTGACGAGGGGTCCGTCCGACGAGGAGCCGGACGGGCCACCTCCCGAGGGGAGGTTGCAGCCCACGTCTGCGGCCACGGTCGGAGGGTCGGTGATCGTCGGCCTGGTGGCGGGCTGGGCGCTGCACCCGATCACCGACCGGGTCGGCAACCCGCCGGTGGTCTCGTGGCTGCAGCCGATCGCGCTCTGCTTCGTCGCAGCGGTACTGCTGGCGACCGCATGGGTCACCCACCGCGCCCTCCACGTCGGGGGGAGTGGCTGGAGCCGCACCGCGCGGTCAACCGGCTG